>JAGAKR010000025.1 GCA_017625535.1 Bacteroidales bacterium | reverse complement strand
GGCTTCTCCCAGATGTGGAGCTGCAGGAATTCCCGGCGTGTCTTTTTGCCTGTCACCTGGTCGGTGATCGGAGGATAGAAATCCAAGTACAATGACAGTTTGCCGTCGGCTAGTGGCTTCTGTCTGAGCTTTACATATTTTGTAAAGTGTAAGGAAACTTTACAGTTTTTTCTTTTTAAGAAATGTGCAACTTGCATAGAATAAGGATAATACCCTTCTTGGCACGGTTTTGTTGGTATATATGGGTTTAACCTTATTTTTAATAAAAAAGTGTAAAGAAACTTTACAGACCTTATACAATTATGATTGAATACTTGCGTTTTCTGTTCCGGAATAAATGGTATACCACCGTAGAGGTGATAGGTATTGGTGTTGCCTTGGCTTTTACCATTCCTCTTTTGTCTTTCTTTTCTGACAAATGGGAAATAGACCACGGAAAGGATTTCAAACGCGTTTACGCTGTCTGTCCTGTTGAAACATTTGAAACGACAATAGGCTTGGGGCGGGAGTTGATTGAGGCAGTTCCAGAGGTTGACCGGTATGCACAGGTTTTTGTTGTTGAGAACAATGGGATATCCGTTGGTAACAATACACTAAGTGCCTTGGGTATTGCCGTCAGTCAGGATTTCTTCACATTCTTTGATATCAACTTCTCCGAAGGCTCGCCGTTGTCACTGGCAGATCGCAAATCGGTTTTGATTTCCGGGAGTTTGGCGGCAAAAATCGGCGCTGATGCGATGGGAAAACCATTGACCTGTGCAGGAGAGGAATATATTGTAAATGGAATTTTTGACGATTTGCATAATTCTTTACTTCCATCACCAGAGATCATTTTCAGCATTGATTCCCCGATGCTGGATGCCCAATGGGCAAATCCATCAGGTTATTGGGACGATATCGTTACGTTCATTCGGATTCAAGATGGCTTCAAGGCCAAAGACATATTGAACAAGTGTAAGGACGCTTGTAAAAACTTTTATTCATCTTATTATGCACAGCATCCGGATACAGTTATAAAACTGATCAGATATGACAAGATATCGTCCAATATATATAATTACACTCTCACCCAGACTTGGGGATTATCGCTATGGGCAGTTGAGATTTTTGGTATAATCCTCTTCATCTTCGCTTTCGTCAACTATGTCAATCTGAATGTTGCACTTTCAACCAAGCGAGGGAAAGAATGGGCATTGAAGAAACTGCTTGGATCTTCCGAAAGAGGAATAAGGATGGCTAACTTTCTGGAAACACTCCTCGTTACTTCCGTATGCTTTGTTTTGGGTTATGGCCTGTCCAAATACATCTTCCCTGTTTTTAACAGTTTCTTTAACGTTACTCATACCTTCATAGTACTGGACAGTTCGATAACGCCCGGAAAGATTCTTTTTTATGGCGTTTTCATTCTTCTTCTCTCAGCCATAACCGCTTTAATTCCCTCAAAAATAGCAAAAAGGTATTCTGCCATAGACATAGTAAATGGTGGATATCGTGCACAGCTGAAAAAGGATACGAGCAGCATTCTCATTGGTATACAATGCTTCATTTCCATTGTCCTTTTATCTGTGTCCATTCTGTTTTACGCGCAATACAAAAAGATGGCGGACCGGCCTCGTGGAGAGATGGCTGAGAACGTCTTTGTGATATCCGGGAATTATCCAAGGGAAGCGCTCGCCACAGCGGCAGATGCTCTGCGTTCTTTGCCATTTGTCCAGGCGGTGGGACTCTCCAATGATTGTCCTGGAGATGGCAGCTATTCAAGAGTCACGCTAAAGTCTGAAGATGGTGCAAAAACAGACCTTTATGTAATCCATTGTGATGCAGATGCCTTTAATGCGTTTGGTTTTGTAACGGACCCCGGAAAAAAGGTTTCTGATGGTTTGTGGCTCACCCATAGTGCCAGAGATATTACCTTACAGGATAAATCCGGTATTGATGATGGATATCTTGCAAGCAGGTTTGGGGCCGAAGTTAGGGGTATTGTATCAGATTTCGTTGTCAATGCAGAGAATGACATACCGGCTGCTTTGAAAGTATCAAATTCAGGTGAATTCAACCGCTTGGTAATCAATACCGAGGGCCGTTATGATTCTTATCCGGAAGAGATACTGGGAACTTTCAGGAAGTCTTTTTCGGACACCAAGTATGATTATGCATTACCCAAATCAGCCGGATATATAGACAGTTATTACGAAAAATCGTTATCTCCTACGAAAGCAATACTGTCAATGGTGGTTATTTATGCGTTGCTTGCCCTTTTGCTGACCGTTCTTGGCTTGGTTGCAATGAGCACTTATTATATTTCATTACATAGGAAGGATTCGGCTGTCCGGAAGGTTTTCGGGGCAACGGGCGGTGAAGAAATCCGTCGTCACATCTATCGGTACCTCAAAATAGTGGTAGCCTCAAGTATCATCGGTATCATCCTTTCAATTATAATAAACGATGCCATTATCCTGAGCTATCCCTATCGCCTGAACTCCACATATTGGGTTTATATATTGGCTATTATTATTGTTGCCGGTATTGCTTTCCTGTCCGTTTATCTTCAAGCGAGGAGGGCAGCATTTAAGAATCCGGTTCTATATCTGCGGGATGAATAGTTTCATTCAGGCCGGATTTACCCCTACAATGATTTCTGTACTGCTGCAAAAAGACAAGAGTGTCGTTTATAATAGGGTGTCAAGACTGAAGGCAAAGATTAAGGAGAAATGATTTGTCGGGAAGATTCATTATCTTTGGAGAGTTATACTAACTTGAATATTATGAGAAAGAGTACTTTTAAATCCGCGGTGCTGGTATTGGCAGCGGCATTCTGCCTCATTTCCTGTGCTCCTGAGAAGGAGAAGGTGTGGGGATGGGTTTCCGGGAACCTTTCAATGCCGGATGAGAAACTTGAGCATTATTTCAGCAAATGCAAGGAGGTTGGCATTGATGCAATAATTATGGAGTGCCACAGCGGCAAGCCTGTTGTATTGGACAGCACCTCTTTCAGGGACAGCGCAGCTTTGGAGATAATAAGGCGTGCTGTGCCTTATGCAAAGAAATATGGAATTGAACTTCACGCGTGGATGTGGACTACAAACCGTGTGGAGAAACATCTTAGGGAGGCCCATCCGGAGTGGTATCAGGTGAATGCCCAGGGGGAGTCTTGCCTGGATATAAAGTTGTACAACAGGGAGCATTACAGATGGCTTTGCCCTTCACATCCTGAATGTACCGAGTACCTTAAGGATAGGGTTAGGGAACTGGCAGAGATTGAGGGATTGGACGGGATCCACCTTGATTTCATAAGGTATCCGGATGTAATTCTTCCATATGGCTTGCACGAGTCCCGCGGTGTTGTACAGGACAAGGTATATCCGTTGTGGGATTTCTGCTATTGCGAAACCTGCCGTGCAGAGTTCAAGAAACTCACAGGTATTGATCCGCTTGATCTGGAAGACCCTACTGCAAATGAGCAGTGGATGCAGTTCAGATGGGACCTTATGTCAAAAATGGCCTCTGAGATAGCGGCTGAAATAAAGAAATGCGGCAAGACAGCCTCTGCAGCAGTATTTGCCTCACCGGAAGAATCAAAAAAACTTGTAAGGCAGGATTGGGCAAACTTCAGGAACTTTGATTTCCTCTTCCCGATGATTTATCACAAATTCTATGCAAAGGAGGACCCTTGGGTTGAAACTGCAACCAGAGAGGGTGTGGAGGCCCTTGAGGCGGCAGACAATCCGGCAAAACTTTGTTCAGGTCTCTTTGTAGGACACGTTCCTTCAGACAGAATACCGGAGTTCCTGCAATATGTGGATAACGGCGGCTCAACCGGTGTATGCTTCTTCTCCCTTGAGGGGATAGACAACACTCCTGAATACTGGGACAAACTTAAGGTTGCCCTGCAGACCATTAAGAAATGACAATAAAACAGATATAGACAAATGGAAGATTATATTCTTAAAGAAATTGACAAGATTGGCCAGATGCTTATGCTCATAGCAAAAAAGTTGGGTCTTTTCAGCAATGTTGCACCGGACTACACTCTTGAAGATATGAAGGAGGAGTTCAGCAATTATGATCTTCCATTTGATCTGGATTCTGTACTTGAAAAGGAGAATCCTGTTCTGTATCTGGTTGAGGAGGTAAAACTCACAGACGCCGGCCTGGAAACCTTTATAGAGATAGTCTTCCACTCAGACATCAACGACTCCTGCAAACTCGCCCTCCTGAAAGATGCCCTCGCCTACCTGGACAGCAAAGGGAACTTCTCATTCAGGCTTCATTCATTGAACAGATAAATTTACTATCCATACATTTCTACTAAAATTTTAGAAGAAAAATTTGTTCTTCTAAAATTTTAGTAGTAGCTTTGCATCCAAAAGGGAATAATATGGCACAAAAAGATAAAAAAGTGAGTCTTACCAAAGGTGAGGAGGAGGTTATGCAACTGCTTTGGGATTTGGGCAAAGGCTCTGTGAACGATATACTTGAGAGATATGGAGAGGAGAAGCCGAAATACACTACCGTGGCAACTTTCCTTAAATTGCTTGAGGATAAAGGATTTGTAGGGCATCTCTCCCAGGGGAAGAGCAATATGTATTATCCGCTGGTGGAGAAAGCAGAGTATGCCGGCTCGGTAGCCAACAATGTGCTGGCCAATTTCTTTGGAGGCTCTGTTATGCAGATGGTCTCTTATTTCAACAAGGAAAAGCAGCTTTCAAAAGAGGAGAAGCAGCAATTGCTCCAACTGGCACAACAGATAATTGACAAGGAGGAATAAATGGATATTGTACTGGAAATATTTCTGCTCAGCGGATTGTCATATCTTATCTATACTGTATGTATGGGCAAGAATGTACCGTATGCTGCAAGGAGATGGTATCTTCTTGTATCAATTGCAGCATCGGGAATAATCCCTTTTGTGGAGATTCCGGTAGACACTACAATGGCACAGCAGGTGCACAAGGCTCTCCACTATGCTCCGCAGGGTATAATGGAGCACAAGGAGATACTCCTGTGGATATATTGTGCAGGTGCATCCATTATGGGAATCATATTTATCCTCCAGATATGCAGAATAAGGAAAAGGCTGCAGGAAAATATGGGGAGCAGATATCTTTACAAAGGGATACAGGTGCTTGAAAGCAACAGAACCAAAGGGGATGAGTTCTCTTTTTTCAACAGGATTGTGATTTCAGGAGACCTTACAGATAAGGAGAAGGAACTTGTGCTGGCGCACGAGATAAGCCACGTGAAACATCACCACTCGTTTGAGAAACTCCTCATAAGTGTAATAAAAGTTGCAATGTGGTTCAATCCTTTTGTACATATAGCGGCAATCCATATAGAGGAGCTGCAGGAATATGAGGCTGATTATGATGTATTGGCTTCAGGTGCCGACAAAAAGGAATATGTAACACTTATTGTGGAGCAGGTGATTACATCCGCAATGCCGGTGGGCTCTAAGTTCTACAGTTATTTTACAGAGAGCAGGTTCAGGAAGATGCTTGCCCCTCCACTTGGCAGAAGAGGGAGCGCAATAATCTCCTTTGCAGCAATTGCCTGCATAATGGCAATGTTTGCAATACAGGCAAAAGGCCACACGCAAAGAGGGATGACGGGCATCCCGGCATCCTGGCAGAAAGCAGGGGATACACTTGTGCCGGCAGGCCAGATGCATCTCTATACTCCCGACAACGAAAAATTCAAGAATAAGATACAGTCTGTTCCGGAACCAGATGAACAAATTCTTATGATAGTAAAGTAATCCCAAAACAAGATTTATCATGACAGAAAGAAAGTTTTTTGCAGCAAGGTTCATCCTGGTTGCCCTGGCACTTTTTGCCTTTTCCGTAAAATCGGATGCACAATGGAGATGGCCTGTAGAGGGGGCGCAGGCAGGTGAGAATATGTTGCTTGTCCCACAACAGTATCTTGACAGTGAACATAATTTTTCCAACATCATAATAACTGCACCGCTGGGGAGCAATGTGGTTGCCCCTGCAGACGGGCAGATACAGTTCCTGAATGTGGGCATATATACAACGCTCAAATCGATGTATACATCCCATTTTACCCAGGGTACATTTGATTCAAAAATAGATGAATACAGGGAGCAGTACAAGAACCTTCCTGTAAAGGGTCAATATGTTGCCGGCGGCCTCTCCCTGCTTCTGGCGGATGGATCCAAGATATTTTTCCATGGCCTGAAGGGGGACAGGGAACTGAAGTCGGGAATGAAGGTAAAGCAAGGGGAGGTTCTTGGAAGTGTTGCCTATTGCTACCATAAGGTGAATGAACCATCAATTCTGGTTGCCGTATCTGATGCGGGGGGCAGACCTGCAGACCCTATGACCCCTTTTGGCATAAAGAGCACATTCAAGAGTGCCGGTGAGGTTGTGATACCTGAGACACTTACTCCCGGACAGGCAAATGAAGATATGGATGTCCTTATGAATGCCTACAAGGAGTGTTACCCCTCTTTGGATGAGATTGTAACCCCGGAGCAGTTTGAGGCATTTGACAGCAGGGCAAGGCTGGAGTTCAGGAACGGCATCTCCTATAAGGGGTTTTATGATGTGGTAAGGGCATCTATATCATCTGAACTTGTGCACGATTCTCATGTAAGCCTCCTTACTCCCAATCCGGGGCTGGGTGCACAGGGTGCGGCAATCCACGTGCCTCATCTGATGATGGGGATTCTGGGAGACAGCATTATTGTTACCAAGGCGGAGAGGAGTTGTGCCGGATTTATCGGGAAGAAAATTGAGTCAATTGATGGTGAAAGTGCCGCTGATATTGTGGCAAGGGTGGATAAGATGATGGTAATGTATGACGGGGAGAATGAGAGCCACAGGGACAATATGAAACTTTCTGCCTGGAACTACATCTATGGCAATGAGATTATGGGGGAACGCACCACTGTTGTAAAATTTTCAGACGGTTCTGAGTTCAAAGATGTGTGGATGAAGAATGAGAGGGTGCAGTATGTCCCTTTTACTTCACTGAGGGTGAGTTATATAAAGAACCAGTATATGAGCAGGACTAAGGGGTTTGATTTTAAGGTCTTGAACGACAGTACTGTGCTTTTCTCACTCCATTCGTTTGTCCTCAACCAGGTGGAAATGGATAGGATTGCAGATTCATTGAAGAAGTTTGCCGGTGTCCCCAATATGATAATAGATGTAAGGAACAACCCGGGCGGGGATGTAAGGATTATAAACAGACTGGTGTCGTTCTTCCTTGAGAAACCGTCTGAGAAACTGGACTCTTATCTAAAGGTGAACTCAAACGGAAAATATGAAAGTTTCAAATATGCACTCAATTATCTTCCCGATCATGAGATATTCCAGGACTACAAGGCAATTGAGGGGAAGGATGGATTTTATGCCCCTTCTGACTATTATGATGCCCCAATTGAGCCTGATTCTCTGGTGCATTATCCGGGTAGGGTTTATCTCCTTACCGATGAATCATCAGTCTCTGCAGCCACAGTGTTCCCTGCACTGATTGTAAGGAACCGCAGGGGTGTTACTGTGGGAAGGGAGACATTGTCGGGATACCACTATATGACTGCATACAAGTTTGTGAACATTATGCTGCCGAACTCCAGGATACAGTTGAGGATTCCTCTGGTGAAGGATGTGTTTGATGATGCAGTAACCCCACGCACTCCAAAGGGAAGGGGACTGATGCCCGATTATGAAGTGCCGCTCACTTATGAAGAGATTTTTACCGCAGAGAAAGACCTCATACTCCAGAGGGCACTTGAACTTATAGCAGACGGGGAGTATCTTGGGGAGAATTATTTTGCAGCAGAGAATGGGGGCTCACTCAAATTAAAGGAAAATTACCTGCTGTATGGTGCTGCAGGGGCAGGCCTTGTTGGCATAGGGTGGCTGGCGGCACTAAGGATGCGCAGAAAAAAATAGATGCTCTCTTTGGTAATAAAGTGGCGGAAACCATTAAAAAGTTTTGGTTTCCGCCATTTTTCTTCCTGCCTCAAATGCTTTCTGCAGATCCTCCTCCCAATGCCCGTTGCGCCACTGCTGTTTTGCCTCTTCAGAAAATCCTGCAAGTTCATAATTGCCGTAATTCTTCACCTGGTATGTATTGTACGCTGCAAGTTTCTGCGGCTCACCCATTGCTGCAGTAATGCAATATTCCATAGAACCGAACCCGTTGCTGTTGTTCCTCTCCGGGGTACCGTTCATAGTGGTAACCAGCAGTACAGGCATCCGTTTTGGAGCAGTGATGCTGTAATCATTATATGAGAGCCAAGGGAATGTAAGGCGCTCCAGGAACGCCCTCATCTGCCCTGTAACATCCCCAAAATATATTGGAGAGCCAAGTACAAGTCCGTCTGCCTGGGAGATATCCTCCAGAACTGGAGCAAGTGCATCCTTGTATTTGCACACATTTGATGCCTTACCCTTTAACTTGCAGGCCATACAGGAGATGCACCCCTTATAGTCCATATCATACAGGCGCACTGTCTTAACCTCTGCACCTGCAGATTCTGCACCCTGCGCAACACTCTCCAGCATCTGCGCAGTATTCATATTGCGGCGCGGACCGCCGTCAATTATCACAATCTTCTTCATATTCTTCTCAGTTTTTGCATAAATGATTCCCCCAAGTGCCAGGCCTGTTACCGCTATGGCACCTATTCCCGATTTCTTAAGAAAACTCCGTCTGTCCATAAAACTCTTTTAAAACAAAAAATGAACATGGTCGGTTGAAAAGTTCTGCGCATAAAGGTATACATTCTTCCCGACAAATCATTTTCCTGTCGGGAAGAAAATGCTTCCCTTCCGGTGCATAAAAGAGTGTTTTCCTGCACCGGAAGTTTCTTCCGGCGGGGAATGGTGCATATTTGGGCCTTTTCCTGTACCGGAAACCGCCTCCTGGCAGAAGATGGTGCAAAAAAAGGACTCACATTGTGAGCCCTTTTTCATTATTCTGCAACCTGCAATTACTCGCCTTTGTTCAGTGGTGACGGAACAGTGTAGGTTCTGGTTGCAAGGTCTTTGTCAATCATAAGCAGACCATATTTGTTGCCCTCTACAGCTTCAAGCTGGTCAATGATCTCCTGTGCGCTCTCCTCTTCCTCAACCTGCTCGTCAATGAACCATTTCAGCATGTTCTGTGCAGGGTAGTCCTTCTCCTCAAGTGCAATCTCATAAAGGTTGTTGATGAGTGCGGTAACTTTTTTCTCGTGTGCCAAAGTGTCCTTGAAAGCCTCAAGAGCGTTCTCCCAAGTTGTGTTTACCTCTGCAATAGGTGCCAACTCAACTTTGTTGCCTCTTGAAAGTACGTGGTTCATCATAATCTCTGCATGTGCCTGCTCCTCCTGGAACTGTACTTTAAACCAGTTTGCAATTCCTTTCTGGCCTCTTGCGGCAGCGTCCATAGACATTGAAAGGTATAGGTAAGCAGACCACAACTCTGCATTTATCTGGGCATTGAAAGCCTTACATAATTTCTCGCTAAGCATATCTTAAATTTTTTAATTGGTTATTTCTGTTTTCTTATGCAAAGATAATAATAAAATTTTACTAAACAATAAAAATTCTAATTTAGATTAAAATTTTTCCAAAATTTCCCATTATCCGTTTGCACAGTCAAAAATACAACAATTATAGGCTGTTTATGTTCTTTTCGTTGAAGATATTTTTTCCTTCAGGGGTATACATATGCTCAATTCTGTCTGCGTATGCCTTCTCAACTTTACCCCTTACAACCTTCATTGTGCTGTTTATCATTCCGTTCTGCTCTGTAAACGGCTCAGGCAGCACAGCAAATGTGCTTGGAAGCCATCTGTGAGGGAACATTGTCTCAAGTTCACCACCCTTCTCAAATGCAGCAAGTTGTTCCCTTATACCTTTGATTGCAGCCTTTTTGCCCTCTTCATCATTCAAGGACAATCCCTGCTCCTTAAGGTAAGCCGTCAGTTTCTCTTTGTTTGGAACTATTAGAGCGGTAGTGTACGCACTCTGGTTGTTATAAAGAATAATGTTGTCTATGAATGCAGAGTGCTCAACCACTGCCTCTTCAATACCCTCCGGACTGTATTTCTCTCCATCGCTGGCAATCAGAAGGCTCTTGAAACGGCCAAGAACATACAGCAGGCCGTCTTTGCCCATATAGCCAAGGTCACCGGTGTAAAGCCATCCGTCCTTTACTGTCTGTGCTGTTGCCTCAGGGTTTCTCCAGTAGCCGGCCATAACGTTTTCGCCTTTTACTACAATCTCACCTTTCTCACCAACAGGAAGTGCGTTTCCGTCTGAATCGCAGATTTTGAGTTCAAGCGGTTTTACAAGGATTCCGCTTGATCCGAAACGGTGTCTGCGCGGACCGTTTGATGAGAGTACAGGGGTAGCCTCGCTCAAACCGTATCCCTGATACATAGGGATTCCTATTGCACAGTAGAATTTCTGTAGGTCTTTGTCAAGCAGTGCACCTCCTCCAATGAAGAATTTGAGTTCTCCGCCAAAGTTCTCGCGCACTTTTGAGAAGAGGATCTTGTCATATAGTGCAACAAGAGGCTTGAGTACAATTCTCCAACCTTTTGATTCAGCATTTCCGTTGCCGTGGTACAATTGGGAAATTGCAACTGCCTGGTTGAACATCTTCACAACTTTAGGCCCTTTTGCCTTTATGCCGTTCTCAATGTTCTTCTTGAAGGTCTTTGCCAGTGAAGGTACGCTCAAAATGAAGTGAGGTTTTACCTCTTTTATGTTCTGAGGTATGTTCTTCAATGACTCCATTGGGGTTCTTCCAACCTGTACGGTTGCTGCAGTGGCACCCTGTGACATCATAATGTAGAAACCTACCACGTGTGCAAAGCAGTGGTCCAGAGGAAGGATGATTAGGGTCCTCCAGGTCTGGTCTATATCCACAAGGGTGAGGGCCTGCTCCACATTGGATGTATAGTTCCTGTGGGTGAGGATCACACCCTTAGGGTCTGCTGTGGTTCCCGATGTGTATGTGATTGTGGCGTAGTCGTTGTTCTGTATTGAATTTGCAACAGAGAGGAACTCGTCGGGAGTATGGTTTGCAAGGAACTCTTTTCCCATCTCCATCACATCTCCCACGTAGCACTCTTTTTCCTGGTATGAGTCTATCTGGTCAAATACAATTACCTTTTCAATGAGGGGTAGTTTGTCCATAATCAGCCTCACTTTGCCAAGCTGCTGTTTGGACACCATTATATACTTTACCATTGCGTGCTCCAGGCGGAACAGAAGGTCGTTGCTCTCCTCAAGCTTGATTGAAAGGGGAACATTTATGGCTCCGGCATAGAACATTGAGAGTTCTCCAATCACCCACATGTTCCTTCCCTCTGAAAGGAGGGCCATTGTGTCACCTTTCTTTACTCCAAGTGCCTGGAGTCCTGCGCCTAGGGTGTAAACTTTCTCCTTTACCTGGGCGTATGTTGTAGGCTCAAATTTTTTGTCTGTCTTTTCCAGCAGGAATGTATTGTTGGGGTACAGTCTCACTGAATTTTCAAACAGGTCTACGATAGTCTTTTTCATATGATTGTATAATTTCTTTGGCGGTAAAGATAAGGGATTTTTTTAAATTGGAATATCAGTAAAATTTTCATACCTTTGCGCCCTATTTTTGGGATACTCCCAAGTTGTTGAATAATAATTGAATAATAAATATAACTATGAAAGTAGAACAGGTAAAAATTAATGACTTGGCATACGAGCTGGTTGTTAATATAGACAAAGCTGATGCTCAGGACAAGAAGAAAAAGGCTCTTAACGAGTACAGAAGGAAAGCTGAGATCAGAGGTTTCCGCAAGGGTATGGCCCCTATGTCACTCATTGAGAAGATGCACGGTGTACAGGCATTGGTAGAGGCTGTAAACCAGATGATTTCTGAGGGCATCAACAACCACATTGCAGAGAACAAGCTCAATATCCTTGGCGAGCCGCTTCCAAACGAGGAGAAGCAGAAACAGATTGACTGGGAGAACGATGAGAACTACGAGTTTGTATTTGACATTGCACTTTCTCCAAAAGTTGAGTTCACTTTGGACAGCAATGACAAGATTGTATCTTATAATGTAAAGGTTTCTGATGAGGCTAAAGAGGCTTACAAGACCAATATGCTGAAACAGTTCGGCAAACTTGAGAACATTGATGAGGTTAAGGATGAGGAGAGCTTCGTAGTTGCTGACCTTGAGCAGGGTGAGACCAAAATTGAGGGTACTTACGTTACTTTGAGGCAGATGCCAGACCAGGCTGCAAAGGACCAGTTCCTTGGCAAGAAGGTTGGTGACAGTTTTGAGGTGAATGTAAACGAGACTTTCACAAACGAGACAGACAGGGCTGCACTTCTTAAAGTTAAGAAAGAGGAGCTTGCTTCAGTTGAACCAATGTGGAAGGTGACCGTTAAAGAGGTGAAGACTTTTGTACCTGCAGAGCAGACCCAGGAGGTTTATGACAGAATGTTCGGCGAGGGCGTTGTAACCGATGAGGCTGGTTTTGAGGCTAAAGTTGTTGAGAGAATTGCTCAGGAGTACAAGCAGGAGGCTGATTTCCGTTTTGTACTTGATGCAAGGGAGTACCTTTTGAACAAGACCAACATTGAGCTTCCAGAGGAGTTCATGAAGAAATGGTTGTTCACCATCAACGAGGGCAAATTCACAATGGAGGACATTGAGAAGGATTTCGCATTGTTCTGCAAAGATTTCCGTTGGCAGATGATCAGCCAGTACATTATGCGTGAGCAGAAGATGGAGATTACCCGCGAGGAGGTTCTTGAGGTTGCAAAACAGATGGCAAAATACCAGTTTGCAATGTACGGCCTCAACGATGTTCCACAGGAGCAGTTGGACCACTATGCAGAGTCTATCCTTGCAAACGAGAAAGAGGGCAGAAGAATTGTTGAGAAGACCGAGCAGGACAAAGTTATAGGCTACATCAGGAGCGTTGTAACTTTGGATGAGAAAGAGATTTCAATTGAGGATCTTCAGAAGATGAACAACTAATATCTTCCCGATAAAACACAGACGCCCGGCCTTTTGAAAGCCGGGCGTTTTTTATTATATTTGTAAGTTGTATAAAATAGCGAGAAAAGATGACAGAGTTTGAAAAATTTGCAAGAGGACATATGGGTATCAGTTCACTTGCATTGGACAGATTTGAGAAGATAAATTCGGCATACAGGGTGCCCCAGGCAATAGCGGCAGTTCCGCAGGGTGCATATATAAATCCTACAATCATAGAGGAGAGACAGATGAATGTTGCGGTTATGGATGTGTTCTCGCGTCTTATGATGGACCGCATCATTTTCCTTGGCTGTCCGGTAACGGATGATGTGGCAAACATCATTCAGGCACAATTGCTTTTCCTCGATTCCACAGATTCAACTTCAGACATACAACTGTACATCAATTCCCCTGGCGGAAGCGTTTATGCCGGCCTGGGAATCTATGATACAATGCAGCTGGTAAGTTCGGATGTGGCAACCATCTGTACAGGAATGGCGGCATCAATGGCATCGGTGCTCCTTACAGCCGGAGCAAAAGGGAAAAGGAGCGCTCTCCCTCACAGCCGTGTTATGATACACCAGCCTATGGGCGGTGCAGAGGGGCAGGCATCAGATATAGAGATTACAGCAAGGGAGATAATCAAATTGAAGCAGGAACTTTATGAGATAATTTCCGAGCATTCAGGCAAGTCTGTAAAACAGATTCACAAGGATGCTGACCGCGATTACTGGATGACAGCAAAAGAGGCTCTGGAGTATGGTATGATTGATGAGATTCTAACAAAAGGGAACAGGCAGAATGGGCAAAAATAACAATTATAATCCCGACGAATTCTGCTGTATCTGCGGACGGGGGGCAAATGAGGTGAAGATGCTGGTTGCAGGCAATTACGGCTACATATGCAACGAGTGTGCCCATCAGGCAAATGATTATTTTAAAGAGCAGCTGGCAAGCAGGAGCAAATTGTCGGGAGGGGATTTCAAACTCCTTACACCAAAAGAGATTACTGCATTCCTTGATAACTATGTGATAGGGCAGGAGGAGGCCAAGAAGTTCCTCTCTGTTGCTGTGTACAACCATTACAAGAGGATAATGCATCAGGAGAAGAAGGCTGCAGGGAAGAAGGGGGATGGAAAGGAGGATGACCTTGACCTTGAAAAATCCAACATCCTGCTTGTGGGGCCTACCGGTACCGGAAAGACACTACTTGCAAAAAGCATTGCAAAGATGCTGAATGTGCCGTTTGCAATTGTGGATGCAACCGTACTTACCGAGGCAGGTTATGTGGGTGAAGATGTGGAGAGCATACTTACCCGTCTCCTTATGGATTGTGATTATGATGTGGAGAAGGCCCAGAAAGGAATTGTTTTCATAGATGAGATAGACAAGATAGCCCGCAAGAGCGACAATCCTTCAATTACCCGTGATGTTTCCGGAGAGGGTGTGCAGCAGGCAATGTTGAAACTCCTTGAGGGAAATGTTGTGAATGTGCCGCCGCAGGGGGGCAGGAAGCATCCGGAGCAGAGGATGATAGCAGTTGATACCACAAATATCCTTTTCATCTGCGGAGGAGCGTTTGAAGGTATAGAGAGGAAGATAGCCCAGAGGCTCAATACCCAGGTGGTGGGTTATGGAGCGCAGAAGAAGACAGCCTCAATAGACAAGAAGGACCTTCTGCAGTATGTGGCGCCGCAGGACCTCAAATCCTATGGGCTCATACCGGAAATCATTGGACGTCTGCCTGTAATCACCTATCTGCATCCGCTTGGAAAGGAGGCTCTGCTGGATATCCTTACCCAGCCGAAGAATGCACTTATGAAACAATACACAAGACTGTTTGAACTGGACGGTGTAAAACTTAAAGTGGACCAGGAAGTGCTGGAGTTCATTGTTGATACAGCCATTGAGTACAAACTTGGTGCGCGCGGGCTCCGCTCAATATGTGAGGCCATAATGCTGGATGCAATGTATGAAGTGCCGGGAGGAAAGAAAAAGACTCTGGATATAAAGCTTCCGTATGCAAAAGAGAAGGTGGCAAAGTTCACCGGGGCATTAGTATAAAACGAAGAACCCGAGCCCCGAGTTTGCGGAGTGAATCTCGGGGTTCGAGTTTTACCGAATTGAAACTTAAAACACTATACATTATGAAAGAATACATACAGAAAAACGAGAAGAGGTTCCTGGAGGAGTTGTTTGAGATTTTGCGTATCCCAAGCATCAGTTCGCTGGAGGCCAACAAAGGTGATATGGTGGCTTGTGCCAACAAACTTGTGGAACTGCTTCTGAAGGCCGGCGCAGACAGCGCTGCCGTATATGAGACCGCAGGACATCCTGTAGTATTTGGAGAGAAGAAGGTAGACCCTTCGCTCCCTACGGTACTTGTTTACGGCCACTATGATGTGCAGCCTGTAGACCCTATCAACCTTTGGAAATCACAGCCGTTTGAGCCTGAGATCAGAGACGGTGCAATATATGCACGCGGTGCAAATGATGACAAAGGGCAGTTGTTCATGCACGTAAAGGCGTTTGAGTATCTTGTAAAGGAGAACAAGTTACGCCACAACATAAAATTCATCCTTGAGGGTGAGGAGGAGATTGGTTCACCTTCACTTGCAGCCTGGGCAAAAGAGCACAAGGAGATGCTTGCCTGTGATGTAATCCTGGTATCGGATACCACAATGATTTCAGAGAAGGTTCCAAGCATCAACTGCGGTATGAGGGGACTTGCATACCTTGAGGTTGAGGTTACCGGACCTAACAAGGACCTTCACAGCGGTCACTATGGCGGTGCAGTGCATAATCCTATAAATGCACTCTGTACAATGATTGATTCCCTCATTGATGAGAAGGGGCACATTACTGTAGAGGGCTTCTATGACAATGTTGTAGAATTGAATGCAGAGGAGAGGGCAATGTTCGCACGTGCTCCGTTTGATATGAAAGAGTATAAGGAGTCCCTTGATATAGAAGAGGTTAAAGGTGAAGAGGGATACACTACCCTTGAGCGTACAGGTATCCGTCCTTGCCTTGATGTTAACGGAATCTGGGGCGGTTATATTGGAGAGGGTGCCAAAACCGTACTTCCTTCTGTAGCACACGCAAAAATCTCAATGAGGCTTGTTCCTAACCAGGATTGCGAGGAGATTGCAGAGAAATTCACCAAGCACTTCCTTAAGATTGCCCCTAAGAGCATCAAGGTTAAAGTTACCCCTCATCACGGTGGAAACGGATTCCTTATGCCTATATCATCACCTGCATACAAGGCTGCTGCAAGGGCTGTTGAGGAGGTTTACGGAATTGAGCCTGTACCTAGCCGCGGAGGCGGAAGCATTCCAATCCTTGCAGACCTTCAGAATATCCTTAACGTAAATCCTCTCCTTATGGGATTCGGACTTGAGAGGGATACAATCCACTCTCCAAATGAGAGTTACCTCCTCAGCCAGTTCTACAAGGGAATGGAATCCATAGCATTGTTCTATAAATACTATTAGAATATGACATACAATCAATTATATGAGCAGATAAAGGCAAAGGGGTCATTCCTGTGCGTGGGTCTTGATTCAGACCCCGCCCTTTTCCCTGAGTGCCTGAAAGGGGTTGAAAATCCCATCTTTGAGTTCAACAAGGCAATAGTGGATGCAACTGCACCGTATGCAGTAGCCTACAAGCCCAATACAGCTTTCTACGAGGCTGAAGGTCTTGAGGGGTGGAAGCAGCTTGAGATGACCGTAAACTACATAAAGGAGAAATATCCTGAGATTCTCATTATTGCGGATGCAAACCGTGGAGATATTGGCAACACTGCAAAACGTTATGCAAAATGTTTCTTTGAGAGTATGCCTTGCGATGCCGTAACCCTGGCCCCTTATATGGGCAAGGATTCGGTTCAGCCTTTCCTGGATTATAAAGGCAAATGGTCTGTAGTGCTGGCCCTTACATCAAATGCAAGTGCAAATGATTTTGAGATGTTGCCTGTAGGGGAAACACCGTTGTATGAAAAGGTGATCAAAACCACAATGACCTGGGGAAGCAAAGAGGACACAATGTTTGTTGTAGGGGCAACCCGTCCCGAAAAACTTGCAGAGATAAGGGAGTATTGTCCCGACAATTTCTTCCTTGTGCCAGGTGTAGGTGCCCAGGGAGGTACTGTGGATGAGGTGGCAAAATATGGTCTCAACCAACACTGCGGCCTCCTTGTGAATTCATCGCGCGGAATCATCTTTGCCGACAAGAGTGAGAACTTTGCAAAGGTTGCAGGTGAGAAGGCCAAGGAATTGGCAGACCAGATGGCAGCTTGGTTATAATGGTATTATGGGCAGAGAGTTAAGGAGCATATTCCTTTACGTGTGCCTGATGATGGTACAAGTTTCCTGTTTTGCCGGCGGGCAAGGCAGGAAACTTGTCGTTTTGTTCACAACCGACCTCCATTCGCAGGTGCTTCCCCATAAAGACAGTACAGGAGGTCTGGTAAAGATTGCCACCATAGTGGAGCAGCAGAGGCTGCAGGCACAGCAGGAAGGTGCTGCATTCCTGTTGCTCGATGGCGGTGACATTGCAATGGGAAGCATCTTCCATACTTTGTTTGCCCAGGAGGCGGTGGAATACAGGGCTCTGGCCCGCATTGGATATGATGCCACAACATTCGGCAACCACGATTTTGATTTCGGTACCGGTGCCCTCCACTCAATGTTTTCAGTTGCCCGTTCCAAAGATACATTGCTCCGTTTCCCGGAACTGCTTTGCGCAAACCTCATTCCTGCAGAAAATGATACAACTTCCCTCTGGAACAGGGCCATAAAGAAGTATGCCATTTTTGAAAACAATGGTGTAAAAGCCGGAGTTTTTGGGGTTATGGGGAACAATGCATATGGAGTAATATCTTCAGATGTTTCACCTTTAAGGTTCTTGGACCCTTATGAAGAGGCTCACAAGGCTGTTGCAGCTCTTGAAGCGGAAGGGGCCGAGTACATAATGGCAATTTCGCACGGAGGTGCACTTAACGGGGATGATGAGGAGCTTGCCCGCAAGGTAAAGGGAATTGATTTTATAATAAGTGCCCACGACCACCAACTGCTCCATAACCCAATTGAAGTGAATGGTACATTCATAGGTGCTGCAGGTGCATACGGGGAGTGGGTTGGCAAGGTTGTCTTCAATAATGGAATCCTGGAGTCCTATGGGCTCATTGAAATTGGCCGGGATGTGGAGGAGCATCCACAGATGAGGCAATGGGCAGATTCAATGTATTGCATTGCAGAGAGAAACATAAGTGATTTGTCGGGAATAGGATTGGATGATACTCTGGCTGTGCTGGAAATGGATTTTCCAAAGTTGGTGGATGAGGAGGGGAGAATGTCTCTTGGAAGCAATATTGCCGCCTCTTATGCTGCAGTTGCACGGGACTTGTTCCCGGATTTTCCAAAAGAGAAGATTGTGGGTGTTGTCCCTTACGGTATGGTGCGCAAAGGGCTTGAAAAAGGGGCGGCAAGGGGCAGGGATGCCTTTGAGGTGCTCTCTCTGGGGGAGAACGAAGAGGGGTATAGCGGCTGGCCGCTGGTCTATGCCTTCCTTACCGGCAAAGAACTTGGAGACCTGTGTGAAATGACCGTTTCCGTTGCCCCTTATCTTGAGGATATGCGCCTCTTTTTCAGTGGACTGCAATACAGGTACAACAGCGCAAGGCTCCCGTTCCTGAGGGTAGACAGAGTTATGGTTTCTGGCAGGCCTGCAGAGGCTGATTCCCTCTATATGATTGTAACGGGAAGTTATACAGCGGCACTCATAGGGCTTCTGGAGAAGGAATCATACGGACTCCTTTCCGCACAGACAAAAGATTCTCTGGGGAATCCCCTTCTTCCCGATAAAATCCCGTGCCTGCGGACCCCAGAGGGGAAACAGGTGCCGGAGTGGATTGCATTTGCACAATATCTGGAGCAGGGGAAAATGAATCCTGCTGAGGGTGAGGATTCTGTTGAAAATGATGATTTTGTGCCGCTGGGGTATCTGCTTGCTGCGGTGTTCTTATGTGCGGTGGCGGTGTACTTTACTGTAAGGGGAAGGAGAAGGAGAAGGAGATGATCAGATGACATACCTTATCCCCTTGAATGGATAGGTTCTTCTCTCCCCGTTTTCCAGTTCAAGTATTGCACATCCGTATCTGTCTGTGCCAATGATGCGTGCGGTGATTTCCCTTCCTGCGGCCATCTTTTCAACCGGTACATCTCCCGGGGCTTCAGAGTCTGTTTCAATGAATTTGTGGAACTCCCCAAGCCTGTAGAGGTTTTCTGTATACTCGTTGTCAAGTTCCTCTTCAAACCCCTCCCTGAGTTCATCATATGCTGTGAAGATATATCCCAGCAGGGAGGCAAGTTCTTTCCTGCGGTTGAACTGGTGTGCATGCTCCATTTGTCGGGAAGAAAATTCCAGCATAATTGAGGTTGGATTGGGGGCATCCGAATCAAAAACGGTCTGGTTGAGGTTGAGCCCTATACCTGCAATGCTTACTGCCAATTTGTCACTCCTGAGGGAGTGCTCTATGAGCATACCGCAAATTTTTCTGTCCTCTATGTATATGTCATTGGGCCATTTTATCTTGGCCGGCAAACCCTTGCCATTGAGGTATCTGCTTACCCCAAGGGCACATATCTGGGATATGAGGAACTGCTTTGCAGGATGGAGGAATTCCGGCCTGAAAAGTATTGAAAATGTGAGGTTTTCACCTTTTTTCCCTTCCCATTTGTTGCCCCTCTGCCCACGTCCTGCGGTCTGGAAATCTGCAATCCATACGCTCCCTTCCGGAGCAGTATCCAATTCCCTTGCAGCCTGCGAGTTGGTGGAATCTATGGTATCGTACCACTTTATGCCAAGATTTTTCTCCATAATTGTAATTGGCCGGATATTTGCTGTATCTTTGTAATGCAAAATTAATGATTTACACTTAAAATTTGAGAGAAGTGGCTGTTAAAAAAGAGACAACAAAGGCTGCACCTTCATTGAAAAAGAGGGTAGCCGCAAAGAAGACAACTGCAAAAGAGAGCAAAGAGGTTATTGTTCTGAATCCTACAGAACTTGCAATAAAGACTATAGTTGAGGCAATACAGGACAAAAAAGGAAAAAATGTATGCACATTGGACCTTACCGGTATAGGCACTTCAATTTGTGACCATTTTGTAATATGCAACGCAGATTCAACACCTAATGTGCTTGCAATAGCAGACAACATTGAGGAGGAGATGATTGTGAAATGCAATACAAAGGTGGTGCGCCAGCAGGGAAAGGAGAACGCTTTCTGGATAATTATGGACTATTCAGATATAGTTGTGCATATTTTCCAGACAGAATACCGTGAATTCTACCGCCTTGAGGATTTGTGGGCAGATGCAGTGAAGAAAACATACGAAGAGGAGTAAAATGGCAAAACAGACAAACAACAAGAGAGGAAAAGGGAAGGCTCCCCAGCCAAAATTCAATGCAATATGGATATATGTACCCCTTCTGATTATGATAGGGTATATGTATTTCTTTGGTGCAAACGGGGGAGATCCGCTCAAGACCGAGTGGTATAAGGTGAAGGAGCAGATGATTCCGCAGGGAGATGTGGAGAAGGTTACATTCATCACAAACCAGCACAGGGCGGAGGTTTCCATAAAGACAGACAGTCTGGGGAAATACAAGAACATGTTTGGTGGAAGGGAGCCGAAATACGGCCCTCATTTCTACTTTATAGTATCAAGCAATTTTGATTCGGAGCAGCAGCTGGAGGAGGCAAGGGCCGCACTTCCACAGGAGAAGAGGTTCTCAATTGAAACAGAAGAGAGGACAAACTACTGGGGCAGGGTGCTGGATTGGCTGCTTCTCCCAATAATCATATTGGCTATCTGGTTCTTTGCACTGCGCAACATGTCCAAGAATGTTGGCGGTGGCGGCGGTGGCGGCGGAATCTTCAATGTGGGGAAATCGCAGGCCAAACTCTTTGACAAAGACAACCACATAAAGGTTACTTTCAAGGATGTTGCCGGCCTTGAGGAGGCAAAAGTTGAGGTTATGGAGATTGTGGATTTCTTGCGCAATCCTGCAAAATATACTGCTTTGGGTGGCAAGATTCCTAAGGGTGCGCTTCTTGTGGGCCCTCCGGGTACAGGAAAGACATTGCTTGCAAAGGCGGTTGCAGGAGAGGCTAATGTGCCGTTCTTCTCAATTTCGGGTTCAGACTTTGTGGAGATGTTCGTAGGTGTGGGTGCATCACGTGTAAGGGACCTCTTCAAACAGGCAAAGGAGAAGGCTCCGTGCATTGTCTTTATAGATGAGATTGATGCAGTGGGACGAGCAAGGGGCAAAAATACAGGTTTCTCTTCAAATGACGAGAGGGAGAACACTCTCAACCAGTTGCTTACAGAGATGGACGGATTCGGCACCAATTCTGGAGTAATCATACTTGCTGCAACAAACCGTGCAGATATATTGGATAAGGCCCTTATGCGTGCCGGCAGGTTCGACCGCCAGATACACGTAGACCTTCCTGAACTTAAGGAGAGGGAGGAGATATTCAAGGTACACCTTGCAAAACTGAAACTGGAGCCGGGATTGGATACAACATTCCTTTCAAAACAGACTCCCGGTTTTTCAGGTGCCGATATTGCTAATGTCTGCAATGAGGCAGCCCTTATAGCGGCAAGAAAAAACAAGAAGTATGTTGAGAAACAGGATTTCCTTGATGCCATAGACAGGATAGTGGGCGGACTTGAGAAGAGGAGCAAGATAATACCTCCTGCAGAGAAGAAGACAATAGCATTCCACGAGGCGGGACACGCTACAGTAAGCTGGCTTCTTCCAAATGCCAATCCGCTTCTTAAGGTAACCATCATTCCAAGGGGCAAAGCCCTTGGTGCAGCCTGGTATCTTCCTGAAGAGAGGCAGATTACAACCAAGGAGCAGATGATGGAGGAGATGGCTGCAACAATAGGAGGTCGTGTGGCAGAGGAGATAGTGAACGGCAGAATCTCTACCGGAGCCCTCAGTGATCTTGAGAAGATAACAAAACAGGCTTATGCTATGGTAAGTTACTTTGGTATGAGCGAAAAGGTTGGACACCTCTCATTCTATGATTCCCAGGACGACTATGGATTCAGCAAACCATACAGCGAGAAGACAGCTGAACTTATAGACAGGGAGGCCAGGGAACTCATTGATGCAGCCCACAAGAAGGCCCACGAAGTTCTTGAGGCTAATATGGATGGACTCACCAAACTTGCCAACCTGCTTCTTGAGAGGGAGGTGATCTTTACAGAAGATATGGAGAACATCTTTGGTCCAAGGAAACCGAAAGAGGGGGAGGAGGCACCTGCGGCAACAGAGTTGCCGGAGAAAGCGGATGCCGAAACTGACAACAAGCCTGCAACTGAAAACTGATGAAGAATTTTATAATAAGGACCCTGAGCGGTCTTGCATTTACTGTATTGGTAATCGGATCCATCCTGTATGGACCGGTTGCCTTTGCTGTTGTATTCGGCATTATAATGACATTGGCCGTATATGAGTTCCTCAATATAACCATTGGAAAAGGTTTTTCAACAGAGAACCTTCCGGCAAAGGCATTTACAATTGTGGCTGCAATAAGCCTGTTTGCAAACATTTTCCTTATAACTGCATACGGTATGGATCCTTTGTATCTGCTCTTTACAATGCTCCCGATAGTTGGAATCTTCATTTCCAATATGTATGTGAAGAGGTACAATGTGCACGATATCCGGATTGTGGACGGAGTGCAGCAGAGGAAGCCCAACGGATATGAGATGTTCCCGTTCTCAATAGCGGCACTTGTATATGTGGCTCTGCCGTTTTCGCTGTTCTCTCTTGTACTGTTTGACAAAACAGGTGTCTATAACGGCAATTTGCTCCTTTCTATGATGGTCCTTCTCTGGTGTACAGATGTGGGGGCTTATCTGTTGGGCTCAACTTTGGGACAGATGAACAACCACAGACTCTTCCTTTCAATCTCACCCAAAAAAAGTTGGGAGGGGTTCTTTGGAGGTCTCATACTCTCAATAGCAGGGGCTATAGTACTCAGATACATTGGGTTACTTGAACTTTCCCTTATTGATGCAGTGGCGCTTGGAACAATTATCTGTGTATTTGGAGTGTTGGGCGATTTGGTGGAATCTCAATTAAAACGTAACTTTGGTGTTAAGGATTCCGGCAGCATCATGCCGGGTCATGGAGGAATGTTGGACAGATTCGACGGGGCGCTGCTCGCTTTCCCTGTTGCAATTGTGTATCTGATATTCTTTGCCGCATAAAAACCTGTTGAACCTACAATTTTGTTCTATGAAAATACATAAGGAAGGCTATAACATAATAGCTATAGCATTCATAATTGCTTCGGCTGTAGTCTTGGGCGGATATTATCTGTTGGGATGGGGACTTCTGGCAAAGGTGCTGGCAGTGATTGCCGTTCTCATATTTGCCTTTGTAGTCCGTTTCTTCAGGGTTCCAAAAAGGACCTCTGTAATTGACAGCAACCTTGTTATGGCTTCGTGTGATGGCAAGGTTGTGCAGGTGAGGGAAGTTGAAGAGGATGAGTATCTGAAGACAAACTGCATTCAGATTTCCGTATTCATGAGCATCTTTAATGTGCACGTGAACTACTATCCGGTAGGAGGAAAGGTACTTTACAGCAAACACCACCAGGGTGCATACATTGTGGCCTCATATCCAAAGGCTTCGGTTCTGAATGAGCGTACAAGCATTGCAGTAGAGACAGCAGGCGGCACAAAAGTGCTCTTCAGGCAGATTGCAGGCTATATTGCCAGAAGGATTGTATGTTATGCAAATGTAGGGGATCAGGTTTCGCAGTGTTCACAGGTAGGTTTCATCAAATTCGGCTCCAGGATGGATATTTTCATCCCTGCAGGAAGCGAGGTTAATGTAAAGGTGGGTGACAAGGTTGTTGCTTGTGAGACAGTGATTGCAAAATTGAAATGATTTATGAGATGAAGCATAAAAAAGGGGGAACCGGAAGGCTCCCCCTTTTTGCTGTATATGCAATTGCAATTATCCGTTCATTGAGATGAGGAATTCCTCATTGTTGAGGGTGCCCTCAAGCCTCTCTTTCATAAATTCCATAGCCTCTATGCTGGTCATATCTGCAAGGTGGTTCCTGAGTATCCAGATTCTGTTCACATCCTCCTGTTTGTATAGAAGGTCGTCACGTCTGGTAGAACTCAAGGTTACATCCACAGCAGGGAAAATGCGCTTGTTGGCAAGTTTCCTGTCAAGCTGGAGTTCCATGTTTCCTGTACCCTTGAACTCCTCAAATATAACCTCATCCATCTTGGACCCGGTCTCTGTAAGGGCAGTGGCAAGGATTGTAAGCGAACCGCCGTTCTCAACATTACGTGCTGCACCAAAGAAACGTTTTGGCTTGTGGAGTGCATTGGCATCCACACCACCGCTCAACACTTTTCCTGAAGCAGGCTGTACGGTGTTGAATGCACGTGCAAGCCTTGTAATTGAATCCAGAAGGATTACAACATCGTGGCCGCACTCAACAAGCCTCTTGGCTTTTTCAAGTACAATGTTGGCAACTTTTACGTGCCTTTCTGCAGGTTCGTCAAATGTGGATGCAATAACTTCAGCCTTAACGCTGCGGGCCATATCTGTAACCTCCTCAGGCCTTTCGTCTATGAGGAGTACAATCATATAAACTTCAGGGTGATTGTCTGCTATTGCATTTGCAATCTCCTTAAGGAGCATTGTTTTACCGGTCTTTGGCTGGGCAACAATGAGTCCGCGCTGTCCTTTGCCGATAGGGGTGAACATATCCACAACGCGGCAAGAAAGGTTGTTGTGTCCGTTTGCTGTAAGTTCAAATTTCTCGTCGGGGAAGAGTGGGGTAAGGAAATCGAACGGTACCCTGTCCCTTATATATTCTGGGCTTCTTCCGTTTATCTGGTTAACCTTTACAAGTGGGAAGTATTTGTCACCCTCCCTTGGAGGCCTTATCTCTCCGAACAGGGTATCACCTGTTTTAAGCCCGAAAAGCTTTATCTGGGATTGCGATACATAGATGTCATCAGGTGAGTTTAGGTAGTTGTAGTCGGATGATCTTAGGAATCCATATCCGTCAGGCATAATTTCAAGAACTCCGCTTGCCTCTACAATCCCTTCAAACTCAATTTTAGGCTGCTGTGGCTTTTTGTGCTGGTTCTGGTTTTCGTGGTGGTTGTTCTCCTGCGCATTATCCTGTTTTGTCTCCTCAGGTACAGCATCCGGCTGTTCCTGTGGCATCTCAGGGGCATTCTGCTGCTGAGGTGTCTCCACCTGTGCCGGAGTGCTCTCTGCAAGTGCGTTTTCCTGCTCCTGTACCTCTTTTGCCGGCTCTCCCTGGTTGTTCCTGTTCATAGGTTTGCGTCCCCTCTTTTTCTTTACAGGTGCGTTTTCTGAACCCTGTTGTTGTGCAATGGCTTCAACCTGTTCAGGTGCCGCATTCTCCGGCTGTGCCTGTACTGCAGGGGCTTTCTTCTCTGCCGGTGCCTGCTGTACCTGGGCATCGGGTCTTGCAATGCGCTGTCTTGGACGTCTTGCCGGTTCCTCCCTCACTTCCCTTGTCTCTTTCTCTCCCTTCACCTCTTTTGCTTCTGAAATCTCTTTCACCTCTTTTACAGGGCTTTCAACTTTAACGCTCTTTGGAGAGACAATCCTGTTCCTCTGTTTTTTGCGGATAGGTGTGTTTACCCCCTGTATAGCCTGCTCATCAAGAATCTTGTATACAAGTTCATCTTTTGAGTATGACTTCACTCTCTTTACATTCAAATTTTCAGCAATGGCATAAAGTTCTTCCAAACTTTTATTGCTCAACTCCATTATGTCGTACATATAAAACTTTTATGATATGTTTTTTCTGGGATTTTTTTTTGAGAATGTCCCGCACAGATATCTGCTGGACATCAGCAAAGGTAAAACTATCTTTCTTAGAAACAAAAGAAAACGGGTAAAAGTTTACCTTTCACCCGTCAATTTTTTCTTTTTTTGGAATTCTCCGCCATTATTTTACGGCAATCACCTCAATCTCTGCCAATGCACCTTTAGGAAGCGCTGCAACCTGGAATGCAACACGTGCAGGATATGGCTCCTTGAAGTACATTGCGTATACCTCGTTAAGGGTGCCGAAGTTTGCAAGGTCCTGAAGGTATACATTTGTCTTTACAACATCTGCAAATGTATAGCCGCCCTCTTCAAGAACATACTGGAGGTTCTTGAAAATCTGGTGGAGCTGCTCGGTAATGCCGCCCGGTACAAACTCTCCTGTGTTGGCATCAATAGGCAACTGGCCTGATACATAAATGGTGTTGCCGGCAATTACTGCCTGGCTGTAAGTGCCCACTGCCTTAGGTGCTTTTGGGCTTGATACAATCTTCTTTTCCATAGTAGTATAGTTATAAGTGGATTTCAAGTGCTTATCGTAAACCGTTGTCCCAGTAACTTGCATTCTTCTTGAACTGCAGAAGGTCTGCAAGTGCAGATGCCTTGGCATTTATCCTGAAACTCCAGCTTTCCCATTGTCCGTTAGGGACCCACGATACAGATATTGCAAAACAGTGCAGGTCGTATGTGGCATTGAGTTGGGTTGTGGTGAGTTTCATCTTCATCATATCTATACCGGTGTTCACCGATACATTCAGTGCATCTGTAAGTCTCAACTGTCCGGCAAGGCCTACTGTCATCATATGGTTGTTCTTTTTCAGCAGCTGTTCGTTTGCATACTGGTAGTTGAGGCTGTAACTGTAGTTGAAGTTCATGTTTACAGACCAAGGTACATTAGGGCTCATATAATATACCCATCCTCCAGGAATGTATTCACCGGTCATAGGGTTGTAGTACACCCTCTGGTAAGAACTTCCTCCGGTGCTGCTGGAAGTGTTGGTATTGTTGTTGTATGAACCTCCCCTTGCATTGGGGTCCTTATAGTCTGATCCCAGCCTTCCCTTTCCTTCCCCGCTGAACGAGTAGGAGAAAGAGGCACTTGCATTGGTGAGGCGGGCAAGTTTGAAGCCGCCCTCCTGTACAATGTTGAAGGTGTTTATCTTCTGTCCCTTGTAGTTTACGGCATAAGGGTCGAGTGTAGCATTCACATTGAGTCCAAGTTTTCCGAATATGGTTGTGTTCATATTTACGGAGATGTTGGACAGGTTGAGAGAGTCTGCCAGGAAGTTGTATGAACCGCCTATGGCAAGCTGGTCTATTATCTTAACCTTCTTTGTGCCTGTGCCGGTGGTGTCGTTCTTGTCCCTTATCTTGGCCTCAACGTTGTTTCCCAGTGAGAAGCTCATGGCAGCGGATTTTCCCCTGCCCGGAGGTGAGTTTATCTGCCCCTCATATTTGTTGTAGTTTACAACGTGCTGTATTCCGTTGGCATCAACATAACTCATCTGGGTATAGCCGTTGGCGGCAGTACCCATCTCAGGCTGTGCGCTGAAAGAAATTGAAGGGGTTACCATATGCCTTATGGCCTCAACCCTCTTGTTCTTGCCAAATACAAATTTTCCGTATAGACGGGTGCTCAATGAGAGGCCGGCAGAGAAGTTCTGGGAGATGCCGAATGTGCTCAGAGGGTCTGAGTATATTGTCTCAACTTTCTGTGTCTCCTGGTTGAACACCTTCTCGCAGTCTGTAAAATACCAGTTCATTCCATAACTTATGGAAGGGGAACCCTGGATGTACTTTGCGAGGGTGAATGAAGGGAGTGAGATGCTGAAGTTGTGCCTCATTCCGTTCTTCATCTTCTTGAAGAAGTCAGGCTCACCGAACTCGCTGGCCTTGAAGTTTATCTTGTTCTCAAGGGTGGTGCTGTAGTTGAATGCAAAAGATTCGTAGAATTTCTCTTTTCCAACCCTCTCCTTTCTCTTGAACGGATAAATCCTGTTTACAGTGAATGTGAGGTTAGGCAATGTAACCGCATATGAACTGTCCCTTGAGTTCTGGCTGTGCAGGGCATTCACTGTAAGGCTGAACGGAGTTCCGGCCCAGGTCTTGCCAAAAGATATTGATGATGATATCTGGTTCTGCAGGGCAGTCTGTATGTCTGTCTGGTTGTTGTATTTGTTGTATGAAGGGCTGGAGAAGTTTACCGATGCCCTGAATGTTGTACCGGGCCTTGCCTTCTGGTCCATTGCGTGGCTCCACTGCAGGGAAAAGTTCTTTGTCTGGAAGAAATCGGGCTGTCCTTTCTCTCCGCTCTGGTCGTTCTGGTATGCAATGCTCAGGGTTCCGTTGTATTTGTATCTCTTGTTGTATCTTGCATTAAGTTGTCCTGCCCAGGATCCCATAGAGTAGATGTCACCGGTTGCTGCAACATCAAAGTGGTCTCCGAATACAAAATAGTATCCGAGCCCCCTCATAAAGAATCCCCTGGCTGCCTCCTCTCCATAGGTAGGCATAAGGAGACCGCTGGCCCTTCCTCCGAATTTGGGAACAAAACCGAACGGCAGTGCAAATGGTGTGGGGACATCTTCAAGTACAACGTAAGAAGGTCCGAAAACTGTCTTTTCTCCTCCGTTTATCACCTTGGCGGTTGTCATCTTAAGGTAGAAGTGCGGATGCTCGTGGTCGCAGGTGGTGTATTTTCCCTTTGCAATGTTTATGGAGTTGTCCGGCATCTTCTTTATATATGTACCGTGGAGGAATCCTTCAGCCTCCTGGGTAATCATATTCTTTATCTTGGCTTTCTCCGTATTGAAGTTGTAGTAGACACTCTCCATCTCATACTGCTTCTCCCCCTGTTTCATTACCGGTTTGCCTATAACCTGACCGCTTGTGTCGGGGAGGCCTTTTGCAAAGACAGTCTTGGAGTCAACGTCAAATGCCATATAGTCGGCGGAAAGTT
The DNA here is from genome assembly GCA_017625535.1 of Bacteroidales bacterium. GTDB lineage: Bacteria > Bacteroidota > Bacteroidia > Bacteroidales > UBA932 > Egerieousia. The sequence goes on along the minus strand of JAGAKR010000025.1, from coordinate 123,433 downwards.
CAAGATCTCCATAAGATACCTTTACATCTCCGTAGTAGTAGATCATCTTCCGGCCGTCCACATCAAAGTCCTTTACAATGGAGTCCCTTCCACCTGAGAAGATAGGCTCTTCCAGTGAACTGTTGTTCACAAGTGTGTCTGTAGAGTCTGTGTCTGCAGCCTGTAATGCACGCCCTGTTGTATCTGCCGGTGTGGCAGAGAGGTTTTCTATCTTTGTCTTTATGGTGTCCAGGGAATATCTGTACGGTATACCTTCCTCCATTCCGTAGCCTATGGTACACAGGAGTACCATTGCGGCCAGCGCAACTGCAAATCTTATATGTTTGGAACCTAATTGCATAGCAGTAAGGAGGTTAATCTTTTTAGGGCTTTTGACAATTTTTTGATACTTTTGCAAAACGCAAAAATAACACTTTTTTTGCAACTAATATGCCATATAAATTCAAAGTGTTCAAGATTCTTTTGTGCGGATTGCTCTTCCTCACTCCACTTGTGTCCCTGCAGGCACAGGATGTGGATGATGTGTCCCGTATAAGGAGAGTGGTGATTGATGCCGGGCACGGTGGAAAGGATCCCGGTGCAATAAGCCGCAACGGCAAATACAAGGAGAAGAACATAACCCTTTCAGTGGCACTTGGGTTGGGAGAACTTATAAAAAGCAATTTTCCCGATATAAAAGTGATATATACCCGTTCAACAGACAAATATGTGGAACTTTCCGAGAGGGCGGCAATAGCAAACCGCAACAAGGCGGACCTCTTCATATCCATACACGTGAACTCTGCAAAATCCACACAGGCAAGGGGGACAGAGACATTTGTGATGGGAACGCACAAGAGCGAAGCCAATTTTGAGGTGTGTAAGCTGGAGAACTCCGTAATTGTTATAGAGGAGGACTATGAGAAGAAGTATGAGGGATTCAACCCCGGCTCGCCTGAGTCGTATATAATTTTCTCCCTTCTCCAGAATGTCCATCAGGAACAGAGCATAAAGTATGCGGCACAGGTTCAGGGACAGTTTGCCCGCGGCCCGATCTCTGTGAACAGGGGTGTTAAACAGGGTGGTCTTCTTGTGTTGTGGAAAACCACTATGCCGGCGGTGCTTACGGAACTTGGATTCATCTCCAATCCAAAGGATTGTGCGGTTCTGGTTACAAAAAAAGGGCAGGAGCAGTTTGCCAGGGGACTGTTCAATGCTTTTGTAGCTTATAAGAAAGATTTTGAGAAAACCCGTCGGGAAGAGGGGAGTGGCAGGAATGTTGCTGAGGCTGAAAAGGCTGCTCCTGTGCAGAAGAGTGCCCCTGAAGCACAGAAGGCTCCGGCACAGGGGCCGGTTGCTGCACCAAAGGCTGTTGATGAGTTTTATGCAGTGCAGATACTCTCTGTAGGGAAGGTTCTGGGGAAGAATGCTTATGACCTTAAGGGGAGGAAAGATACACATTATATAAAGGCGGGCAACCTGTACAAATATTATGTGGGCAGATATGCATCAAGGAAAGAGGCAGCGGCCGCACTGCCGGGGATAAGGAAGAGTTTTCCCGGTGCATTTGTGATACATATAAAGGATAATGTAATTATACAATAGAGATGGAAAAATTCAGATTGAGCAGGGTTCAGGCAATAGGATTGTTTGTTCTTCTCACTTTAATTGTAACTTTTGCAGTAATAAACTTCCTCAGGGGGGAGGATATTTTCAACAGAAGCACCACCTATTATGCCAAATTCGGCAATGTTGACGGCTTGGCTGTAACAGGCCCGGTATATGTGAAGGGTCTGAAGGTAGGTATGGTTGAGGGGATAGAGTATGATATGGAGAGGGATATTTTTGAGGTGGAGTTCAAGGTTAAGTCGCAGTTCAAGGTGCCTGGGAATTCCGTTGCTGAGATTTACAGTGCAGACATTATGGGGTCAAAGGCAATGAGGGTTGTCTTTGGTGATTCCAAAACATATGCAAAGGGTGGGGATACACTTTCGGCAAATTATGTTCCCGATATGGTTGCAACCCTCCTTTCGGAGATAGGACCGTTGAAGATGCAGGCAGAGGCGCTCCTTGTTAATTTGAACAGGACACTGGACAACGTGAACATGCTCCTTGATTCTGCAGCAAGAAAAGACCTCCAGGGCTCTTTTGCAAATCTGAACAGGACACTTGCAAATGCTTCCCAACTGAGTGCGGCACTCAATGGAATCTCACCGGAACTTAAGGGAATAATGGATAATCTTCAGATTCTTGCAGAGGGGCTGGGCCAAAGCGCCGGTGATATAAAGGGGTCGCTTGCCAATGTGAACGAGATAACATCGCAACTTTCCCAGGCTGAACTTGGCAAGGCTGTGGAGAGTCTGAGAAGTTTGTCCGAGAAGCTGCAGGACCCTAACGGATCTATGGGGAAACTAATGGCTACAGACAGCCTCCACAGGGCTGTGAACAATCTTTTGCAGGATGTGGATATCCTTGTGCAGCGCATAACAGAGAACCCTAAAAAGTACATAAAAGTGAGTGTTTTCTGATTGCAATTGACAGACTTTTGCTATATATTAGATTATTAGATAGTTAAGGGTTAACCGCTTGATATTCAGGCGGTTAATTTTTATTAAAAATTTTAATGCTGATTTATAGCACCTTATATAGTTTTTGAAAAAAACAACAGTTTTTGAATTTTTTTATAATAAATTTTTCCTCACTTTTGTAACGCAATCATAAAGCAAGTTATCCTATAAACAGAACTTATAAAACTGATGAACGCTAACCTTCATATACAGGTGTGGAACAATTGCCTCCAGATGATACGTGGGGTGATTCCGGCCAACCAGTATAATACGTGGTTCGCCCCAATAAAACCCGTTGGCCTCAGCGGCAACGTGTTTACAATTGAGGTGCCGTCGGACTTCTTCAGGGATTACCTGGAGGAGCACTACATCAATTTTATAAGCACAGCACTGCGCAAGGAGATAGGTGGAGATGCAAAACTCATGTACAAGGTGCACATTGTAAAGGACGAGGTTCCGGTGACAATACCTTCGCAGGAGGCCCGCACTCCGGTAAACAAGCCTATACCGGTGCCGCAGAGGGATCCAAATCTCATCAACCCTTTTGTCATTCCGGGGTTGCAGCAATTGAACATAGATCCCCAGCTCAACCCCAACTACTGCTTTGCAAACTTCATTGAAGGCGAGTGCAACAGACTGGGCAGGGCTGCAGGACTTGCAATTGCCAACAGTCCTGGCAAGAATGCCTTCAACCCGCTCTTCATCTACGGAGGGTCAGGTTTGGGCAAGACACACCTTGCACAGGCAATAGGAATTGAGATAAAGAACAAGTTTCCCGGCAAAACTGTCCTTTATGTAAGTGCCAACAGGTTCATGACACAATATGTGGATGCAGTGAGTGTGAAGAACAAAATGACAGACTTCCTGCATTTCTACCAGATGATGGATGTGCTCATATTGGATGATGTACAGGAGTTTGCAGACAAACCCGGCACCCAGAATGCATTCTTCCACATATTCAACCATCTGCACCAGTCGGGCAAACAGCTTATCCTTACCTCAGACAAGGCACCTGTAGACCTTATGGGACTTGAGCAGAGGCTCCTTTCAAGGTTCAAATGGGGATTGTCTGTAGAACTTACAGCACCTTCATACAACACCCGTCTGGAGATAATAAAGGCCAAGAGTTTCAAGGACGGTATAGAACTTCCGGAGGATGTGCTTGATTTCCTTGCCTCAAAAGTTGTGGGAAGCATAAGGGAGATAGAGGGTACACTTGTAACACTCATAGCAAATGCAACCTGCTGCAGGGAGCCTATAACAATGGAACTTGCCCAGAGGCTTACAGACAAGATTGTGAGTGTGAGCCCGCAGGACATCTCTCTTGAGAGGATACAGAATGAGGTTTGCGGATATTTCAAGATTACCAGGGAACTGATGCTCTCCAAGACCAGAAAGAGGGAGATTGTGCAGGCAAGGCAGATTGCAATGTATCTGGGAAGGAACCTTACAAAGACTTCGCTTGCAGCCATAGGGGCCCAGATAGGAGGCAAGGACCACGCTACGGTACTGCACGCCTGCAATACGGTGAGCGACCTTATAGAGACCGACCGCAACTTCAAGCAGTACGTTACAGACATAGAAAAGCTCCTTAAAGTGGAACAATAGAAAAAATGTATTAAATTTGAGAAAAGTTTAATGCATTTTTTTTTATGAAGACACAACAGATACTTGACACCTTTAAGGAGATTCTTACAATACCACGTGAGAGCGGCCACGAGGAGCATATTATAGCATATCTGCAGGATTTCGCTGCAAAACATTCATTGGAGTGCCATACAGACAAGGCCGGCAACGTGCTTATTGTACGTCCTGCCGCACCGGGGAAGGAGAATGTCCCTGCAGTTGTACTGCAGAGCCATTCAGATATGGTATGTGAGAAGAATGCCGGAGTGGAGCACGATTTTACAAAAGACCCTATAGTGGCGGTAGAGGAGGACGGTTGGCTTATAGCCAAGGATACCACTCTTGGAGCAGACTGCGGAATAGGTATGGCAGCCCAGATGGTGGCTCTTACAGATCCCGACCTCAAATGCGGGAAGATTGAGGCACTCTTTACAGTGAGTGAAGAGACAGGACTTGACGGAGCAATGGCTCTTGAGCCGGGGTTCATATCTGGGAAGACACTCATAAACCTGGATTCCGAGGATGAAGGTGAACTGTTCATAGGGTGTGCAGGCGGTATAGATACAACTGCAAAATTCAAATACACCACATATCCTGCAACAAAGGAGTTTGTAAAGTGTGAATTCAAGATTTTTGGGGCACAGGGCGGACACAGCGGTGATGATATTGACAAGAACCGTGCAAATGCCAACAAGATTCTGGCCCGCTTCCTTTACAGGGTGCTTGCAAAACACGACATTGAACTATATGAGATAGACGGAGGAAACAAGAGGAATGCAATTGCCAGGGAGGCATATGCGGTTATAGGTTTCAGCAAGAGGGAAGAGAAGGCAATACTTAAGATATTCAGGAACGTTGTGGCAGAGGCTCAGGATGAGTTCAGGGTAAGCGACCCTGCAGTTGACGGCATTGCAAGGGAGGTTGGAATACACGATATAAAAGACGGAGTATGTTTCGGCACCCCTAAGAAGGCAATTGACAAGAATACCGCCGCATCTTTGATTTATGCACTCAACTGCGCCCCTCACGGAGTGCTTGCAATGAGCAATGATGTAAAGGGTCTTGTTGAGACTTCAACCAACCTGGCTTCAATAAAGATGCAGAAGGGCAATATAATAAGGATAGGTACAAGCCAGAGGAGTGCAATAAACAGCAGCAGAAAATATGCGGCCGAGCAGGTGGAGGCCTGTTTTGAACTTGCCGGTGCAACAGTAACCCACGAGAGCGAGTATCCGGGCTGGAAGCCTAATGTGGATTCTGAGATCCTTGAGGTATCTGTTGCAGCATATGAGAAACTGTTTGGGGTTAAGCCTGTGGTAAGGGCAATCCACGCCGGTTTGGAGTGCGGACTCTTCCTGGACAAATTCCCTGGTCTGGATATGATATCATTCGGCCCTACTCTAAGGGGTGTGCACGCACCTGGCGAGCGTCTGGATCTTGCTTCGCTGGACAAGTTCAGGATGCTCCTTGAAGAGGTTCTTTTAAGTGTGAAATAATTAATGATTGAGTTATGAGTATATTATTGGCGCCGTCTATGTTGTCGGCAAATTTCGGTCAGTTGGACAGGGATGTTGAACTTGTAAATGAAGGTGCTGCAGACTGGTTCCATCTTGATATTATGGATGGAGTCTTTGTTCCCAACATCTCTTATGGCTTCCCTGTTGTTAAGGCTATGGCCAAAAAGGCCAAAAAGCCGCTTGATGCACATCTTATGATAGTGGATCCCGACCGCTACCTCTCAAATTTTGCGGAATTGGGAGTTGAGTGGCTTAGTGTACATTACGAGGCCTGTACACACCTGCACAGGACAATCCAGGCAATAAAGTCACTGGGAATGAAGGCCGGTGTTGCCTTGAACCCGCATACATCCATAACCCTTATAGAGGATATCCTTATGGATGTGGATTATGTGCTCATAATGTCTGTGAACCCCGGTTTCGGTGGCCAGTCGTTCATAGAGAACGCCCTTGACAAAGTGCGCAGGCTCAAGAAGATGATTCAGGAGAAAGGGGCAAAATGCCTCATTCAGGTAGACGGCGGTGTAACAACAAACAACGCCAGGGCTCTTGAAGAGGCTGGCGCTGATGTTCTTGTAGCCGGAAGTGCCGTATTTGGTGCAAAAGACCAGATGGAGGCAATGAGGCTTATAAAAGGATAAAGCAGGCAAAGCCCACAATAAGTCCTACAGCAATATTGATGAGTTTCGCTTTTGCGAAACTCATTTTGCTTTCTGCAAGCAGCGGAAGTGCGCTGTGGCCATCCTGTACAATTGAGTTTACAAGGAGTACATAGAACGGAAGCACACCCTGTGCGAACAGCGTTACAAAAATCAGGTGCGGACCCGATTCCGGAATTATCCCTATTGCAATGGCAAGGAGCATTACCAACAGCATATTGTTGCTTATCCAGTGCTCAATATCCAGATACTGCATTCCAAAGTTGCAGACCAGAAGGGTTCCGAATGTCCATAGGAATATGGATACCATATGCCTCTTTATAACGTGGTTCCAGAGGTGGTCCTTTATGAAATGCTCGTTTGCGGTTGCAGTAAAGAAGAGGGTTATGATGCTTATTATGGCAAACACAATGTTTATGCTCTTCTCGTTGAGGATGTTAAGTGTGGCATCGTTGTGGATATGGGCATCACTGTGGGAATGCACGTGGCCGTGGGAGTGCTCGTGAGCATCCGTAACAGCGTGATTATGTGCATCTGCAACTGTGTGCACGTGCCCGTGTTCACATACATAGGTCTCCGCCCCGTGGACTGCCTCTGCGCTGTGGTCGTGCCCGCAGGCCAGAATACCCATAATTACCGCCCCAATGAAGAGGGCAATCCCCACAAGGATTGCAATCCTCTCTTTGGAGGGTTTCAGCATCACCTTGTATGACTCAAGTCTGAAGATTGAAGGGATTTTCCTGTCATTCTCCCCGGCTGAGGTGTGAATCTCAAAATCGTCGGGACAAAGGTCGGGCTGGGGTTTCCTGCAGATTCCATAATCCACAACAATTCCGGTGATGATGGATATTACAAAGAGGATTCCAAAGAGGAATAGCCCTTCCTTTGGAATCATTGCCATTATTACAAATGCCTCGTCTCCCGACGAACTTATCATCATTGCCACAAGGGCACCCAGGCTCAGGAGCCTGTGGGTATACAGGGACACTGTGGCAAATCCCCCGATGCATCCGGGTACAAGCCCGAGCAGCGATCCAAGGAATATCTGTTTGATTTTTGAGTCCTTTATGAGTGAGAACCATCTGCCGTGAGAGTGTATGTTGAAATACTCAATCATCAGCATCATTATGAGTACAAGCCCCGTAATGAGCACACTGTTCCTGAGGACATCAATTACTGTATGCCAACTCATTATTTGCCAAGGCTCCTATATTTTTCAAGCAGTTCTCCTGCTGCAATGAATGATTCCATTTTACCCTCAAGTACAGCGTCTTCATAGTCTGCCATAAGTTTCTCAATTACTGGATTCTCATAGAAACTGTTCTTCAGGGCCTCATTTATGCTCTCATACATCCAGAATCTTGCCTGCTGGCGGCGTTTATGCTCGTAGTAGCCGTTGCCCCTTACAAGATCAAAGTACTCCTCTATCTTGGCAAGGATTTCAGGCAGTCCCTCTTTTGTTACAGATGATGAGGTCATTGCTGTAGGCACCCAGGTTGATTCTGTAGGAGGGAAGAGGTGGAGTGCGTTTGCATACAGTGCACGGGCCATTGAGGCCTTCTCCACATTGTTTCCGTCTGCCTTGGTTATGGCAATGAGGTCGCTCATCTCCATAATGCCCCTCTTTATGCCTTGGAGGTCGTCTCCGGCACCGCTGAGCATAAGGAGCAGGAAGAAGTCGCTCATTGAGTGTACCGCAATCTCAGACTGTCCTACACCAACTGTCTCAATGAATACCACATCAAATCCGGCAGCCTCGCAAAGGATTACTGTCTCCCTTGTCTTTCTGGCCACACCGCCAAGCGAGCCTGCGCTCGGGCTGGGACGGATGAATGCATTAGGGTCGTTGCAGAGGGTTTCCATCCTGGTCTTGTCGCCAAGGATACTTCCCTTGCTCTTCTCACTGCTGGGGTCAATTGCAAGCACTGCAAGTTTGTGCCCCTTTGAGGTTACAAAACTTCCGAATGCCTCAATGAAGGTACTCTTTCCGGCACCAGGTACACCTGTTATGCCTATCCTCATTGATTTTATTCCGGTTTTTACGGCATGCTCCTGGCAGGCTGCAATTATCTTCTGGGCAACATCCCTGTGTGCAGGAAGGTTGCTCTCCACCAATGTAATTGCCTGGCTGAGGATTGTTGTGTTGCCCGAAGTGATTCCTGCCATATACTCCTCCACCGAAAGCAGTGCAGGTTTCTTCTTGAAGAAATTCTTTATGTAAGGGTTGATGATAGGGGGCTGTTCCACTCCCTCATTCACTACCAATGCTGTATCGGGGTTCTCCTGGCATTTTGGAGGCCATTCTCCTGTTGTTGCACTCATATCTTTATATTTTTTCTGTTTCTGTCGGGATAAAAATTATTGCACTTTGCCTGTTACAAACAGGTTTACAAGGGGCCTGTTTGGTGAGTTGGTTATAAGTGTTATGGTATATACCTCTTCTCCGCTGCCGGCTGAGGTGTCAACTGTTGCTGTAAGGGTGAATTTCTCCCCCGCCTTTATTGTGGTTGGGGTGGAGATCTTCACGTTGGCAGGGGCATCTGTCTTGTGCAGTACAAGGGGGCTCTGCCCGGTGTTGCGCAATTGGAATGTGGCGGTTACCCCTTTCCCTTTTGCTATGGTTCCAAAGTTGAATGAACTGTTTACGGCAAGGAGCATTGAGCCTCTGGCCTTCTGCTCTTTTGTGAGGGTAGAGAAATTGTCTATTATCATACACTCAACTTTGAGGGGCTGCGGTGCCTTTGCCCCGTTGCACAATACATCTGCGCTGTAGGTTGTGGCCCCCCAGTTCTCCTTGGCCCTGGTATCTATTGTGTATTCTACATTTGCAACCTCACCTGCCGGGATTGTCTGCGGTTCCACACTCAGTACCAGCCCCTGGGATACATTTGCAAATGTTACCTTAACACTCTTGTTTGAGATGTTTGCCAACTGGAAATTGCCGCTCTTGGTGTTTCCCTGTGCTATCTGTCCGCCCCTTATGATATCTTTCTTCAGCCCCAACTGCCCTATGGAAGCGGGGAACAACTCCTTAAGGGAGCGTTCATTTTCATATGCCAGGCCGGTAATTCTAAGGATTATTGGCTTTGTACTGGCAGAGGTGTATACGGTAAGGGTCTTGTCAAACGGGTACGGACCCTGGTCATTGAGGTATGTTACCTCAACCTTACCACCTTCACCCGGCATTATGGGTTTTTTGGGCCATACCGGGGTTGTACACCCGCAGGAAGAGATGATGTTGTTTATTACAACAGGTTTTGCAGATGTGTTCCTGAACTCGAACGAGCAGTGCTGCTCACCGTCATTTATTGAGATCTTGCCAAAGTTGTGCACTTTCTTGCTGAACTCAATGGCCTGTGGGGCAACATTTTGTCCCTGCAGCGCGGATGTGCCGCCTGCAAGGAGTGCCGCCAGGGCCAAAAACAATATGTAAATATTTCTTCTCATTTAAAGATGCTTAACATACAAAGATAGTGCAAAAACACTAATTTTGTAATGGAAATTAAACTCATAAAAATATGAAACCACAGTTAAAACTATTAGTTGTAGCGGTAATTGCACTATTTACCGCAAGTTGTGGCAGCAAGTACACCTATGAAACCGTTCCGGGTGATCCGCTGGGCACAAAAATCTACACACTTGACAACGGCCTCAAAATCTATATGACCGTTAATCCCGACGAACCGCGCCTGCAGACATACATTGCTGTAAAGGTTGGTGCAAAAAACGATCCAAGCGAGACAACAGGACTTGCACACTACTTTGAGCACCTTATGTTCAAAGGTTCTGAGCAGTTCGGTACAAGCGATTATGCCGCTGAGAAACCGCTTTTGGACCAGATTGAGCAGGAGTTTGAGAAATACAGGCTCCTTACAGATGAGGCTGAGAGGGCTGCCGCATACAAGGTGATTGACAGCCTTTCATACGAGGCCTCAAAATATGCCATCCCTAACGAGTATGACAAACTTATGGCGGCAATCGGTGCTCAGGGAACCAATGCATACACCTCATATGACCAGACAGTTTATGTGGAGGATATCCCAAGCAACCAGATTGACACCTGGGCAAAAATTCAGGCAGACCGCTTTGAGAACAATGTGATAAGGGGATTCCACACAGAGCTTGAGACAGTATATGAGGAGAAGAACATGTCACTTACCCAGGACAGCCGCAGGGTGCTTGAGGCAATGCTGGCACAGTTGTTCCCTAACCACCCATACGGCCAGCAGAGCGTATTGGGTACCCAGGAGCACCTGAAGAACCCTTCAATCACCAACATAAAGAACTACCATAAAGAGTGGTATGTTCCAAACAACATTGCAATTTGTGTTTCAGGTGATTTTAATCCCGACGAATTTGTTGCAACCATTGAGAAATACTGGAGCAATTTCAAACCTAATGAGAACCTGAAGAAACTTGAGTTCCCACAGGAGAAACCGCTTACAGAGCCTGTAAAACTTGTACTTGAGGGACAGGAGGCACCATTCCTTTATCTTGCATGGAGACTTCCTGCAGCAAAATCTGAGGATATGCCTGCCCTTACAGTAATGGAGAACATCCTCAACAACGGCAGCACAGGCCTTATAGATGTAAACATCAACCAGCCGCAGAAAGTTCTTGGCGGAGCCGGTGGCGGTGTCAACATTTTTGCAGACCACTCCTGCTTCATAATCACTGCAAGACCTAAACAGGGCCAGAGCCTTGATGAGGTACAGGCACTTTTGCTTGAGCAGGTTGAGCTTTTGAAAAAAGGTGAGTTTGACGAGGGTATGATTGCATCGGTAGTGAACAACTACAAGAAATATGAAATGAGCGCGTTGGAGAGCAATTCAAACAGGGCAGATAAGTTTGTAACTTCATTCATATATGAGATTCCTTGGGCAAATATGGTTGCAGAGCTTGACAATATGAGCAAAGTTACCAAAGAGGATGTTGTTGCAATGGCAAACAAATACCTTACAGAGGGTTATGTAAGTGTACACAAAGAGCAGGGCAAGGCCCCTGAGACCGCTGCAATAAGCAAACCTAAGATTACCCCAATCCTTACCAACAGGGACAAGCAAAGCGCATTCCTTGCACAGATACAGACAGAGGCTGCCGCTGCAAAACCTATTGAGCCTGTATTTGTAGATTTCAGCAAGGATATGCAGAAAGGGACATCCAAAAATGGCGTTGAGGTCCTTTACAAGAAAAATGAGAAGAATGACCTCTTCCAGTTGAGCATTGCCATTGATTTTGGCTCAAAAGACAACAAAGTGATCTCTTTTGCTTCAGGCTATTTCGGCTTCCTTGGTACTGCAGAAAAGACAGCGGCCCAGATTAAAAAGGAACTGTATGACCTTGCTTGCAACGCAAATGTAACTGTTGCAGGTGAGAAGGTATATATTGGTGTATCCGGTTTGAGTGAGAACATGGAGGCTGCACTTGCCATCATTGAGGACAAGATTGCAAATGCAAAAGGTGATGATGCAGTGCTTGCAAACTACAAGGCAAACATGTTCAGGCAGAGGGCAAACAGCAAGACCAACCAGAGGGCTTGCTACTCTATGCTTACCCAGTATGTGAACTACGGCAAGAACAACCCTGCAACATATGTCCTTTCAAACAGCGAGATTCAGGCGCTTACTTCTGAGCAGCTGCTTGATGAGATAAAGAATGCACTTGGATATGAGCAGATGATCACCTACTACGGACCTATGGAGATGGCGGATGTGATTGCAACTGTAGAGAAATACCACAATATTCCTGCGGAACTTAAGAAATATCCTAAGAATGAGGATTTCAAACTGCAGGTAAATGATGAGGCCAAGGTTGTGATTGCTCCATACAATGCAAAACAGATTTATATGCTCCAGTATTCAAACACTGGAAAAGAGGTGTTTGATCCAGCCCAGAACAACTGCATTGTAACCATGTACAACGAGTACTTTGGTGGTGGAATGAACTCTATAGTATTCCAGGAGATGCGTGAGGCACGCGGTCTGGCATACTCTGCAAATGCAAGATATGTATCCCCTGCAAAAGCTGGTGAGACATATTACTTCACCTCATTCATTGCAACTCAGAACGACAAGATGATGGATGCAGTAAATGCATTTGACGAGATTATCAACCAGATGCCGCAGTCTGAGGCTGCATTCAACATTGCAAAAGAGAATTTGGTAGCATACCACAGGACACGCCGTCTTCTTGGTTCTGATGTGATCAACTACTATCTCAATTTGAAGAAACTCGGGTTTGACTGCAGCGTTGACCCTCGTAAGGCAGAGTTTGAGAAGGTGCAACAATTCACCCTTCAGGATGTTATAGATTTCCAGAAAGAGGTGATCAAAGACAGGAAGTATGTTATAGGTATCCTTGGAACAGAGAAAGATCTTGACATGAAAGCCCTCACCCCTGAAAAATATGGAAAGGTGGAGAGAGTCTCTCTGGAAGATATTTTTGGATACTAACAACAATGTTGTTATCTTTGCGCTGGTTTAAACACAATTAACAAACAATAAAAATTTAAAGTCATGGCTTACAAAATTACAGAGGATTGCGCAGCTTGCGGTACTTGTATTGATGAGTGTCCAGTAGGTGCTATTTCAGCAGGTGATATCTACAAGATTGACCCTAACATGTGTACTGATTGCGGTACTTGCGCTAACGCTTGCCCAATGGGTGCTATCGTTCAGGCTTAATTTATAAGCAAGTCAATTACAGAGAGGTCTGCCTTAGAGGCGGACCTCTTTTTTTACTGCTCACGCAGGGTGCGGCTCCCGGCCTTCCGTTGCACACGGCCTCCGCCGGGCATCTGATGATGCCTTATTAAGTTTATTTTTGTGTTGTCCGTTCGGGATTATGGGTGTTGTTTTTTATTCGAATTATTTTTATTATTATTGCATAGCATATCAATGATTTAAATGTAATCCATTTTTAATGATGAAAAAGAGCATTTTTTTGATTATAGTTTCGTTTGCAGCCATAGTAACGGCTACATATACAACTGCTGAAGCCCAGACAAAATGGAAAACCAGATTTGCCCTTAATGTGGCACCTCATAATGGCGCAAAATTTGATCATGTGCAAAATTATGATGTCTATACCGCGGAGGTTGGGGTTGTGTACAAGGAGAGGCTTCTGGTGGGTGTGGGGGCTGGATTCACAGATGCGGAGTTGCTGGGAGAGCCATTCAGTTATGTGGAGCAGTATATACCTGTTTACGGAGATGTAAAATACTATCAGCCGGTGTTGAAATGGCTTAAAGTTTTTGCGGGAGTTGAGATGGGGTGTGAATTCAGACATTTGACCAAAAGCCAGAAGGAGTTTACCCACTTGAAGGACAATGAATTTCTTTTCTATCCTCAGGCAGGTGTCTTTTTCAAGATATTCGGAAGGCTTGGGGTAGAGGCTTCTATAGGAAAGCGCATGACATTTTGCGATATGTGGATGCCAACGTTCAGTATAGTCTTTTAATAAGTTGAGGGGTTCATGTCATTTTGGGTCACCCTCTTTTTTTACAGCCTCCCCCTGAGGATATGTCTTTTTCCGGGAGGGCCGGGGAGGCGCTCCAGAGTGAAGCCGGCGGAGCGGAGGGCATGTTTTACGGTCCCTTTGCTGCAGTAGGTTACCAGCAGGGAGCCGGGTGTGCAGCCGGAGGCAATGTTGCGGAAGATTGTCTCATCCCACAAATTAGGCTGGGTGGCAGGGGAGAATGTATCATAATACACCACTGAGGGGATACTTGCATCCCCGCCCCAGGAATGTCTTCCTGCTTCCCGATAGTATTCTGCTCCCAAATCAGCAATGTCTGCACAACTCTTGTGCAGGATGAAGTCAACTTCGGTGCATCCGGCGCCCCTGTGCTGCAGGGGAGCCGGATGCTCTGTATCGGTAAGATTTGGCACTTCCACATCCTTTTCCCACGGGCAACTGTGCATAAGGTGGAAAATTTCTGACAATTTGTCGGGAGGGAAATCTGTGTGCTGCGCAATTATTGTGGGGTAGTTGAACTGTTCAATTTCAGAGGTATGGATGGGGTATTTTTCTATTCCACAATATGTGATGCGGGGGTAGGGGAGACCTGCCCGGCGCAGTTGTTGCTGCCATACCCAGGTAAGGATGCAGTTGAGCCCCGTTCCCAGTCCCACATCAAAGATGTTCAGGTGTACAGGAGAACCGTCGGGACCCGAGGTGTCCCCAACGGCAGGAGTCTCTGCAGGTGCAGCATAACTCCTGTTGGCAACTGATTCAAACAGATGCTCCAGCCCATTTTTTATGTAGATGTGCATTGCTTCTGTGTAGGCTCCGTTGCGGGAGTGGTATGTTTCTCCAAATTGCGTGAGTTGCAGGGTGGAACTGCCGTCTGCAGTGGATGTTGGGGTGTGTTGCATTTCCGGTTGGTTTACAATGCAAAATTAGGTATAATTGTGTAGAATTGCTATATTTGCAAGTTATTGGGGCCGTGTGCGTATGCGGCATTTAAGAAGATTTATAAAAGACAAAATACAGATATGGGATTTTCAGATTTGTTAAAGAAGATGTTCGGCTCTAAGGCCGACAGGGATTTGAAGGAGATCAAACCTATTTTGAACAAGACTCTTGCGGCATATGAGAAGATAGACAAGATGTCTGATGATGATTTGCGTGCGGAGGCCCAGAGGATAAAGAAGGTTATTGCAGACCGCATTGCAGCGGATGAGGCAAAGAAGAAGGGCCTTAGGGAGCAGTTGGAGGACCTTACCCTTTCTCCCGACGAAAAAGAGCGCATTGCAACTGAGGTTGACAAGCTTACCAAGAAGATAGACGAGCAGATTGAGGCGGTTCTTATGGAGGTGTTGCCTGAGGCATTTGCAGTTATGAGATCAACTGCAAGACGTTTCAAGGAGAATGCGGAGATTAAGGTGCTTGCATCGGAGGCAGACCGTGAGTTGAGCACAAAGGCCGATTTTGTAACCATAGATGGCGACTATGCAATATGGAAAAACACCTGGCTTGCAGGCGGAAACCCTATAACCTGGGATATGGTTCACTATGAGGTTCAGCTGATTGGCGGTATTGTACTGCATCAGGGCAAGATTGCCGAGATGGCAACCGGTGAGGGTAAGACACTTGTGGCTACCCTTCCTGTATTCCTGAATGCATTGGCAGGAAAAGGTGTGCACGTGGTAACTGTGAACGACTACCTCTCCAAACGTGACTCGGAGTGGATGGGACCCCTTTACCAGTTCCACGGACTTAAAGTTGACTGTATAGACAAACACCAGCCAAACTCTGATGCCAGAAAGAAGGCATACCGTGCAGACATTACCTTTGGTACAAACAATGAGTTCGGTTTCGACTACTTGAGGGACAATATGGCCATTTCACCTGATGACCTTGTACAGAAGAAACACCACTATGCAATTGTGGATGAGGTTGACTCTGTACTCATTGATGATGCCAGAACACCGCTCATTATTTCAGGTCCGGTTCCTAAGGGTGAGGACCAGCAGTTTATGGAGTTCAAGCCGTTTGTGGAGAGGCTCTACAGCCAGCAGCGTTCAAATGTAACCCAGTTGCTCAATGAGGCAAAGAGGCTTATTGCTGCAGGTGACAAGGAAGAGGGCGGAAAGATTCTGTTGCGTGCATACAAGGGATTGCCTAAATATAATCCGCTCATCAAATATCTGAGTGAGCCGGGCATCAAGCAGATTCTCCTTAACACAGAGAACTTCTATATGCAGGACAACAACAAGCAGATGCACCTCATTACAGATGACCTTCTGTTTGTGATTGATGAGAAACAGCGCTCGGTTGAACTTACAGACAAGGGTCACGAACTAATTGCCAAAGGTACAAATGACAACAAGTTCTTTGTGTTGCCGGATGTTGGTGCGGAGATTTCCGAACTTGAGAAAGAAGAACTTACACCTGAGGAGAAACTTGCAAGGAAGGATGCCATCCTTTCTGATTATGCTCTCAAATCTGAGCGTGTACATACAGTCAACCAGTTGCTTAAGGCATACACAATGTTTGAGAAGGATGTTGAGTATGTGATTATGGACAACAAGGTTAAGATTGTGGATGAGCAGACAGGCCGTATCCTTGACGGACGCCGCTACTCGGACGGTCTGCACCAGGCAATTGAAGCCAAGGAGAATGTTAAGGTGGAGGCTGCAACACAGACATTTGCAACAATCACCCTGCAGAACTACTTCAGGATGTACCACAAGCTTGCAGGTATGACCGGTACTGCGGAGACAGAGGCAGGCGAGTTCTGGTCTATCTACAAACTGGATGTGGTTACAATCCCAACCAACAAGCCTGTATTGAGGAAAGATGAGGAAGACCTTATCTACAGAACCAAGAAAGAGAAATACAATGCTGTAATTGAGAAGATTGTGGAGTTCCAGAAGGCAGGAAGGCCTGTACTTGTGGGTACCACATCTGTAGAGATATCAGAACTGCTCAGCCGTATGCTCAAACTCAGGGGCATAAAGCACAACGTATTGAATGCAAAACAGCATGCATCAGAGGCTCAGGTTGTGGCTGAGGCAGGACAGCCTGGCGCAGTTACAATTGCAACCAATATGGCGGGCCGTGGTACCGATATCAAACTTGGAACCGGCGTGAAGGATGCAGGCGGACTTGCAATCATAGGTACTGAGAGACACGACAGCCGCCGTGTTGACCGCCAGTTGAGAGGTAGGTCGGGACGTCAGGGAGACCCTGGTTCATCTACCTTCTATGTATCGCTTGAGGATGACCTTATGCGTCTGTTCGGTGCAGAGAGGATTACCAAGGTGGTAGACCGTATGGGTATGAAGGAGGGCGAGGTGCTCCAGCACTCAATGCTTTCAAGTTCAATTGAGCGTGCCCAGAAGAAGGTAGAGGAGAACAACTTCGGTATCCGTAAGAGACTCCTTGAGTACGACGATGTAATGAACTCGCAGAGGGAGGTAATCTACAACAGGAGAAGGAATGCCCTTTACGGAGAGCGCATTGAGGTGGATGTGAAGAATATGATACAGGATTATGCAGAGATCCTGGCACAGAGCAAAGACAACTACGATTTCACCGGCTTCTCATTTGAACTTATGAGGCAGCTCTCAATAGAGCCTTCATTTGATGAGGCTTACTTCAAGAAGGCTTCTGTAGAGGATATTTCTGCAAGTGTAATGGAGTCTATAAAGGAACTCATTGCCAGAAGGACTGATGTAATGGTGAAACAGGCTTGGCCTATCATTGAGCAGATCTACACTACCCAGGGTGCCGCATATGAGAACATTGCAATTCCAATCTCAGACGGAGCAAAGATAATGCAGCTTGTAATCAACCTTAAGAAGGCCTATGAGAGCAAGGGTATGGAACTTTACAGGGCTATGGCAAAATCTGTAACCCTTGTATTGATTGACGAGTACTGGAAAGAGCACTTGCGCGATATGGATGACCTCAAGCAGTCTGTACAGAATGCAACTTACGAGCAGAAGGATCCGCTCCTCATCTACAAGTTTGAGAGTTTCAACCTCTTCAAGGGTGTCCTTGAGAAGATAAGCCGCGATGTGCTTGCATTTATGGTGAGGGCACACATTCCACTCAGACATTCAGATGATGAGATTCAGGTAAGGGAGCAGCAACAGAAGAAACGCACAGACCTTACCAATATGCGTACAAGCCGCAACGATTTGGTTACCAACGGAGGTGAGCCTAAATCAAATGCCCCTGTACACGTGGAGAAGAAGGTTGGAAGGAATGATCCTTGTCCTTGCGGTAGTGGCAAGAAATATAAGAACTGCCACGGAAAGGATAATGTCTAAAAGGTGATTTCGGCGTTATGCTTGTCCCTCAAATCCTCGTTAATCCATCATCCTTTGATATGGAAACAATTTAAAATACATATATGGAAAATAAATTTGATGTTGTAGTGATTGGTGCGGGCCCGGGAGGTTATGTTGCAGCAATCAGAGCGTCTCAGTTGGGTTTCAATACCGCTGTAATTGAGAAGGCTGAACTTGGAGGCGTTTGCCTCAACTGGGGATGTATCCCTACAAAAGCACTTCTTAAGAGTGCACAGGTATACAATTATACCAAACATCTTGGCGATTACGGTGTGGAACTGAGAAATGCAGACGGCACTCCTGTAGAGGCTGATGCAGTGGTTTCATATGCAGACATTAAGAAGGTTGTTGAGAGGGAGAGGGGTGTTTCTGCCCAGATGAGCAAGGGTATAGAGTTCCTTTTCAAGAAAAACAAGATTACTGTAATTAAAGGTGCAGCAAAAATTCTGTCGGGAAGCCAGGTTGAGGTTACTCCTGTAGAGGAGGGGGGAGAGGCTTGCACTGTTGAGGCAAAACATATCATTGTTGCTACAGGTTCAAGGCCTAACTCTTTGCCTTTTGCCCCTATTGACGGTGAGAAGATTATCTCTTACCGCCAGGCATTGGTTCCTGAGACCCTTCCAAAGAGCATGGCAATCATAGGCTCGGGTGCTATTGGAAGTGAGTTCACATATTTCTATCGCTCTATGGGTGTGGATGTTACCCTTATTGAGTTCATGGACCAGATTGTTCCTCTTGAGGACAAGGATGTGGCAGACCAGTTGAGCCGCAGTTTCAGGAAAATGGGCATTAAGGTTATGGTTTCAAGCGGCGTTAAGGCAATTGACACTACCGGTGATATGTGCAAACTTACAGTTGAGACCAAGAAAGGTATGGTTGAACTTGAGGTAGAGAGAGTCCTTTCTGCAGTGGGCGTTATACCTAACACAAACGGCATAGGACTTGAGGAACTTGGCGTTGAGATGAACAGGGGCAAGATTGTGGTTGATGACTTCTACCGTACAAATGTGCCTGGCATCTATGCAATTGGTGATGTAATTGCAACTCCTGCACTGGCACACGTGGCATCTGCAGAGGGTATTGCCTGCGTTGAGAAGATAGCAGGTATGGATGTAGCCCCAGTAAATTACGGCAATATCCCTGGCGCAACCTACACCTCTCCAGAGATTGCATCGGTAGGCCTTACCGAGAAGAAGGTGAAGGAGCAGGGCATTGAGTACAAGGTTGGAAAATTCCCGTTCACTGCAAGCGGCAAGGCTACAACTGCAGGCGAGAAAGACGGCTTTGTAAAACTCATCATTGATGCAAATACAGACAAAATTCTTGGTGCACACCTCATTGGTGCAAACGTTACCGAGATGCTTGCCGGCATAGTACTTGCAAGGAACATTGGTGCAACAGCAAAAGACATAATAAAGACCATCCATCCTCACCCTACAATGAGCGAGGCAATTATGGAGGCAGCCGCTGCAGCACACGGAGAGGTGATACATATGTAATTTTATTCCCGACAATTTTTTAACAGATCATATTATGGCACGTCACGAACAACCCCAGATAAACGAGGTGAGCAGGGTATCTGCAAGTACCGAGATAAAAGGAAGTCTTGTATCCCAATCAGATATAAGGATAGATGGGGTGTTTGAGGGTGACCTCATAACCGCCGGCAAACTTGTTTTGGGCGAAGGTGCCGCCATCCGCGGCAATGTGATGTGTGCCAATGCAGACATCTGGGGAAAAATGGAGGGGGACCTCACCGTTGGAGATACCGTTACATTCAAGGAAAAATCCTCATTTGAAGGGCAATTGAAGACAATCCGTATCTGTATAGAGATGGGAGCAGTCTTCTCAGGCACCTGTCAGATAATAAATGAGGCGGAATTCAAAAGTATGTCGGCAGAATTTTTCCATTAATTTATAAGGCTCCCATAAAAAAACGGGGGCCTTTTTATTCCCGGAAAGGAGGGGAAGGTGTTATGAAGAAGGTTTTTATACCAGAAGGTTACAGATCAAAACTTGATGTGTGGCAGACAGAGAGAGCCATCAAGTTCATAAAGGATACATTCCAGCAGCAGCTCTCTGCGCAGTTGAAACTCAGGAGGGTTACAGCTCCCATAGTGGTTGAGGCCGGTACCGGTTTGAACGACAATTTGTCGGGAGTTGAATCTCCTGTCTCATTTGCTGTGGAGGCATTGGGAGAGGGCAGAAAGGTTGAGATTGTACAGTCCCTTGCAAAATGGAAACGCTATACCCTCTGGAGACACCATATTGAGCCGGGGAAGGGTATCTATACAGATATGAATGCTCTCCGTCCGTGTGAGGAGTTGGACAATATCCATTCCGTGTATGTGGACCAGTGGGACTGGGAGAAGGTAATGTTGGAACAGGAACGTACCGTAGGTTATCTGCACAATGCGGTGAGGTGCATCTATCAGGCCCTCAAGCATACTGAGTACCTTTTGTGCGAGCAATATCCAGTGTTTGAACCTTTTCTTTCCGACAATATACATTTCCTCCACGCAGAGGAACTCAGACTGGAATATCCTGGCCTCACTCCAAAAGAACGTGAATATGAGATATGCAAAAAGTACGGGGCAGTGTTTGTAAGGGGGATAGGCGGTCCTCTGGGTGACGGTGTGCCACATGATGCCCGCTCATCGGACTATGATGACTGGTCCTCACCAATGCCGGACGGCTTTGACGGCCTCAATGGGGATATACTCATCTATAACCCGGTGCTGGACTCGGCTTTTGAGATCTCATCTATGGGTATAAGGGTGAATCCGGAAGCTCTTGAAAGGCAGTTGATGCTTTGTGGCAACCAGGAACGCCGTAAGCTTATGTTCCATTCCCTCCTTCTTGAGGGTAAGCTCCCACAGACAATAGGCGGCGGTATTGGACAGAGCCGATTGTGCATGCTCCTCATGGGAAAATGTCATATAGGTGAGGTGCAGAGCGGCGTATGGGACGATGCTACAAGAAAGGAATGTGCAGAGGCTGGGGTATATTTGCTGTAATTAATGACGTTGACATTATTTCCAATTGTGTGGAAATCAAAGAAATAAGAAAAAGGTCCTGCTGAAAATGCAGGATCTTTTATTTTTAATACATTGTGGTTCAGGGAATTATACAAAATGACGACGATAAGTGGTAAATTACTGGAAAAATGATTATATTCGCATAGCATTCGGTGATGCATACGAGTCTTTGTATGCAGAGAGGGAATCAGGTGTGAATCCTGAACAATGCCCGTTGCTGTATGCCTCTAGTTTTCAGATGCATTCTGAGCCACTTTAACAGGGAAGGCGCATCTGTGGGGCGAGTCAGAAAACCTGCCGGATGAAATGGAAGCGGTAAAGCCTCGGGGACAAGGTGGAACTGCATAACCTTGTATTTTTCATTTTTTATGAGAATTGTTGTGGCGGGAATAGGTCCCGGCAGCCGTGAGGACATTACCCCGGCAGTGATGCAGGCTGTATCCGAAAGTGATGTTGTTGTAGGGTACAAGTATTACTTCCAGTTTATTGAACCATACCTTTCCGGCAAGGCGGTGTGTGTGGATTCAGGTATGCGCAAAGAGCGGGAGAGGGCACTGGAGGCGTTCAATTATGCAATGGAAGGTTTGAATGTGTGTGTAATCAGTTCCGGAGATGCAGGCATTTATGGTATGGCCCCCCTTATATGGGAGATGTATCTGCACAAGAAGGAGGAGGGGCTGGCAGAAGAACTGGATCTTAAAGTTATACCCGGTATAAGCGCTTTCCAGAAGGCGGCATCCCTCCTTGGTGCCCCTATAGGACATGATATGTGCATCATTTCCCTTTCGGACCTGATGACTCCCTGGGAAAAGATAGAAAAAAGGATAAAGGCTGCGGCTTACGCAGATTTCATTACGGCGATATATAATCCCAAGAGCCACGGACGTTATTGGCAATTGTACAGGCTGAAGGAACTCTTCCTTAAGGAGAGGGGCGGAGATACTCCTGTGGGGTATGTAAGGCAGGCCGGCAGGGAGGAGCAGAGAGTTGCTGTAACCACACTGCAGGAGTTTGATCCTGAAGATGTGGATATGTTTACTGTAGTTCTGATAGGCAACTCACAATCATATATAAAGAAAGGAAAATTCATAACACCACGCGGCTACTACAGGGAAGAGGCTCAGGAGAAGGTAAAAGTGGGGCAAGGGATAATGATGGAGAGTTTCAGGACCATAGCGGGTGAATTGAAAAACAGTGACATTCCGCTTGGCCGCAAATGGGCCCTGTTGCATGCAATACATACAACTGCAGATTTTGATATGGAGAATCTCCTCTATACAACTCCGGATGCAGTTGAGGAGATGTACAACCGCATTTGCAGTGAAACCGGAGAGAAGGTTATTGTTACAGATGTTACAATGGCGGCATCAGGCATAAGAAAAGGGGCTCTGCAGAGGCTTGGACTGGAGGTAAAGTGTTATTTGAATGATCCGCGTGCAGAGAAAATGGCACAGGAAAAGGGGATTACACGTTCCCAGGCGGGCATAAGGCTTGCGGTGGAGGAGCACCCAGGTGCAATGTATGTTTTCGGCAATGCCCCTACAGCACTTATTGAGTTGTGTACATTAATCAAGAGAGGGGTGGCAAAGCCTCTTGGTGTGGTTGCCGCACCGGTGGGGTTTGTGCATGTGGAGGAGTCGAAACATATGCTCAAGCCTTTTGTGCAGGTCCCTAAAGTGATAGTTGAAGGGCGCAAGGGGGGGAGTAATCTTGCCGCCACCATAGTAAATTCCATTTTGTGTTTCAATGATGCGCAGCAATTGCGCCCCGGCAGAGATGTGTGATTTTACAGTTATAGGTATAGATGACAATGGAGGGAGTGTTGGGATGCATCTCTCCAGAACAGACAATCTGCTTGCAGGGCACAGTGTGTTCTCCGGTGGAAAAAGGCACTATGGACTTGTGAAGGAGTATCTTCCCCCCTGCCACAGGTGGATAGACATTACAATACCGCTTGATGACGTGTTCAGACAGTATGAGGAGGCAGCATCCCCTATAGTGGTGTTTGCATCGGGGGATCCGCTCTTTTTTGGCTTTGCAACTACGATCAGAAAGAGAATGCCGCATGCTTCAATAAAGGTATATCCTGTATTCAATTCCCTGCAGACTCTGGCACACCGGCTGGTTATGCGGTATGATGATATGACAACGGTTTCACTTACCGGACGTCCCTGGAAAGAGTTTGACAGGGCCCTTATAGAGCGGAAAGGGAAGATAGGACTTTTGACAGACAGAGTACATACACCTGCTGCCATTGCTGCAAGGGCGTTGCATTATGGATTTTGCAATTACAGGATGCATATTGGTGAGGCTCTTGGTGGAGAAAATGAGGATGTGGCAACTATCTCCTTGCAGGAGGCTGCACAGGGGGAGTATGCTTTTCCAAATTGTGTGATTTTGGAGAGGATGGATGGAAGAGGATGTTATCGGGAAGAACACAATAGGATAATGGGGATTCCACACAGCAGTTTTTCGTTGCTTGACGGGAGGGTAAATATGATAACCAAGATGCCCATTAGGCTGCTCTCCCTGGCAATGCTTGGCCTGTATGAAAAGAGGACATTATGGGATATAGGTTTCTGTACCGGGTCTGTTTCAATTGAGGCAAAGATGCAGTTTCCGCACCTGGATGTGGAGGCTTTTGAGATAAGGGAGCAGTGCAGTACCATAATGGAGGAGAACTGCCGCAGGATGGGGGTGCCGGGGATAGAGTGGCATATATGTGACTTCACATCATTGGATCTGGAGGGGAAGATTTCACAAGGGGAACTGCACACTCCCGATGCTGTGTTCATTGGGGGGCATGGAGGGAAACTCTGCAGGATAATGGAGATGCTCTCCAAGGTTATGGGGCCTGGCGGTACGGTAGTGTTCAATTCTGTGAAGGATCCCGGGGAGTTTGAACAGGCAGCCGTTGCATACGGCTTTTCAGAAGCGGAAAAGAGTACAATTACAGTTGATGATTATAACAGTATAACCTGTTGCAAGGTTACAAAACAGTTGTAGAAAAATTTATTTTGTCATGAAACCTGAGACATTGCTTATAGTAGGAAAAGGTGACTGCATTGATACAATATGCAGGGAGTATGAAGATAATGTGAGGATAACATACGGAGAGTTTTGCGGGGAGCATTTTGACGGATATTCAAAGATATTGTTTGTGGGGGCTTTGGGTATTTGTGTAAGGTCAATAGCCCCATTCATAAAGGACAAGCATACAGACCCGGCCGTGGTGTGCGCGGACAGCTGCGGAAACAAGGTTATTTCCGTTCTGAGCGGCCACGTTGGCGGTGCCAATACGCTGGCAAAGGAGATTGCCGCCATCATTGGGGGGGAGGCTGTGATAACCACCCGTTCAGACAACAGCGGCCTGTGGGCACTTGATACCATTGGCAGGAAGTTCGGATGGGAAACTTTTACCAATACAGAGGGGCTCAACGGCCCTATAGCAACTTATGTTAACGGTGGCAAAGTGGCGCTTGTACTGGATATAAAGGACCGTGGAACACAGTGGCTTGAAAAGACCAGAGGCGGGAATGTGGATGTGTTCTACAATTTTACAGATCTTCCAAAGCACCGTATGGGCGCCACCGGGTATGATTATGACCTTGTAATTGCTGTTACTCCGCGCCTGTATTGTTCTGAGATTCCAATGGTTACATACGTTCCAAAGGCCCTGCACATTGGAGTGGGGTGCAAAAAGGGGGCCCAGGTGGAGGATGCGGCTTCCCGGATGATTTCATACATTACAGACCAGGGATACAACCCTTCGGCAATAGCATCACTTTCTACAGTGGATATAAAGAAGGATGAGCCTATGCTGCAGGGCCTCAGGGAAGCCTTGTTGCTGGAGCAGGGGGATTATCATATATATACTCCCGATGAACTTTCATCCATTGAGGTGCCAAATCCAAGTGCCATGGCACTTGAGGCGGCAGGGACGGCATCTGTGGCAGAGGCATCGGCAATAAAATCATCGGGAGGAGGAAAACTGGTGGTGGAGAAACAGAAGATGGGGAACTGGACATTTGCGGTGGCTATGGAGAGGAAATTGGAGAGGAAGGGGCATATTGAGATAGTTGGCGCAGGGCCTGGTGACCCTGAACTGGTATCTGTAAGGGGAAAGAGGATGCTCCAAGAGGCTGACCTTATCCTGTATGCCGGCAGTCTGGTGCCAAAGGAACTTACATATTATGCAAAGGAGGGGGCTGTTGTAAGGAGTTCGGCCTCTATGGACCTGCAGGAGCAGTTCAACCTTATGAAGGAGTTTTATGACAAGGGGCTATTTGTTGTAAGGCTGCATACCGGCGACCCTTGCATCTATGGGGCTATACAGGAACAGATGGCTTTCTTTGACAAATACAATATGAGCTACCATATAACTCCTGGCATATCTTCATTCCTGGCCGCTGCGGCGGAACTGCAGAGCCAGTTTACAATTCCGGAGAGGGTGCAGACAATAATCCTTACCAGAGGGGAGGGGCGTACGGCAATGCCGGAGAGGGAGAAACTCCATATGCTGGCACAGCACAGGAGCACCATGTGCATATTCCTGAGTGCAGGGGTGGTGGAGCAGGTGCAGGAGGAACTGTTGCAGCATTATCCGCCAACTACCCCGGTGGCGGCCTGTTACCACCTTACCTGGAAGGACCAGAAGATTTTCAGGGGTGAACTTAAGGACCTTGCAACAATTGTAAAAGGGAACAACCTTACACTTACCACAATGATTGTGGTTGGGGATGCAATAGACAACAGGGAGGGGCTCTCAAGGCTTTATGCCAGTGAGTTCAAGCACCTGTTCAGGAAATGAAAAAGATAAAACGGCAGTAATATGATTCTGGTTATAGGCGGTACAACTGAAGGGAGGATGGCGGCTCAGACACTTGATGCTGCAGGAACCCTTTTCCACTACTCCACAAAGGGAAATATACAGGATGTGGAGTTGTGCAACGGGGTGCGTATTTGTGGGGGGATGGATTCTGCCGCTATGGGGGAATTCTGCAGGAGGAACGGTATCTCCCTCATTGTAGATGCGGCACATCCGTTTGCACAGGGGGTACATGCAACCGTTGATGCTGTATCAGGGGAATTGTCTCTTCCGGTGATCAGATATGAGAGGGAGTTCCCTATGCGGGACAAACGCATCATTTGGTGCAGTTCCTTTGATGATGCCGTTGGGAAGCTCAATAATGGGAAGATAACTTCACTGCTGGCACTTACAGGGGTGAACACCATACCAAAACTGCGCGGATACTGGAGCCGGAAGGGGAATCTCTGCCATTTCAGGGTGTTGGACAGGGATGAATCAAGGGAGTTGGCGGCAAAGGCAGGTTTCCCGGGCAACAGGCTTCTATATTTGAAGGATGAGGCCATTACGTTGGAGGGGGAGAAGGAATTCATTGCAAAGATCTCTCCTGAGGCAGTAATTACAAAGGAGAGCGGGGAGAGCGGCTTCTTTAAGGAGAAAGTGGAGGCTGCTTTTGCCTGTGGGGCAAAAGTGTTTGCGGTACAAAGGCCTGCATTGCCGGAATCATTTGTGCCGGTATATGGCCCTGTAGGGCTGCGGATGGAAGTTGAGCGGCTTGTTCCGGGATTCTTTCCGTTGAGGATAGGGCTCACAACAGGGAGTACTGCAACTGCTGCCGTAAGGGGGGCACTCAGACGGCTGCTGCACGGGGAAGAGTGCAGGAGTGTGTTTGTTGTGCTGCCGCAGGGGGAGAGGGTGAGAATGCCCCTGAAGGGGAGCGGGACAACGGATGACGGAGCCTGGGGGTGTGCAACAAAATACGGAGGGGATGATCCCGATGCCACAAACGGATATGACATTATTGCTCAAGTGAAATTGAATGATACAGAAGAGGTGAGGTTCTTTGCAGGGGAGGGGGTAGGTACGGTAACATTGCCCGGGCTTGGTCTGGAGGTTGGAGGACCTGCAATAAACAACGGCCCGCGGGGGATGATGATGAGGGTGGTGGAAGAGGAGTTGCCTGGTGGTGGCGCAGATATTACAATATCTGTTCCCGGAGGACGCGAACTTGCAGCAAGGACATTCAACCCCAGGGTTGGGGTAACAGGAGGCATCTCCATAATAGGTACCAGCGGAGTTGTAAGACCGTTTTCCAAGGAGGCTTTTCTGGAATCAATAAGTCGTGAAATGGATGTGGCAAAGGCATTGGGTGTGGAGCATCTTATAATAAACTCCGGAGCAAAAAGTGAACAGAAACTTAAGGAGAGGGTGGGGGCAGGAGTGCCTCCGCAGTCCTTCATCCATTATGGGAACTTTATTGGAGATGCAGTGAGAATGGCATCGGAACACGGGTTTGGAAAAGTTACCCTGGGAATAATGATAGGGAAGGCGGTAAAACTGGCGGCAGGAAACCTTGATACCCACAGCAAGGTTGTAACCGTAGACAAGGAGTTTGTACAGGATGTTGCCCGCAAGGCAGGGTGCAATGTTATTCCCGACAACTTTACCCTTGCCAGGGAGTTGTGGAAAATATTCGGGGAGGAGGATGCCCGGAGGTTCTTTGGTGCAATAAGGGAACTTTGCAGACAGCAGTGTTCACCATTGCTGCCGGAGGGGGAACTTGATGTTGTGCTGGTGGAGGAATGAGAAAAATATAAACAATAAAATACACCGATATGATTCAAACAGTTATTAAAAGAGACGGCCGTATTGTAGGTTTCAATGAGGCTAAGATTGCAGCTGCCATAAGGAAGGCGATGCTGCACAGCCCCGATGGGGAGGATGAGGATCTTATAAAGAAGATTACAGACCGAATTGCCTGCAAGGGAAATGAGCAGATGCACGTGGAGGAGATTCAGGACCTTGTGGAGTTTGAACTTATGAAGAGCCCCCGCAAGGAGGTTGCAAAACTGTACATTGCCTACAGGAACAAGAGGACAGTTGCCCGAAAAGCAAAGACCAGGGGTATATTCCTGGAGATAATTGAGACCAAATCAAATGATGTTACCCGCGAGAATGCCAATATGAATGCAGACACCCCTGCGGGAATGATGATGAAGTTCTCCAGCGAGTCCACCAAACCGTTTGTGGATGACTATCTGCTCTCAGATGATGTGAAGGAGGCGGTTGCCGGGAACTATATACATATCCACGACAAAGACTACTATCCTACCAAGAGCCTTACTTGTGTGCAGCACCCTATAGACAAGATCCTTAAAAACGGGTTCACTACCGGACACGGGGAGAGCCGTCCTGCAAAGAGGATAGAGACAGCCAGTATCCTGTGCTGTATCTCTATGGAGACCGCCCAGAATGAGATGCACGGCGGACAGGCCATACCGGCATTTGACTATTACCTTGCCCCGTTTGTAAGGAGCAGTTATATAGAGGAGGTGAAGATTCTGGAGAAACTGGCCGGGGAGGATTATTCGCAGTTGTATGATGCACAAATAGATGACTATATAATAAGGGATCTTGACGGCAAAGATTATGAAGGCAAACAGGTTGGAGTGCCTTTGAGGGGGATTGACAGGGTCAAACAGCATGCAATAAACCGTACAGCCCAGAGGGTGCACCAGTCTATGGAGGCATTTGTGCATAATATGAACACCATCCACTCCCGTGGAGGAAACCAGGTTGTGTTCAGTTCCATAAACTATGGTACAGATACCTCAGCCGAAGGTCGCTGTATAATAAGGGAACTGCTCCACACTACATACCATGGTGTTGGAAACGGCTCAACAGCCATATTCCCAATACAGATATGGAAGAAGAAGAGGGGGGTGAGCTATCTCCCTACAGACAAGAACTACGACCTCTACAAATTTGCCTGTATGGTGAGTGCAAAACGTTTCTTCCCCAACTTTGTAAACCTGGATGCCTCGTACAACCAACACGAACTGTGGAAGGAGGATGACCCTGAACGCTACAAATATGAGGTGGCCACAATGGGATGCCGTACAAGGGTGTTTGAGAACCGTTTTGGAGAAAAGACCTCCATTGGAAGGGGCAACCTTTCGTTCACTACAATAAACATTGTAAAACTGGCGCTTGAGAGCAGACTTGCAGCAGATAACGTTGAGCAGAGGATAAACCTCTTCATGAGCAAACTGGATGCAACATTGGAAACTGCTGCCAAACAATTGCATGAGAGGTTCTGTTTCCAGAAGACCGCACTTGCAAAGCAGTTCCCGCTGTTGATGTCGGCATTGTGGAACGGCTCGCAGAATCTCAAGCCTACAGATACAATTGAGTCTGTGATAAACCAGGGTACTTTGGGTATAGGTTTCATAGGCCTGGCAGAGACACTTGTGGCCCTTGTGGGCAAACATCACGGTGAGGATGCCGGTGCGCAGGAACTTGGCCTGAGGATTGTGACATATATGAGGGACAGGGTGCAGGAGTTCTCAACCCGTTACGGGCATAACTACAGTGTGCTGGCAACTCCGGCAGAAGGCCTGTCGGGAAGATTCACAAGAAGGGACAAGAAGGATTTCGGCATTGTGGAGGGGGTTACCGACAAGGATTATTACACCAACTCAAACCATGTTCCGGTGTATTACAAATGTTCTCCGCAGCATAAGGCGAGGATTGAGGCTCCATATCACAAACTTACAGGAGGCGGGCATATCTTCTATGTGGAGATAGATGGGGATGCCACCCATAACCCGGAGGCCATAATGAACATTGTAGACCTTATGGACAAGTATGATATGGGATACTGTTCTGTAAACCACAACCGCAACAGATGTATGGAGTGCGGCTATGAGAATGCACAGAAAGATATGAAGGAGTGCCCTAAATGTGGCAGCGCCAACATAGACAAACTGCAGCGCATTACAGGGTATCTTGTGGGTACTACAGACCGCTGGAACAGGGCAAAGTTGGCAGAACTCAATGACAGGGTTGTTCACGAATAGGGGATTATGGATGATTCGGTACAGATAAGGATTCTGGATATAATTGACGGAACCGTGGTGGATGGCCCCGGTTTCCGTCTCTCCATATATTGTGCTGGTTGCTCCCACAGATGCAGGGGGTGCCATAATCCGCAAAGCTGGGATATGGGTGGAGGGAGGCCTGTTTCGGTAGGGGAACTGCTTGAAATTGTAAAGGATTCTCCCTGGAATGTCACATTCTCCGGAGGGGACCCGTTCTATCAGGCCGAAGAGTTTGCATATCTGGCCCGCAGGATAAAGGAGGAGACCTTCAAAACAATCTGGTGCTATACAGGCTTCACACTGGAGGAACTGATTGCAGAGAATGATCCCTGCAGGATGCGGCTGTTGCGCAGTGTGGATGCACTGGTTGACGGCCCTTTTGTGGAGGAACTGCGGGATGAGCAATTGAGGTTCAGGGGGAGTTCAAACCAGCGGATATTATATGCGGAGGAGATTGTCTGCCGCATCGGACAAACGCTTTAATTCCATCATTTTAAGGAGTCCTTTCTCATAGTTGAAGTCATCTCCACTACGGTTGAAGAAAGGTTTCAGGACACCGTTTTGGGCAAGTTCTTCTGCTGTTCCTATGGCACATCCCTTTTTTTTCTCCATAATCCATATCTTGTCCGCTATCTGCAGGGCAAGTTCCATATCGTGGGTAGAGAGGAATATTGTTTTGCCGGCTTCCCGGGTAAGTTTGTGCAGCAGCTGCATTATCTCCACTTTGCTTGGAAAATCCAGGAATGCGGTTGGCTCATCCAATATTATTATTGGTGTCTGTTGTGCAAGTGCCTTGGCTATCATCACCTTCTGCCTCTCACCGTCGCTGAGGGTATGCACCATCCTTCCGCTCAGGTGTTCTATTCCAATCATTGCTATGGATTCATCCACAATCCTGTAGTCATCTCTTGAAAGGGTCCCCCAGAAGGATGTGTACGGGCTGCGTCCCATTCCAATTATATCCCTGGCGCTCATATTGCGCACATCGCACTTGTCTGTAAGTACAACTCCCATTGTGGTGGAGAGTTCCTTTGGCGTATAGGACCCAAGTTCCTTGCCCATAATCATTATCTCACCCCCAAGCTTCTCCAGGAATCCCGACAAAGTCTTCAGCAGGGTGGATTTCCCCACTCCGTTTGCACCCAGCAGGCAAGTGAGTTCCCCCTGCCGTATTGAGGCATTTATATTTCCGGCAACAATCTTGCTCCTGCTGCCTTCCTCTTTCCTCCAATGTTTCCTGTACCCTATGGTAAGATCCCTTATTACAACTGTGCTCTCCATATCCCTATTCTCCAATTTCATTTTTCCTTTTCCTGAAAAGTACACTCACTACAACCGGGGCCCCAATGAGTGCAGTTACAGAGTTTACCGGGAGAACCCCCTCAAACCCCGGCATCCTTGCAATGAGGTTGCATATAAGTGCCAGGGATGCACCTGCGAGTACGGTTGCCGGCATAAGTATTCTGTGGTCTGATGTCTGGAATATTCCCCTGCACAAGTGCGGAACAGCAAGCCCTATGAAGGATATGGGACCGCAGTATGCGGTAACTATGGCAACCAGCACACCGGCAGCCAGAATAACATAGAAGCGGGCCCTCTTTATGTTCAGGCCAAGGTTCCTGGCATATCCGTCTCCAAGAAGGAGCAGGTTGAGGGTCTTTATCAGAAGCATACTTAGAGGGATGAGCACAGCCATAATGGTACAGAAAAGGACCATCTGTCCTCCCGACACCTTTGCAAAACTCCCCAATCCCCATATTACGTATGCCCTTATGTCCTCTTCAACACTAAAGAACTTCAGCACACCAATTATGGCAGTGGCAATATGTCCTATCATCACACCAATTATAAGAAGTGTGACATTTCCTTTCACTTTTTGGGAAACAAAAATGATTATCCCCATAACCCCCATTGCCCCAATTATTGCCGCAATAGTGACGGCAAACTCCCCAAAGAACCCCAACTGGCTGAGGGCCTGCCCCATTATTCCCGACATAAGTATCACAAATGCCACACCAAGGCTGGCGCCGGAACTTATACCCAGTACAGAGGGACCTGCAAGGGGATTCCTGAATACGGTCTGCATAAGGAGGCCTGCGACAGAAAGCCCTGCACCGGCAAAAATGGCGGTGAGGGCCTGCGGCAACCTTGATTTAACTATTATGTTTTCCCAGATTTCATTTGAACACCCTCTGCCAAGGATAATGTTGAATACATCAGAGGCGGGAATACGTACAGTTCCCAACAGCAGGTTGAGGAATGCAAATGCCACAATTGAAACAAATATTGCAGCCATAATGAGGGTTGTGTGCCTTTTTATCATTTCTCCAGAAGTGTATAGAATGTTCCCTTGTAATCCTCTTCAACAAGAGTGGGATGGAATATCTTCACAAGATCCTTGAGCACCAGATGAGGTTGTGTTGGGGAACTCTCATAGAAGCCCTTTTCCCTCTGGTTGCAGTAGATGACCCCTTTCTCCCTGTATGCCCTGAAATCTTTGTACCGCGGGTCGCTCTTTCCCAGGACCTCATAGGTGTATTCTCCCTGATATCCATTCATAATGCGCCAGTATTGTGCGTTGGCGGCTTTCTCATACATGGTCTCAAAATCAAAGTTTATTCCACCCGACTCGTTGTTGTCTTTAAGTACATAATCTGCTCCTGCATCCTTGAAGAGCTGTGCAAGGAAACTCTTTCCCCCTACAGCATACCAGGAGCCTCCGTGAATCTCTCCGCTCAGTACCACCGGGCGCTCCCCCTGCTGCTGTGCAACTTTCTCTTTAAGTGTATTGTATTGCTGCGCTATATCATTGAAAATCCTGTTGGCCTTTGCCTCTTCGTTGATGAACAGGGCTATGAACTTTATCCACTCCGCCTGCCCAAGCGGGTGAGGTTCCTTGTAGCCAAGATGTGGAACCAGCGGAATACCGGCCTCCTTGAGGCCGTCATAGCCGCCCCGCTTGAAAGGGGAGAAATAAATAAGGTTTGGATTTATGTTCATTATAACTTCATTGTCAAAATTCCCCTCTATACCTATCCGTTTTGTAATTCCCTCATCAATCTGTCTGCGCACAGTCTCATTGTGCAGGAACCTTGTGCTGCTCATTCCGCTCACGTACTCCGTTTCATCAAGGGTTATGAAGCCGGCCAATTGCAGGGTTGTCATGCAGATTATCCTCTCTACGGGAATCTTTATAGGGGTATATCCGTCGGGAAGGGGATTTGACAAATCCTCTGTAAGGACAAACCTGTATACGGTATTGTTCTTGGCGGTTGGGTCACTTATCTCCACCAGTTTTGCCCCGTTTGTGTATGTTACCTTGAATCCCTGTGCATATTGGGGGTATGCCTTTGTGGAATCTGATGTGTCAAAGGCAATGATTTCCTTATCATCCGCTGCAGCCCTGGTGCCGGATGAACTGCTGTTGCCGCATCCGGCAGCCAGCAAGGCAGTTACGGCAATGTACAAGGCTCCTGTTGCAAGTCTTCTCCTTTCCATAGCAAAAACTGTATAAAACCCGGAACACCAGTTTGTATGAGTTGAGTGTTGAGTATGAAAAAACCGGTGCACCGGGTAGGTACAATCATACCGCACAAACGGTATGTACAACAAAAAAATCTGTGAAAAATCTTTTTAAAAAATTATTAAATAGCACCTTTTTCCCGAGGGCACGTTAACTGTAATCTGCAAAGGCAGGTTTCCTGACTCACTTCATCGAGCACCTTCCCGTAAAAAATACAGTGGTTAAAGAAGCTCTGTTATTGCCTGTGGCAATAGAAGTTACAGTAGCGGGCACTGTTCCGGATTCCAACCGGATTCCCTTTTATGCTGCAGTATGAAAAACTGCCGCATCACCTTTACAAGGGCAAATGTAGAAAATTAATATTACAATCAAAAAAATTTTGTTTTTAAAAATTATTGCTACATTTGCCGCTGATATTGGTGTCCGAACCTGTTTTCACAGGGGAGGATGAAAAGGGAACCAGGTGAGAATCCTGGGCAGACACCGCTGCTGTAAGTTCCAACAAATCCACTGATACTCAAAAGCCATTGTCCGTTACGGATGAGAAGGCATCAGTGGGGGAGCAAGCCAGAAGACCTGCCAAGATCATTTAGTTTTGAAGCTTTCGGGTAATAAGAGCTTGCAGACAGACACCAGATCCCACCAGAGATTTCTTGTCCGGCTGAACCTTGTACAGGATAACTGTACAGTTTTGCTTGTATGTACAATTTTATTCCCGACAGTTTGATAAAATCATCGGGAATATGAAAAAAATTGTACTTCTGCTCATCTTGAGCACATTGGTTCTTCCATTGCATCTTAGTGCACAGGCACGCCATACATTGCATGGCGAAATTACATCTGTTGACGGGTCCCCAATCCCCGGGGTGGCAGTGACAATTAAGGGGAATGCATCACTGTGGGCCGAAAGTGCTGCGGACGGCGCTTTCAAGTTTAAACTTTCCAATGGGAAATATACACTTGTGGCTTCTCTTGTGGGATACCAGACTGTAGAGAAGGAGTTTGAACTCACTGGCGATTCCGTGATTAAGATACAGCTTGCCGAGCAGGCGGAGAATCTGGATGCAGTGATGGTTGTAGGGAAAAGCAGCGCACAGCTGCTCAAGGAGACAGCACTGGCTGTAAGTGCCCTTAATATAAGACCCATTATAAATTCGGCACATAATCTCAACACCATTGTGAACAAGACAACCGGTGTTAAGGTAAGGGAGTCCGGTGGTGTAGGCTCTGATTTTGAGCTCTCCATAAACGGAATGTCCGGCAATTCTGTGAGATATTTCATAGACGGAGTCCCTATGGCGGCAAAAGGTTCCGGAGTGAACCTTTCAAATATCCCTTTGAACATCATAGAGAGGATAGAGATCTACAAGGGTGTTGTACCTTCACATCTTGGAGCGGATGCATTGGGAGGCGCAATCAATATCATTACCAAGCAGGACAGGAAGAATTATCTTGATTTCTCATACGGGTACGGTTCTTTCAATACCCACAAGAGTGATTTCAGTGCACAGTATGTTTCAAAAAACGGGCTGATATTCAAGCCTGTCATAGGGGTGAACTTCTCAGAAAACAACTATAAGGTTAAGGATGTGGAGGTATGGAGCGAAGAAAAAGGAAAATATGTACTTGAGGAGAGAAGACGTTTCCACGATGATTATCTTTCTATGCTAGGACAGTTGGAAGCGGGTGTTTCAGGCAAGAAGTGGGCTGATGCATTCTTTGTCAGTGCATCATATTCAAAAGTGGACAAACAGTTGCAGACAGGTTCAATACAATCTATAGTTTATGGAGAGGCGGAGAGGGAGTCGGATTCAAAGAATATCTCTGCAACATACAGGAAGAAGGACTTCGTTTTTGACAAACTGCACTTCAATGCCCTGCTCTCATATACCTGGGACCATTCACGTACAATAGATACTGCCTTCAGAAAGTATGATTGGGACAGGAAATACATTGCAACAACCAGAAATGAGATTTCAGGAGACAGCCGCTCCATAAGGAACTACAAGCGTCCGCGTGCTGTGGCCAGGGCAAATTTCGACTATGCTATATCGGGAAAACATTCCTTTAATCTGAATTATCTGCTCAACCGGCTTGGAAATGAAAGATATGATGAAGTGGACAACACTTTTTCAAAATCAAATGATGTCCTTGCCAACCATATTCTGGGCCTTTCATATAACCAGACCCTTTTTGGAGGCAAAATGAGCAATGTCTTTTTTGTAAAGGATTATATCAATTACCTTATGGTAAACCAGAGGGATGAATCCTGGGTGTCAGGTTCTGACAGGGTGGACAAAAAGGCTACAAAAGATTATTGGGGATATGGTGCGGCGTTAAGGTATACCTTGATGGAAGAATTGGCTCTAAAGGTGTCATATGAGCACAGTGTGAGACTCCCATTGGGCAATGAATTGCTCGGAAACGGAATAACGGTGCTCCCCAACCTCACACTCAAGCCCGAGAGCAGTGAAAACTATAACCTGGGCTTTTTTGGTTCCGCCAAGGCTTCAAACGGACATCTGTTCAATTATGAGGCAAATGCATTTGTGCGTGATGCATCGGATTATGTGAGACTGGTAATTTCCGAGAGAGATGGACTTTCTCAGTATGAGAATGTTACAAGTGTAAAGGTTCAGGGGGTTGAAGGTGAGTTCTCCTATAATTACAGTGATATGTTGCGCTTTATGGCCAACTGCAGCTGGCAGGATGCCAAAGATATGAACAGATTCAAAGAGGATGGAAAAGCCTCAATTACTTATAAAAACAAACTTCCCAACAGACCTTGGCTGTTCGGCAATGCTGAATTGGATTTCTATTTCAGGGATATCTTGCACAGGGGGGACAAACTGCGCGTAGGATACCATTACCAGTATGTGCACTGGTTCTACCTCACCTGGGAGGCGTACGGCTCGCTTGACGGAAAATCAAAAATTCCTACCCAGCACCAGCATAATGCAGTTGTGTCATATTCTTGGCGCAGTGAACGTTACAATTTGTCTCTGGAGTGCAATAACCTGCTGGACAAAGCGCTATATGATAATTTCATGCTGCAGAAGCCAGGCCGTTCGTTTTTCCTCAAATTCAGATTATTCATCAACTAATTACATAACATTATGAAAAAGTTCAATTTTATTCTGTTTGCCATAGCGGCAATGTTCACATTAGTTTTTACCTCTTGTGAAAAAGAGGACAACCCGGCTCCGGAACCTGAACCGGAGGATACTGTTGAAAAGTATTTCGACCTTTGGGTAAAGGCCGGTACAGATGAGGTTTCATACCTGGTGAAGAATGTTGCAGATGTTTCTGATCCCAATATGGTAATTGACTATAAGAACACAGGTGCAGACATTACCGCAAAACTTGATGAGGAGATAATCTTCAAAGATGGCTATTACTATGAGATTCCTATCTCTGCAGACCGTTTTGGAAAATATCAGATTTATGATGGAAAACTCACAACAATTGCTGAGCGTCCGTTCCAGAGCAACACCTACAAGAGATACAGATATACACATTGCTGGCTGGACAAGACAACCTTGTGCATTATGGCCTACAATGGCAATGCCAAGGCTCCCGGCATCATCTGGACCAAACTCAATACAGAGGATATGTCAATCATTGCAGAAGGTCAGCTGGAGGGTGTGGAGATAGATGTGGAGAACGGTTTCTACTTCAGTACATCAGGTATTGCAAAATACAGGGAGTCTGACGGGTATATCATCTATATGACACAGAAGAAGTCAAAGTTCTGGTCAAATGACTTTAATGTAATCTTCATTAAAGCAAGTGATATGAGTGTGAAGTGTGATGTGAAGGAGACAAGGGTACACACTATGGCTGGTACAGCATACGGTGAACTTCTTCAGGACAAGACCTTCTGGGATGACAAGGGGAACCTTTATGTTGCCTGCAACACAGAGAGAACTGATGCCGAAAGCTATACCGAGCAGGTAGGAAATCTGTTGAGGATAAACAAGGGTGAGTTCCAGTTTGACCAGAACTATATGGGTCACAACTATTCTGCAGGAAAACTCATCACATCAACCTATATGGGCAACAATAAGGCGGTGCTGTATATCCAGGACCCTGTACATACAGGTGCTGCGGGTTGGGGAAACAACTACAACTGTTGGTTTGCTATACTTGACCTTGCAACAGACCAGAGGACAGAGGTAGTGTACAATGGAACACATCTGCCATACAGCCAGGGAACATTTGCCCAGTTTGCAGTGGTAAGGGACGGAAAGGTCTATTTTGCAACCAACCCTGAAAATGAGGCTCCAGGAATCTATATCTATGACATTGCCACTGGTAATGTTACAAAGGGCCTTGCAATACAGGAGGGCTACAGTTTCAGAAGACTTGTTCCTATGGAGAGGGAGAAACTCCCCGCAGTGATGTAAATAAGTTGCAATAAAAAAATACAGACTATGAAGAAATTGGTGGGGCTCCTTTTTAAGGTGCATAAATATACCGGAACAGTTATTTCTGTCTTTTTCCTGATGTGGTTCCTCTCGGGTCTTGTACTCATTTATCATCCGTATCCGAGAGTGCCGGATGATATGTTCAACAGCAAAAAGGAGACCCTCCCTTCTTCATTGCCGGAGATTGCATATATCAGGGAGAGGGCAGGTGATGAGATAACCGGTCTTAAGGTGAGGCAGTTCCAGGAACAGACACTCATGGATATAAAGACAAAGGGAAAAAATTTCACCCTTACAACAGATACTCTGCACCAAATAAAGCCTATAGATTTCAAGTGTGTTGAAAAGGTTGCAAAGCATTGGACAGATGCCCCTGTGAAAAAGGTGGATACGTTGCGCAAACGTAGCCAGTGGGTCCTGTTTTCCAGATATGAAAGGGAACTGCCTATTTATAAATTCCATTTCGAAGATAAGGACAAGACTCATCTTTTCATATCTGGAAAGACAGCTGATGTGCAGCAGCTGACTACATCCGGAACCAGATTCTGGGCGTATATAGGGGCCATTCCCCACAAACTGTATATTCCTGCCTTGAGGAGGAATACCCAGATGTGGATGGATTCCTTTGTAGTGGGGGCTTCTGTCTGCCTTGCAGCCGCACTTACCGGTTTTATCCTGGGCCTGTATATCTTCATAAGGAGAAAGAGGGTGAAAGGAGTTTGGGGAAATCCATACAGGACCAGATGGCAGAGGATACATTTTGCCGCAGGTCTCATATTCGGAATTTTTCTTGTCAGTTGGGCTGTGAGCGGCCTTTTTGCAATGAAGAGGGTTCCGCAATGGCTTATAAAGACAGAGGCTCCTTATGTATTTGACAAGACAAGGCTATGGGGCAAGAACCTGCTCCCTTTGGATGCCTATAAATTGAGTTTCAATAAAGTAAAGGAGGCCTATCCTCAACTTAAAGAGATAACACTGGCAAGGTTTGCAGAGGTTCCGGCATATATTATAATTGAAGGAGCGAATGAGAGGTACCTGGATGCTTCAAAAGAAGAGGTTTCAATATTGGATATTCCACAGCAGACTATTGAGGATGGCTTCAGAAGGATATATGGGGATAGCGTACAAATTGCCGTTTCCAAACTGGAGGAGTACGACAACTACTATATAAACCTACGCCAGACCTATACGCTCCCTGTGTACAAGGTTGAAGTGGAGAACAATGATAAGGACCTTTACTATGTGAGTCCTGAGGATGGATACATAAAATACCTTAACAAAAACAAGAAGGCAGACAGATGGCTCTTCAATTTCCTTCACTATTTCAACCTTCCGTCACTTCTCTCCAGACCGGCACTTTGGAGTGCAATAATATGGATTTTGTGTACGGGATGTGCGGTTGTATGTCTGTCGGGAGCAGTGTTGGGGGTAAAGTCAATTTTCAGGAGAAAGTAGGGGCAGCAGCACCCTGTCAATCCCCTCCCTTGCAGTGAGGGCGTTGTAGGCAACGGCAGCGGCGGCGGTGGCAAGCATAGGGATATCATTTGCCCCGTCACCCACTGCAAGGGTGCATCCTAGAGGAATATTTTTTTCTGAACATATTTTTATAAGAATGGATGATTTTGCGGGGGCATCAATGATGTCTCCGCAAATGTTGCCTGTAAGGGTGCCGTCTTCAACCTCCGGAGTGGTGGTGAATACGTGGTTGAATCCGAAATCCCTTTTCAGGTACTCCCCAAAGATATTGAAGTTGCCTGTGATTACGGCTGTCTCTATTCCGGCTTCATGCAGTCTGCCCATAAGGTTTCCCAGCCCTTGGGCATAAGGCATTGTTGCTGCAATCCTTTCAACAACAGGCCAGGGAACCCCGCGGAGCATCTTCAGCCTGTGCAGGAAATTTGTGCGGAAGTCATCCTCCCCGCTCATTGCACGCAAAGTAAGTTCTTCCATCCGCTTCCCGATGGAGGCCTCCTGTGCAATGCGGTTTATGGTTTCCATCCGTATGAGGGTGGCGTCCATATCAAAACATACAAGGCGTACCTCTTTGGGAACCTCTCCCACAACAACAGCCTCACCCTGCTCCCTTGCAGTGAGGAGGGCGTTTTGGAGTGCTGTAAATTTATCGGGAAGAGAAGAAATGTATTTCATAATGCGAAAATAGTTAAATTTGTTTTATGTCTGCTAATGTAAAACCCCAGATTCTGATAGGAGCCGCTTCGTCGGGAAGCGGAAAGACAACCTTTACCCTTGGGTTGCTGAGGGCTTTGCGCAACAGGGGAATTGTTGTGCAGCCTTTCAAGTGCGGGCCTGATTATATAGACCCCCAGTATCATTCCCTTGCTGCAGGGAGGGATTCGGTGAATCTTGATGAATTCATGTGCGGAGAGGGGCATATGAGGGAGGTTTATGCAACTTATGGAGCCGATGCCGCTGTGAATGTTGTGGAGGGGGTAATGGGACTGTTTGACGGTTACAGCCGTATGGAAGGGAGCAGTGCACAGGTGGCGCAGCTGCTTGACATTCCGGTGCTGCTGGTGGTAAATGCAAAATCGTGCGCCTACTCGGTGGCCCCAATCATATACGGGTACATGAACTTTTGCCCGGGGGTGAGGATTGCAGGTGTGGTGTTCAATATGGTGGGGAGTGCAAGCCATTATGCAACACTTGTGGATGCCTGCAATGATCTTGGGGTGCCGGTGTTGGGGTATCTGCCCAAGAACAATGACATTGCAATACCGTCAAGGCATCTTGGCCTCTCATTGGATGAAGAGTTCCTGTTTGAGGAGTATGCAGACAAGGTGGCGGCAATGGTGGAGGAGTACGTGGATGTGGATATGCTGCTGGAAATTTCTACTGTTCCGATGTGTGGGGTGGCTGCAGACAATGTTGCCGGTGCACCGCAGGAGAATGCTCACCGTATAGCGGTGGCCAGGGATGAGGCTTTCAATTTTATCTATCGGGAGAATATCAGTTCCCTGCGCAGATTGGGTAAGGTGGAGTTCTTCTCCCCTTTAAAAGATACACAGTTGCCCGAGTGTGACCTGCTGTATCTCCCGGGGGGATATCCCGAGCTGTATCTGGAGCAGTTGCAGGGAAATGTGGAGATGCGCGGGCAAATAAAGGATTATATAGAGAATGGCGGTAAATGCTGGGCAGAGTGTGGAGGAATGATGTACCTGTGCCGCAGCATCTCTGATGAGCAGGGACGGGAATATGAAATGTGCGGTGTACTTGGCCAGAAGGCCACAATGGTTGGGAAAAGGCTTCAGATGGGATACCGCAGGTTCAGTTATGCCGGCAGGGAACTCAGAGGACACGAATTCCATTACTCAAGGGTTGTTCCGGACCCCGGTCACCCGTTGCAGAGCATAGCGCGGCTGTACAATGCGGCAGGAAATGAAGTTGCAACCCCTCTGTACAGATACAGGAACCTGATTGCAGGATATACCCATCTGTACTGGGGCAATATGAATCTCTTGGAACTTTTTTAGTATGGGAAAGATATACACAAAAAAAGGGGATGCGGGAACAACCAATATCCACGGAGGGGAGGTTGTGCCAAAGGATTGTGCCAGAATAGAGGCCAACGGCACCCTGGATGAACTGAATGCCCTTCTGGGGGTGGTGAGGGCCTTCAATGGGAATTCCCATAATCCCGACAAATCCCTTGAAGATTTTCTCTCCAGGGTACAGAGTGCCTTTATGCCTATGATGAGTATTGTGGCAACTCCGCAGCAGAGGAGGGATGCAAACCCCCGCAGGTTTGATGCAACCCTGGTGGAAGAGTGTGAGAGGATTGTAGATACCCTGCAGAGGAAACTGGAAGACAGGAAGAATTTTGTACACCCGGGAGGAACAGTGGTGGCCTCATTGCTGCAACTCTCCCGGACAGTTGCCCGCAGGGCAGAGAGGAGGCTCTGGAGCCTCCACAGGGAAGATCCGGTTCCGGCAGAAATGATGGCCTTCATGAACCGCCTTTCGGATGCGTTGTTTGTGCTGGCAAGATATGAAAACAAAAAGAATGACTTCCCCGAAGAGAAGTGGGAGGAGTTCTATCAATATAGGAAGAGAACAGATGAAAAACAATAAACTTCACCCCATAATGTTTGCCGGAACGGGAAGTGATGTGGGCAAGAGTGTGGTGGCGGCTGGTTTCTGCAGAATTTTCCTGCAGGACGGGTATACTCCGGCCCCTTTCAAGGCGCAGAATATGGCCCTCAACTCTTTTGCCACTCCCGACGGCCTTGAGATAGGGCGTGCCCAGGCAGTGCAGGCCGAGGCGGCAGGAATCCCCTGCAGCACCGATATGAACCCTCTGCTGCTGAAGCCAAATTCAGACCACACTTCACAGGTGGTGCTCAACGGCAAACCCCACGGCAACCAGAGTGCATACTCATATTTCCGCAAAGAGGGGAGGGAGGAGCTGCGCAAAGAGGTGAATGCGGCATTTGACCGTCTGGCAGCCAGGTACAACCCGGTGGTTATGGAGGGGGCCGGATCGGTTTCGGAGATAAACCTGCGTGAGACAGACCTTGTGAATATGCCTATGGCCATCTATGCCGGGGCGGATGTGATACTGGTGGCGGACATTGAGCGTGGAGGTGTGTTTGCAAGTGTATACGGCTCCATTATGCTTATGACAGAGGAGGAAAGGAAGCACGTTAAGGGGATAATCATAAACAAGTTCAGAGGGGATGCCCGTCTGTTTGAAGAGGGGCGGAAGATGATTGAAGAACTCTGCGGAGTGCCGGTGCTTGGTGTGCTACCTTATTTCAAGGACATCCATATAGAAGAGGAGGATTCTGTGGCCCTTGGGGCAAAGAATTATCAGGCCCGGCAGGGGAGGATAAACATTGCTGTGGTGCTGCTGCGCCATCTCTCAAACTTTACAGACTTCAATGTGCTGGAGCAGGACCCAAGAGTATGCCTTTTCTACACCAATAATGTGGAGGAACTGGAGCGTGCAGACATAATAATAGTGCCGGGGAGCAAAAGCACAATTGCAGATTTGGCGGAATTGCGCAAAAATGGGGTGGCCCAGGCCATAATAAAGGCCCACAAGAACGGAAAAACTGTGCTGGGAATCTGTGGCGGCTACCAGATTATGGGGTGTGAGGTGCTTGACCCGCACCATCTGGAGGGGGAGATTGAGCGCCTTCCCGGGTTGGGACTCCTTCCGGTGAGCACTGTAATTACAGAAGAAAAGGTTACCTTGCAGTCAAATTTCAGGACACTGCATATAAAGGATTCTCTTCCCGACGGAAATACGCAGGGAAAAAGGGTGTTTCCCTTCAAGGGGTATGAGATACATATGGGGGAGAGCACCCCGTTTGGGGGGATGGAGTGCAGTGCGTTGAATCTGTTGGAGGACGGAAGGGAGGACGGATGCTTTGTCTCTGACAAATGCATGGGCACATATATGCACGGCATATTGGACAATGGGGAGTTCATAGAGTGGCTCATTGCTCCGTATGCAGACAAATGTGAGAAGAGCGGGTTTGATTATGACGAGTTCAAACAGCAGCAGTACAACAGGCTGGCTGATGTTATACGTGAGCACGTGGATATGGAAAAACTTTATAAAATACTGGGAAGAGATGATTGAAGGACACGGGGATGACCTGTATAAATACGGCAATATAACTGCCAATTTCAGTTCCAATGTATATAATGAGATTGACCATACATTGCTTTGGAAGCATCTTGGGCAGAGGATGGAGTGTATGGTTTCATACCCCGAGCCGCAGCCATATACCCTTGAGGGGAAGATTGCTGCACTGTACGGTGTGGAGCAGGAGAATGTGTGTGTTACCAACGGGGCAACAGAGGCAATCTACCTGGTGGCCCAGAGGTATTCAGGGAGTAGGAGCGCCATTTTTGTGCCGGCGTTCAGCGAGTACGGGGATGCCTGTGCAATACACAAGCATAAGGTTGTGGGGGCGGAGTCTCTGGAAGAAATAAATGGTTTATGCAAGGCAGGGGAGGTGGATATGGTGTGGATATGCAACCCCAACAACCCTACCGGACT
The DNA here is from genome assembly GCA_017625535.1 of Bacteroidales bacterium. Taxonomy (GTDB): domain Bacteria; phylum Bacteroidota; class Bacteroidia; order Bacteroidales; family UBA932; genus Egerieousia. The sequence continues at coordinate 79,361 of JAGAKR010000025.1, read as the reverse complement.
GGTGCAGCCGAAAGGGGAACTGGCCTCATTGGTGGAGAGATATCAGGAGGTAGTGTTTGTGGTGGACCAGTCGTACGAGTTCTTTACCCTAAAGGAGGTCTTTTCCGCCGCAGAGGGGGTGCAGATGGAAAATCTCATTCTGCTCCATTCAATGACAAAAAGATATGCAGTGCCGGGGGTGAGGCTGGGGTATATTACAGCATCCGCTGCACTGCTTGGAAAGATAAGGGAGATAAGGATGCCTTGGAGCGTGAATGCCTTTGCAATTGAAACGGGGCTGTTCCTCCTGCGCAATGACATCTCCAGAAGTACCGATATTTCTGTGCTGCTGGAGCGGGCCCGTCTGCTTGGGGAGAGTATTGCTTCCCTGGGGGGAGGGGGATTCTTTGAGGTTGGGGAGACCCATACCCATTATATGCTGGTGAAGATTACAGGGGAACTGAACTGTCGGGAAGAAAAATCTGCTTCTGCTGCGGTTCTGAAGGAGCATCTGGCCCGCAAATGGGGGATACTTATAAGGGATGCCTCAAATTTTGCCACACTGGGGCAAGGGCATTTCAGGATTGCAACCCAGACCGGGGAGCAGAATACATTGTTGGTTAAAGCACTTGAAGAGTTATGTATGTGATAATAGGATGGCTGCTGGACCGTTTCTTTGGCGATCCGGCAAATCTGCCGCACCCCATAGTTTGGTTTGGGAAGGCCATTGCGGCTCTGGAGAAGAGGTTCAACTGCGGTACCGGGCGCAGGGTTAAAGGGGCCCTTGTGGCAATTGCCCTTGTGGCGCTGGTGTTTGGAGCATCGTGGCTGTTGATTCATTATGCGTTCAGATTCTCATACGGACTGGGGCTGGCCCTCTCAATTATTGGAGTGTTCTTCTGCCTGGCCGGAAAAACCCTCTCGGATGAGGTGAGGATGGTGTTTGAGGCGGTGGATGAATCGCTGGAAAAAGGGCGCACGCAGGTTGGCAGGATTGTGGGAAGGGATACCTCGGAACTTTCTGCCCAGGAGATACGTACCGCCGCACTGGAGACCCTTGCGGAGAATTTGAGCGACGGGGTGGTTGCCCCCCTGTTCTGGTGTGCTCTGCTTGGGGTTCCCGGAATGTTGGCCTATAAGATGGTGAATACCCTGGATTCAATGATAGGTTACCGTAATGAGCGCTACAGGGAGTTCGGCTGTTTTGCAGCCCGGCTGGATGATGTTGCAAACTGGATTCCGGCCCGCATAACTGCCCTGCTTATGGCACTTGTGGCACCAAAGAGGGATTCACAGGGGAGGAAAACAAGGTCATTTGGGGAACTGCTGCGCTTTATCCGCAGATACGGCTCCCAGCATCTGAGTCCCAACTCCGGCTATCCCGAGGCTGCCCTTGCCGGCATTCTGGATTGCCGTTTCGGAGGACCCCACAATTATTTTGGAGAAGAGGTGTACAAGCCCTATATAGGGGAAAACCACAAGGATTTCACAACTGCAGATATGGAGACTGCCTTGCAGGTGAATCTGCAGGTGGAACTCATTTCTGTTCTGCTGGTGGCTTTTTTTATAATGTTTTGATGTAAATTTGCCTTATGAAAAAGATAATTCTGGTTACCGGAGGGCAGCGTTCCGGAAAGAGTACATATGCGGAGAAACTGGCGCTTGAAATGGCGGCGGGGGAGCAGGCAGTGTATATGGCCACATCCAGAATCTGGGACGAGGAGTTTGCCCACCGTGTGCAGTTGCACAAGGAGAGGAGGGGGCCTCAGTGGATAAATCTGGAGGAGGAGAAATACCTTGCAAGGCACAATGTTGCCGGGAGGGTGGTGCTGGTGGATTGTGTAACCCTCTGGAGCACCAATTTCTTCTTTGATATAAGTGACAATACTCTTCCCGACAATTTGGGCTCTGATGCAGCCAACATCACAATGGATGCGGCCCAGGCGCAGGAATCTGCCTCAGTGGTGGAGCAGGCCCTGCAGCAGATAAAGGAGGAGTTTGAAAAGTTTACATCCCAGGATGCCACATTTATATTTGTAACAAATGAAATAGGGCTTGGAGGGGTATCTGAAAACAAGGTGCAGAGGCAGTTCACAGATCTTCTGGGGTGGCTCAACCAGTACATTGCCTCCAAAGCGGATGAAGTGCTCCTTATGGTAAGCGGAATACCGGTAAAAATAAAGTGAAATGAGAGAATTCAATATAACTCCTCCCGATGAAAACATAAGGGAGGCCTTGCAGAGTAAAATAGACAATCTTACCAAGCCGAAAGGGTCACTTGGTATGTTGGAGGAACTGGCCCTTAAGGTGGGTATGATACAGCAGAGTCTGAGCCCGGTGCTTAGGAATCCACAGCATATTCTGTTTGGGGCAGATCACGGAATTCTGGAGGAGGGGGTGAGCTGTACCCCAAAGGAGGTTACCTGGCAGCAGATGGGGCATTTTCTGCAGGGTGGTGCGGGAATCAGTTTCCTGTGTACCCAGCACGGGTTTGGGTTGAATGTGGTGGACAGCGGTGTGGATTTTGATTTTCCTGCTGGCTGCGGCATTGTGGATGCCAAGATACGGAAGGGAACCCGCAATTTTCTCCACGGCCCTGCTATGACTGCGCAGGAGATGGAACTGGCAGTTGAAAGGGGTGCGGAGCAGGTGGATAAAGTGTATGCACAGGGGTGCAATATAGTTTGTTTCGGCGAAATGGGTGCCGGCAACACTTCACCTTCATCTATGTGGATGAGTTATCTGGGAGGCATTCCGCTCAGGGAGTGCATAGGTGCAGGGAGTGGTGTTGTGGGGGAGGCCCTGAAGCATAAAATTGAGGTGCTGGAGGCTGCGGCAAGGAATTATGAGGCAAAAGGGGAATATTTGTCGGGAAGCAGGAAGGAGTTTGTACTGGAAATAATCCGTTGGTTTGGCGGTTATGAGATGGTTATGGCGGTGGGGGGGATGCTCAGGGCTGCGGAACTTGGAATGACAATTCTTGTAGACGGCTTCATTATGACAAACTGCATCCTTGCGGCAAGGGAATTGTACCCTGCCGTTACGGATTATGCAATTTACGGACATTGCGGGGATGAGACCGGCCACAGGAAGGTGCTGGATGTGCTTGGGGCAAAACCGCTGCTGAGTCTTGGCCTGAGGCTGGGGGAGGGGAGCGGTGCCATATGTGCCTACCCTATAGTGGTATCGGCCGTTAAAATGATAAATGAAATGGACAGTTTTGCAGCGGCTGCTGTAAAGAAATATTTTTAATATGAAGAATATCCTGGCTGCCTTAATGTTCTTTACCCGCCTCCCATTCTGGAGGATTGTGCAGGTGGAGAAGGAGTATTTCAAGAATGTGGTGAGTTTCTGGCCATACGCAGGAATCATTACGGGGGGCATTGGTGCGGGAGTGATGTACGGTGCTTCGTTCCTTTTCCCTGCAACAGTGGCCGTTGTGCTGGGTATTGCGGCCAGGGTGCTTGCAACGGGAGCCTTGCACGAAGACGGACTGGCAGATTTCTTTGACGGTTTTGGCGGGGGTACAGACAAGGCTGCGGTACTCCGTATAATGAAGGATTCCCATATAGGGAGTTACGGTGTGCTGGGTCTCATATTCTATTTTGCCCTGCTGGTGGCGGTACTTGCAAGCCTCCCAATAGAGATTGCAGCGCCACTGTTCTTCTGCGGAGACATCCTCTGCAAATCCATCTCAAGCGGAATAGTGAATCTCCTGCCTTACGCAAGGCCGGAGGAGGAGAGCAAGAACAAACTCATTTACAACAAGGCACAGGGGGCAATGTCTCTTGCAAATGCAGTACTTGTGGTACTTATGGTGTGGGCATTCTATTCAACCCTGCTGCCGTTTGAGGCGGTTTATGCAATTGCAGCCCCTATGGTTGTGTTCATCCTCCTTATCCATTATATGAGATACAGGATTCAGGGATACACCGGAGACTGCTGCGGTGCCACATTCCTCATTACAGAACTCTCATTCCTGCTGGCATCGGCAGGAGTGCTCAATGCAATGTTATAATATGGAAGTTTATCTTGTAAGGCATACCTCAGTTGATGTGCCCCGCGGCATCTGTTACGGTCAGAGCGATGTTCCCGTAAGGGATACCTTTCCCCAGGAGGCAGCCGCAGTAAAGGCAAGACTGCAACACCTTGTTGAGAAAGGTTTTCTTCCCGACAGTGCACCTGTGGAGCATTCCTCTGCAGTTGCCCCTTTGCACTTTGATGCAGTATACACCAGTCCTTTGAGCCGGTGCACCAGACTGGCAGAGTTCTGCGGCTATGGGGATGCCCCAAGGGAGCCGAGGATAAAGGAGATGGATTTCGGGGATTGGGAGATGCAGGATTACAACTCCATAAAGGATCCCCATCTGCATGTATGGTTCAATGACTGGGTGAACGTACGTACGTCGGGAGGGGAATCATTTGCAGACCAGTTGCACAGGGTTGGGGAATTCCTGCAGGAGTTGAAGGATGCCGGGAAGGAAAATGTGCTTCTGTTCTGCCACGGAGGGGTGCTGGCCTGTGCCAAGGTGCTTGGTGGCAAAATAGGGGTACGGGAGGCATTCTCCACTTTGGATGATTATGGGAGTATAATAAAGGTTACCATATAGAAAAAGAGAGGTTCATCAGAACCTCTCTTTTATGTTGTAAGTGTTTCTCTCCTGGGCGTTGCGGGAAACCAGTTCCGCCACAAAGCCGGTGAGGAAGAGTTGGACTCCAATGATGAGTGCCACCAGGGCCAGATAGAACAGAGGCTGGTCTGTAACAGCCCTGAACTTGAGCCCCTGGGCCTGGGAAACCACTTTGTCTATGATAAGCCAGATTGATATTCCTGCACCAATGAGGAATGTGAATGTACCTACAAGCCCGAAGAAATGCATGGGCTTTTTCCCAAAGCGTGAAAGGAACCACAGGCTTATCAGATCCAGGAATCCGTTCACGAACCTCTCCATCCCAAACTTGCTCACACCATATTTGCGGGCCTGGTGGTGCACCACTTTTTCACCTATATTCCCGAATCCTGCATTCTTGGCAAGGTACGGGATATATCTGTGCATTTCGCCGTACACCTCTATGTTCTTTACCACAATGTTGCGGTATGCCTTAAGGCCGCAGTTCATATCGTGCAACTTTATGCCGGTAACTTTGCGGGCAGTTGCATTGTAGAGTTTTGAAGGGAGGTTTTTGGTGAGTTTGCTGTCGTAGCGTTTCTTCTTCCAGCCGCTCACAAGGTCATAGCCGTCTTTGGTTATCATATCATACAGGGCAGGAATTTCGCGTGGATCGTCCTGCAGGTCTGCATCCATTGTAATCACTACCTCACCGTCAGCCGCTTCAAAACCGTGGAAAAGTGCGGCAGATTTGCCGTAATTTTTTCTGAAACAGATACCCTTTATGTGCGGATCGGTTTTTGCCATCTCCTTTATCAGTTCCCACGAACCGTCAGTACTTCCGTCATTCACCATTATTATGTTGTAGGTGAGCCCGGTTGGGGCAATTGCCTCCCCAATTCCCTTTACAAGTTCCTGCAGGGATTCCTTTTCATTATATAGTGATACTACAACTGAGATGTCCATAGTGTAAATTTTTTTTCCCCGGCAGAAATGCGTCCATTTGTCGGGATGATGATAAGTTTACTCGGCGTCCTGGTCTGCAAAAGGGTTTGTCTTTTTTGTGAAGTTTGCTGTTATTGCTGCGGCAATTCCTCCAAAAATTATGTAGTAGAACAGGCTTACAAACAATGAAATCCTTCCAAAGTTGCCGAAGAATGAGTCCATTATCCCCTCTGTATTGGAATCAAGGGTGCCCTGCTGTGCCATTGTCTCTTTTGCCATATCAATTGCTGCAGCGGTCTGCTCAGGGAAAATCCACTCTACCTGTGCGTAACTGTAGCAGGCGCACATTATTGAAGAGAAGAGGCATACCAGAAAACCGTAGTTGTAACTCTGGGAGAAGGTGATGGTTTCAAACTTGTCTGACCATCTCTTCATAAAGAGCCACAGCAGATACAGGCATCCGCCGAACTTTACAACCCAAAGCAATGTTTTTATAAGGAAACCTTCCGGTTGCATTACAGATACAAGCAGTGAGTATATTATTGTTACCAAAGAGAGATAAAGTCCGTCCATAGCGGCGCTGCTCCATTTGTTGTTCTGTTCCATTGTGTCTTATTTTTAAAAGTGATTGAAAATGTTCCTTTAATGTGGGAACAAAGATAATAAAAATTTATACCTTTGTGCGTTTGTTTTAGAAGTTAAACTATGCGTGTGTTGTAAGCACGCTGTAAATTATATATAAGATATGATTAATGTAACTTTTCCGGATGGAAGTGTACGCCAGTTCAACAAAGGTATAACTGGTTTGGAAATTGCCAAGAGCCTCAGCTCAAGACTGGCACAGGAAGTATTGGCCGCAAGTGTAAATGACAAGGTGTATGACCTTTTGAGGCCGATAAATGAGGATTGTTCAATCAAACTGCATAAATGGGAAGACCAGGAGGCAAAACAGACGTTCTGGCACTCTTCTTCACACCTTATGGCAGAGGCTTTGCAGAGCCTGTTCCCAGGAATCAAATTCGGTATAGGACCTTCAATTGAGACAGGTTTCTATTATGATGTTGACCTTGGAGAGAGGACCATCACAGAGGCAGACCTCAAGAAGATTGAGGAGAAGATGATTGAACTTGCAAGGCAGAAGGAGACTTTCGTAAGAAAAGACATTACCAAAGCCGAGGCAATGGCTACATATACAGAGAAAGGCGACGAGTACAAATGCGACCTCATCAAGGATCTTGAGGACGGTACCATCACTTTCTATACAAACGGCGGATTTACCGATTTGTGCCGCGGACCTCACATTGTTGACACATCTGTAATCAAGGCTGTGAAACTTACTTCAATTGCAGGTGCATACTGGAGGGGCAATGAGAAGAACAAGATGCTTACCCGTATCTATGGTGTAACTTTCCCTAAGAAATCGATGTTGGACGAGTATCTCCAGATGCTTGAGGAGGCAAAGAAACGTGACCACAGGAAACTTGGAAAAGAACTTGAGCTCTTCGCATTCTCGCAGAGGGTTGGTCAGGGTCTTCCATTGTGGCTTCCAAGAGGTGCGCAGTTGCGTGAGAAACTGGAGAACTTCCTCAAATCTGTACAGAAGGCACACGGTTACCTTCCTGTAATCACTCCGCACATCGGACAGAAAGAACTGTATGTAACTTCAGGCCACTATGCAAAATATGGTGCTGATTCATTCCAGCCTATACATACACCTGCAGAGGGAGAGGAGTTCCTGTTGAAACCTATGAACTGCCCTCACCACTGTGAGATATACAAGACAAAACCACGCTCTTATAAAGACCTTCCTTTGAGGTTTGCAGAGTTCGGTACAGTATACCGTTATGAGCAGAGCGGTGAGTTGCACGGTCTTACAAGGGTACGTGGATTTACCCAGGATGATGCCCACCTTTTTGTAAGGCCAGACCAGTTGAAGGATGAGTTCTGCAAGGTTATTGATATTGTGCTCTACATCTTCAAGACCCTCAAGTTCGACAACTATACCGCACAGGTTTCTTTGCGTGACAAGAACAACCGCGAGAAATATATAGGTACAGACGAGAACTGGGAGAAAGCAGAGAATGCAATCATTGAGGCTGCAAAAGAGAAAGGTCTCAACACTGTAGTTGAGTATGGCGAGGCTGCATTCTACGGTCCTAAACTCGACTTCATGGTTAAGGATGCAATAGGCAGGAAATGGCAGTTGGGTACAATCCAGGTTGACTACAACCTTCCTGAGAGGTTCGACCTTGAGTACACAGGTGCAGATGACAAGAAATACCGTCCTATCATGATCCACCGTGCTCCGTTCGGTTCTATGGAGAGGTTTGTTGCCGTGCTTCTTGAGCATACAGGCGGAAGACTCCCTCTATGGCTTGCACCTGATCAGGTAGTGGTACTTCCTGTAAGTGAGAAATATAATGATTTTGCAAAAAAAGTTTGCGATTTGCTAAATAATTCCGATATTCGCGCCTCAATTGACGACCGAAACGAGACAATCGGTAAGAAGATTAGAGAGAACGAGTTAAAGAGAATGCCTTTCCAGCTTATTGTAGGTGAGAAAGAGGTCTCTTCAAACTCTGTTTCTGTGCGTAAACAGGGCGGTGAAGACTTGGGTGCAATGGAGGTTGAGAAGTTCATTGCATACATCAAGGCGGAGATTGAAGCACAGTTGGCAAAATAATTGTAAAAACTGAACGAAACTATTATAAAACTTTAATTTGAAGGGAGGACAAATTTATCGCAACACCTTTTAAACCTCGTCCGGGGGGATTTGTCAAGAAGACAAACGGCGCCCCTGAAAATAACGGCTCCAGAGCACCACAGGGCAAAAAGAAAGATGAAGGCCCAAGAATAAATGAGGAGATAAGATCACCTCAAGTGAGAGTCGTTGGGGATAATGTGCCTGAGCAGAAAGTGTACCCATTGCAGGAAGCCCTGAGGATGGCTGCGGATATGGAGTTGGATCTTGTGGAGATATCTCCGAATGCAGAACCGCCGGTATGCAAGATAATCGATTACCAGAAGTATCTGTACCAGCAGAAGAAGAAGGCCAAGGAGATGAAGGCCAACGCCAGCAAGGTAACCATTAAGGAGATACGTTTTGGCCCCAATACTGATGAGCACGATTTCCAGTTCAAGTTGAAACACGCACAGAGTTTCCTTGAGGAGGGATCAAAAGTGAAGGCTTATGTGTTCTTCAAAGGAAGGTCAATCCTTTTCTCTGAGCAGGGTGAGAAACTGCTTCTGAGATTTGCGGTTGAACTTGAGAACTACGGTAAAGCAGAACAGATGCCTAAACTTGAGGGCAAGAGGATGATAATGATGATTGCTCCCGTAAAGAAAAAGTAGAACTTTAATTTTATTACTAACTAAAAATATTTAAGCAATGCCTAAAATGAAGTCCAATTCCGGTGCCAAAAAGCGTTTCGAGCTTACCGGATCGGGTAAAGTAAAAAGAAAGCACGCTTTCAAGAGTCACATTTTGACCAAAAAGACAACTAAGCAAAAAAGAAATCTTACTTACTCTGCTGTAGTAGTTAAAGCAGATGAGAAGAGGGTAAAAGAACTAATTTTAGCTTAATTATTTATTAACCGGGTGATCAGCAGGATAAGTTTCTTAATTGGAGAAGAACGCTGACAACCACAAAACATTAAAGTATGCCAAGATCGGTAAATTCGGTAGCATCAAGAGCTCGCCGTAAAAAAATTCTTAAACAGACCAGAGGTAACTTCCTTGCCAGAGCTAATGTTTGGACAGTTGCCAAGAACACCTATGAGAAGGGTTTGACTTACGCTTACAGAGACCGTAAGACCAAGAAGAGAGTATTCCGTGCATTGTGGATTCAGAGAATCAACGCAGCAGCACGTCTTCACGGTATGAACTACTCACAGTTCATCGGCAAACTTGCCAAGAACAATGTAGGTCTTAACCGTAAAGTTCTTGCAGACCTTGCAATGAACAACCCACAGGCGTTTGAGGCTATCATCAATTCTGTAAAATAAATCAATACTATAGGGGTTGGATTTGGGTTTCTTTAAAAATAGATGGTTCAAGTTTGCACTTTGGGGAGGTCTGTATCTCCTTTGGGTAATATGGCTCGGAAATTATTGGTGGCTATTGGGGCTTGCAGTGATTTTTGATATCTATGTTACCAAAAAAGTGAAATGGGCTTTCTGGAGAAAGAAACACAAGGAGGGAAGCAAGGCAAACGGCCTGTTCGAGTGGATTGACGCACTTGTATTTGCAGTTGTTGCCGCTACCTTCATAAGGATGTTCTTCTTTGAGGCGTATACAATACCCACCTCATCAATGGAGAAGACTCTGATGACGGGAGACTATCTGTTCGTGAGCAAATTGCAGTACGGACCAAAAGTTCCCCAGACCCCGATATCTTTCCCTCTGGTACATAATGTGATGCCAGTTGTTGGTGGAGAATCTTACTCCACAATTATACAGAACGGTTACAGGAGACTTAAAGGTTTCTCCAATGTAAAGAGGGATGAAATAGTGGTATTCGGTTTTCCACACGGTGACACTATCCTCAGGAAAGCGCCAATGGACGATTACTACACTCACGTAAGGCTTAACGGCAGGGAGTATACCCAAAAGATGTACGGACCTGTAGTTGTAAGGCCGAATGACAAAAAGGACAATTACGTGAAGAGATGTGTGGCAATTGCGGGCGATACCTTGAGAGTAGTCAACGGAGAGGTTATAGTGAACGGCGTTCCCCAGCCGCAGTTTGAGGGAATCCAGAACACCTATTCCGTTTACACAAATGGAACTGCTATAAATCCTAAGATAATTGCGGATTTTGGGATGAACCAGGGCGAGATCTATTATGATCCGCAGATGCCGGGTTATCCTAATCTCCCTCTTACAAGGAGCGAACTTGAGAAAGTGAAGTCTCTGGGAAATATAGTTGAAGTAAGGCAGAATATAGATATATATCCGCCGGATTATCCCGACTCCCCAATGATGCTTTTCCCGTTCAGCGAGGAGTTCAAATGGACAAGGGACAATTACGGCCCTATATGGATCCCTGAGAAGGGCGAAACTATAGAGTTGGACACCACCAACTGGAAGTTGTACGAGAGGATAATTACAGCCTACGAGAACAACACACTTGAATTGAAGGACGGAGAGTTCTACATAAACGGAGAGAAGACCAACAAGTATACATTCCAGCAGGATTATTACTTTATGATGGGCGACAACAGACACAACTCCCTTGATTCCCGCTACTGGGGATTCGTACCGGAGGACCACATTGTGGGAACGCCGTCAGTCATTTGGTTCTCAACAGATAAGTACAAATCGTTCCCTTCAAATATAAGGTGGAACAGGATATTCAAGTTTGTCTAAAAAACATTTGTATTATTAAAAAAAAAGAGGGATATTTGCAACCTCAAAATTGAATAATATTAAAAAAGTACATATAAAATGGCAAGAGTTTGTCAAATAACAGGTAAAAAGAGGATGGTAGGAAACAACGTTTCCCACTCTAAACGCCGCACCAAACGTGAGTTTGCTCCAAACCTGAGAACCAAGAAGTTCTGGTTGGAGGAGGAGGGTAGATTCGTTACCCTTAAAGTTTCTGCAGCAGGTATCAGAAATATCCACAAAAATGGCTTGGCTGCTTCACTTAAATCTGCTGAGCAGAAAGGTTTAATTAACTTGGTATAATATATTGGACTATGGCAAAGAAAGGTAAAGGCAACAGAGTACAGGTTATCCTAGAGTGTACTGAGCAAAGAGAGAGTGGTGTACCAGGAATGTCCAGGTATATTACCACTAAGAACAAAAAGAACACAACTCAAAGATTGGAGCGCAAAAAATATAATCCTTTCCTAAAGAAAGTGACTGTGCACCGTGAGATTAAATAACTTTTAAAGATTTTTAAGAAATGGCAAAGAAAGCGGTAGCAACATTTAGTGGTGACAAATCACAGTTGAAAAACGTTGTGAAATGCATCAAAATGGTAAAATCTGAGAGAACCGGTGCTTACGTATTCAACGAGGAGATGGTTCCAACAGCAGAGGTTAAAGACTTTTTCGCAAAGAAATAATTTGCACGAGCAATATGAAAAAAGGGTCCTGAAAAGGACCCTTTTTTTTATATTGCTTTATCTTATAAAATGAGTTGATACAGGCTCCTCTCTGCTTGGAAGCCCATATTTCTCTTTCCCAAGTGCAATGCTCTTTATGAGGAAAGCCATGTTGCGCGCCAGGGTACGCATTGTCTGCAGCCCCTCTTCATCCTTAAGGGCGTCTCCGGGTACAAGGCCGTGGACCTGGTTCCAGTACTGGCTTGATGCTACCGGCATTCCGCTTATGGTGAAGTATTTGTTCAGCTGGTCGAAAGTTGCTGAGCAGCCGCCTCTCCTTGCTACAGCCACAGAAGCACCAACCTTCATTGTCTTGTTGAATCGGGTGCCGTGGAATATGCGGTCCAAAAGTGAGATTAGCGTTCCGTTTGCAGAGGCGTAATATACAGGTGATCCAAGCACAAGACCATCTGCCTCCTTGAAAAGTTCTGCTATTTCATTCACTTTGTCATCTATCACACATTTGCCGTGTTCATAGCACCAGTTGCAGGCCAGACATCCACGGATGTTCTCTTTACCCACGTTTATGGTAATGGTTTCAATCCCCTCTTTGTTTAGGGTGTCTGCAACTTCTTTAAGGGCAATTGCGGTGTTTCCCCCGTTGCGTGGGGAGCCGTTAAGTATAAGAACCTTCATATCCTCTGTTTTTCTGTGTTAACAAAGATAACACAATTCCGTTGTTTCTGGAAATTTCCTATATTTGCAGGTTACTAACCAAACTTACACATTATGGCATTTTTCGGATTGTTCGGCAAGAAGTCCAAAGAGGAGAAGGAGTCTTTGGACAATGGTCTGCAGAAGACCAAAATGGGAATTTTTGAGAAGATTTCCCGTGCAATTGTTGGCAAATCAACCGTTGATGATGATGTCCTTGATGGAATTGAGGAGGCCCTTATTGCATCTGATATAGGTGTTGACACAACTCTAAAAATTATTGAGAGTCTTCAGGAGAGGGTTGCAAGGGACAAGTTCATGAATACAGAGGAACTCAACAATATCCTCAGGGAGGAGATTGAGAAACTTCTTGATATAGATACGGAGAACGACTCTTCCCAGGAGGAGAATGTCTTTGATTTCTCAAAGAAGCCTTATGTTGTTATGGTGGTTGGTGTGAATGGAGTTGGAAAGACTACAACTATCGGGAAACTGGCCTCAAGACTCAAGAACAGCGGCAAGAAAGTTGTTCTTGGTGCTGCGGATACATTCAGGGCCGCTGCGGTTGACCAGCTGGTGATCTGGAGCGAAAGGGCAGGGGTTCCTATTGTAAAACAGGGGATGGGGGCAGATCCTGCTTCTGTTGCTTATGATACACTCAAGTCTGCCGTTGCGCAGGATGCGGATGTGGTGCTCATTGATACTGCAGGACGTCTGCACAACAAGATAAACCTTATGAATGAACTTACCAAGATAAGGAATGTGATGCGTAAGGTTGTTCCTGATGCCCCTCACGAGGTGCTGCTTGTGCTTGACGGTTCTACCGGCCAGAATGCATACCAGCAGGCCAAAGAGTTTACCAAGGCTACGGATGTTACCGCACTTGCAGTTACCAAACTTGACGGAACAGCCAAGGGTGGTGTGGTGATTGGAATATCTGACCAGTTCCAGATTCCAGTGAAGTTCATTGGAGTTGGTGAGAAGATTGAGGACCTGCAGATCTTCAACAAGAAGGATTTTGTGGCCTCGCTGTTCAAAAAGTAAATATAGAGTTTTTAAGATATGAATATTTCGTACAATTGGCTAAAGGAGTATGTGAAGTTTGATCTGGCTCCTGCAGAGGTGGAGAAGATCCTTACCTCTATTGGATTGGAAGTTGAACACTTTGAAGAGGTTGAGGAGATTCCTGGAGGCCTTGCAGGTGTTGTTGTTGCAGAGGTTCTGGAGTGTGGGAACCACCCTGATTCAGACCATCTGCACATCACTAAAGTGAATGCGGGAAGCGGTGAGCCGCTGCAGATTGTGTGTGGTGCACCTAATGTTGCTGCCGGCCAGAAGGTTATGCTTGCAACCCTTAATACAAAACTTACATTCAGCAATGGTGAGGAGGTTAAGATAAAGAAATCCAAGATACGCGGAGTTGAGTCTTTTGGAATGTTGTGTGCAGAGGATGAGTTGGGAATAGGTCATAACCACGAGGGAATTATGGTACTTGACCCTTCAGCCGTACCTGGTACACCTGCAAAAGATTATCTTAACCTGAAGACAGATACCCTTTATGAGATTGGCCTTACCCCTAACCGTGTTGATGCAGCATCTTTCATTGGTGTTGCAAGGGATTTGAGCGCTTATCTTAGGGCAAACAATATGGGAGGCGAACTTACTCTCCCTTCTGTAGAGGAGTTTGATGCCAAACTTGCAGCTGCAAAGAAAGAGGGTGCCGTTAAGGTAACCGTAAACGCGAAGGAGGCTGCTCCAAGGTACAGCGGCCTTACAATTAAGAATGTGAAGGTTACAGAGTCACCGGACTGGTTGAAATCAAAACTGATGACAATAGGCCTGCGTCCTATAAACAGCATTGTGGACATTACCAACTATATCCTTATGGAGATGGGTCAGCCAATGCACGCATTTGATGCTGATATGATTGAGGGTAATGAGGTTGTTGTGGATTTCTGCCCTGAGGGGACAAAGTTCACCACTTTGGATGAGGTTGAGAGGACACTTTCTGCTGCAGACCTTATGATCTGCAACGCAAAGGAGCCTATGTGCATTGCAGGTGTGTTCGGCGGCCTCAAGAGCGGTGTAACTGAGAAGACAACAAATGTATTCCTTGAGAGTGCATATTTCAATCCTGTAAGTGTAAGGAAGACATCAAAGAGACATACCCTCAAGACCGATGCATCTTTCCGTTATGAGAGGGGTTGTGACCCTGAGGTTACCCTATATGCCCTTAAGCGTGCGGCATTGCTCATTACAGAGATAGCAGGAGGTGAGATTGTAGGTGATGTTGTTGATGTGGTTTCTGCGCCTGTAGAGAAGAAAGTTGTGGAGTTGGATTATGCAAGGATACAGAGATTTATCGGGAAGGAGATAGGTGAGAAGACAATAAAGGATATTCTGGGTTACCTTGAGATGGAGTTTGTTGAGGAGCACGAGGGTGGATGTACAGTGAAGGTTCCTACATACAGGGTAGATGTATACAGGGAGTGTGATGTTGTGGAGGATATCCTCAGAATCTACGGATACAACAATATTGAACTTCCTGCCAATATGAGGGCATCAATCAATGCCACTCCAAAACCGGATCCTGAGAGGGTGAAGGTGCTGGCTGCAGAGTTTATGGCTGCAAACGGCTTTATGGAGATGATGAGCAACTCCCTAACCAAGAGTGATTATTACGCACAGCTGAAGACTTATCCGCAGGAGAACTGCGTTATGCTTGTGAATCCGTTGAGTTCTGATTTGAACTGCATGAGGCAGACACTTCTTCTTAACGGACTTGAGGCTGTGGCTTACAATATCAACCGCCAGAACAATGATTTGAAGTTGTTTGAGTACGGTAATGTATACAGGTTTAATCCGGGTTTCGTTGCGCCTGAGTTTGATGCTTCAAATCCTGAGGAGGCACTTGCCCACAGGGGTGATGCACTTAAAGCATATTCAGAGGAGCCTAAATTCGCAATTTTCATTACCGGAAACGGCTACCAGGGCTGGAGAAACAGGACAAACGGAGGCAACTTCTTTACCCTTAAGGGATACCTTGAACTGCTGCTTTCAAAATTCGGCATCAACGTGGCAAACCTCGAGTACGAGAATGCACCTGCAGATTTGTTTGCAGAGGGACTTTCATACAAGATGCACGGCGGCAAGGAGATTGCGGTAATGGGTACAATTGCTAAGGCAAGACTCAAGCAGTTCGGTATAAAACAGCCGGTATTTGCAGCAGAGATTTCCTGGAACGTATTGCTCAAAGCACTTAAGAAGAACAAGGTACAGTACTCTGAACTCCCTAAATTCCCGGAGGTGAAGAGAGACCTTGCATTGTTGCTTGATGAAGGGGTTTCATTTGCAGACTTGCGCAAGACTGCCCTTGCAACAGAGAAGAAGCTCCTCAAGAGCGTATCGCTGTTTGATGTATACAAAGGTGAAAAGATTCCGGAAGGTAAGAAACAGTATGCAATCAGCTTTGTGCTGCAGGATCTTGAGAAGACACTCAATGACAAGGCAGTTGAGGCAGTAATGGCAAAACTCCTGAAGGCATTCCAGGACAAGCACGGGGCAGCATTGAGGTAATCAGCTTCCCGACAGATACAAGATGAGGGTGACCGTAAGGCCACCCTCATTTGTTCTATAACTCAATCCTTTTGCAGATGAGCCCTTTTTCCTTTATGGCTTCGAGGACCTGGGGAAGGGCGATGAAGAGGTTCTGGGCGCATTTTATGGAGTCGTGGAAGACTATTATGGCGCCGGGCTCAAGGTATGGGATTACGTTGCGGGCGCAGGCGTCGCCGCTGAGGTTGCGGTTGTAGTCCCTGCTTATGATGTTCCACATTATGGCGTGGTATCTCTCGTTCAGTACCCTGGCCTGGTTGGGACCTATGCGGGCGTAAGGGGGGCGGAAGAGGTTTGATTTTATCATATCGCCGGCAATGTCTATGTCGCGGACATAATCTCCGGTTTTCATTCCCCACCCTTTCACGTGGCTGTATGAGTGGTTGCCCACAGCGTGGCCGCGTCGTTTCACCTCTTCAAAGAGTTCGGGGAACATCTCCACATTTTTTCCTATGCAGAAGAATGTTGCTTTGGCATTGTACTTGTCGAGCAAGTCAAGTACCCAAGGGGTGACTTCGGGCCTTGGGCCGTCGTCGAAAGTGAGGAAAATCCCCTCTTTTTCGTCGGGAAAATTCCAGATGAAAGTGGGGAAAAGTTTCCTTATTATCCTGGGCGGCCTGAATCTCATTTTTGCAATGTTTAGGTTGGCAAAAGTAATAATAAAAAATTACCTTTGTAAATTATATTTCAGTTATGCGCGGTATTCTAACATTTATATATGCCATATGTTTTTTAATGTCCGTCCTTCTTTTGCAGGGATGTTCCCAGGAGGGCATTATAGGGAAAAAGACTATGGCTGCAATTGTGGAGGAGATGTTCATTGCAGACCAGTATCTGGATAAGACTCCCGATATGTTTGCCCAGACCGACTCTTTGTCTGTTTATCCTGCAATCCTTGCAAAATATGGCTATACGGTTGAGGATTACAGAAATTCCATTGAGTATTGGCTTCAGGAGGGGGGAGAGTACAACAATATACTCAAGGCTGCTCAGAAGTCTATGGAGGAGAAGGTGGATCGTCTGGATATTCTTGTGCAGAAGGCCAGAAATGAGAAGAAGAGTCTTGACAAATGGTGGGCACTGGATTCTGTAAGGAAAGTGGAACCGGTGGAGTTGCTGTATGATCCGCTCCTGAGGGGTGTGAGATGGCTTGTTGTGCCAGGGGAGAGGCTGCAGAAATGGAATATGCTTGATTCAGCAGTTGTGGATATTCCGCAGAATCCTGTCTGGTGGCGGAACAATATGGTTGCACCGGAGAGGAAGTTCAACACATTTATAGTGCGCAAAGAGGTGGAGAAGCCTAAGGTGAAGCCGCGCAGGAGTGTGAGGAAAACGGATGCGGAAAGGAAAACCGTAAGAAACAGAAGATTGAGATAATTTGGGAATAAAAAGGAAATGAGAAAGATAGCGGCAAATTATGTATTCCCGATAGCCGGTGCCCCAATCCGGAACGGGTATGTGAAGTTCAACGACAACAATGAAGTTGTTGAGGTGGGCCAGTTGGCCGGAGAGTGTGAGGATACAGAGTTCTACAGCGGAATCCTCTGTCCGGGATTTACAAATGCACACAACCACGTGGAACTCTCCCATCTTGAGGGGGCGTTTGAGCAGGCAACCGGAATGAGCGGATTCATAAACCAGATAAATGCACTCCGCAATACAGTGGATGAGCAGGGTAGGATTAAGGCTCTTGAATTCCAGATGGAGAAGATGTACAGGGAGGGTGTTTCTGCTATGGCAGATATAAGCAACTGCAGCGAGAGCTTCCCTTGCAAGGCAAAATCACCTATGTATACCAGAACATTCCTTGAACTGTTTGGCAGTGAACCAAAGGATGCGGAGGATGTTCTTGAGAGCGGGAAGAGACTGGCTGAAACAGCAAAGGAGTATGGCATTGATGCTGCAATTACACCGCACTCTTGCTATACGATGAGCCCGCAACTGCTGGCAATGGCTGCGCAGGAGGGACTGGGGAGCGGATATCTTTCATACCACAGCCAGGAGAGCCAGGAGGAGGAAGACCTTATAATGAGTGGAACAGGCGCATTGGCGGAGAACTACAGGGGGAGGGGATTGAGCACACCTCCTGTAACCGGAAAACCGGCACTTGTATATTTCATAGACCGTCTGCTCTCATTCTCGCAGTCACCGGTAAAGGGCAACATACTTTTGGTACATAATGTTGCAATAAACCAGGAGAGCATAGATTATGCAAAGAAACATTTGGAAACTCCGTTCTTTGCAATCTGTCCCCTTTCAAACTTATTCATACACAGGGCACTTCCTCCATTGGACCTTATGAGGGAGAACGGCCTGCAGATATGCCTTGGAACAGACAGCCTTTCAAGCAACACCATCCTTTCAATTGCAAAGGAGATTGTATGCCTGCACAAGAATTTCCCTCATATAAAGCTTGAGGAGATACTTCAGTGGGCTTGCCTTAACGGTGCCAGGATGCTTGGCAAAGATGATGTGCTGGGCAGTTTTGAGCCGGGCAAGAAGCCGGGAGCCGTACTGGTTGAGAACCTCGATTGGGAGAATATGAAATTCACAGATGATACTGTAACCAGAAGAATCATTTAGGAGATATGTCTACAATACTTTTCAATGAGATAATTTTCGGCCCCATAAAGAGCCGCCGTCTTGGAAACTCGCTTGGAGTTAACCTTCTGCCAAAATTCGGAAAATGGTGCAGTTTCGACTGCATCTACTGCGAGTGCGGATGGAACAAGGACGGAAAGAAGGATACAACCCTTCCAACCAAGGATGAGGTTTATGCTGCAATGAGTGATAAACTCCACAAATTGTGGGATGAGGGGACTCCTGTTGATACCATTACCTTTTCGGGCAACGGGGAACCTACAATGCACCCTGCTTTCCCTCAGATAATTGATTTTACATTGCAGTTGAGGGACAAACTCTACCCTTCTGCAAAGGTTTCTGTTCTTACAAATGCCAGCCAGTTGGGGAAACAGGAGGTGAGGGATGCCCTTATGAAGATAGACAACCCTATCCTTAAGATAGATTCACCTCTGGAGTGGATGGTTGAGGCAATAAATATCCCTAACCAGGCATATTCGTTGCAGAAGACGATAGAGAACATAAAGTTGTTCAACCATAACTTTATCCTGCAGACAATGTTCCTCAAGGGTGTGGAGAATGGTGTTGAGATAGACTGTACAGCCCGTGAGCACGTTGAGGCGTGGCAGAACCTGGTAAGGGAACTTGTACCACGCGAGGTTATGATGTACACAATAGACCGTGAGACACCTGCAAAGAATCTGCAGAAAGTTACAGTTGGGGAGATGGAGGCAATTGCAAAGCCTCTTGTGGATGAGGGATTCAAAATTCAGATAAGGGGGTAAAAGATGAGGACAGTTATACAGAGAGTGGTGGAATCGAGTGTGGCAGTTGCCCCGCAGGAGGGGATGGAGAGGAGTGAAGTTATCGGGAAGATAGGCAAGGGGATGATGGTACTTGTGGGGATTGAGGCGGCAGATGATGACACAGACATTGCCTGGCTTTCCAAAAAGATTGTGAACCTCAGGATTTTTGATGATGCGCAGGGGGTAATGAACCTGAGCATAAAGGATGCCGGAGGGGACATTCTCCTCATCAGCCAGTTTACCCTGCAGGCAGCTACTGCAAAGGGGAACAGGCCTTCATATATTAAGGCTGCCCCACCTGCAATTGCAATCCCCATTTATGAAAAGTTCATAAAACAGTTGGAGAATGATCTGGGCAAAGGGATACAGACCGGCAGGTTTGGTGCAGATATGAAAGTGAATATAGTGAACGATGGCCCGGTAACAATACTCATTGATTCAAAAAACAGGGAATAGGTTATGGATATGTTTCCCGATAAATTAAGGCTGTGCCTTTCTTGCATGGACCTCACAACCCTGAATACAACTGATACGGCTGAGAAGATAATTGCCTTTACAGAAAAAGTGAACAGGTTTGGGGAGCATTTTCCCAATTATGCCCCGCCTGCCGCAATATGTGTATATCCAAAATGGGGACGTACCGTAAAGGAGACACTTAAGGTGCCGGGAGTAAAGGTTGCAGTGGTGGCAGGGGGATTCCCCAATTCCCAGACTTTCCTGGATGTAAAGCTCCTGGAGTGCCTGATGGCTGTGGAGCAGGGTGCTGATGAGGTGGATATTGTACTTCCGCTCAACCTTTTTCAGGGCGGCTGTGCAAATGAGGCGGCTCAGGAGATAAGGGCAATAAAGGAGGTTGCAGGAGACAGGCACCTTAAGGTGATTCTGGAAACCGGAGCCTTGCGGAGCACAAGTGAAATGGAGGATGCCTCTTTCCTTGCAATGGAGGCGGGGGCAGATTTTATAAAGACATCTACCGGAAAACAGGAACCGGCTGCAACACCGCAGGCTGCAGAGACAATGTGCCGCTGCATAAAGGAATACTTCAGGAGAACCGGCAGAAAGGTGGGGTTCAAGCCTGCGGGGGGAATCTCTTCTGCAAAGGATGCGTTGATGTATCTTAATATTGTGGAGCAGACACTTGGAGGAGAGTGGATGACTCCCCAGCTGTTCAGGATTGGCGCAAGCCGGCTTGCAAACAGCATATTAACTGAACTGGAACAAAAAACAACAGTATATTTTTAAATAGACTTACTTATATGAACGTACTTGTACTTGGCTCAGGCGGCCGCGAGCACGCAATAGCCTGGAAAATAAAACAGAGCAGCAATTGTTCTAACCTTTTCTGTATGCCCGGCAACCCCGGCACTGCACAGATTGCAACAAATATAGCCGGAAGTGTGAAAGATTTTGATGCAATAAAGGAGTGTGTGCTTGGAAACAAGATAGACATAGTGGTTGTAGGACCTGAGGATCCGCTTGTGTTCGGGCTCAAGGATATGTTTGCAGCAGATGCAGACCTTAAGGATGTGCTGTTTGTAGGCCCAGGCAAAAAGGGGGCGCAACTTGAGGGCAGCAAGGATTTTGCAAAGGAGTTCATGACAAGGCACAATATCCCTACAGCGGCGTACAGGAGTTTTACTAAGGATACTTTGGCAGAGGCTGATGCATTCCTGGAACAGTTGGAGGCTCCATATGTACTTAAGGCAGACGGTCTTGCCGCAGGAAAAGGTGTGCTTATCCTGGAGTCTCTGCAGGAGGCAAAGGATGAACTAAGGAATATGATGGGTGGCAAGTTCGGTGCTGCCGGCAATACTGTTGTAATTGAGCAGTTCCTTAAAGGTATAGAGGTCTCTGTGTTTGTACTTACATCGGGAAAAGACTATCTTATCCTTCCGGAGGCAAAGGATTACAAGAGGATTGGTGAGGGGGACAAAGGTCTCAATACAGGCGGTATGGGTGCCGTTTCACCTGTTGTGTTTGCCGATGCTGAATTTATGGCCAAAGTTGAGGAGAGGATCATAAAACCTACAGTTGAGGGTTTCAAGAAGGATGACATTGACTATAAAGGTTTCATATTCATTGGCCTTATGAACTGTGGCGGCGATCCATATGTAATTGAGTACAATGTGCGTATGGGCGATCCTGAGACAGAGGCTGTAATGACCAGAATAGATTCCGACCTCCTTTCACATCTTGTTGCCGCAGCAAAAGGGGATTTGAGCGGTGAACAGATAAAGATATCTGAAGACGGTGCACTTACTGTTGTATGCGTTTCAGGCGGATACCCTGAGGATTACAAGAAGGGTATGGTTATGACAGGCAGTGAGTCTCTTTCACATAACGGTGCAGACAGCAAGGTTAAGGTGTTCCATTCGGGCACAGCAATGAAAGATGGAAATCTTGTTACATCCGGCGGCCGTGTGCTTGCAGTTACAGTAAACGGCAAGGGTATTGAGGCACAGAGGGAACTCATTTATTCAGAGATAGAGAAGATACAGTATGAGGGGAAATATTGCAGAAGGGATATAGGGTTGGATCTTCTCAATTATAAAGGCTGAAACGGAAGTGCAGGGCAAGTATAGATTCTGGACAGGAGTGCTTGCCTGCCTTCTGGCGGGACTCGCAATAACCTCTTTCCTCATCCCTCCTGTGGATGGGGGAGAGGATTGGATTCCCCTGCTCAGCGGTTTTGCAGATCTTGCAGCCTTTAAAGACAATCTCCTTTTCAGGGGTATCTTGGGGGCAGCTTTCAATTTTCTCATTGCATTGAGCCTCCTTGTGATAAACACAAAGAGTGTGAACAATGTATTTTACCCCAATTTTTCGGTAGCATTTTTTCTCCTGATAATTCTGCTCAATCCCGGGGCGGTGTATTTCAGTTGTGTACATCCCGCTGTGCTGTTGTTTGTATGGGGGCAGTTCTGTTTCATTATAAACCAGAAGTTCACCTCAATGTTTCTCCTCTCCTGCGCGGCACTGTTCTATGCTCCGCTGCTGTGGGTGCTTCCATTGGTGCTGGTTATAAGTGTAACCGGCGCAGCAGATATGCTGCGTGTGGCAATAAAATCGTTGGGCGGAATACTCCTCCCGCTTCTGTATGTACTGTGTTTCAGGTATATGGCATACTCTGATGCGGCTGTGTTTGTGCAGGAGTACCTTCAGCATTCAATGGCGTTTTCAACCCCGTTCCACAATGCAGGGTTCACATCCATCTTTGTGGTCATATGCCTCGCTGCCACGGCTCTGCATTCCATCTCCTATATGGTACAGAGACTCCATAAAAACAGCATCATTACTGCGCATATCCTTAAGATGGAACTTATGAGCGTTGTGCTTGGAACAGCCCTGTTCTTCCTTTTTGGCGGCAATGCAGGTGTGCCGGCAAATATGCTTGTGGCCCTTCCGTTGGCCATCCTGTTTTCGCACTATTTTACAGGAAACATTACCGCCGCACCGGCAAGGGCGGAACTTATCCTCCTGTGCAGTGCGGCGGCAGTGGCGCGTCTGTATCATTTTATCTGAAGAACATCAGTTCCCTGTATTTAGGGAGCGGCCAAAGTTCATCATCAACATACATCTCAAGTTTGTCTGCAATCTCTCGTATCTTCTGCATATAAGGGAAGACGGTTGCATTGTAGGCTTCTGCCTTGGCCGGTACGTCTTCAATCCTGTTGGCAACTTTCCTTGCATCTACCATCTCGCCTACAAGTGTGTGCAAGGTGTTTACATATCCGCTGATCTTGCGTATAAGCCTCAATTGTGTTGTACACATTCCCTCATAATCTTCGGGGAAAAGCTCCTTTATCCCCTTCACGTTGTTGATAAGGGTGTTCTGGAAGGTGAAGGCGGTTGGAATCACGTGGTTGGTTATCATATCTCCAAGCACCCTTGCCTCTATCTGCAGTTTCTTTACAAATGTTTCATTGAGCACCTCATATCTGGCCTCAGCCTCGCGGGTTGTCATTACACCTGTGTTCTCAAACAGTTCAAGTGTTTTTGGTGAGATATACTCTTTAAATGCGTCCGGAGCATTCTTTATGCTTCTGAGTCCTCTCCTTTCAGCTTCCTGATGCCATTCTGCGCTGTATCCGTTCCCCTCAAATCTTATTGCACGGGAATCTGTGAGATATTGCCTTATCACTTTCATCATAGCCTTGTCCTGTGCAAGCCCTTTCTGCATATTGGCATCCACCTCTTCCTTGAATTTTACAAGCTGCTGGGCCACTATGGTGTTGAGCAGGAACATTGATGAGGCAACATTGCTTGATGAACCTACAGCCCTGTACTCAAATCTGTTTCCTGTAAAGGCGAAAGGTGATGTGCGGTTACGGTCTGTATTGTCTGCAAATATCTCCGGAATCTGGTTGACTATGTGCATTTTTGAACGCACCTTAACCTCTTTGTCCGAAGAATTTGTGAGGTTTCTGTCTGTAAGTTTTTCAATGGATTCAACAAGTCTTGTAAGTGTCTGTCCAATGAAGATGCTCATTACGGCAGGAGGGGCTTCGTGTCCTCCAAGACGGTACATATTGTTCAATGAGGCAACGCTGCTCATAAGCAGATAATGGTGCTCGTGCACAGCCTTCATTACAACCGAGAAGAAACTTAGGAACTGAAGGTTTGTCCTTGGAGTCTTGCCGGGTGAAAGGAGGTTGACCCCTGTATTTGTAACCATACTCCAGTTGCAGTGTTTTCCGGAGCCGTTTACGCCGTCAAAAGGCTTTTCGTGGAACAGCACTTTAAGACGGTGCTTCTTGGCTACCTTCTTCATTATGATCATCATCATAAGGTTCTGGTCTGCAGAGATGTTTGCTTCACCGTAAATAGGGGCAAACTCAAACTGGTTTGGAGCCACCTCATTGTGGCGGGTCTTGAGCTGTACCCCAAGTTTGTAGGCCTCTGTCTCAAAATCCTTCATAAATGCCATCACCCTGCTTGGAATTGCACCAAAATAGTGGTCTTCCAGCTGCTGGTCCTTGGCTGCAGTATGCCCAATAAGGGTTCTGTTGCAGATCATCAGGTCTGGCCTGGCCCTATAGAATGCCTCATCTACAATAAAGTACTCCTGCTCAATTCCAAGCATTACATTAACCTTGGTAACATTCTTGTCAAACATTTTGCATATGGCCTGTGCTGCCTTGTCAAGTGCTGCTATGGATTTGAGGTGAGGTGTCTTGAGATCGAGCGATTCACCTGTGTATGCAACAAAAACTGTAGGGATACAGAGTGTCTGGTCTATTATGAATGCCGGAGACGACGGGTCCCAGGCTGTGTATCCGCGGGCTTCAAATGTATTGCGCAATCCTCCGTTGGGGAAACTTGATGCATCGGGTTCCTGCTGTATGAGTGTGCTTCCCTTGAAATTCTCAAACACTCCTCCTCCGGCCATAGGGTCGGCAAATGATTCGTGTTTCTCGGCTGTTGCATCAGTAAGGGGGTGGAACCAGTGGGTATAGTGTGTCGCACCCATCTTTACCGCCCAGTTCTTCATTCCCTGTGCAATCTGGTCTGCAATGCCACGCTCTATCTTTTCGCCGTCATTTATTGCACTTACCACCGCATTGTATGCTTCAGCGGAGAGATACTGCTGCATTTTAGGCAAATCAAACACATTTGTTCCAAAATACTCCGAAACCGGTCTGTTTTCTTCATAGAATCTTTCGGCCTTGCGGGTTGCAAACTCTTCAAGAGCCCTTGTCCTTACATTTCCCATATTGTTTCCTTGTTTGTGATTATTCAGGGACCCGATGATTCCCTGTTTCCTGTTTATGGCGCAAATATATGCATGTTTTTACTGAAATTGTACTCTAAATTTGTAATTTTTGGCGTGTTTTGAGGTAATTTTTCTAAAAAATACCCTTTTTGAGCGGATATTTTGGTTTTGTATTGGATATAATTTTAAAAAAATACCCTTTTTGCCCAATTTTCTTCCCGATAAATCCCTTTAAAAGGAGTGGCGTGGAATAATTGAGTAAAAAGGTGTTTTATTACCCTTTTTTTATTAAGTTTGTAAGATAAATTCTAATACACTTAATCTGATATGAAGAAAATACTATTTTCAGTTCTTATGGTGTCTGTTTTTGCAGTTTGCGGATTTGCCCAGGGCGGTGCGCAGAACTACATAAACAAGCATATGAAGACAGACCCCAATTTCAGGAATGCAGTAATTGCAATCCTTGCTGTTGATGAGAAAGGCAATACAATTGCAGAGTGGAATCCTGAGATGCCGCTCCTTACAGCATCTACAATGAAGACAATCTCTACAGGTGTGGGACTCCACGCACTTGGCAAGGATTTCAAATACAAGACACAGGTTGCATATACAGGTGAGATTAAGGACGGTGTCCTTAACGGTGATATAATTATCATAGGCGGCGGTGACCCTACATTGGGTTCAACAGATACAATAGCATTCTCAATAGATTCAATCTTTGGAGTATGGACAAAAGGTATAAAGGATGCAGGTATTACAAGGGTAGAGGGCAATGTTGTTGTTGATGACAGTTACTTTACACGTGAGCAGATGCCTGATTCATGGTCTTGGGGTAACTTTGGCGCATCTTACGGATGTTCTCCAAGCGGACTTTCATTCTATGAGAACCTTCAGGATTTCAAACTTGTTCCAGGCAAGAACCCTGGTGACAAAGTTCAGGTGAAGGCAATTTATCCTCAGGTTCCAGGTCTTGAGGTTGTGAACGAGATGGTAACCGGCGAGAAAGGTACAGGCAACAGAAGCGCCTATTATGTACAGGATATGGTAAGGGCCAGCCAGTATGTAGGCAGTGTAGGTGTAGACAGGGGTGCAGTTTATGAGACAAATTCAAACAGGTTCCCTCATTTGAGCTGCGGTTTCCACTTCAGGGAATATCTTATTGAGAACGGCATTGATGTGCTTCCTGAGATCATTGATGCAAAATATTATGAGTGTGATGCCCCAAGAACAGTGGTTGCCCAGACATACTCACCTGAATTGTGGGAGATTGTTGAGGTTACAAACCGTGTGAGCCAGAATATGTTTGCAGAGACAATCCTCAAGACCCTTGGAAAGGAACTTACAGGTGTTGGAAGTTATGACTCTTCATTTGTGGCTCTTGAGAGAGTGCTCCTTGATATGGGTGTGAATACAACCGGCTTTACCCAGGAGGATGGAAGCGGTCTTTCAAGACAAAACTACGTATCTCCAAAGTTTTTCTGCAATTACTACGATAAAATGCAGGAAAGTGGTATATTTGCTGAATTCTTCAACAGCCTTCCTGTTCCGGGCCGTCCTGGTACACTCAGAACAGTGTTGAAGAACGAGGATGAAAAAATAAAGAGCAGGATCCACGCAAAAAGCGGCTCTCTTGCAAATGTAAGATGCTATGCCGGATATGTTGAGGGAAGCAAGAAATATGGTTTGGTGAGATTTGCAATCCTTACCAACAATTTCTCTGTTTCAACATCAACCATGATGCCTAAGATTGAGGGATTCATGAAGTCACTGGCACAGTGGTAAAAGAAAAGGAAAACATTTATAAACAACAATAAACACTTAAAAGTATATAACGACATGTTGACACTTTCAAAAAAAGCGCAGGCAATGCCTGCTTCTCCAATCAGAAAATTGGTTCCTTATGCAGATGCAGCTAAAAAAAGAGGTGTAAAAGTTTACCACTTGAACATCGGCCAGCCTGACATCGAGTCTTCTCCTCAAGCTCTTGAGGCTGTAAAAAATGCAGACCTTAAAGTTATTGAGTATTCAAACTCTGCAGGTAACCTTTCATACAGAGAGGGTCTTGTTGAGTACTACAAGAGCGTTAACATCAACATTGAGGTTGCTGACCTTATCGTTACCTCTTCAGGTACTGAGGCTGTACAGTTTGCATTGGCAGTTACTTGTGATCCAGGTGACGAGGTTATAGTAATGGAGCCTTTCTATACAAACTACAATGCTTTTGCAGTTCAGAACGACGTTAAACTTGTACCTATCTCTTGTGAGATTAAAGAGGGTTTCAAACTTCCTGCAATTGAGGAGTTTGAGAAACATATCACCCCTAAGACCAAAGGTATCCTCATCTGTAACCCTGGTAACCCTACAGGTACCCTCTACACTAAAGAGGCTCTTGTACAGTTGGGTGAGATTGCAAAGAAACACGGTTTGTACATCTACTCTGATGAGGTTTACAGGGAGTTCTGCTATACTGAGGAGCCTCACTACTCTTGCATGCATATTCCAGGCCTTGAGGAGAATGTTATCCTTTTGGATTCAGTTTCAAAGAGATACAGCCTTTGTGGCGTAAGAATCGGTGCCATCGTTTCAAAGAACAAAGAGGTTATGAAGGGTGTATTGAAATATGCTCAGGCACGTCTTTGCTCTCCTTCATATGGCCAGATTGCTGCTGAGGGTGCATTGAAGACTCCAAAATCATACTTTGATGCAGTTAAGGCTGAGTATATTGAGAGAAGAAATGTATTGGTTAACGGTTTGAACCAGATTCCTGGTGTATTCTCACCAATGCCAATGGGTGCTTTCTATACAATTGCTGAGTTGCCTGTTGATGATGCAGACAAATTTGCACAGTGGCTGCTTGAGGAGTTCTCATATGAGGGCCAGACTGTAATGGTTGCTCCTGCTGCAGGTTTCTACGGAACCAAAGGTAAGGGTACAAACCAGGTACGTATGGCTTATGTTCTTAAAGTTGAGGATCTTAAGAATGCTCTCAAATGTCTTGAGGAGGCTCTTAAGATTTATCCTGGCCGTACAAAATAATAAGGCAGTCATAAGACAGTATATATGCGGATGGAGCTCTTTTGAGGGCTCCATCCTCTTTTTATATTGTATATGGCACTCAGTTGAGTGTGTATTTTGGGGAAGATTGTGGATTTTTGTTAAATTTGTAAATTAAATTTAATCATACCTTTATTATGGCTCAAGATCCAAAAAGCAACAGATATGCGCTCAGAGGAGTTTCCTCTTCAAAAGAGGATGTCCACGAGGCAATTAAGAATATTGACAAGGGGCTTTTCCCTAAGGCGTTCTGCAAGATTGTACCGGATTTCCTTTCGGGAGATCCAGACTACTGCATTGTGATGCATGCAGACGGTGCCGGTACAAAATCTTCATTGGCATATACATACTGGAAAGAGACAGGTGATATGACAGTGTGGGACGGCATTGCGCAGGATGCGATTGTAATGAATACAGATGACCTCCTTTGTGTGGGTGCGGTGGACAACATAATGTTGTCTTCAACTATCGGGAGAAACAAGCAGCTTATTCCCGGTACTGTGATAAGCCGTCTTATTGGTGCTTCTGAGAATTTTGCCAGGACAATGGAGAGTTATGGTGTGAAACTTATCCTTACAGGCGGCGAGACTGCAGATGTAGGAGATCTTGTAAGGACAGTGATTGTAGACAGCACCGTTTGTGCAAGGATGAAGAGGAGCGATGTGGTTGACAACGCAAACATAAAGGCCGGGGATGTTATTGTTGCCCTTGAGTCTTGCGGAAAGGCGTCATATGAGACAGAGTATAATGGCGGTATGGGAAGCAACGGCCTTACTTCTGCACGCCATGATGTGTTTGAGAAATATCTTGCTGTGAAATATCCTGAAAGTTATGATGGCGCTGTCCCTCAGGATCTTGTCTATTCAGGTACAAAGAAACTGGATGCCGTTGAGCCAAAGACCGGCCTTACTTATGGCAAGCTTGTGCTTTCTCCAACAAGGACATATGCACCTATAGTGAAGGAGGTGCTTGACAAGTACAGGAAACAGATAGACGGTATGATACACTGCTCCGGCGGTGCACAGACCAAGATACTCCACTTTGTGGATGACCTTAAGATTATAAAGGACAACCTGTTCCCTACACCTCCTCTGTTTGAGGTAATCCAGAAGGAGTCGGGTACAAGTTGGGAGGAGATGTACAAGGTGTTCAATATGGGACACAGGATGGAGTTCTATGTTCCTGCGGAGATTGCGGAGGACATAATTGCCATTTCCAAAAAATATGATGTTGATGCAAAAATCATTGGAAGAGTGGAGGCATCTGAGAATGGAAAGGCACAGGTACATCTTACCAGTGAGCACGGTGAATTCGTATACAACAAGTAATTTTAATCCCGACAGATTATGAAAAAGTTCCTTTGTCTGGCTCTTGCCGCTGCAGTTGTTCTTGCATCTTGCGGAAATAAGAAGAGCAATGAAACTGAACAGATAACTTTGTCTCCAATTATGGAGAAGGCCTTGAATGACAAATCATCCAAGTTCTATGCAGATTTCCCTTCATACCCGCAGCAGTTGTCAAAACTGCCTATTGGTGTGTTTGATTCGGGTACAGGCGGACTTACCGTACTTGAGGTTCTGCTGAATGCCGATATGATTGACAATATATCGGGAAAAGAGGGCTCTGACGGAGTTCCTGATTTTGCAGGTGAGGCTTTCACTTATCTTGCCGACAGGGCAAATATGCCTTATGGAAACTATGCTGCGGAGAACAAGCAGGATTTCTTTAAGGAACTGGTTGTGAAGGATGCCCTTTTCCTTGTAGGTGACAAGTATTGGACAAACCCTGCAGACAAGCAGAAGTCAGGGACAATGCAGCCGTGCAAGATTCTGGTGATTGCCTGCAATACTGCAACTGCTTGGGGACTTGAGGATGTATCCAATCTGTTGGATTTGAGCGGTACAGGCGTTAAGGTGATTGGTGTGATAAATGCAGGTGTAAATGCACTGTATAACAAACTTGAGGCTGCGGAAGGTGCTGATTCAGTTGCTGTGGGTGTGCTTGCAACAGTTGGTACAATTGCCTCAAATGCTTATGAAAGGACTATAAGGGAGATTGGTGAGGCAAACGGTTATGATGGTTTCATCAAGGTGGTGAACCATCCTTGTGCAGGTTTTGCGGAGGCTGTTGACCAGGAGAAGGATTTTGTAAACACTGCGCTTACAGCTCCAAGAGAGGGGTATAGAGGACCTGTTTTGGGAGTTGGGGCTGAGAATATAAAGGAAGGTCTCCTTGGAATCTATAATTTTGATTACAGTAATGGTGCAGTGTTGAGGGAGAAGGTTAATGGAAAATATACACAGTTCCAGTTGAACTCTGCTGCAAACTATGCACGTTTCCACCTTGTGACTTTGCTTGAGAAACATAAGGCAAGCGGAGCGCAGGTTCCGTTGAAGCATATCATACTTGGATGTACACACTATCCGTTCCTTCTCAATACCCTCAATGATGCTATTGAGGAGTTGAGAAACTATAGGGACAAGGAGGGAAGGCTTGTATATGAGGGACTTATACATCCTGAGTTTGAGTTTATTGATCCTGCAGTGTTTACAGCTTTGGAGTGCTACAATACCTTGAGGGAGGACAATAATCTTGCACTCAACACAACCGAGGGCAAATTTGAGGGATACATTTCAGTTCCTGCATATGGACTTCCTTCTGAGTGCCTTGATTCGGACGGCAATCTTTCATATGACTTCAAATATGGCAGGGAGTATGCTACAGAGGATATTACAACTGTTTTTGTTCCTTTCTCAAAGAGGTATCTTGATGAGCAGACCCTGCAGAGGATAGAGAATATGCTTCCATTGTCATATGAGAAAATCAAACAATTCATTGAGTAGTATGTCATTTGCCAGTACTGTTACAGTAGATGAAATAGAGGCTCTTGAAATTGCCACTTTCCCGGGTGAGATTACGGTTGTCCCTTCTGCCCAGTGTGAAGAGTTTGCCGCTGCAATGGAGTATCTTGGCAGGCAGGAAACAATAGGTTTTGATACGGAAACCAAACCTTGTTTTGTTCCCAAGGTGCCAAGAAACAAGATGGCTATACTGCAGTTGAGCGGTCCTGACAAAGCATTCATTTTCAGATTGCAGCAGGTTGGGGTGCCGCCAAGGCTGGCTTCGTTGCTGGGAAATCCCAAAATACTCAAGATTGGGGCTGCGGTACACGATGACATCAGGGGGCTGCAGGAGTACAGACGCTTTATCCCAAAAGGGTTTGTGGATTTGCAGAGGCTTGCTCCAGCGTATGGCATAGAGGAGAAGAGCGTGAGGAAGATGGCGGCCATCATACTTAAGAAGAGGGTTTCAAAATCGCAGCAGTTGTCAAATTGGGAATCTTCACATTTGTCGGATGCCCAGTTGAGGTATGCTGCTGTTGATGCCTGGATATGCAGGGAGATGTATTATAAACTTATGCAGGAGAGAAGTGAGTAGCATATGGTAAAGATTATTCTTAATAAAGGGAAGGAGCAGTCATTGAAACGCTTCCATCCTTGGGTGTTTTCCGGGGCTGTAAAGAGGATTGAGGGTGGAGACCCTGCAGAGGGTGATGTTGTTGAGGTGTACTCTTTTGACGGGGGGTATCTGGGTTGCGGACATTACCAGATAGGTTCCATTACAGTAAGGATTCTGAGCTTTAAAAAAGAGACTATTGATACCGCTTTCTGGTACTCTGCCATAAAGGGGGCATATGATGCACGCCGCACACTGGGACTGGTGGAGAATAAGGATACTGATGCCTATAGACTGGTGCATGGTGAGGGGGATTTCCTTCCCGGCCTGATAATAGATATATATGGGCGTACGGCAGTTCTGCAGGCCCATTCGGCAGGAATGTTCCTTGCAAAGGAGGAGATTGCACTGGCCTTGCGCAAGGTGTATGGAGAGTGGCTGCTGGCAATTTATGACAAGAGTGAAGGTACTGCCCCTTTCAAGGCGGGACTTGATCTTAAGGACGGTTATCTGTACAAGGCTCCAGGGTTTGAAGCGGATGCGGAGACCGTATTGGAGAACGGCAACAAGTTCCAGGTGAATTGGGTTGAGGGGCAGAAGACAGGTTTCTTCCTTGACCAGAGGGACAACAGGGCTCTGGTGGGGAAATATTCGTCGGGAAAAAATGTACTGAACCTTTTCTGCTACACCGGGGGATTCTCCATTTATGCGTTGAATGGTGGTGCGGCTCACGTGGATTCTGTGGACAGTTCACGCAAGGCTATGGATATGGTTGTGAGGAATGTGGAACTGAACGGTTTTCAGGAGGGGGTGCAGCATACTTCATATTGTGAGGATGCCATTGAGTTCATGAGGAAATGTGAGGGAAACAAATATGATCTTATGATTGTGGATCCGCCTGCTTTTGCAAAGCACAGGGAGGCTCTTGACAATGCATTGAGGGCATACAAACGTCTTAATGCACTTGCAATTGAGAAGGTTAAGCCAGGTGGAGTGATATTTACCTACAGTTGCTCGCAGGTGGTTGACAAACAGAATTTTGCGCTGGCAGTTTTCTCTGCTGCGGCACAGACAGGGCGCAGGGTGCGCATATTGCACAGGCTTACCCAGCCTGCAGATCATCCGGTGAACATTTACCATCCGGAAGGGGAATATCTTAAAGGACTTGTATTGTTGGTGGAATAAGGTTATGGCGGAACAATTGATAATTACGGCCAAGGACAAGGCCGGCATTTATGCGGAGATATTGCCTCAGATAGAGGCTGTTGTTTCAGCAGAGACAGATATGATTGCCAATATGGCCAATGTGAGCGCAATTCTTAAGGAGGCGTTCGGTTTCTGGTGGGTTGGCTTCTATATTGTGAAACCTTGCTTGAGCGGAGGGGAGGAGTTGGTTTTGGGACCTTTCCAGGGGCCGTTGGCCTGTACCCGCATAAAGAAGGGGAGGGGAGTGTGCGGAACATCCTGGGAGCAGGCGCAGACCATTATAGTGCCAGATGTGGAGCAGTTTCCCGGACATATAGCCTGCAGCAGCCTTTCACGCTCTGAAATTGTGGTTCCTGTATTTGCCTCAGACGGTTCTGTTATGGGTGTTTTGGATATAGACAGTGAACATCTTGCAACCTTTGATGTTGTGGATAAAGAGTGGCTTGAGAAGATGTTGAAGCAAATAAATTTTGTAAATAAATAAACTTGTAGTATATTTGCAGTCCCAAACGGGAAATAATGGTTCCTTGGATGAGTGGCTTAGTCAGCGGTCTGCAAAACCGTGTACGGCGGTTCGAATCCGCCAGGAACCTCAAAAACCCTTCCAGAATTTCTGGGAGGGTTTTTTGTTTTTTGCTATCTTTATGTCATTATTTTGCAAATGACTGATATGAAAAGAGTGTGTATCTTTATGACCGCAGTGTTGTTGGTGATGATGCTGCAGCCGCTCAGGGCCCAGGAGGCCAAGACAAAATTTACAGATTTGCCTGAGGATTTCAGGAAGAATGTGTTCCCTCAATTGGTTGAGGAGTGCAAGGATGTCCTTGCGGCGGCATATATGGCAGAGGAGAAATTGGCAACCGTATGGGATGTCCCAAACTGGGAGGGTTTCCCTGTGGAATTGTGGGAGTACCATACCGGGGTGGACATAAAGAAGAATGTAAAGAAACGCGGTCTTGTGTATCTGCTTATGCCTTCTCCCGAAAAATTGGCAACATGGATTGCTACAACTTGCTGGGAGGTGAAGCAGAGTGTGGATACAAGCTATATAAATTGCATAAGGGATTTCATCAAGTGGCAGTCTGCTGCGCAGTTTGCGGTTTCAGGTGTTGTATATGAGGATATGTATACCAAGGGATTCTATGAACCGTACGTATTTAAGGATGGCGTTACAGTTTATGTGGCAACTGAAGGGATGGTTCCAGCAGACAAACACTGTACAGATGAGCAGCTGGAGTTCTATCTGCATATTACGAATGATGACATTAAGCCCAATACAGGGCGCTATGCACGTATCTGCAGCACAAACAGAGACCATTATTATGCGGCAGGCGGTACGGTGGATGTAGGTGACAATGATGAGAACCGCAGCCACAAATGGCTTGAGGTTGTAAGGACCCTTTATCAGGAGGCATGGAATTCGGACTGCAACAAACTTATGATAGCCTGGGCAAAAGGGAGCCCGTATATGATAAAGTAGGGTGGCATTTCCTGCAAAAACCAAAAAGAAAAAAGAGAGGGTAGACCGATATAAGGTTACCCTCTCTTTTTGTGGAGCATATCGGACTCAAAGTGTCTTTGATTATCAAATACTTGAAATATTGCTGACAATACAGCTGACATTTGGGTTATTTTTTAAGCAAATCATCCCTATTTGTATCTCGGAAAATCTCAATAATCGTATTAATAACATCAGAGTTACTAAGTCCAGTTTCTTGAGATTGAGATTTAATAAAGTTCCGATTTTGCTCGCTAAGCAAACAAGAGAATTGCACTCTTGGTTCTGCGCCTTTACTTTTTCTTCCAGCGCCTGATCTTGTGCCACCCCAAGTCATATTATTGTACTATTTGTATTTCTTCAACCCATAATAGTGTATCCTCGTTTGGTAAGCCCATCATCTCCCAAAGACCTGCATCTTCATTCTTTGGAATAACAACATCTACACAATAGGTATCAGTGATATTTTCCGTAATACTTTCTTTTGTTATGGGTTCGGTCAAATTTTTAAAATACGCTTTTTTTGCTGTAAGATACGCAGTAAGTTTCTCAAGGCTGAAAAATTTTTCACTAACAGTTTTATAGTTGCCTGTTCCTAAATCCTGTTTCTCATATACTCTATATATTTTCATATCTTTTATTTTTTTGCGAAGGTCTAACTTTATCTTGTCAATTTTTGACAATTATTTTTGATTTTTTAAACACCAATCTAAAAAACCCATTGTGCTATGTATATCACACGCCACATAATCCCTATGATCTATCCACCAACCAGCTGAATCATTATTAAATATATAAGCATTAAAAAATTTATCTACCATTTCTTTATTTGCTGATTTAGAATAAATTTCATTATAAATCTCTACAGCTTTGTTTCTAATAGATTCGGCCCATTTGATTTGTTTCTCTGTACCTTTTAGTGTTTTCATATTGATTATCCTTGTTTCTTAATGCAAAGATAATACTTTATATTTGATTTGCAAATATATTTTCAAGATTGTTTAACTTTTTCCTCTTTGTTTTGTTTTATAATAAAAACTATGGGAGATATGAGATTCAAGGGGACTATCCTACTGCTGTTCACACTGCTGATGATAGGCTGGTTTGTGTTCGTTACTTACTGCATAGCTATAGATGAGTATGCTGCTTCTCTGATAAGCCTGTCAACTATGGTGGTGGTTATGGCTTTAGCTGTGCCTGTGTTGTTTAAGAAAAAGTAACCCCCAGTTTATAACTGAGGGCTGAAAATGTGTGTATCTAAATTTTAGAGTTGGATGGATAACAACTCTTCTCCAAGTTTATGCAAAGCATTTTCAAGTTTTACGGCTTGTTCTGGTCTTGGTTTTCTCTCTCCACTTGCATAATGCCATAACTGCTTCTGGTTAATACCAGTAATCCTTTCAAGGGCAGCCTTCGTAAAGATGTTTGAATAGAAATCTAAAACTGAGCGAACATCCATTTTAAAGTTTAGCACATACTCTCCTTGTAATTCTTCTGGGAGTTCGCAACCCAATTCATTACAACTCTCTCTAAGTACATCAATGGCCTCAATTAGGCTCTGTTTGATTTCTGCAACACTCTTTCCTACTGCTATTACCCCATCTACTTCTTGTAGATAAGCAGAGTAGTTATTCTCTGTTCTCTCAATAATAACATTAAGTGTTTTCATTAGTTTTTAGTATATTTATTAGAATCATTCTTTCAAAAGTAGGGTATTATAACTACCCTACTTGAATGGATTTATTAGCACTAATCTATTTCAATCTCAGCTTGTCTTGATATAGATTTTAAAGTGCCAATCGGCAAATCATCATTAAGGCCGTGAGGTACTACAATAGGTCTTTTTGCCCCTTCTTTGTAAAACACTCTATGGTCTCCTTTTGTTCTAATGTGTTTCCATCCTGCCTCCTCTAATAAAGAAATAACTTCTTTAACCTTCTTTGTCATAATATAAAATTTAATACACAACATTAGAAAATCAGATGACTTTCTGAGTACAAAGATAACTATTTTTCTACTATTTACAAAGAAATAGTAACTATTTTTCTACTTTAATAGAATTATAAATAATTCTCATACCTCCCTCACTCCGCAATTCTCGCAATACAACTTGCCGTCAATCTCTTCAAGATTCTTGCCACAATAAGGGCAGATAAAATCCTCTTCACACATCGGAAGCGGATATACTCTTTCAATGCTCATCGTTTCCATCGTGTTCGTGTTTTTTGGTTCTACAACAATTGCAAATAAGTGAGGCCGTCTTATCGTGAGTCAACCCAACTATATCATCCAGTAAATAACAGACCCCTTCTCCTTTTTCATTCATATTAAAGGCTGTGGCTATATGGGATTGTGAGTGCCGCATCTCATGCACTAAAGCCCTATGGAACTGCTTGGCAGAGGAAGCTAAAGCCACAACCATAACTGTTTCTCTTAAAAATGAATTGGAATAAGTAAGGCCACTATTGAGCTTATTTTCTGACAGGTTAATATACGCATCTCTCATAAAATCTCCATCACAACCTATACACTTTAAATTATACATTATCTCACCGATATTATACCTTGTAATAGCATAATAAGCTGTGACATCCCAATTACATTTATCTATATGAAATCTCTGCCGTATCATAATTAATCCAATAATTCAAGCCAAGGGACTGCCACACCGTTTCCTCTAACCATAGTATGCCACATCTTCATAATGATCCCCTCTTTTCTGTCCACATCATCAATCTCATCCTTGATATGCAGGGCAAGATGCTTCTCATCCTCAATGGAACTGCCCCAATAGTCAGCCTTAGCCTTGTTTGCTATATAAACATAATCATATAGCTGATTGTTCTCTAAAGTCACACCATATTTCTTCAGTAACTCGTCAACCTCCTCTTTGGTATATGGCTTGATAGGCTCCTGCTCATCCTTAGTCCCAGCCTTCTTTTTCTTCATAAGAGAAGCAGCAAAATCTGACGCTCCCTTACTGAAATGCCACCCGTTAGCTATGAGGTAGTTAATCATTGCCGGTGGATACATAAACGTAAAATCATTCATAGCTCTAAAGTATTAAGGGAGGAGTTGCCCCCTCCCAAGTTATTACATCATCCAAGGAGGTAGTTCCATATCTCTCTGCCCCATATTCTCCCACTCCATACCTTCTCTGTTGCCATAGCTGCCGCCAGATGAACCACCTGAGTAGCCGCCATTGCCACCTCTATTGCCATAGCCTCCACGCTGTCCCATCTGACCCATCTTTTGCATGGCTTCCATAGCTTTCTTGCTGTAATGCTGAACACCCTGTAGGGCTTCATACATCTCTTTCATCGGATTATTCATTGCTGTATTTTTTAATTGTTTAACATTTCTTTCAATTCCAAAAGGTCATCTGTTGTGAGTGTTATTTTCCCCGAACTCCCAAAAAGCATATCAATCATAAAATTCTGCGGGAAATGCAGAACAACCTTTCCATCACCGACCAATACATCAAGCATTTCAAACTCATACTTTGCGACATCCATCTCCTTAAACATTTCTGCCGCCATATCCACCATAGTGTCAGTATCTATCTCCCCTTTCTCATTCCCTGCAAACAATACAAATCCATCAATATACTTGTTCAGTTTGGCATCCATCCTTGCCATGATATTATTTAGGCCGTTCTTGACAAATGCTGCCATCTGCGGCTTGTTACCGAGGAGTTTGTCTATCTTGCCGTTACCCCACTGCTGGAGTGCAGATTTCATCTGCCCCTTGAATTTGTTTATATCTTCAGTTCTCATTTCTTGTTACTTTTAAGGGTTCCATTTTTCATTTTCAAATAGTCTGCATAGGTCATATCCGCATACTTCTGTGTATACTCTTGGAAGTCCGCTATCTGCTTGTTAGTTTCAGCAGAGGCCGCCTTTTTCAATCTTCTTACCAATGTAAGGTGATTATCCAAGGCATCTTTGCCCTTCTGCGAACCCTCCACAACAGGCCGCATCAACTCCATGTATGCACTCTGTACAAGCGCAGCTATACTGTTGCTGCTATCAATGAACTCCTGGTTCCCAGATACAAACTCATACTCCGCATCATTCAACCCTTGTATCTCCTTATCTATCTCATCCCATACGGGTGTCTTACTCTGCTGCTGTGTATTCTGTGACATCTGGGCCTTTATCTGCGCCAGATTCTGTTCTTTCTGACTAAGAAGAGTCTTCAGCTCTTTAAGTTCAGCCATACGGTCCTCAATAGTATAATTAGGTGTTCCGGTAAGCAATGGATCTACTCCACCTATATGTATGTTGTTAATCGGTTGCATATCGTATCAGTTTTGGTTGTTATAGAGGCAGGGGCTAACCCCTACCTCTCTTTCTTTTGGATTTACGGGGTTTGACGGATGACCGCCTTGTGCTAAGCACCTGCACCTGCTGCTGCGGGGGTACGATTACAGCAGTAACTCGCTATTCCAGTCACTGTAGGCTCTGATGGCAAGACTGCAACTCCCTTAGGCCTCAAACAAAGCTCGCTGTCAATGTAGTTTTTGAGTGTTGAATATACACCCTCAATACTGCACTGGATCAGTTTATCCTGATAAGGCCTTACTGCTTTGGATACTGCAATCTCTGCTTTGAGGTCACAAAGCTCCTTGCGTGTCTCATCGTCTTTATCCCTTGTGTACTTGTACAAGCTGAACAGCTCACTGTTGATACGGTTGTTTACACGGTCAAGGTTGTCCCTGTTATCCTTGTAAAGACCGAAATCAGCCATAATCTGGCTGTTGTACAGACTGAATTTCTCTGCTACATCAATCTCTCTTGCTGCTGAAGCCTTGCTCCAGATGAGATTGGTTAAGTCAAGCACATCACTGCACTCTTTCTCAAATACACCAAATGTAGAGCTGGAACCGCCACCACAATTGATGTTTACATTACTTGGAGATGAGCCTCCACCATTGGAGCCACCACCACCGAGGATAGAGCCTAAGCCACCACCGTTGCGGTTCCATAGACTTGCTAAGGCTACACTGCCGGCAACAGTGCCGATAACGCCGAGTGTCCTTGCTGCAACATCTCTTGGCCCTCTGCGACCACCGTAGTCACCCTCATAACCACCATAATTGGTCTTCTCAATTACAGTAGTCCCTTCCTTCTCTTTAAACTCAGAAATCATAATAATTAGTGTTTAAGTGTTACGGTCAAAATCAACCGCAATACAAAACTCTATATTCCTGAGAGGGTGGGGAATCTACCTTTTCCCCAGTATTTCAAAGTTGTTTCCTATCCTTTTCACAACATCATCATATATGCTACGTAGGTACTTGCTATTGGCGCACCTATTGTCAAAATTTGACAGCATATACCTTATTGCTCTGGGAGTACGATTGAGCAACTTGGCTATGTTACGGCAATAGGCTCCCTCATTGTGTAACACATACACAACAACATTCCTTGCATCTACTGCATCTGTCTCGTTTGATTTGAGTATATCCTGAACAGGGATACCCGATACTTCTGAAACCAACTTCAGAAGCCTGTCAAAAAAAATATGCAACTCACTGAACATAACAACACATTATTTGTTACTATAGTGAATTGCATTTATTTCTGTAGAGGGTTGGGTTTGTAGGTTGCTCAGCCCTCTACTCATTTACAAAAGTAAATTATTTCTTGAAATAATCTCTTATTATCGCAATAAATTCTTCCACACTTCTGTAAACTACATATTTGAATCCTTGATTCTCCACCAAACTCTGCCACTCTTTCTGCTCTGGAGATTGATAAGTCTTGGTCTTTTTAGGCTTTCCGTCCTTATATGACATATCTTCTTTCTTGGTCTCTAGACATAACCCGTGATAATCTCCGCTTGGGACAAACAGAATTAAATCTGCCACACCCTTGACTACACCTTCATCCTTCGCCCTTATACCTCCAGTGCATACCAGTCTGCCTTTTATCCACTTCATAGTCCTCTTACCTTCATTGGGAATATGAATCAATAGCTTGGCTAGTTCAGGGTACTCATATCTAAACCACCTCACTGCTGCTTGCTGTACATAAGTTTCTTGACTCATCTTTGAACTTTTTTAATCCTATACTTGTTTTACTTGTGGGTTTTGAATTTAGCTATAGTAAAAAGGTGGGAGTTTATGGTGTGCTCCTGCCTTTTTTCTTTTCCACTACCATCTAAGTATATCCAGTTCCGCTCCGGCTGCAACGAAATCAATTCCATTGATTACGTCTTTACCGCCCTTCACAAAGTACGTCCTCCTGCTATCCATGTATCTCAGCTTGACACCTACAGGAAGATATGACCTCCCTCCCATATATCCATACTCAGCACTTGCAACCAATCCCCATTTCTTTGGCTTCTGAACCTCTTTTTCTATTGTGGTGATATACTTAGTTATAGTGCGAGGATAAACCCTTATTTCCTCTAAGAATGCGTTTATTCCGCTTACCCTTGCATAGTAGGTGGAATCTCTGTACTCCTTAACCTCTTGGAAGAATGTCTGCCCAGCTATTAAGATAGTGTCTGTTATCTTAACAGTATCTCGCATTATCTTAACAGCTTGGGGTTGTACTATCCTTACTGTGTCAACCTTTACGATAGTCAGTGTGTCGGTCTTGATTATCTCTGTAGGTATCTCCTTCGGGTTGCACGATCTCATTAGCATCATACTGAGCAAAGCCCCTACACAGATATACAATAATGGGGTTAATAGGTTTCTCATTGTGCGTTACTCTCATTTAATTACGTTTAAATCTTTATTTGCAAAGTAATTATCCAACCTCTGTATTTTGCTGATTATCCGCTACTTCTTATTTGCAAAACAAATAAGCACGTTTAAACCGCCTTATTTTATCGTTTAAATTTAGGGAAAATAAAAAAGGCAGCAGCCAATCCCTGACTACCGCCTTTGCTTGAGAAAATAATGTAATGCAAAGATACATTTTTTATCCAAAATAAAAAACGGCAATCATTGCTGACTACCGCTTTTACCTTACTGACAAATAGGTTAAAAAATGAATGATGCAAGGTACCAGCTCGCATCATTCCATAAGTAAGCTCCCGCCAGGACTGTGGTAGAATTCAATAAGCGTATATTGAATAGCTATCATATTATACTTATGCTCACAAAGATATAAAATAACCCTCAGTAAACAAATACCGAGGGGTTATTTTTGAGTATCCAGTTGCAGCCAGATACTCTTTATTAAGAATCCATATTCCTCTTACAATCAGAAGACTTCTCATCTTCTGCCGGGTTCTTATTTTTGCAAAGATAGTATTTTTTTCGGTAGTCAGTATTTCAAAGAGCCAAAGTGGTGGAATTAGACCACTTTACTATTCTTCAACTAAATCCCAAATAGGGACTCCGTTTTCTTTACCAATACATTTCAACTTCTCTCCTTTATCTGTCTCTATCACTTCTCCAATCTCAGTAGATTCATCAAACTCCTCTTGTGTCATAAGGAGTATGCCAGTTCTCTCCGCTCTCTCATCCCTTTTCTCTTTAATCCATTTCTTGATATTTCCAGACGGAATAAGAGCAATCAAAGCATCCTCCGCTTCTTGCCTTAGGGTTTCTTTAATTACCTCATCGTCACTGTTGCGAATTTCTCTATAAGCCCTAATTGTTCTTATTAGGTCCCATTCTTGCTGTGTCAAATCTCTGTTAATCATATTGCCTCCTTTGTTTCTTTAATTGTTTCTTTAATTCTTCTCTCCAATTCTTCCTCCGCATCCCTTACTCTTGTTTGTGCCGCCTCTATGCCCAACAAAGTCTCCTCGCTGTATCTTGGACAACCTCTCAGCCAAGCATAAAGGTTCGGAGTTGGTAAGGATAATGCTCCTGCTCTCAGGGTGTAGTCATACCACTCAATGAACTGCTCATAACCTACATTGTTCTCAACTGCAGTAATCATATCCTGCATTGATACATAGTAGTCCCCAATCTCTGCCACACCGCCTACATCTACCCAGTCAGCATAGTGCATATCCATCTCTATCAGTTCGCAGAACCTCTCCAAGTAAGCATCACAAGCCTTCTTGTAGTTGTCTTTCAATGTCTGTGTCTTTACATTCATAAACTTTGGTTTTCGTATCATCCCTTAAAATACAATATCTTATCGTTACAATGCGGACCTCCCTTAATGAAGTTTAGTATAGCTCCACACAAAGCCTTTTCCTGTTTTATGCTTCCCTCTACAGCAATCTGATAATTGACCTGAGCTAATCCCTACTTTTTTGGACGCTTCTGTCATAGATTCGTATTCAGCTATAAATTCTCCGTTAATGGAATATTGATATACCTTTTTTAATCTATTAGCGAACCATTCTTTTTTTATTTCTCTACCTTTTAACTTAGCACTTATCATCTGCTTAAATTCTTCGGTATGTTTCCATCCTTTCCTTATTCCTACAGCACTTATTGCTTTTCTTGCCTTTGCGATAGGATTGTTGTTATTTTCTTTATAAGTACACCATCTCAGATTTTCAATCCTATTATCCAACGAATCTCCGTTAATATGGTCTATACAAGGTTTGTTTTCTGGGTTAGGGATAAAGGCTTCCGCTATTATCTTATGAAGCATTTTGTTTATATACTTACCTGCTTTCCTTAATGAAAAACCAAGATAATAAACATCGTTACCTTTATTACGATTACGATGGTGATACTTCTTTTTGGGAGTAAGGATTTTCTCCTTCACAAAAAGCCTATCTGTAACACGCACACCATCTTTCTTTACATAATCACGAGTTATCCAATGGGGGACATTTTTAACTCTCCCTAAATTGCTCACCTCGTATAGTCCTTCAAACCCTAATATTGGTTTCCATATTTCCGCTACATTATTCATATATTCAACATTCTTTTACAGTTATGGTATAACTTCTCCCTATCTTCCAACCCATTGTATCCACCGTTGATTCTCCTTGTAATCTCCTTAAATTCCCCTGCATCAGCATATTTATTTAATTTCCTTTTATCCCAGAACCAACAAGCAGACATTACTGCATACTCAGGCAAAGACAGCAATAGAGGTTGGGAAACAAAGTTAATCCCCACATCGTTGCTCAGCTCAGTGTAATTTGCTCTGCCGGTAATCTGAATAAGTCCACGCCCTTTGAATCGCATACCGTCACCTTTTTGGGTGTTTCCAAGGTCTTTCCTGCCCTCATACTTCTTTCCGGATGCAATCTCCTCCACATATCTCATCCGTCCGCTTTCGTAGCCGATTTGGGCCAAAAAGGCCGCCATCCGTAAAGGTGTGTCAATCTCATACTCCTGGCAGTACATATTTAGCCATTCCACATACGGC
Organism: Bacteroidales bacterium; assembly: GCA_017625535.1. Taxonomy (GTDB): domain Bacteria; phylum Bacteroidota; class Bacteroidia; order Bacteroidales; family UBA932; genus Egerieousia. The sequence goes on along the minus strand of JAGAKR010000025.1, from coordinate 35,830 downwards.
TTTACCTGCGTATATGTCACCCCATACGCATCCGACAACTTGTGTTTAGTAAGCCTGTCTATCCCTTGTAGGTCCAATTTTCTGATCATTTGCTATCATCTGTTTAAGTTCCTCCAGAGTTTGTCTATCAAACTGAAAAGGACCGAACACGGGTTCCTTTTTCGCACAGGTCACACCTTTTCGGCAAAAGAAGTAACACAGAACGGATTTCTCCTCTCTGATATAAGCCACTTCTTTTTTCAGCTCCCTCATCTCAAACTGCAAGTCCACTATGGCCTTTCTCTGCTCATAGTTATCTTCAAGTAGCTTCAAGTTTTCTTCCCTTGTCTCGGCCAAGTGCTCCAATGTCTCGGATGCAACCTCTTCCGATACCTTTACTCTTCTGCTGTCAAGTTCAAAATCCTTTTCCTCTGTTGCAATCTTCTCCTGCGCTGTATGCTGCACCTCCTGTTCGGCACTTTCCCTCGCCTTAATCTTGTCATAGTTAGCTTTGATTAGCCAACCAAACACACCAATTAACAAGAGTTGTATTATATCTATCCAACCTTTGAGGATTTCCAATAGTTCCATTTTAAGTTAGGTTTATGGGAGGGTTGCCCCTCCCCGGTTATGCAATGTCAGTCTCTACAAAATCAACGAACTCCTTGATTATAGCCTGTCCGTCTACTCCCTCCGGCACATTGTTAAGGTTGTATGTTTTCTCCCTATTGATGCCATTGTTGCTGATAGAAAAATTGAAACTCCTATTCTCCATATTGACATTGCCGTTAGGGATAGATTCAACCTTTTTGTCTGCTGTGCGTACCTCTTGGGCTGTAACCTTTGCGCCAGATGCAAGCTCCGCCTGCTCATACGCATAAATCTGTTTTACAAGTTTGCCTACCATATCTCAATTATTTTGCGTTGTTTACAATTTTTAGAATCTGTGCTGATAGAAGGATAGTCATCTTACCACCCTCACAGAGTTTCTTGATGATCTCCTTCTCGCTGTCTGTAATCTCAATCTCGCCCTCTGCAACATTGAGTTTCATTGCGAGTTCAAACCTCTGCAATACGTTCTCTTTTGCTTCCTCGGCAACAAGGAGGTTTGCAATCTGTTTGCTCAATAGCAATTTCTCGCCATTAGGAGTCACAATCTCTTTTCCGTTAAGGTCGCATAGACCTACTGCTAAATTCATTTTCATAACTATACTATTTTTAATTGTTTAACACTATTCCTCTGTTTCGTATCCTCCCGAATGGGTATTGATAAACCTGTAGGCATAATATGCCAAAGTGAAGATTGCCACAACTCCGCATACCCTTACGAAGGTATCACCAGTTGTAATGGCCCCAATAGAGGCAATACCGACACATACCCAACAGAGCAGGCCGATAAAAAGTTTAATGAATCTCTCGAATCCTTCCATAATTATAATGTTACTGTATTAGTTGTACTTATTGCATTGTTCCAGTTTGAATTATCACTACTATATTGCACCATTGCTGTAATCTCATACTTATTTCCACTACCAGAAAACTCTAAGAATCCACAATTATTAATGATAGTTAAATATGGAATGCTTATGCTTGTACCACTCATAGTAGCCGTATAACTACCACTACCTTCTGGGCCACCAACTTGTTTTGCAGTTATCAGCAACCTCTTATATGCGTAACTTCCCCAACTTGAACCTTGTGACCAAGAGTAGTTGATATTGCTTCCCGATACCGCACCTGAGAAGTTGGTAACTATGATGATAGCAGAAGAAGCGAACTTGATGCTCATATTGATAAGGCCATAGAGGGATACGAATTTATTTCCTCCCAATACGCTGTCAGAGTTGAATGAAACCCAAGTGCCATCCATAGAACTGTCATAAGGCCCTACCACGATAGTAACCTTCCTTGTGGCTGTGTTTTGCAAAGCAGATGGCAATGCAGGGCACTTGAAGTTCTTTTGCAACGCACTATTGTACCACACCCTATTAGGTGTCATCATTGTTGCGTAGTTGTCTATCACAATGTATACCGACATATTGGCCCAATAGGTGCTACCCTTCGCCAACGCTCCATTAATCATCTCTGTAATGTCCACTCCGTAGGCATTATCAGAGTGCCACAATGTTGCTGTGATGTTAGGGGATGAGTATTGCACCGTTGCACCACTTCTGATACCCTCTCCCCAGAACACTGGTGTAGGGTTTTTGCTATATCCGTTGAAGTCCTGCAACCTATATGGAGATAGTCCTATACCTCCTGTTGGTCTGCCTGCATAACTCCAATCCGCATTGTGAGCATAATAGAGATTGTTTGCACTACCCATTCCAGCCTTTAGGCCATAGAATATACCATTCTCTCCCGTACCTCTTCTTTGAGCCTCAGTTAATGGGCCATTAGAGAAATTGGAAACAGGCTTATACTTCGCCAAAGGTTTGATTGCCCCTGCTGTACACAACTCCCTATTCGTCTTGTAATTAGTACCCAAAGCGGCATTTATATCACTATGGGATACATTTCCTGAGATTATCCCTGTTGAACTATTGTATGCCATACCTATACTGATTTAATTGTTGTTCTAACATTTGACTTTTCTCTTTATAATAGGCTAATTCTTTCTCCACTATCTGCAACCTATCTTCGTGATTAACCACTTTTTTCGCAATAGAAACCGCACTTGCTAAGGCTATCTGTCCGTAACCCATAGTCCAGAGTTTCTCATCATCGGTAGGGGAAACTCCATTAAGTAGAGAGGTGTTGTACCAATACTGTGCTGTACTACCTAAGTGTAGTTTATCATCCTCTCTATCTGTCCACCTAAAGTTGATGATAGGTGCATTGGCTATGGTGCTGATGTCAATCTTTGCGTAGGATTCAATGCGTTTGTAACGGACATCACTACCACTCGTTACCTCGCCTGTGGCTACGAAGTTACCATTATGCTCAAACTTAAATGACAAAGTATTGATGTCATAACCTATGCAAAGGAATGATGATGCCGTACTCCTATCATCTGCTGCAATTACCCACGCATCTGAGCCTGTGTGTCCTGGTGTTGCAAGTTTAAGCCAAGCGGCTATTGCATTTGGATTGCCCGATGTTGTAAACTTTGTACCAATACTCACACACTCGTTAAATCCTCCGGTCCCTGCTACATAAAGTTTATGGCCAATATCGTAGGTAGTACCTATGAGGATGTTGCCTTGCGGAAATATGACATTTTTTGTCGCATCTCTATACATCAACCACGAACTATTGTTGAAATCGTAAATACCTCTATTGACATTTCCTGAGCCTATGCAGAATAACAACTCATAGGTAGAGCCTTTAACTTTCATACCTATATCAGTGTTGGTTCCAGTAGATACCATAAGACCGTCTACATTCCCTGTTCCGTCAAAAGGTTGCCCCCAAATAGTTCTTGAAGATGCTAATTTTGACGCAGAAGAAGCATTGCCTGCACTATTAGCATAGTTTACCGACTGAGAGCCTATATTACCAGAGTGGATAACAGCATTACCATTATTATATAATTCTCCAGAGTTGCTAATCTGTATAATAGGTGTATCGTCAGACGTATTACTCCCATAAGTTGTTGCTTTAATTTGGAATGTTGAGCCATACGCAAATAAAAGCCAAGAGGATGCTCCGTATGTATTACTACTTTTAAATATAATTCTCGCATCATCATTCATACTACCCCCACTCAACGGTAAGGCGTAGGATGAGTAATTGTGCTGGTGGAGTACCTTACTATCAAGACCGGCGTACATACTACTTAAATACCAGTCATTTCCTTGCGTCCTTATTCCTGGCCATACAGCAAAATCATAAGCGCCGTCATTCATCATTACTGACGGCGTATTATTCTTGCATATAATCATCAACTGATTGCCCCAATTAGTTGATTCAATCTCCAATTTGCCATTTAGTTTTCCTCCTGTTATCGGCAGCGCATAATTCCCACAATTAGCAGAATCCAATATAACTCTCCAATCGCAAGAATCGCTATCAAACTTAACCCTGTGAAGCAATACTCCCCAAGAAGTTTCAAAAAACTGCATCTTATTAGCGTTATTACCACTGCCAAGGTTAGCAAGTATGCCATATTCAGACGGCCAGTTGTTGCCAGTTACGCCCCCAGCATAACTATACACTCCGTTCTGATACAAGTCATAGGCACTTGTATTGCTATTCCACAGATAACCTTGCCAATCAAATAGTGTTGTAGGTTTCCCCATAATAGCATCCCAAGAAATACTGCCTGCTGTGCCTCCACTAATAGTAATATCCACCGCCTTACTACCATCATACACCTCTCCATTGATTGTAAGTGCATAAGGATTAGGTAAAGCAGTGGGGCCTAAGATAGTGTTCGCCACTCCATCAATGTACAATGTACCTAAGAGATTACCGCTTTCATACGCACCAGCCCAAGATACGGTATTACCCCCTGTACTCCCCCCTGTGTCACTTAGACCGCCAGAGGATACTTCGCCAACAGAATAGAAACTTGCTTTTGCTTTGATATTCTCCCCATCCCACTCAAACATATCCTCAAAGGTCTTTATCCTGTTGTTGTGGGATGATAAGGTATTGTTGGTAGCATCAACAAAGGTGTTGAATGTATCTATATGGTTGTTCAGATTCGCATTGGTAGCATCCAACGAGGTCTGCAAGGCCCTTTTCGCTATGTCAGCATTCATCACTGACAATATAGTTGCAAGGTCTTGCGAACCGCTATACTCATCAAGGAAATCAACAACCTCATTCCAGGTGTCTATCTTCTCGCTTACATCATCATTGAGCAAGGTGTTGAGCGCATCAAAATCATTCCTCAATGCGTTGTGAGAGGTCTGTAATGCTGTCAAGTCACTCTGTAATTCAGGGATAGTGGTGTTGATGAGTGTGTCAACCCTTGCGTCCTTTGCATTCTGTATAGCGTTGTCTACATAATCTGTGGTAGCATACCCTGTAAGATCTACCTCTGCAGTCCTCGGAGCATAGATAATGTTAGGCACACCGTCCACATTGATTTTGGCAATAGGCACACCATTGGCATCTGTCACTATCTGCTCAACAGTAACCACACTTCCACCGCTTCCACCTTCTCCCTCTGTATCAGATGCACCACCCGAAGAAACCTCACCCTCCGAGAAGAAGTCGTATTCACTTCTCAGCCAAGTCTTGCCATCCTGCTCAACGAGTGAGAGGCCGAGGTCCGGCATCTTAGCTATGCTCTCCAATACCGCCTTCTGTGTCCTCTGTAATGACTGCTGGAATGCCTCCGAACTCTCATTTATGGCTGCCAACAGGTCTATGTTCTGGTTGGCATTCACCACCTCTTCCTTGAGTGTCTGCTGACTGCCCTTGATAATCGCATTACCTACGGTTATCCTCTGCTCAAAAGGGTAGTCCAGTTGTGTCTCCAGCTTGATTACCCTTGTGCTTATGCTGTTTGAGCCGTTTACGAAGGTCACAAGCCGTCCTATTGACAGGTTCGGGTTACTCTCATAGAAAGCCACTTTGTTGCTCTCAAAGGTATAGTTGTTTCTGTCCTCTCCCTGCTGGGCCATCCTCTTCCTCACAGCCTCTTCCAGCTCTGCGTATGCACTCGCCTTGTACTCCTCCGGCATTATGATATTGAACAGCGTTACCGCATCCCCTTCTGCCGGGATTAGCCCTGTAACCGCAGGTATGATGTACGAACCCTCCTCCACGAAGTTTATCTCGTAATCCCCGGCTTCTACCACGAAGTCCGTACCGTCACTATTGCTCAGTGTCTCGCCCTTATCGTGATATGTCAGCTCAAACTCCCTTCCGTTCAATGAACCACTATTGAAGTGTGCCGACAGGCTCTTTCCACTTATCAGCAGATTCTTACTGAATGCAAAGCCAGGTATCTTGAAGTACCAAATGGCATATTGGTCATACACCGGGTTACCCTCGCTGTCTGTCCCTATCTGTACCTTCTGGCTGTTGTCATCCAAACGCCACATCATCCTCACCTTGACATCAGAAATGGTGAGGGATGAGCGTGGGTATATATCATCAAACACAAGAGGCACCGGCAACACCTCTTCCTGTGTCAGCCCCTCTCTTATGTCTATGTATCCATTAGGGTATTTTGCCGGGTCTAAGGTCAGCCTTCTGTTTACTATGCTGTTCACATTCGCTCCTGCATAGCTCTGGTCTATGTTCCTTGTTGATCCGAAACCGTAGAACCTTGTGTAGTACCCCTCCTTGTTCTGTGTCACCTGTGGCACACCTACATTCTGTCCCACCTCAAGGGTAACTGCACTACCGTGGCCGGCTTTTGACAGGTACACAATCTTGTTTGCGTAGTCAAACCACCACTCTGTTTTAAAGACTCCGGCTATACTATTGAGCCCTGAGAGTATGTCCGTATTGCTGAACGATAGGCTTGCTGATGCCGCGAGGTCCGAAGCTACCTCATAGCTCCACTTTTCCCCTGTCTCATTCTCTATCGCATCACAGATGGCTGACATAAAGTTAGCAGGGTTATCTGTCAGGCTCCAGTCCAGCTCCTTTGATACAATAGAGCCTCCAGAGTAAGTATAAAAGAAGAATAGAGCCTTACCCCATCTCATCACCGGATGCTGAAATACCGGGCTGTATTCGTATGTAGCCTCATCCTTCTGTGTAGGGCTGTATGGCTCCAAAAGGGAGTATCTCACTCCATTATGCTCTATATACGCACCTACCGGCAATACATCCGCCGTAACAGCATTCCACCCCAAAGTGATGCCGTACTGCTTCATCAGCTCCTCTGTCAATACTGCCAATTGGGTTACCGGTACATCAAACAATATATTTCCCTGTGTGTCTTTTATTTCCATTGCAATGTAAAAATACACTGCCATTCAACGGGTTAAAAGAAATTGGAAGGATATGTTTTGACTTGGGAATTTAAGTCAACACAAAAAAGAAATCCTCCCTTTTGAGGAGGATTTTCACTATTCCCTGTTTGCCGGATTCGGTTCTTCAAACTTGGCACTCAGCTTGCCTTCCGTGAAGGACTGAGAGTAAGACACCTGTTTGCCTTGATAGAGTAGGTGATAGATCTCGCTACCTCTTGAAGGTATCTGAATATCCATAACACCCTTGTAAAGCTCCTGCTGGAACGCCCTTTTGTTGCTCAGATAATCATCTTGGAAATCTCCACAGATATGGAACTGAAGGGTAACATCCCTGGATGCCAGTTTGATTAAAGAAGCATCTGTAATCACCCTTTTTCCGTTCTCTGTACGGCTCTCATTACTGATGTACTCCTTGACAGATGCCGGAGCCTCTATATTGTCAAGGAAGTTGTCTCCCATACTCACCCCCCAAGTGGTATAGGCATCTTTTCCGTTTATTAGCAATTCTCCTCTCATCGCAACACTACTGATGTTTTATCCTTGTGAATTTTAACTTCATTCTCACCTATATTGTAGAGCCTTACTACAGCAAAGTTTCTAAGGATGATTCTAGCCTTTGCGCCGTGCATAACCACCACTTTATGTACTTTGGTGTTATCATCAAAATACAACTCTCCCTCAGTGTCTCCGATAAGTCCAATCATCGTATCATTGGACCTTTTCTGTAACCCAGCATCTACAAATACATTGAAACCCTCTACATTCTCTCCAATCTCCTGGAACATCTCCAAGGTTGGAAAATTGTTCTTTTCACAAAACTCAATCCCCTGCGGAGAGAAAAATAGCCAGACCAACGTTTTCCAGTCTGTAACGTCATTGGACTTATTACAAGCTCCCAATGACAAAGCTTTCTGTAATATTTCATCTATTGCCCTCATTTTATAAACTCATTATTTTAGAATCCCATTTGTTTATCTGTCTCACCACTTTCTTTAACTCTGTAACATTTTCAGCAGTGTTTTGGTTTATCTGCTGAAGCTCCATATATGACTGCGAAACGAAAGTCAAAATATTATCAAGGCTTGTCTGCACCCCAGGACCTCCATTAGCAGCCATATAGGCATCCAGACTGCCCTTTATCTCATTGAGGGTTATAGTCTGGTTTATTGCCTCCCTCTTTATCTCTTCTCCGGCCATCTGCAGGGCTGTGAATCTGCCGTTCAGCTCTGTGCCGGTATCTTCAGACATAGTTTCAAAACCGCCATAGGTGGCTTTTTGCTCTGTAGTGGCGTTATCATCTTTAAATAAGCTGTCTGCCCATCCAAACTGCCTGTCAAGCTCTTTCTGCACATTCTCAGCCATCTTATAGATGTATTCCTGCTCAGTAAGGGAAAGGACATTGTCAGTGTAGAACTCCAATAACTTTTGTCTGATTTTCTCAATTGCTTGGGATGATTGTAGAGAACCTTTTATAGACTCTATAACCATCTGCTTCATCATGTTCTTGACGGTATCCTTTACAGAAACCCACTTGTCGCCACCTTTAGCTACAGCATCAGCATAAGCCTCGGCAAAATTCTCAATAGCGGAGCTTATATCCTCCCCAAAGATGGCATCTACAGCCTTTTCCTTGTTTTCCTCCAAGGTCTTGTTTATCTCATCTATCTGGTTCTGATAGTCCTCTATCTTGCTCTTATCGGTCTTTTTCTTGGCTTCTTCCTCTTTTATCTGCTGTTGGATGAGAGTCCTCTGTTGCTCAAGAAGTTTATTCTGTTGTTCAATCAGCTTGGATGCATCCTTAGAAAAAGCCCTCTCTACAGCATCACCCAGTTTGTCATAACCTTTCTCAAGTGTATCAATCTGCTTCTGCAGCTTTTGAATCCTCTTTTCATGCTTGGCATCGTGCATCTGTGTAGCAAGGTTGACAATTTTGGTAATTATCTGCAAGGCTGCCCCGATAATAGCCAGTATTACAGAAGCTCTTTCTACCTGCTGCACAGCTTTAGAGGATGTTTCAGCGGTCTGCTCTGTACTTTTTATAGAAGTATCTGTCAAGGTGGTTATATTGTTGATCATTGTAAGAGTAGAACCCGCTATCTCACCAGCTGTGCTTATTATTTCCCCTGCTGTCCCACCGATAGTTTGACCTATCTCCCTAAACTGCCCTTCTACCTCTCTGAGTGTCTGATATAACTCCTTCCAATCCTCTTTAGCTTCTGGATTTGGACCTTCATTTTTCGCATTTTTATTGCTTTGCTTATCTATCTGCTGGTTTATTTTGGATATTTGCCCTCTTAGTGCAATTGCTTTTGTACCATTCGCATTTCCTCCTATCTCCAGCATTGACAATTCTTGCTCAGCTAATACAAGAGCCTTTCTCAGCTCTTCCAAAGACATAGCAGTTATAGAGTTCATCCATCCTTTAAAGGTTGCTTCTCTTTCAGCTAAATCCTCAGCTATAGCTGTTAAAGATTCATCCCTCTTATAATCCAATTCTGCAATGGTAGCTTGGGAGGCTCCGGCTTTTATCAAATCAGCCCTATCCTTGGCAAATTTTCTATCAGTTTCAAGGTATTTATCTGTAAGAGACTGATATTCTTTAAGCAACTTTCCAATCCGTTCATTCTCCTCTGCTCTTACGGCTGCAATGCCCATATCCCTTGTCTGCTTGGTATTGCTTTTTGCTGTTGTAAATACAGCCTCATACTCTGGCGTTAATTTACCTCCTTGTGCAGCCCTTACCTTTTGCTCATTCTCCGTAATAGTCGCAATTTGTCTATCATACTCCAGATTCAACTGAGCAATCTTCTTTGCAGAGCCTTCGGCCATCAGTTTGATTTCAGCATCTTGGTTGGCTTTTTGCTGATTGAGGATGATATTATTAGTGTTTTCTTGCGCCTGTTGCCTGGCTTTTGCCGCTTCAGCTGCTTGTTTGGCCGCTTTTTCTTTGGCTTTCTGTTCATCAGAAGTGGTTAGACCGGCATTTTTAAGTAAATTATTGGCTTGATCTGTATATTCTTCCATTAAAGATAAATAAGTCTGCCCAGCGGCTTCGGCTGATGCGCCACTTAATTTTGCGATTTGCAGTTTCAGTCCTTCAATAATTTCCTCTCCAGTCCTTTCTCCCGCTGCTCTTAAAATCCGGCCATTTACATCACGAACCTCTGGTATTACTTCTTTATATCCTTCTCCTTTCTTTTCTACATCCTCTATCTGTTGTTGTAGTTTTTGGATTTTTTCTTGATTCTTGACTTGTTTTTTTACTGCCTCTTCCATTTCTTGAGCGGCTAATTTCATTGCCGCATTAGCCTTTGCTCTCAATGTCATGGCTTTTATGTAGTCTGGAGTTTTTTCAATCAATAATCTTTCTGCATCCTGCACATTATTTACCGCAATCCCAGTTTCATCCAGTTCATCCTTATAATCCTCAATAAATTGCTTCTTTGCCTCAGCATTATCCCCCAAATCCCGATAAAGATTGACAAGCCTTTGGAAATTAGCCAAATCAGTCCCCAAATCCTTAAACTCCATTGCCTTATTCAGCTTTTTCATAGCCTCTCCAGCACTCAGAGCTGCATCAGAGCCTTTGAACAGCTTACCAACCCACTCAATAATCTTATCTCCGTGCATAGTAAGGATAGTAATGCCGGCTATAAGCAGAGTTTGCCAACTGATAACGGATTTAGCGACTTGTTTCCATACTGGAGTGCCTTTCTGCCCTGCTGCCACCGTTCTTTGATATTCTTCTCTTGCTCTCTTTATCTCATCTGTGAGCATTGGCAAGTTGTTGGATATTGCAGAGAAGAACACAGTAGGGCCATAGGCCAAAGAAGGCAGCTCCCTCGCCAATTGCTGAATAGAGAAACTCAATCCATTCCAACTGCTGGCGTAGTTACCCACATTCCTCTGGTGGTTACCTATGGAAGCATCCAACTCCTTGATTTTAGCATCCGCTTCCTCTATTGAAGCCTTCAAAACACGGCCAAAAGGAGAGTCTTTCTCTTCATCTGTAAGCTCTCTATAAGCCATCCTCATACGGCTCAATTCCTGCCCTAATCTTGTCATTGAATCAGCCGCTGATTGACCAAGCTTTGCATCATTCCTTAGGACTTGATTGAGTTGGGAAACAGCTGTTTTACTCTCAATAAGGCTGTTATTTAAATCTCTCAACCTCTGTGTCTCACCCTTTGACAACCCTACTTTATCCTGCTTTGCGGCAAGCTCTGCAATCTCCCTTTTTATCCTCTTTATATTAGCCTCTTCATCTACAAGCCGCTTGATATTCTCAGCTCTAGAACCCAATACTTTATCAATCTCCTCCTTCAGGTCACTATAAGCGGCAGCTTGAGCCTGTACAGCAGCAGTCTGTACATTGGTAACTGTTGCCGTCTGAGTATTGGATGATTGCCCTTCAACTTGAGAGGCCTTTAAGATGCTCTCCTGAGCCTTGATAATCTTTTCGGTGGATTCATTGATATTCTTAGTGGAGAGCTTGATTTTGCCATCAATCTCAGCCACCTTTTTGGAAAGCTCATCATATTGTCCTGTGAGGCTCTTGAGTTGCGCTTCCAGATCCTTGGCAATATCAACATCAACCTTAATATCAATACCCTTGAGAGCCTTTTTAACCTGCTCAATCTCCTTTTTAAGGCTTCTGAGCTTGCTAATATCACTATCTACATTGGTTATTATTCCTGCCATTACAATTTCTTTTTAATCTGCCTTGCGGCATACAGTTTCTTACTCATCAATACCTCATACCCTCTGGATTCCACAAAGGAAGCATAGTCCACCCCATTGGCCAGATATAACCCATCTTCCGGCTTATTTGAGTAGAGCAGGAGGTTTTCTGTCCGTTGTACAGCTTCCGGGTGTAAACCATCAGATATTACCTCCATTTTAACCACCTCACCATCTCTAACAATGCAATACCCATTACCATTTCTCAAGTTATAGGTTATGTTCTGATAATTACCATCTTGCTGAGCCAGTCTGCAAGCCTCTCTGCCCACCTCTGTAAGCACAGCATCAGACCGCTCATCAATCTTTTTGATAAGAGCATCCAACCCCTTTGTATCACCCTTGAATTCCATCCTTTTATCCCCCCATTCTTCTTGCTGCCATATCTGCGCCTGAAACCTTTTGTATCCTTTCTCCTATGCAAGCGTGCAATCTATCCTTTTGCATAATCAATAGGTTTCTATAAGGTATTTTGTAAACCACCTCTTCATAAGACAAATGCAGAGTTTCAATGAGTGTTGCAATCTGTCCCAAAAGAGTATCATTGCCTATCATCTCTGTTTTGCTGTCAGCCTTAGCACGCTCCTCACTAAAGTTGACAGCTTGATAAAATCCTCCACATTGATTAAGGACAACCCCTCATCCAAAGATTCCACAATCTCTGAGAATGAGCCTTGGGCTAACTCTTCTGTCAATCCGTCATCCCCCTGTATCAGCCAAGAAAGGGCTGAACAAGCCTTCTTCATATCTTTAAAGGACATCAGTATATCCCTTAGGGAATCTCCATTATCCAAGGCTGAAAAATGACGGGCCACACCCGCCAATACAGCTATAGTGGGAGGGTTGACAGTATAAGCCTTACCATTAACTACTACTGTCTTATAATCTACCCCAAGGATGGCATCCGATATTATTTTTGCTGCTTTATTCATATCTCATTCAATTAAAAAGGCGCAAGGTATTCCCCCACGCCTCCACACATTAACATTATTAGTCTATCTGTACCAATTAGGCTTCTGCACCAGCATCAACCTTAGATTTCAAAAACCAATACTCCGCTTTTATCTCTACATTGTCAGGTTCAAGTGCGGTAGCAACAACACCAAGACCTACTGCACCATCAGTCTGGGCCTGTCTTGCTGCAATGTTAGCCTTTGGTAAAACAGCATAAACATCATCCTCAGTGAGAGCAATGATAGTTTTGTATTTTACTACTGCTCCTCTCTCTCTCTCCCAAGAACTATCTGTTGCTGTACCACCAAGCAAATCAGCCTTAGACTGGAAATCGTATTGGCCGATAGTCCAGTTATAGGTTACGGCACCCATAGTCTTAGCTCCCATCCTGTAGATCTGACCTGTCAGCTGATTTACAAAAGAATCCTGCGAAGCCTCAGCCTCCTCAATGCTCCAAGTATCCTGATGCACATTGGTCACCTCTGTTGCGCTCTCAAGGATAGTCTTGAGCATAGCAGGGGTAAGCGGACCTGTCACCAACTCAATGTTAGCATACCATAATTTTTTAATATCTACTGCGCTTATCATATCTTATTCTGCATTTAAAATTTCAAACAATAATCTCACATTAACGAAATGACATCCTAACTCTATATCCTCCTCCCTACTTGTACTCTCTTTCTTGTATCTGTATCTTGTGCCATCATACATTCCAGAGTTGTATTTAAGGACTTTTACAGCCTCTCTCTCCAATTCATCCATACGGATAAGGTCAGCCTTACCCTTCTTGTCAGGAACACAGAAATTGACTTCCACATAACACTTCTCCCAATAGGTATCTGGAGTGCCAGATTTTGGGATTACTACAATCCTCTCTTTTACCACTTTGCCGGTAGGGGTATTATCCTTTTGGTAAACCGGTAAGCCGAATTGCTGACAATCCCTGTAAAGTATCTTTGCTATGTCTCCCTGTACTATCATACAAACAACACCATTTTTTGAAAGAAATTCCCCCTCTTCACTGAATCAACCTCACCTTCACCCCTTATCTCATCCCCAACCATACAACGGATGTAATCACCCTCTTTGATATGGCTGGTAAGCGGAGCCACAACTTGATATTGGGGAACGAACACTTCTCCGTTATCCTTGGTATACTTGGTTGTGGTGTTATCATCACACCTGCAGTTGCAGATGAACTGCCATTGCTGGGACTCTTCCGGAATAATCCTTCCGGATTCATCCCTCTGCTCTGTAGCTTTGATAAGTTTATAAAGGTTATGCGGGCCAAATATCAGTGTTGACTGGATCATAGGAATTTTACTCTTGGTTTATCTGTGTTTATCTCATCTTTAAGGCCGTATTTTCTGCACATATATGAGTAATAGTCCTTCAAGCCTTTAATATCCCAGCTCATTGAAAAACCATTCTCACTTACAGAGGTGGCTCGGAGCAATAACAATGGTATATAGCGGGTGATACCCACATTTAACGCATCGTGGTTCTCCTTTGTCACCTCTTCATCAGCAGAAAGCCCAGTAGAGAGTTGAATATCCAAGAGGTCAGCCTCCGATATTGTTATACCGAATGGCTGAAACCTCTGCTGTATGTATTCCGTTACATTCATTTGCTACGCATTCATTGTGTCAAGGTCAATGATGGTCATCTTGTTAGGTGCAGTAATCTCTGGAATCCACTCGCAACCATACTCCATGAATCTACCCTCCTCTGTTCTTACATTGGAGATGTACATACCTCCCTCTGAACGGGTATAAGTCTTACCAGGGATAGGGTCAGTAATCTCATAAGGAGTATGCCAACGCATCTTACCCTGTTTAGGAGCAGTGAAGAGTGAAATCCTATTATCCTGGAACACCTGCTTATAAGAACCGTCTGCAAGCTCAACCATATCCTCATTGATAACGATTGAAGGAAGTCCCAAGCCTTGGAAGATAGTTGAAGCCATCTCGCTTGACATCAGACCTGCTGCAATCTGTACCTCTTTCTGATTAAGCTGCTGCTTGTAGAAATCTCCAAAGTCTGCAGAACCAACAATATTCTTAATGAATGTTGAACGGCTCATCTCCATTGAAGTGAAGTTACCAAATCTCGTTCTCAAAGAAACAATAAGATTCATCAGATACTGAACGAAATGCGCCTTATCACCAACCTCTGGAGCAATTCTGTTAACAGGAAGCACCATATCCAACATTTCAATACCCTGTGGGTTGTCATCAACCTTAACAGAAGCTTTACCATCTGAACGAAGGTCTCCAACAACAAGGTCCATTCTCTTATGAGGAGCAAGGAGAACCTGCCTCATATCATCAGTGATGTATGCAATGATGTCATTCATCGCAGAAACCTGATCTGTAGTCTTAGCAGCATTGAACTTGTTGATAAGCTCCTGCAGCATATCCAAACGGTCATTATCCATCTGGTAACGGTCACCAAGATATGCAACCTCGCCATAACCTGAACCAAGAGATTTTCTCTCCCTCAAAGGTTTGTTTGAGTTGCGGTCAATAACTGAACCTGCCACAACACCGGTAACGGTGCCAAGGTAAGTCTTGAATACCCTTGATTTGGTCTCCTCAAAATCCAAATACTTCTTCCAGAAGATAGTATCCAGTTTCTGAGCCTGTACACGGTCAATAACCGCCTTAACCACATTCGGGTCGTTAAATAGTGTTTCAAAAGTCAAAAACATAATCTCTACCCTCCATTTTTAGTAAGTAAATAGGAATCTGTCACCCAAAGTTGCCTTGTCCTTCTCAGAGATAGGGGCAATCAGTCTTGTAGGTCTGATCTCATAAGCCCTGCCGATAGCTGTAATGGTTGCACCCTCCACAACTTTAGTCCAGGCATAGTTCAAGAAGTTGGCTGTTGCTTTAGGGGTCTTGCCAGCTACGGCAGTCGCCTCAAACAATACAGCACCTTTCTGAGCTGCAAGGGTTGAACCCTCTGCCAAGGTCACAAGGTCATAATCAGCATTACTCTTATCAATGGCTGTTACAGTACCACCGTTAGAGCCATTACCAAGGTGTGCGCCCACACCTACCAAAGAGCCTTTCTTAACTTTAAGGGCAGTGGCACCTGCTGAAATGGACTCCACTACCTCCACATTGATGACTGCTACAGCTTTGCGTGTAACAAAGTCAATAACCACAGGTGTAAGAGGCGGAATAGCATCTACACCTGCAAGGTTGCTGATATCCAAATTGAAACCACCTGAAAGTCTGTACACAGTCTCAAAACGGCACATCTCAGGCATCACCTTCTCAATTGGATTCATGTCATACTTAAATCCTGCTGGCATAATACTTTAGTTTTGTTGTTTAACAATGTCCGCTGTACCCTTATTGATGAGTGCAGCAATATCCTCGGAGTTCTTCTCCTCTTTGTTGCTCTCACTTGGAGGAACAACACCCTCAAATCCCAAATTGGCAAATGTCTGCTTAGCATCCTTCATGTAAACATCCAAGTCTGCATCATCAGCTATCTTCAACATGGAAACGAGGTTTTCTGGAATCCCGTACTCCTTAGCCTTGGCTGCAATGGAAGCCTGTCTCTGTGCCGCTGTTTTCTCAGCTTCATAGTTGGCAACCTTCTCTGTCAAAGCCTTGTTGGAATCAATGATGGCCTGCGCCCATGCAGGTATCTGTTCATCCTTCTTCGGCTCTTTCTCAACCAACGGTTCTTCTGCCGGTTTCCCATCTTTAAGGTTATGCTTCTTCTCATAGTTGGCTATTGCCGTCTTGGTAGCATCCCCTACACGATAATCACCATAGGACTGCATCACATCCCCGAAACTCACACCGTCTACAATTGCTTGTACCTGTGCTTCATCGGTTACGCCTTCAGCCTTTTTGGTGGCTATCCTTACCAGTGTTGCGTTATCAGCCCCAGAAAACTTCTGTTGCAATCCCGCTAAAATCTTTTCCTGAATAGTCATTTTTAATCCTTATTTGTAATACTCCAAAAATAACCAAGGCTCCTTTTTTATATAAGTATTTGGCTGTCTATGTTTTGACTTGGAATTTCAAGTCAAAAAAAGGCTGCAGGATTGCTCCCACAGCCTCACACAAAACAAATATCGGGTTAGGTTTTATTCCTTATTGGTAGAAAAGCCGATTTTGGTAGTCTTCTGCTCCTTTGCCATATCTTCTTCAATCTCCTTGAGGTTTTCTTCAATCATATCGGCATTGCCGGCAAATATTATACCTTCTCTTCTGGTCCATACACCGCCATCTATGGCTGCCACAGCTGTATCAATCTTGTCCTTCTGAGAGTCTATCATATAAGGCTGAATCTTCACTTCAATATCTATGGTTTCAGCAGGCTTGGAAAACTCCGTATTGATGGATGCAATGGCTGAAACAAGGAAATTCACTCGCCTCTGCATAAACTCTCCAATCTCCTCCGCATGGTTCTCTACAGCCAAGTGTGCGCCCATGAACATATATCTGAATGAGACACCGGAAAAAGATGTTCCCAACCCTTTAAGATTCTCCGGCATCACCCTTGGAGTATTGGTCATTGAGTAGGCTTTCTCTGTCAGAGACTCCAACTCCAGTTTGACTGTCTCACTGGCTTGGTTCCATGTCAGATACTCAGCATTGGCCCCTTGCCCTGTGAGCTGCACAATCCTATTGCGTACATCACCGCTCATCTGGGTAGAATCAGGATCTAAATTTCCAAACAGCTTGAGGATAGGGAAGAAGTGGTAGTCTATACAGTCTGCATAACTTGAGATAAGCTTCTCAAGTCTTACCCTGATGGTATGTATCTTGTCACATAGAGCCTCGCTTCTGTAGCAGTAGAGAACAGGGAGCTTGTTGAATTTATGCTCAAATGACCTTTCGGTCCATTCTGTTGTCTCTGTTGACAACTCCCAATTATAGACCTTTTGAGCGGTTATAACCATAAAGCAGGTAATCTCTACATCCTTGATGGTTTTTCGCTTGTATTCCCTTGAAAATGCCACCATATCCCCATTCTCATCAAAGAACGGATAGAGCTTATCACCTCTGAATGGAGACCACAGCACACTCTTGAGTTTGTATTGTGGCTGTACATTCATCTTTATGCCAATCTTGGCCAGAATCCTCCTCCAGAACCCTTCATCTTTTGCCGCATACCAATACTCGGCACACTCCTGTTCCGATAGCCATGAGCGGACAATCCTCTTGTTCTGATATTTGATTTTGTTCTTGGCAAGAACCAGCTTGAGGGCAGAGAACAAACCTTTCTCTCTCTCTTCCGGATTGCACTCCATACTCGGTTCAGTGCCTACAGTGAAGGCAGTATGGATATTGACTATATCCTGCTCAAGAGGAATAACTATTCTGTTGGGTTCTACATTCTTTGTCCTTTCAGGTATGGTGTAGTTTCTACCGGTATTCTCATCAAATACCGTCTGCTCCATCTGTGTTGTTATCTTGATGTCGGGATATTTGTCCTTATCTGTCTTTATCTCATGCTGGTTTGCATCCCAGTCCTTGTATAGCCTTTCCTTATCGGGCATTTCTGTCTTTCTGCCCTTCTTCAGGTAGGTTATCCTCTCCTCAATGGTAGGTAATGCTAAAATTTCCTCTAATTTCATTTCGCTCTCTGTTTAGTGTGCAAAAACATTGGTATAATTTTTAGGGGCTTGGATTTTACCCAGCAATTCACCCAAAACATAATACCTTGCGGCATCGGCCAGGTGATTATCATGGTCCTCCGGCTCGTTGATATATCTGCCATCCTTATCCTTCGCCCATATATAATTTCTCAATTCATTCTGCAGGTTATATGATCTCTTTGTTACATAGATCTCATACTCCTTCATCTTTTCTATTCCTGCTATGATAGAGCCGGCACCTTTCTCCACCGGATAAATCCGCACACCTCCGTTGTGTATCTCCTGAATCAGTCTTGGATCTGCACTGTCCGCTATAACCTTGAGGTTGTAAGGACGGAGTTTCTTTATTATATCCGAAGCCAATAACCCAGTCCTGTAATCTATCTCATCCAAGTATATCCTATTATCAATGATACCGCACCGCACTGCAGCTGTAGGGTCATGGCTATAACCAAAGTCCAGCCCGATTGCCACCTTCTTGCACCACTGCGGAAACTCATCCACAATGCCCCATTTCTTGAATACTGCGCCCTCTGCCACATCCGACCATTGCCCCATGGCTATATGAGCATACTTCTCAGGATTGTTCTGCTTCATATCCTCCATTTCCCTAAGAAACTCATCCGACAGATGCTCAAGATTATCCAAGTAGGTGGTATGGATATGTAGCACATTGGGATGAGTGCTTATCTGTACGGGAACACCATCAAAATACTCTATCTTGTGGGTGTCCTTGATATACTTCTGGTATATCATGTGATTGGAGTCTGTTGGGTTCATAATTATGATGACAAGGTTTTTCAACCCCTTCTGCCTTATTGAAAGCATTATTTTGTCATACTCCTCCTCGGAGGTCCATTCCTCAGCCTCATCACAAACAAATACCGTAACACCATGAATGGATTTGAGCTTTGCAGTCTGATTGCCGGAGGAAGTCTTGATACCTCTAAACATTATCCTGCTGCCCGTAACCAGATTCTGCACATCTGTTTTGGTGGGCTTGAAATAGGCACTTGTGCCATCCAGCTCTATCTTGTCAAGGAACTCAGGTATTACCGATATATGCGCTGATGTCATGGTATAACGGCAATACAATACATTATGCACTACCTTGTTCCCGTTATAGTCGGGATTGTAGTCAAATGTCAATCTCTCAATGAACGAGGATGTCCCGAAACTCTTTCCGCTTCCTCGCCCTCCTGTAACCAATATGATGAACTTATCCTCATTGGTATACATCGGATAATATACCTCATGGGTCTTTATCATTTTGCAGCCTCCATCTCCTGTTTGAGCCAATTGGCAATAGGGATGCCCTTGTTTGCCTTTATCACTGGGTTATCCCCATCTTCCTCTACCGGCTGTCTGTTCCACATCTTCGGTTTCCTGTTCTTCAGCCAGAATATCTGTGCTGTCACTTCCGGGAATACGGTCTCCTCATACTCCACTACTTCAACTCTCTCCTTCTCACATAGCCTTCCCTGTTCATCGTAATACTTCTCCTTCACCTTTATAGGCTTTTGGACCTTCTCCTTGTAGCCTATACACTTTCTGAACAGACTGTTCTCCACATTGAAATCAAGCGGGGAACGGCCTTTTTTTAACGCATTAGAAATTTTAGGATATTCCCCCTTCAATACGCTGAAATGAGCCCCACTATAGCCCAAATATGTGGCAATCTCCCCATCCTGCGCTCCATCTCTCGCCAGCTCTTCAATCTTGGCCAAAATTGTGGCATCATTGTCAAAATCGTATTTTGTTTTTCGCCCTCTTCCCATTTCTCTATCTCCTTTCAGTTGATTTTCATGTTACGGCTCTACCGCCCCAATATATTTTTCCCCTGAGAGATAACCGCTATATCAGTCTATCCTCTCTATTATCTGGTCAAACACCTCACCTTTTATGAACTTGTCATATCTGCCATATCCGAACCTCTCACAGAAAGCTGCCTTTGCAGCAAAGGTGTCAAAGGAGAGCATGACATAGGCATCCATATTCTCTGCCTTCTGCTGTGCATCTTCTTTGACCTGCTGCTTGACCTCTTTCATGTGGTCTATCTTGGCTTGTCTCTCCATCTGGAGCTGTGCCTGTCTTTCTGCTTTTTCAGCCTCTTTGAGCTCTGTTACAGGTGTCATCATATCCTCCAGTTGGGCAGTTATGTCAGACTCTTCTTCAGTCTGGAACATGAAGTCCACACCTATTATGTTCAAGTCCGCTTCTGTAAGCCCGGCATCCTTGTAGTCAATATCTGGAACTATCTCACGCAAACGGTTATAATCCCACTCTCCTCCAACATTTTGGTTGTTCAAGAGTATGTTGATGGTCTTTTCTTCTTTCTCATCCACATCTATGAGCTCTATACGGAGTATGTAATCATTCTCTTTAGTGGTAGGGTTGTACTTGTTCTGGCTATCCAGTATTGCAACCTTCTGATGACCGCTCACAATAGTGTAACCGGTCCTCTTGTTTACCAAAATATTGTTACCTATTACTCCGTAACGCTTAACCGAGCGTTTTAGAGCCTTCTTGCCCTCATCGGTAATAGTACGAGGGTTATAGTCCGCAAACTTTATCTGCGACCTGTTGAGCTCTACTATCTCACTGTTGAAATACTTGCTTGGTTCCATGATATTGTTTTGTGTTTGTTGTTAATTTTTAGCCGTTACTATTACCCATGTATCTACTTCTACTCACAGGACGGTCTCCATATATATCAATACCTCGTGAGGAAAAATATCTATCAATATTTTGTCCATAACGCCCTATAATACCTCTTGTCCTGTCCCTTATCGCTCTCTGACGTTCCGTTCCAAGTCCGTATTATCTTCCTGCATTATACATTATACGTCTTGCCTGTTCTGATAACTGTCTATAAGTTTTTCTTCTTCTAACTCGGCATTTATATTTTAAAATTTAACCATTACTTAAACCCTGTCCTCTATTTACCAAATATGCATTTGTCTGAAACCTTTCTCCCTTAGCAAAAGGGTTTTTTCTCTGCTCAGCTCTTATAATCCCTGATACTCTACTTGCTGCCCTTGCAAATCTTTCATAGCTAACACCTGTGCCACTAGCTCCCAGCCTCTGGATTCTTTCAACCTGATCATATACCTCAGACATAGATTTCATTCTTCTTCTTCTAACTCAGCAATTATGTTTTAATAGTTATTATTTCTGCTCTCTATTATAATACTCCCAAAGCACCCGTTCGCACATCGGGAACACCTTGTAAATCTTATGTAGGTCCTGCGGAAAGAACTTCTCCATCCACAGCATACAGTCAAGATTGAATCCTACACCACTGGATGCCTTCAAACTGTATCTTATAGGCTGAGGCAACCCCTTCTGCTTCATATAGGCTAGTATATCCTTCTGAGTCCACTCTGCCAAAGGATAACACATACCATTGTTGATATATCCATTTGCCTGATACCCTTTCAGCATAAGAGAGCGGTTCATACCGTCCGCTTTCTTCATACCCAGAAACACATACTCAATCCCATATTTGAGCTTCATAGAGTTAATCACATCAGCCAACTTCAACAGCTTGACTTTCGGGTTTGGTACACAATACATCCCACCTCTTAGGATATATGTCAGATTCCAGTGCGGCACCTGCACAAACTCAATCTTGGGATACTTGGCCTTTACCCAGTTTATCCATCTGTCTATATGCTCAAGGCCTTTGACAAAGTACATGAACACACAGACAATGCGGTCAAACTTGGGATATATCAGATCCAGCAGCACCAAAGAGTCTTTGCCTAGGGACAAAAAAAGTATAGCACTATCAGAGCGTTCTCTGACAGATGCTATACTCTTATATGTCACCTCAAGCAAGCTCATACTAACCGGCTGTCAATCCAAATGCCGCCCTTATATCCCTATAACGGCCCTGTCTGTTAGTAATTCGCCCGCCTGTAGTGCGGTACCTTACACGGCTTACACCCGTAGCCCTGTTTACTCTGCTTCTGGTTGCATTTCTTCTGTTAACTCAGCATTTGTTTTAATGTTAATATTCTGATTTCTCAATAACTCTACCTAAATCATATACCATTTGAGCTACAAGATACTCTTTACCCTCATACTCGTACACTATATCATCCCCATTCTCATCGGTGAATATCTGCATTTCTGCATTCTTAACCTCTACAATAGCATAAGGCCTTTTGCCTTTATACTCGCCTGTAAGAAACTTGATAGCATCGTACTGAATCGGCTTTGTATCAAAATCGCCCTCTTCTTCATCCGGCATATCATCAACACTCTTGTACTCTTTACCGTTCAAGATATAACGGATGTACTTGCTTGAGTTCGTAGGCCTGATTTCCCTAAATTCTTGGGTTTTCTTACCCGCTAAAATCTCATCAAAGAACTTCTGCTTGATGCTTAATGTTAAAATTTTCATAACCTATAATGTTTTGTGTGTGTCAATACTACAAATGTAGTTATTTTATTAGTAGCGGGGGGTGGATTTGAACCACCGACCTCTAGCAAGTTAAACTAGCAAGCTAACCAACTGCTCTACCCCGCAATATGTTACATACAAATGTAACAAACAACATACTATTTTGAATTTAAAGCAGCTGTATTGTTTTGACTTGCAGACAAATGTCAAACTATTTTCTTTTTATGCTATATTTAAAAAGTTAACAAGTTTAAACGATCTGAATTCTTGCTTATCTGTATCAAAATAACAAAGTACAGAGTTGTTCTGTTTTCTGGTCTTACCCTCAATCTCTCTCTGAGGCATCAAATCAGCCTTCAGAGTCCCCCAAGCCATACGGGTAGAACCATCTACCTTTGTATAGAAAAACTGAACTATACCCTTTAGCATTTGCTTTTTGAGCTTCAGGATACCCCAGGCCTTTACCATTGCATCCTTAATGGTTAAACCATAATTTTTAACAAACAACCATGCGTTTTGCATTAATTGACTTAGCTGTGATTTTCTCTCTGTACTCATAATATTGGAATTTTAGAAACTATATTGGATAATTGGATTATTAGCTGTTTTGTTTAGTCACTCTTATATCTAGGTGCATATACTTGGCTTCTTGTCTGTAATGAACCATTTGCTTATATGTAAGATCTTCTAAAGTATCATAAGGCTCATTATGATCATCCAGCCATTCTACTGTATATAAACTTTGCTTTGTCATAATGTTTAGTGGGTTAGTAAATAAATATGCCTCGTTGTATTTTGTTATAATTTTGTACTGCAAAGTTATACTAAAAAACAATAAATACAAATATTTTTTATCTTTTTTTATAAAATTTTTCCTACATATTGTTTTTTAATATATTTAATCATAATTTTGCTATTGTTTTAAAATATAAATATGGAATTAAGACTAAAGGAGATTATCAAAGAGAAAGGTGTATCTTTAGCCTCTCTTTATGAAAAGACTGGAATTGAGAAAGGGAATCTCAGTAATATTATTAACAACAAAAAGAACCCCACTATAGAAACCCTTGAGAAAATAGCCAATGCGCTTGAAATTCCGGTTTATGAGATGTTTGTAGATAAGACTACATTTACAATCTTCAAATGCCCCTGCTGTGGCGCGGAGCTGCAGCTGGTAGAGAAGAAAAAGGAGGAGTAACTATGCAGGATTTAATGCTTTCATTTCTATGCTTAACAATAGCTTTAACAGGTATGCTCATTTCTTATGGATTATCCTTAATTATAAAGGAATTGAGAGAGTTAAATAAAACACTAAACAGAAATAATAATGAAGAAAGATATAATAGACATAGAAAAATGGGATGAATCCTATAGTGAGATACAAGAATCTCAATTTTACAGATATATGAATCCGAAAGAATGCGTTAAGGCTCCATCAATAATTACAGAGAAAGACATAGTAGGTAAAATTCCTGAACCGTATTATTTTAGAGAGCATAGGGGAGGTTTAGAGGAGAGCTTTGAAACAACAATTTCTTGCCATTGCGGGATAATTAGTATTATTGAATACTATGAAAAGATATATCACCCTCGCCCTTGCCCATACACCAATATACATATACAGGATAAGGCAATCATTGATAAAAGACTGCCTATCTGGTGGGGAGAAAAAGAATATCCCGTAGTAGCCTTTTCTAATGAGAGCGGCTGTAAGGGTGTTGTAACTTTAGGGTATTGTAATTTTAAATAAGGACAGTATGAAAATCTTAAAATCACAGAGGATTCTTACAAATGCGGATTTGCTCATTCATAAAATAAATGAGGTATCTGAACAGCGCATTGAAATTGCAAAGGAATTAGTTAAAAACGAAACATTGTTTCACCATGTATCAACCTTCAAAGAAATAGGACATTGCTCTGAGGTTCTTTTATTTATACTTGAACCGGATGAAGTTACAGAGTACCTTGAATGGAGATCTCAACAGAGAATAAAGTAAAAGGGAGGTAACCGGATGGCTATCTCCCTTGAGTAATGAAGTATTTAAGCGAATCTCACTGCGGAGAGTTCGTTACTGAATTTCTTTAATCCGCTTTCAATTTTCTCAACGGTACGCCTGGATGGCTTGCTAACTCCGTTGATATAATGCCCCAGCTGTTTCTGATTAACACCTGTTATCCGCTCCAACCCGGCGAGGGTAAAGGCAAATGCGTACATCTGCAAGAAAGAAGCTATATCAAAATAAAAATCAAACTCCGCCTCCTCAAAATGCCTCTGCTCCTTAGCGTAGGATTCTTTCATTTCTTCATAGGATAATTTAAAATCCTGTATAGCCTCCTGCACCGTCTGTCCTTCTCCAATAATTCCATAATTTAATCCTTCTTGAGCTATGTATGCGGAATACCCGTATCCGCATTTCTCAATTACTACCTTAACCAAAGTTGCCATTGTATAATGTTTTGTGTGTGTTTCCTTTAAGAGTGTTGGGGTTACAATTTAACCCCAGCATCTCTCAAAATACCTCCAAGCGTACCACGTGGAACTTCCTCCTTTTCGTGGTGACTCAGGTAAAAGTCCTTCCCAGTTATGGGACTATACCACTTGGGATGCCTGCCCTTGCGGTCTTTTTCATAGCATCCTGCCCTTCGCAGAACTTTCATCAGCTCTGAATACTTCATTACTTCTTCTTTGCTATCACTCTGCAAAGATAGCAATTTTACTACTAATAACAAAGTTTAATAGCAAAAGTTCTACTATTATATAATTTTCTCCAATTCTTGCATATAATTCTAAACAAATGTTGTGGTTTCTGCAAAACAAAAAGGAGCAGTTTCCTGCCCCTTAGTAGTTTTCACAAATTCCCGGAGTTCCATAAAGGGTTATTGTTTATAAACATAATTCTTTGTCAGTATGATCCCGAAAGAATCTCCCTTAATAATCTGCTCTATAAGATTTTTATTAGAGTCGTATTTGTTAACCATAGTCATATTTATTCCTCTAGAATCTTTGCAAACAATATTATTCCCATGCTCATCATACTCATATTCAGTCACGCTCCCCTGATGAGCTGCAGCATAATCAAAGCTAATTTTTCCCGGCTCATAGCAAGTATTATAATTATCTGGGAAAGTCCTCTTTATTATTTGTTTTTTATCATTGTAATACAGTGTATCTTTTACTATTTCTCCTGAATACAATTCTGAAGTAACACTATAGCTTCCATTGTTATCTATATATTCAAACCTCACTATCTGTTTAGTGTTGTCTTTATTAAATATAATACTATCAAGCATTTGTCCTGTATAATAATACTTTTCCTTTTCCTTATATTGAGATTCTAAAAACAAATCTCCTATATATGTATAATATAGTCTATCTATTTTTTGGATAATACCATTTAAATGATTTACCCTTTCTTCTTGAATAGGTTTACCTTCTTTATTGTACTTTGTCTTTATATATGATGTATCAGAAATATACTCCCATTTAGTTTTGTTAGTTATATCCCCTTCGTTATTATAAAAAGTTTCAGAGATTATATACCCTTTTTCATTGTATTCTTTTTTCGTAATTGTGTATAAATAGGTTTTGACCATTTCTCCAAATTTCTCTTGAGCCGACCAATCCTCCTCAGTTATACTAATTACTTTACCTATATTATGTTCGTCTAAAGCAATTAACTTATCATTAGGAATATTATTTCCACTACAGCTGATAATAAAAAAAGTAACTACAATAAATATTCTTTTCATAACAATTTATTTTTATTAAATTTCATTTTCTCTGATTCTCTGAATTGCCCTGCCTCTGCCACTCTGGTAAACTCTACAGTTTTATCATAGTTAGCTTTTACAACTTCCTCAATCTCCTCCAGCGAACACTTAAAGAACTCTCTGCGGTGGTTTACCATATTAAGTTTCTTGTTTTCAAATGCCCTATGGAGGGCGGCCTCTAATTTAGGTGCGTCATCAGAAAATATCATTGCGTGAACATCAAACTTGAATGGCACTGAGGCATCTCCAAGCTCATCCACTCTTTCGTAAGGATCTAACCTGCGAGTCATTCCTATTTTGTAGATTCCCTCTCCAAATGAGCCTATATTTGATATAATATACACATATCCGGCCTTTTTATTTGCTTCTCTGTAGTCAATATCTTTGAGGGATGTATCCAATTTCTCCAAGTGGTTTTCTATCTCAATCTTCTTTTCCAGCAAGACGCCTTTATCTGTCTCAGATACTGTTTCAAGCTGTTTGTTTAGTTTTACCAGAGCATTAGTATAGTGCTTCTGTTCTTTTTCAATATTTTTCCTTG
Source organism: Bacteroidales bacterium (assembly GCA_017625535.1). Lineage (GTDB taxonomy): Bacteria > Bacteroidota > Bacteroidia > Bacteroidales > UBA932 > Egerieousia. The sequence goes on along the minus strand of JAGAKR010000025.1, from coordinate 8,930 downwards.
CCTCCTCCAGCTCTTTTAGTAGTTTCGCCTCCTCTCTCATCTGTTCTCTGATTCTCTTCTGTTCCTCCTTTTCCTCATGCTTTTTCATCTCATACTCATAAGCAAGCTGAAGTTCCTGAATCTTTAAATCTACATACTCTGGGGATATAGATATGCAGTTTTCTTCATTGATAGCATCAAGCACTCCAGCGGAGTGGCGTATTTTTTCAATATAGGATGCAACATTGCTAAATTTCACCTTACTTATTAAAGTATCGCACTCATTATTGAAACATCGGAGTATCTGTTTAATGTTTTGCCGGACCATTAAATCACCTCTTATTTTGGAACCGTCAATAGTCCAAACCTTTGAGCAAGTTGCGGCTTCTTTCCTTATCACCATATACTCCTGCTCTTTCCTTATATACGCCAATCTTTCTTTATAATGCTCTGATGTTGCAAAATCATATACTGGTTGATATAATCCAAATTCTTGCAGGAGTATTCTCTCATCCAACTGAACTATTTGCGACTTCTTATCCTCAATCTCCTTATTCAAGAATCCCTCTTTCTCTAAAAGAGAACTTTGAATCATCTTTAACCTCTCTATCTCAGACAGAATCCTATCACGCTCTTTTTCAACATTGCTAAGTAGGGCATATTTTGTTAACTCAGCTTTAGTGTTGGATAATTCCTTTTGAAGCAACTCCACCTGGAAATTAGATGCTGCCAACTCTGTATACAGCTTTTTATTTCCATCTTGCAGAGCTTCTATTTCAGCCAATTCTTTTTTCTTGAGGAAATTTAACATAGAATAAGTTTTTAAATATCAGATATTTACAATAAAGTTCAAATGCAACAATAACTTAATCCTATTACAATAAGGTTAATTTCACTTTTCACCTACAACAAAACAATCAACCTATTGCTAAACATTCAAAACTGGTTCTTATGAATACGCAAGATTTAAGACAAATAGCCGACAACCAACTGGAGATAATCAAACTTCAGACTCAACTATTACAATGTCTTTATTCTTTGAATTATGATACTAATACCCTAAGAGAGAATGAGGGATATTAAGTTATGAGGCTAATTATTTAGCCTCTAATTCCTGATTCGCTCTTTGAAGTCGTTGTATCTCTGCTTTCAGTTTTAAAATTTCTTCTTCCTTATTGGTAAGTGCAATATCTTTCCTTTTAAGTTCGGATTCCTGCAACTCCATTGCTCTGTTTAAAGCGTTTATAGCAACACTTTGAGTTTGTATAGTCTGCTTTAATGAGGATAAATCCGCAGAAGAATCACTTGACTCGCTCCCTCTAGCAGCTTTAAGCATTTCGCCTTCACCGGTCATTAACCAATTAATATTTAGATCCGGGAAGCTATTTGCAATACTCTCAACCTTATCTGGTTGTATGGATTTTCTCATAGAGGTAACAAATGCCGAAGAAACCCCAATTATGCGCCCAAATTCAGATTTTGAAATACCCTTGTAATTCAAAAAATCTATAAGTCTTTCTTTTACGGCCATATCAAAACATTGTTTTAAATTATTTTTAAAAAATGCCTTAAAAAATTTGCAGAAATAAAAGCATTGCTTTATATTTGCATTAGGATTTGCAAAACAAATGTAAAACAAAGTTCAGACAAATCCAAAGTGCAGCAGTAGTTGTGATGAAGTTGTCAGCGAGGCACATTACAGAGTAAGGTTAACAGGACTGACAGCAGAGCAACGAAACAAAGCACACCTCTTATATAAGCAGAGCAACGATAGTGTAAGCCTCTGGGTATATAAAGGACACACAAACAAATATCGGGTGCTGCCGACCCACACGGATAGAAAACGCTGAGACAGCGCAAAGTTTCGCCGAAAAAGCAGGTTCAACGGATATAAGACACTTATCCACCTATGTAAATGGCAGCAAGGTCTTTGAAAAGTCTGTAATGTGGCTCGTGAGAGAGGCGGAGGGGCAGAATGGTTACAAGCCCATTAAACACAGAGTACAGACAAATATTTAGGGTTATGGATACAATAACAATCACAGGCAATGAGCTGCACGCATTTGCAGCGAAGATTGCCCAGATAGCCAAAGAAGAGCTGATGAAAGAGTTGAAGTCAGCGGGTATGATACTATCTGAGAACGAAGCCAGAGAGTACAAGAAGTACAAGGCAGCTACAGAGCCTCTTTTAAAGCAGAGTGAGGCTGCAAGGCTGTTGGGCGTGAGTCCCCAAACGGTAATGAGGATGAGGGACAGCAACCTGTTGCAGGTTGTAAAGCTGGATAACGGCTCAATAAGGTTCAAGAAATCACAAATTTTAGCAATCAAAAGTAAAGCGGTATGAGCAATATAATCAGTGCAGCAAGGCTTGACAAGGCAATAGACCTTGCACAGAGCTACATATACTCTGGTGACCTTGAGAGCGGCACAAACACCACTATACTCAGGGATGAGGATGAGAGGATTGAGATAGATGTAGAGGTGAAGAGTGAACATAACGGCACCTATGACAAAGGCAATTATATGATACCGCCATCATGGACCGGCAAGGTAACCAACAGGCCGGTTAGCATCATAGCATGGTTCTTTGACAGTGATAATGACAACCCTGTAGAGAGGGATATAACAAATCAAGTTGAATCTTATACATACGCAATATAATGAAATCAAGTGCAATAATTTCGGCAGCTATATGTTACATATTCGCTTTCATAGCAATAGTGGCAGCAGTGATAAACCTTTCATTCATCGGTGCTGTGATAGCCGGTATTCTGGCCTATATGGGCAGGGATTTCTACAGATCCAGAGAGATAGTTTAGACACAACCCGCACAGCCGGGCAGTACTCTGATATAAGTTATTTAGTTGTTTATCTATCCCCTGCTGTGAGGGGATAACCAAGGGGTAGGCTGGTTAGTTCTTTTTCAGCCAAAAGTTTGTTTTCATAAGGAATTTTAAGTGTAATTTTTTGAATTTGTGCATAACTGTAGAATAGATGCCGACCTCTCAGCCGTGAGGCTCAGAGCAGTGGAGGTCCGATTCCTCCATACCCCACCACTTTCCAATAAACTTAATTTCTAATTTCTAAAATTTATCCAAAATGAACGAGACTGAAAACAAGGCTCTCACAGAAGAGCAGATCAAGAAAGAAGAGAGGTACAATCAGATGATTGGCGCACTCACAGCCCTTTTCCCTGAATGCAAGATAGAGAGGTTTAACAGTAGTGTATATGTCACTTCAACCTCTGCATCATTCATAGGCTCAGAGATAAGCAAGCTGAACGCTGTATCAACACTCTTCGGTAATGCCGGGTTCTACATTACAGCATCAGTAACCAATGGCCTGCAGGCAGTTTTATTCTAATACATTTCTATTATAAATCTAATACTTTCCAATTATGGGTATCATTAAGAAAAAGATGGAACTGGTGTTCCAACCTAAAGCTAAGATGCTTATCTACGGGCAGGCCGGTACAGGTAAATCCACCCTTGCCCTTTCTTCTCCAAAACCTCTGATTATTGACTGCGACAACGGTATCCACAGGGTACATTACAACCATCTTGGGGATGCCGGTATTGTGCAGGTGACATCATACCAGGATGTTCTGGATGTTCTTAAAGAGGATTTGTCCGACTATGAGACCATCATTATAGACACAGGCGGCAAGCTGCTTGACTATATGGCTGAGTATATCATTGCCAAAACCCCCAAGATGGGCAAAGCCAACGGCTCACTGACATTGCAGGGTTATGGTGAGCGCAAGTGTGAGTTCACAGCCTTCTGCCGTAAGGTCAATATGTTGGGCAAACACCTTGTATTTGTAGCCCACAGACAGACACAGCAAGAGGGTGACAACTTCAAGTATGTGCCTCTGTTCGGTGGCAGCAACTATGATGCTCTGGTTACTGAGCTTGACATTGTAGGTTACCTTGAGGCCAACGGCAAGGATAGGGTTATAACCTTTGACCCTACAGACCGCAACGATGGCAAGAACACTTGCAACCTGCCTTCGGCAATCAAGCTGCCTGTAGTGGTGGATGACAAGGGCAACGCACTTGAAAACACCTTTATCAGCAGGTATGTGATAGATGCCTACACAGCGAGGTTCAGCAAAGCCAAAGAGGATGCAGAGGCATACAGCAGAGCGGTGGCACAGATTGAAGCCATAGTGAACAACTGTAAGGATGCACAGGACCTCAATGGCTGTGTATTACAGATGAGGGATTTCCTTCATGTAGGCTCTTCAAGAGAGAAGGCAAAATATCTTATCTCAGCCAGAGCAAAGCAACTGAATGTATCCTTTGACAAAACAACAGCGCAATATGTGTGATATAGCATATAACTTCTATGCAACCCTGCTTGACAGCTTCCAGAGCTATCTGGACTCTGACACAACTTGGGAAAAGTTCTGGGGCGGTTCACCCGACCCCAAACTTTCCATAACAGAGTATGCCGAGCAATGCAAGCAGGAGCTGATAGACAGAATCAACAGAGTTCCTTTTGACAGTGAAGCGGCAGATCGTGGCACAGCCTACAATGAAATAGTTGACTGCCTCATAGAGAACCGCAATACCGACAAGATGAAGGTCAGCAAGGTAATGAATGAAAACAACCTTGTGGTGGCCTTGAAAGCGGAATATAAAGAGAGGGAGTTCGTTTTCCCAATTGAGATGTGCAGGGATATGGCAGAATGTTTCAAAGGGGCAATACCTCAGTATTATTGCGAGGCTGTTCTGCCTACAAAATATGGCAATGTAAAATTGTATGGATATATAGATGAACTGATGCCTACAAAAATACATGACATCAAGACAACAGGCAGTTATTCAGCCTTCAAATTCCGAAGACACTGGCAACATTATGTTTATCCATATTGCTTACAGCAGATGGGTTCTGATGTGACCTCATTTGAGTATGATGTGGTAGTATTTGGCAAAAGCCTGGATAAATATGACTTCTTTGCTGAATGCTACAATTTCATACCACATATCCATACCCCTCAGTTGACAGAGCATTGTGAGAGGCTGATAGAATTTATCAATGCAAACAGAGAGTTAATAACAGATAAAAAGATTTTCAATAATGGAACAGAATAGCAAAAAGAACCTTTTGGTGAGTGTACAGCTCACCAGATTGAACAGAGTGGGCAGAATAGCATTGAAGGACCGCAACGGCAACAGTATAGACTGCCTTGCGATTCCCATCAAGCTCAACAACCTATCAATAGACAGCAATAATGAAATGTATCTCAATATGGTAGCTTGGGAATCCGACAAGTTGAAGAACGGCCAGACACACCTTCTCAAGCAATCCTCACCTAAAGAGGTGGTTGAGAAGATGAGTGAAGAAGAAAAGAGGTTGCAGCCCATCCTTGGCAGTGTAAAGCCAATGGAGAAGAAGGAGAAACCTCTGGAGGTTTATGAGGTTGCCACAGCAGCACCGGCAGAACCGGCGCAGGCAGATGATCTTCCATTCTTTTAAAAGATAATCTATGAAAACATACAACACTTCCAATCCTTTGGAAAAACAGCAGTTTCTTCTCAGGGCAAACAAACTTGCCGAAAAGGGGAAGGTTGTACAGATGGGTGAGAGGAAGCCACAGCGAAGTCTCAAACAGAATGCTTATCTGTGGCTTATCCTTGCCTATTGGGGCACTCAGACAGGTTACACCAAAGAAGAGGCAGAGGCTATATACAAGGATATAAACAAAGACCTCTACCAATGCAGCAAAGAGGCGTATGGAAGGGAATACACCTATATCAGACACACCTATGAGCTGGATACCGAACAGATGACACAATCCATTGAGAGGTTCCGCAACTGGTCTGCAATGAATGAGGCCTGTCCGGTATATATCCCTGCCCCCAATGAAAGTTACTACTTCCAAGAAATGGAAATGGAGATAGAGAAAAATAAAGAATTTATGTATAGCCATGATTAAAGACACAGAGAGATTCAACAGAGCCGACAAGATTGCAGACAGCCTTCTGCAGCTTATCAAACTAAAGACAGCAGAAGTTGAGTGGTATACGGCACCGGTTATGGATGTAAGGCTGGACCTCATCAATCACATGAAGGAAGAGGTTACAGTAGGGCAGGTCAGACACGCACTTGCAAAGCTCAGGAATAAGGGCCTTATAGTATCCGAAAGAAGGCTGCTTCATGTGATGGATACCACTTGTTCATACAAACCTTTACAGCAATGAAAAATTACAACCCTAACCAACCGACTACTGACAGCCAGAACAGAGCCATCTTTGCTTATCTGAAGAGTGGTAAGAGATTGACACAGCTTGCAGCTTTAGAGCTGTTCGGATGTATGAGATTGCCAAGCCGTATCCACGACATCAAGAAGGTCGGCATAGTGATTAAGGACCAGTTCATAACACTGGCGAACAAGAAGAGGGTTAAAGAATACTGGATATAGAGGAGGAGATATGAGGAACAGTTTTATTTTTTACAGAAGTATCTACGAGGCTATCAGAGATTTGCCGAGAGATGTTCAGGGTGAGATCTACACGGCCATAATGGAGTATGGTCTATACGGTAAGGAAACTGAGCAACTGAAGCCTATAGCTCGCAGCATATTCACACTAGTTAAACCTCTCCTTCACAATGATATAACCAGATTTGAGAACGGGAAGAGAGGTGGAAGACCTAAAAACCTAAATAAAACCGAAACAGAACCGAAAAATAACCGAACAGAAACCGAACAGAAACCAAATCAAAACCAAAGCGAAACTACGGAAAAATGCGTAAGAGAGAATATAGATAATATTCTAGATAATAATCTTAATCTAGAAAATAACAATAACTCTCTCTCTCCCTTACCCTCTCCCTCTCTTGCAGATGCGGAGTTTGAAAAATTCTGGAACCTGTACAACAAGAAGCAGGACCGCAAGAGATGTGAGGCCAAGTTCAAGAAGCTGTCTAAAACAGACAAGGCTAAAATCTTTGAAACCTTGCCGGCCTATGTGGCAAGTACTCCGGATGAGCAGTATCGCAAGAATCCACTGACCTACCTTAATGGCGAATGTTGGAACAACGAAATAATCAACCGCAATGGCACAAGACAGACATCAGCCCCAAGCAATAGGCAGTCTGCTGACCTCTCAAAGTTCAGAGATGAGAGCAGACATTACTCCTCTGAATCCGATTTTTAGTCCGGATAAGATTAACGGAGTGTACTACCACCTGAAGCGGCACTATCGGGAAGAAGTGATTAGGCTAACGGGTAAAGAGCCTTCCAATATGGCCTTTTTTGAGCTGAAATTCAAAGGTTTAGCTAACTGGATATGCAACACTTCATCTGTCAAGAGAGGGCTGATTATCGGGGGGTCTGTTGGGATAGGAAAGACCACCATAGCAACGGCATTGAGGCTTCTGCTGAACTCCACAAGTTACTACGGCTATGTAATGCAGATGTCAGCCAAGTATGTGGGTGACTATTACAAGTTCAGGGATGAGGGGGACAAGTGGAATATCTACACCGGAGAGACCAAGGTTAAGAGGTTCAATCAGCCGAAACAGTCTGTCTGCAAGATTCTGTTCATAGATGATCTGGGAATGGATGAGGATGAGTTTAAGGATTTTGGCACCAAGACACAGCCTATGGCAAAGCTGCTGCATGACAGACACGAAAGAGGGTTGATAACCATAGTGAGTACGAATCTGGAATCAATGGATAAACTTAGGGAGAAGTATGATGACAGGATTATGGACCGCCTTAACAGCTATGCCAAGATGTTTTACTCGCTTGAAAGTTTCCGTAAGTAAGATGGCAAAGAAGGTGCTTAAACCCAATAACACACACCGGCAATGCAGATATTGTTGCGTAGTAGAAGATGAGTTCCTATCCATTAAAGGTGAGCCTATAATGGGGGAATGTATTTATTCACGAAGCAGGTTCCTGCTTAATGAGAAGATAGAGTGTGAGGAATTCAAAAACTGATGAAAACGATTATCTACCTATTGATTATGACTTTAACCTATCCGCTATGGTGGATAACTTGTAAACTATTGGACGGGATGTTCTGCATCCATAAGTTATTGATTAAATGGGTTGAAAAATAAAGGATATGCGAGAGAATAAGATACTCCGAGGAGATAAGGAGAATGGACTGACTTACTTAATAGAGGGTGAAAACACCTACAATAAACAGAAGGCTTAAGCTGCTTTGGCTGTTGCCAAAGAGCTGGAAGCAAAGAAAGAGACCATCCCAGTCTGGTACGATGAGAGGACTACGAAGTTTGTTTCACTTGAAAAGATAAAGCGCAAGAAGCTGGAGATAATCAAGGTAAAGATAGGCAAGGGAGAGCTGGTCTTTATGGAGAAAGATATTGCAAAGAAAAATGGATTTATAACAGAATAGTATGAATATGGAAAAGCACACACCAGAAAACATTATGGAACTACAGCCGAGAGAGACATACAAAGGTTTTGATAAGGATTTGAAATGTAGAGGATACCAGTTTGAGGTAGGCAAAGAATATGAAGTAGATGGCCCGATAAGATGTTGTGAGAATGGTTTTCACGCCTGTGAATCACCGATGGAGGTATGGGACCACTACGATATGCTTACATCAAGGTTTTGCAAGGTTGAGCAGAGCGGTGATATAGACAGAGAGAGTAATACAACAAAGGTATGCTCCTCTAAAATCAAGATTAAAGCTGAGTTGAAGTTAGCGGATATTATCAAGCTGGGCATTGAGTGGCTGATAGATAAGACTTCGCCAAAACAACTGAAAGGCGTAAATAATAATGATGGATATTCTGCTAAGATAGGCAGTAGCGGAGATTCTGCTAAGATAGGCAGTAGCGGATATTCTGCTAAGATAGGCAGTAGCGGAGATTTTGCTAAGATAGGCAGTAGCGGAGATTTTGCTCAGATAGGCAGTAGCGGAGATTCTGCTAAGATAGGCAGTAGCGGATATTCTGCTAAGATAGGCAG
>JAGAKR010000024.1 GCA_017625535.1 Bacteroidales bacterium | reverse complement strand
CTAAAGGAATTACGCTCTTTCAATACATTAAATATTGAAATCATAGTTCTCTAAACTATGCTGCTTGTCTTTCTATTATTTTCAATGAACTTTCTATTTTTCCACCCCGTTCAGGAACCGGCTTTGACCGTCCTTCCCGTTTGGGACCGCAAAGGTACTAACTTTTTCTTATCCTCCAAATTTTTTCTTAACTTTTTTGAAAAAATTTTTCTCCACCAATGCAAAACCCTCTGCCCTTCCCGTTTGCGGAGCGCAAAGGTAGAAACTTTTTCTTATCTGCCAAAAAAAACCTGCATATACCACAAAATGTAAATTTATACTTATATTATATATAAAAAAAGATTCACCTATAAGAAAAAAGTGCTATCTTTGCGCCCAATGAAGACAAAAAGGGACATATTGATATCTCAATCCAATCTGGATGTCCGACGCCGCCGCTGCGGGTCTTATTCTTTAGTCCGAGTTTAGGAACTGAAGAATGGGCACTTGTGCTTGTTTCTCATTGTGCCTTTTTTTCGTAATGTTCCCATATCCCCAAACAGAAATAACTGAATTTTTATATATGCCCGATACTGGGGCTTTAACCTTTAATTGTAATAAGTAGGATGAAAGTTGATGTAATTGTTGCAGATGAATCCCATTTGGGTTATGCAGAAAAAGTTTGTGAGCTTATTTATATATCCGCACAAGAAAGAGGTACAGGTATTGCAAAACGTACTCCAGAATATATAAGGGAGAAAATTAGAGACGGTAAAGCCGTAATAGCAATTGCCGAAGACGGCACACTTGCCGGCTACTCATACATAGAGACCTGGGGCCACACAAAATTTGTGGCAAATTCAGGACTGATAGTTGCACATGAATTCAGAAAGACAGGACTTGCAAGGAGAATCAAACACAAGACTTTTGAACTCTCAAGGAAGATGTTCCCATACGCAAAGATTTTCAGCATCACTACAGGTCTTGCAGTAATGAAGATAAATACAGAGATGGGATTCAGACCGGTTACATTCTCAGAACTTACAGATGACAAAGAGTTCTGGGCAGGCTGCGAGGGCTGCAAGAACATAGACATACTGCAGAGGAACGATTATAAACTCTGCCTCTGTACAGGTCTCCTTTTTGACCCTGCAAAACAGGTGTCTGAGGAAGAGAAACTGGAAAACACAAATTTCATCACCAGAATGGGACGTGGCATAGCAATGCCGTTCAAAGCCATAAACAAAAAACTCAAGAGCCAGAAATAGCAGGGCTCTTCCCGATAAAATTGAATGATAACTAAAAAACATATTTGAAATGAAAGAGAAAGTTGTACTCGCATTCAGCGGTGGATTGGACACATCATTCTGTGTCCCATATTTGAAAAATGAGAAAAACATGGAGGTACACACCATTATGGTGAATACCGGCGGATTTTCTGATGAGGAGGTGAAGAGGATTGAGGAGAGGGCACTGCAACTTGGCGCAGAGAGCCATACCACTGTAGATGCTGTTGAGAGTTATTATGCAAACGGAATAAAATACCTTATTTACGGAAATATCCTGAAGAACAACACATATCCGCTCTCTGTAAGTTCAGAGAGAATCTTCCAGGCACTTGAGGTGCTGAGACACGTAAAGAAACTTGGTGCGACAAATGTTGCCCACGGCTCTACAGGAGCAGGAAACGACCAGGTGAGATTTGATATAGTATTTGAGATCCTTGCACCTGAGGTAAATATCATTGCCCCTATCAGGGAACTACAGTTGAGCAGAAAAGAGGAGATAGATTTCCTTGTAAAACACGGTTTCAACTTCAGCTGGGAGAAGAGCAAATACTCAATCAACCAGGGTATCTGGGGTACAAGCATCGGCGGTGTTGAGACACTTTCATCAAACGGCTATCTTCCGGAGGAGGCGTATCCTCATCAGGTTGTAAAAACCGGAGAGGAGAAAGTTTCAATCACATTCAAGAACGGTGAGCCAGTAGCACTAAACGGCAAGGAGATGGCACCTGTTGCACTTATCCACGCTTTGGCTGACATTGCAAACGGATACGGCATTGGAAGGGACATCCATATTGGAGACACCATAATTGGAATCAAAGGAAGGGTAGGTTTTGAAGCCGCTGCCCCACTTATGATTATAAAGGCTCATCACCTGCTTGAGAAACACGTGCTTGTTAAAGAGCAGTTGTACTGGAAAGAACTCATTGCAAACTACTACGGACAGCTGATGCACGAGGCCCAGTACCTTAACCCTGTAATGAGGGATATGGAGAAATTCCTTGAGAGCACACAGAGCAGCGTAAACGGTACAGTTGATGTGCTTCTGAGACCTTACAACTTCTTTGTACTTGGCTGTACAAGCGAATATGACCTTATGAGCTCTAAATTCGGCGAGTACGGCGAGATGAACAAATCTTACACCGGAAGGGATGTTGTAGGCTTTACAAAAGTGCTTTCAAACCCACTGAAGATCTACTACAGCCTTCACGAGGATGAGAAGGAGAAAGCCAGCAAGAACTAATGGCGGCAAATTATATGAAAAAAATTAAAGTTGCCATTGCCGGAGGCACCGGCTACACTGCAGGCGAACTGCTGAGGATTCTGGTTTTCCATCCCAATGTGGAGATTACAAGTGTCCTCAGCACCACAAGTGTGGGGCAGAGCATAAGTTCTGTGCACAGAGACCTGTTCGGTGATACAGACCTCTGTTTTACAGACCAGGTTGGTGAGCCTGATGTGGTTTTCCTTTGCCTGGGTCACGGCTTGTCCAAAGAGTTCATTGACAATACCCCTCTTCCTGATCATTGCAAAATCATAGACCTTGGAAATGACTTCCGTCTTGACCCGCATTACAAAGGGAGGGAGTTCATTTACGGACTTACAGATACTTTTAAGGAGAAAATCCTGAAGGCAGACAACATTGCAAACCCAGGATGTTTTGCCACCGCAATACAGAGTGCGGTTGCGCCACTTGCAAAAGCAGGTGCAATTGTAGATGATGTGCACGTGACTGCCATTACAGGCTCAACCGGGGCAGGCAAGAAACCTGGAGAGAAGAGCCACTTCAGTTACAGGAACAACAACCTTTCCATCTACAAGAACTTCACCCACCAGCATCTTGGTGAGATTGGAAGAACTATGAAGGAACTGCAGGGAAGTGAACCAAAGATAAACTTCATCCCTATGAGGGGTGATTTTGCAAGGGGTATCTTTGCAAGTGTGCATACCAAATGGGAAGGTGTAAAGAGGGCAGACGGTACAGTGGGCACATCATTGGAGGATGCTGTAGAGTTGTTTGAGCAGTACTACAAGGAGTCTCCGTTCGTACATGTTTCAAAAGAAGATGTAAGCCTTAAGGAGGTAGTAAATACAAACAAGGTGCTGCTGCACATAGAACTCCACAACGGCTACATACATATTGCCTCAATAATTGACAACCTTGTGAAAGGTGCCAGCGGACAAGCAGTTGAAAATATGAACCTGATATTCGGATTGGAACAGACTACAGGTCTGAGACTGAAACCGAATGCATTTTAAATTTATCGGGAAGAAGATATGAATTTGTTTGATGTATATCCCTTGTGGGACATTGAGCCTGTAAAGGGAAAGGGATGCAGGATTTGGGACAAGGATGGCAAGGAGTACCTCGACCTCTACGGAGGACATGCCGTTATAAGCATAGGCCACTCCCACCCCACTTATGTTGGAATGGTATCTGAGCAGGCTGCACAACTTGGATTTTATTCAAATGCGGTGCAGAACCCGCTGCAGAAGAGGCATGCACAAGAGTTGGGCAAGGTATGCGGTTATCCTGAGTACAACCTTTTCCTATGTAACAGCGGTGCAGAAGCAAATGAGAATGCACTTAAAGTGGCCTCATTCCACACAGGAAGGAAAAAGATACTTGCCCTGAACAAGGCATTCCACGGACGCACCAGCGGAGCAGTTGAGGCAACGGACAATCCAAAGATACAGGCGGAGTTCAACAGGAACGGGAATGTTGTTTTCATCCCGATAAATGACTTGGCTGCCGCAGAGAGGGAACTTGCAAAAAAAGAGTATGCCGCAATCATCATTGAGGGTATACAGGGTGTTGCAGGTATCTATACCCCTGAAGCTTCATATCTGAAAGGTGTGAGGGAGCTTTGCGATGCAACGGGTACCGTGCTTATCCTTGATGAGATACAGAGCGGATACGGCCGCAGCGGAAAGTTCTTTGCTCATCAGCACGCAGATGTGAAGGCAGACATTGTATCTATGGCAAAAGGTATTGCCAACGGTTTTCCTGTTGGTGCAATAATAATATCTCCTGAAATAAAGGCTGTACACGGAATGTTGGGAACTACATTCGGCGGCAACCACCTTGCCTGCGCCGCAGCTTTGGCTGTACTTGAGGTTATGAATGATGAGAACCTTGTAGAGAATGCAGCAGTTATGGGTGAATACTTTATGGAGGGGCTCAGGAAGTTTGAAGGCGAAGGGAAACCTTTTGCCCAGCTCAGGGGAAAGGGTCTTATGATTGGTATGGAGGTGAATCCCGGCTTTGAGGATCTGAGGAACAGGCTTCTGTTTGAGAAGAGTATCTTTACAGGCGGAGCCGGAAAAAGCATAATAAGGTTGCTTCCTCCATTGTGTGTGGGAAAAGAGGAGGCAGACAGGTTCTTCAAGGCACTTGGGGAACTTACAGAGTGCAAAGGATAAAATTATCGGGAAGAAAAAATGAGGAATTTTATTACAGTAAAAGATATGGGCAACCTTGGGGAGGCCCTGGAAAAAGCAAGATTTGTTAAGGAAAATCCTTATGCAGATGTGGAACTGGGCAGGAACAAGACAATGCTGCTCATTTTCTTCAACTCAAGCCTGCGCACAAGGTTGAGCACACAGAAGGCAGCCCTGAATCTTGGAATGAATGTGATTGTTCTGGACATCAACCAGGGGGCGTGGAAACTGGAGACAGAGCGTGGTGTTGTTATGGATGGCGACAGACCTGAGCATATCCTTGAGGCAATTCCTGTTATGGGAAGTTATTGCGATATTATAGGTGTGAGGAGTTTTGCAAATTTTGCAAGCAAGGCAGATGATTACGGCGAGAAGATTCTCAACCAGTTCATACAGCTTTCAGGCAAACCGGTTATAAGTATGGAGGCTGCCACAAGGCACCCGCTGCAGAGTTTTGCAGATCTCATTACAATTAATGAGTACAAGAAGGTGGAGAGGCCTAAGGTGGTGTTGAGCTGGGCTCCGCATCCAAAGGCGCTGCCACAGGCTGTTCCCAACTCTTTTGCCGAGTGGATGATTGCTGCAGGGTATGAGGTTGTGATAACACATCCTGAAGGTTATGAACTGGACCCGGCATTTACCGCAGGTGCAACCATTGAGTATGACCAGGAGAAGGCTTTTGAAGGGGCAGACTTCATTTACGGAAAGAACTGGAGCGCATATGCAGACCCAAATTATGGAAAGGTTATCTGTACAGACAGGAACTGGACCATTGACGAAAGGAAGATGGCCCTTACCAATAACGGATACTTTATGCACTGCCTTCCTGTAAGAAGGAATATGATTGTGACCGACAATGTTATTGAAAGTGCAAATTCACTTGTGATTCCAGAGGCTGCAAACAGGGTTGTTTCTGCACAGACTGTAATTAAAGAGATACTTTTGGGACTTAAGTAGAGTTATGAAGAGTGTAAAGATTGTAAAGATTGGGGGCAATATAGTTGACAAGCCGGAAGCCCTGCAGAATTTTCTGGAGAATTTCCACAAATTGGAGGGGCCCAAAATCCTTATCCACGGGGGTGGAGCCATTGCAAGCAAACTTTCAAAGGATCTTGGGATTGAGGTGAAGATGCACAACGGACGCAGGATTACAGACATTGAGACACTGAAACTTGTTACAATGGTGTATGCCGGCCTCATAAACAAACAGATTGTTGCGGCTCTACAACAGATAGGATGTATGGCGGTTGGCCTGAGCGGTGCTGACGGGAACAGCGTTCCTGCAACCAAGAGGGCTCCCAACCCCATTGACTGGGGTTTTGTAGGTGATGTGGAACCTGAAAAGATAAATGCAGGATTCTTAGAGACATTGCTTGATGCCGGATATACCCCAGTATTCTGTGCAATTACCCACGATTCCAACGGCTCTCTGCTTAATACCAACGCAGATACTATGGCATCCAGCCTGGCAAGGGCCCTTTCCGTAAAATACAGCACCTCACTGGTGTATTGTTTTGAGAAGGACGGGGTATTGGCAGATCCGGATGATGACAACTCTGTAATACCTCTCATCACCAGAGAGAGTTACAGGGAACTGCTGGAAAAAGGGATGATTATTGGCGGTATGATTCCAAAACTTGACAATGCTTTTGCTGCACTTGAGTATGGTGTGGAGCAGGTATTCATAAAGCACGCAGACAATCTGCTGTGCAATAAAGAGACACTTTTGAAACTGTAGTATGGAATTCCTGCACCAGATGACCGGCAACGCAGTGGAGCTGCTAAAGGGGATGATTGCCATCCCTTCAATCTCATTCGGTGAGAAGGGGGTAGCGGATTTTCTGTATTCACACTTATGCGAAAGGGCAGAAAGGCTGAATGAGGCTGTCGGGAAGAAGGGAAAACTTATTGTGGAGAGGGTTGCCAATAATTTGATTGTATACAGGGATGACTTCAGCCCTATGAAGAAGACCCTTATGCTGAATTCACACATTGATACAGTTGAGCCCTCTGCCGCATATACCTTTGATGCATTTTCCCCTTTTGAGAAGGATGGCAAAGTGTACGGATTGGGCAGCAATGATGACGGTGGAAGTGTTGTAAGCCAGACTGCTGCATTCTTTTATCTTAACGGAGAGAGGATTGGCAGAGAGGCTGCAGACCCTGAGGACCTGAATGTGAACCTTATGCTTGTACTTACTGCAGAGGAAGAGAGATCAGGGAAAGACGGCATGAGCCGATTTGTGGAGGAGTTCCACCTTCAGCCCGATTGCGCAATAATTGGAGAACCTACCGGAATGGAGGCTGCAATTGCCGAGAGGGGACTGCTGGTTATAGACGGCCGTGCAGAAGGGATAAGCGGACACGCCGCAAGGAACGAGGGGGTAAATGCCCTGTACATTGCGCTGGATGACATTGCACGTCTGAGGGAATACAAGTTTGAGAAGAAATCTCCCGTTATGGGTGATGTTAAGATGACCGTAACACAGTTGAATTGCGGAACAGCACACAATGTTGTTCCTTGCGAGGCAACTTTTGTTGTGGACATCCGCCCTACAGAACAGTACAGCAATCCTGAAATAATGGAACTGCTGCAGAATGAGGTAAAAAGCACACTTGTTGCAAGGAACCTGAAGAACCGCTCTTCTGCAACACCTCAGGATGGAATCCTTATGGATACCGTAAAGAAACTGGGCATTGCAACCCAGATATCGGCAACCACTTCTGACTGGATGAAATTTCCGCGTGAAGCTGTAAAAATGGGGCCGGGCGTTTCTGCCAGGAGCCATAAGGCAGATGAATTCATATGCATTGATGAAATCTCTGCCGCTATAGAAGGATATATTAATTTTATAAAAAACATATAATTGTTTATGGGAACTTTATGGAGCAAAGGCACAAGCGCTACCCAAATTGTTGAAGACTTTACAGTTGGCAATGACAGGGTTCTTGACTTGAGGCTTGCAAAACACGATGTGATGGGTTCAAAGGCGCATATAAAGATGCTTGCCTCAATAGGTTTGCTTGAGCAGGATGAGATGGAGACCCTCACTGCAGGACTGGATGAGATTCTTGGAGAAATTGCGGAGGGAAAATTTGTACTGGGTGATGATGTGGAGGATATCCACTCACAGGTTGAGTTCCTGCTCACACAAAGATTCGGTGAAATAGGCAAGAAAATACATTCGGGAAGATCGCGCAACGACCAGGTGCTGGTAGACCTCAAACTTTTCCTTAAAGAGGAACTTGAAATACTGAGGGATGAAATTATTGCGCTGTTTGATACCCTGCAGGAGTTGAGCGAAAAGCACAGCAAGGTGCTTATGCCTGGATACACCCACGCCCAGATAGCAATGCCTTCGTCATTTGGAATGTGGTTTGGAGCATACGCAGAGGCCCTTGCAGATGATATGCATATGCTTAAAGGGGCTTACAATGTTGTAAACCAGAACCCCCTTGGCTCTGCAGCCGGTTACGGAAGTTCGTTTCCGCTTGACAGGGAGATGACAACACAACTACTTGGATTTGCAACACTGAACTACAACTCTGTTGCAGCCCAACTGAGCCGTGGCAAGAGCGAGAAGGCAGTTGCATCCGCAATCTCCCAGATTGCCCTTACACTCAACAAATTTGCTGCAGACTGCTGTATGTATATGTGTCCTAACTTCGGGTTCATAAAGTTTCCCGATGAACTTACAACAGGTTCAAGCATAATGCCACACAAGAAGAACCCCGATGTATGGGAGATTCTGAGGGGATTGTGCAACAGGATACAGAGCCTTCCTAATGAGATAAGTCTTATGACAACAAATATGGCACACGGCTATCACAGGGATTACCAGTTGTTGAAGGATGTATTGTTCCCCGGCCTTGAGCAGATGCACAAGTGCCTGTTTATGGCAAAATATATGCTGGAGAACATCTCTGTAAATGAGAATATCCTTGATGATCCAAAATATATGTATCTGTTTACAGTAGAAGAAGTGAACAGAAGGGTTCTGGAGGGTATGCCTTTCAGGGATGCCTACAAGAGCGTTGGCATTGAGGTGAATGAGGGCAAGTTCCAGTTCAGCGGGGAACTCAACCACACACACAAGGGAAGCATTGGAAATCTCTGCAATGCGGAGATAAAGGAAAAAATGAAAAAAGCAGCTTTTTAGGCTGCTTTTTTCATTACTCATCTATTCTTACTCCTTTATTGTTGCACCATTCTGTCTGCAAAAGGTGGTACTCAGTATTGCTCTTTACGTCAATGCTGCAGCCATATTTCCTGCACCATTTCTTCTTTATACTCGTAAACCAGCCCTTTGTAAGATAGGCCTCCAAAATTGGATTTACACGTAAGATAAAGGACTTGATATTTCTCTCTTTAACGTAATATGCCAACTGTCTCTCCAGAGTCTCATCTATAAGCAGGCTTGATGTTATCTCTCCTGTACCGTTGCACACAGGGCATTTTTCGTTAACGTTAATTTCTGTAGCGGGCCTTACCCTCTGCCTTGTTATCTGCATAAGGCCGAACTTGGTAAGGGGCAGCACATTATGCTTGGCTCTGTCTGAGGCAAGGAGTTCCTGCATCCTCTTGTGGAGTTTTACCTTGTTCTCATTGGTCTCCATATCTATGAAGTCTACAATGATTATTCCTCCCATATCCCTCAGCCTCAGTTGTCTTGCAATCTCTTCCGCTGCATGGAGATTCACCTCAAGGGTATTCTGTTCCTGGTCCACACCCTGTTTGGCCCTTATTCCGCTGTTCACGTCTATAACGTGCAGTGCCTCCGTATGCTCAATTATAATATAGGCACCCTGTTTGAGCGGAACTACCTTTCCAAAGGCTCCTTTAATCTGCCTTGTAACTTCAAAGTGGTCAAAGATTGGGACATTCCCCTTATATAGCTTCACAATCTTCTCCTGCTCCGGAGCAATTGTAGAGATATAATCCTTAACCTCTTCGTAAACCCCCTCGTCGTTTACATGAATGTTTGAGAAAGAATCATTCAGCAGATCCCTCAGAATTGTGGTTGTCCTGCTGTTTTCTGTAAACAAGAGTTGCGGAGGTTTGCATGTAACCAGTTTTGTCCAGCTCTCTTCCCATTTTCTTATGAGCATCTTGAGCTCCGCATCCAAAACTGCAGCTTTTTTACCTTCTGCGGCTGTCCTTATAATGACGCCGTAGTTTCGTGGCAGAATGCTGTATACCAGACGTTCCAGTCTCCTTTTCTCTTCTTTGGAAGAAATTTTCTGTGAAACGTTCACCTTGTCTGCAAACGGCAGCAGTACAACGTTTCTTCCCGCTATGGATATTTCTGCTGTAAGCCTTGAACCTTTTGTAGAGATCGGTTCCTTTACAATCTGAACAATTATAGGTTGGCCCGGCTGTAAAACATCCCCTATCTTACCCTCTTTTTCAAGGATACTTCCAATTTTAATATTGGAGTAGAAGGTTCCCAAATCCCTGTTGGGATTCACTTGTTTTGCAAAGTAATCAAAAGCCCTGAAATTGAAACCCAGATCCAGATAGTGGATAAAAGCGTCTTTATCGTCACCTATATCTACAAACGCTGCATTGAGGGCCGGCATAATCTTCTTTACCTTTCCCAAATACACATCGCCCACAGAATAGGATCCGTTGTTCTGCTCCTTGTTCAGTTCCACGAGCCTGTGATTATCCAACAGAGCAATTGAAATCTCCGTTGAATTTACATCAATAATCAGATCCTTCTCCATCCGTCCATTAAAAAAAATTAAGGGAGGGACTCGTTGGCCACTCCCTTAGTAAATCTTCAGACCAAATGTCTACAAACTACTTACGTTTCTTATGTCTGTTCTTGCGAAGACGTTTTTTACGTTTGTGAGTAGCCATCTTATGTCTCTTTCTTTTCTTTCCGCTTGGCATGACTTTAAAATTTATTTATTTGTTAAAAACTGTATCTTATATTTTTCCCAATTATTTTACGCTGCTCTTAACCTTGTTCATGAAAACCTTTGCAGGTTTGAATGAAGGGATATTGTGCTCAGGGATAATAAGGGTAGTATTCTTTGAGATATTTCTTGCTGTCTTTTTAGCACGTTTCTTTACAATGAAGCTGCCGAAACCACGCAAATACACATTATTGTCTTTCGCCAATGAATCCTTAACGCTCTCCATAAAAGACTCTATCACGTTCTGCACTGCGATCTTCTCAATTCCTGTTGCTTTAGCAACCTCATTAACGATATCTGCTTTAGTCATAATCTATTGAATTATTAAAAGGTTAGTTATTTTTTGGGAGAGCAAAAGTAGGTTATTTTTTCTGAATTTCAATAACAAATATCAAAAAATGCCACTTTTTTCCCATTTTTTGAATGCTTGCAAGTTTGGCATATATATTGACCTTATAACAGTCCGCCGTTTTCATATGATAATGGCACCTTACAAACTGACATTTTGACATATTTATATATAATCACACAATGAAGATTCCAAAATTTTCGCTCAATCAGATGGAGAGCGGTGAGATAAACATAATTCCCGTAATTGACATTAACGGGAGTGCGAATATGGAGGAGGTTGATATGCCAAACACTTTGCCTGTACTGGCCCTCAGGGATGCCGTGCTGTTTCCAGGCACCATACTCCCCATTACAGTGGGCAGGGAAAAATCCCTGAAACTTGTAAAGGCACTGCATAAATCAAGCAACATAATTGGAACTGTAACCCAGAAGGATCCGGCAGTGGAAGAACCTGCCAGAGAGGATCTGTTTCATATAGGGACAAGTGCCCGCATCATAAGGATTCTGGAGATGCCGGACGGGGCACTTACCGTAATACTGCAGGGAATAAAGAGATTCACATTGGACCAGATAATTGCAGATGACCCATACCTCATAGGTACAATAACCTACAGGGAGGACATCTTCAATGAAACACAGAACAATGTTGTTGAACCCCTTATGAGTTCAATAAAGGATGCTGCGCTGTATGTGATAAAGATGACCCCACATATGCCGCAGGAGACTGCAACAGCCCTCAAGAGCATTGCAGACCCCAAATTCCTTATAAACATGGTTGCCACAAACCTTGACAATGACCTTACTCCCGACAAACTTGACATTCTGTCTGCAGACGACATCATAACCCGCGGATACAAACTCCTTGCAGCCTTGAACAAGCACGTGGAGATACTGAAGATAAAGGACGATATCCAACAGAAAGTAAAGATGGAGATAGACCAGCAGCAGAGGGAGTACTACCTGAACAACCAGTTGAAGACCATCCAGGAGGAGCTTGGAATGGACGGCAACAGCAAGGATGTTGCAGATCTGAGACAGAGGGCAAAGACAAAGGACTGGCCTGATTGGGTGGCAAAAAACTTTGAGAAGGAGATGGCAAGGCTGGAGAGATCCAATCCCAACTCACCGGAATACGGAGTACAGTTGAACTATGTGGAGTTCATATTGGACCTCCCTTGGAACTATACCACACAGGACAACCTTGATATGAAGCACGCCCAGAAGATTCTGGACAAAGACCATTTCGGCCTTGAAACAGTTAAGGAGAGGATTATTGAATACCTTGCGGTACTGAAACTCAAAGGGAACATGAAATCCCCTATCCTGTGTCTGTACGGCCCTCCGGGTGTTGGAAAAACATCGCTTGGAAAATCTGTGGCCAAGGCATTGGGGAGAAAATACGGAAGAATCTCTTTGGGAGGACTGCACGATGAGTCTGAGATAAGGGGCCACAGGAAAACCTACATTGGAGCAATGGCCGGAAGGATTATACAGACTATAAGCAAAGTGGGAAGTTCTAACCCTGTGATTGTACTTGATGAGATAGACAAGGTAAGTGCCGACTACAAAGGCGATCCGGCATCGGCATTGCTTGAGGCACTTGACCCTGAGCAGAACACCACATTCCACGACAACTATCTGGATATGGACTACGACCTCTCAAAGGTGCTGTTCATAACCACTGCAAACAACATAAGCACAATACATCCTGCCCTGCGCGACCGTATGGAGATGATACCTGTGAGCGGATACCTGGCTGAGGAGAAATACCATATAGCCAAGGATTATCTTATACCCAAACAGAGGGAGGCACACGGCCTTACAGCCCAGCAGTTCAAGATAAACAAGGGTGGTATCGAAACCATAATAGACAAATATACCAGAGAATCCGGTGTAAGGACACTTGACAAGCAGATTGCCAAGATTGCCAGGAATATGGCCAAGAGGATTGCCCTTGAAGAGGAGATTCCTTCAAGCCTTGGGGCAAAGGATGTTTCAAAAATCCTTGGACTCCCTACCAACAGCCACGATATGCAGAAAGGGAACGAGGCTGCGGGAGTTGTAACAGGACTCGCCTGGACCGAGATGGGCGGTGAAATACTCTTTGTGGAGACCAGCCTGAGCGAAGGGAAAGGGGTGCTTACCACAACAGGAAACCTTGGGGATGTAATGAAGGAGTCTGCAATGATTGCCTACCAGTATATAAAGGCCCATCCGGCACTGCTGGGGCTCAAGGCAGAGGATATCCAGAACAAGGATGTGCACATACACGTACCGGAAGGGGCCATACCGAAAGACGGCCCGTCTGCAGGTATAACAATGGTAAGTTCAATGGCTTCGGCATTTATGGGCAAGGCTGTAAAGCACGCCATTGCAATGACCGGTGAGATGACGCTCAGGGGCAAGGTACTCCCTGTAGGCGGCATAAAGGAGAAGATTCTTGCGGCCAAAAGGGCAGGAATCAATACAATTGTACTCTCTGCAGAGAATGAGAAAGACATAAAGGATATAAAGGAGGTATATATAGAAGGGCTTGAATTCCATTATGTGAAGACAATGGAGGATGTAATCAAATTCATTTTTTAGGATGGATGTAAAGATAGAGCCACAGTGGAAAGAGAAACTTTCCGGAGAGTTTGACAAGGAATATTTTGCCAACCTTGTCAAATTCCTCCATGCCGAAAAGGCTGCAGGCAAAACCATTTACCCTCCGGGAGGGCTCATCTTCAACGCATTTGCCCTTACCCCATTTGACAAAGTGAAGGTTGTAATCCTGGGACAGGACCCATACCACGGTCCCAACCAGGCACACGGCCTCTCATTTTCTGTTCCCGACAGCATCACTCCTCCACCCTCACTGAAGAACATATACAAGGAAATTGAGACCGATCTTGGAATAAAGCTGAATAAAAACGGCAACCTGGAGAATTGGGCAAAGCAGGGTGTATTCCTCCTTAATGCGGTGCTTACCGTAAGGGCAGGCGAACCCACTTCTCACAGCCGGATAGGATGGACTGAGTTTACCGATGCCGTTATAAAATGCATATCAGACAATACCCAAGGGGTTGTATTTATGTTGTGGGGAAATTTTGCAAGAAGCAAGAAAGACCTGATAGACAGTTCAAAACACTACATTCTGGAGGCAGCCCATCCCTCTCCCCTTGCACGTGGCGCGTTTTTTGGATGCAGACATTTCTCAAAGTGCAATGCAATACTTGGCCGGTTGGGAAAAACCCCAATAGACTGGAGCCTTTGATGCTGGCACCCCATTTTATTTATGGGACTGGAATTTATTCATTTAATGGGAGAAATTATGGGAAAATTGATTAATCTGCTGGCAGCCGCAGCCGTTGCCTTATCTTTTACAATGTGTACAAGCAATTCTGAAATACCTGTAGAGAGCAACTGGGAACTTGAGTACATCTACTCGGAGGGCAATGCCACAGAGCCCCCTCAAGACCACAATGCAACCCTTGCATTCCTTAAGGATTCAAAGATTGCAGGAGAGACAGGATGCAACCGTTTCTTTGGCGAGTACAAATCTGAAGGGAACTCACTCAGTTTTGATAAAGTGGGTACAACCAGAATGATGTGCCCTCAGATGCAGTTTGAGACCGCCTGGCTTGAGACCATTGCCAAAACAGGCTCTTTTGAAATGGACCAGGACCAGATGATCCTTAAAGACAGTACCGGCAACATTATTGCCCTTCTTAAAAAAATTGCACCACAGGCATTGGAAAATTGACTACATTTGTGAAAAACTGACACAAATGCGAACAGCCGTTTTTCCGGGTTCTTTTGACCCATTTACAGTAGGACATTTTGATGTGCTGGAGTCTGCGCTCCAACTCTTTGACAAAGTAATAATTGCCGTAGGATACAACAGTTCCAAGACCGGATTCTTTTCACCTGACACAAGGGTTGAGATAATAAGGCAGGCCACAGCCCATATGGATAATGTGGAGGTATGCACCTACACAGGCCTTACCATAGACCTGTGCCACCAGTTGGGGGTAAACAACATAATAAGGGGACTGAGGACAACCACAGATTTTGAAATGGAGAGTGTGATTGCCCAGGCAAACAAAAAGATGGCGCCGGATGTTTCAACCGTATTCATCCCAGCCTGTCAGGAGTACTCCTTCATTTCATCCACTGTGGTAAGAGACATTCTCATACACAAGGGAAATGCGGCCCAATTCCTGCCCAAAGGGGTTACAATAGAGAAATTTCTTGCAGAAAGAAAATAAAGAATGAGAAAAATCCGTATCCTCCTCCCAGCAATGATGCTGATGCTGTTTCTTGGCAGCAATGTTTTTGCCAAGGGATACAGGATTGTGCTCCCTGCTGAAAAGGGTGACACTGCAGAGTATCTTCTAAGCGGATGGAAATGGGGGGATAAGGTTGCCCTGGATACCGTAATGGCATCAAAAGGGAAAATTTCATTCAGGGGAAAAAGTGACCTGGAGTGCGGAAGTTATGAAATCAGTGAACTGTCGGGAAGAAAACTGGTGGAATTCATTGTACCCAGGGAGAACAGGAACTTTGGAATAACTTTCCAGAAGGAAGGGGAAGGTTATACGGTTAAAAGGGGAAATGCGGAGAACAGGCTGTTTTCCGGTTTCCTTTATTTTTTGGATTATGGCTGGGAGGGGCTTGGATCTGCAGAGGAGTTTGCCCGGAAGATAGAGGAGTTCCGCAACAGGGCTGCTACGGAACTTCCTGGTACAATTACAGACATCATTCTGGGAAATACCCTTTTTACGCCGGAAAGTGCAGAGGAATTGAGGGAAAGTTTTCCGTTTGGGGATACAATAATCCTGAACACCCAATTTGCAGAGGACAAGGTGGAGCAATATCTTGGATTGCTGCAATATAACAATAACGACACTATCATAAAATATGTGGATTCCCTAATTTCCTGCGGCGGCAACAGGGAACTGCAAAGCAGGCTTGCCCATACTGCATACGATTTTTTCTATAATTCATCCATTATGGGCCAGGAGGGAGTTGCAGTGCATATTGCACAGAACTGGTTCCTGAATGACCTCCTTGAATGGCCGGATGCAGAGGGGAAATTCATGCTCCGGACTTTTGTAGAGTTCAACAGGCACTCCCTTATTGGTATGGATGCTCCGGAACTTGGACTTACCGACACTCTTGGGAAAAAAGTTCCGCTCCGTTCTTTGGATGCGGAGTATACGATTGTCTATTTCTATACAGATGATTGCGTAAGCTGCCGGAAGGAGACTCCCAAACTTGTGGATTTTGTAAACGGGTATGACCAGGGTGTACTGGCAGTGTATGCCGTATACGCAGACGGGAATGAACAGAGGTGGAAAGAGTATATAAACAGCAATCTGTATATCTACAATCCGTTTATGGAGTGGGTGAATGTGTATGACCCCGAATACGAAAGCGGATTCCAGATGCTCTACAATGTTATAAAGACTCCACAGATGTTCCTTCTGGACAAAGAGAAGAAGATTATAGGGAGGGGACTGGATGTAAAGGCCCTTGCTGAACTGCTTGCTGCAAAAAATGCCGAAAGGGACAGGACCCGTGAACTTATAGAGACGTTCTTTGCACCGCTTGCCGGCGACACGCTGCAGATTTACAATGGTATAGATATGTTCTACAACAGCAGCAAGGGGGATACCGGAATGATGAAGGAGTTTATGCAGGAACTATACAATACACTTGGAAGGTCCGAGGACTATACATTGCAGCAGGGGGCCGTTTATGTTGCCAAAAAATATATGCTGGGCATGCCTGATTTTTGGAGCGCAGAGTTTTTGGAGAAGAGGAAGGAGGATGTGAGGATTTTCAATATGAACAGGCTTGGCAGTGTTGCTGCAGATTTGGATCTGGAGAGGGCCGACGGCTCATCTTTGGGGCTTTTTGATGTTACAACGGATTATAAAGTTTTGTATTTTTACAGACCGAATTGCGGTGTTTGTGCGGAGGTTACCCCTAAAATGGCCGCAATCTACAATGAATTCAAAGAAAAGATTGATATAGAGATATTTGCAATTAATCTTGGGAAAGGGTATGAGGAGTGGATAAACTATTTCTCCACAATTGGTGCAGATTGGGAGAATGTGAGGGGGACAGATGGAGACTCTTCCGAGATTTACAGGAGATACCATCTGCAGAATATCCCTGCAATTTATCTCCTTAAGGGGAATGTGGTTGTGGCCAAGAATATCAATGACAATGAACTGAAAAATATATTAAACAATATAACACAATGATTACCGGCAAGTACAAGGAGTTTTATGATAAACTCAACACTATAATTCCAAAAGAGAGGCTGCTTCACGATGCATTGAGCACTCTGGCATTTGGTACAGATGCATCTTTTTACAGGCTTGTCCCAAAACTTGTGGTAAGGGCCCAGTCTGCAGATGAGATAAGGCTGATCATGCGCACCGCATATGAGATGGGGATTGCAGTTACATACAGGGCTGCAGGCACATCTTTGTCGGGACAAGGAATATCTGATTCTGTGCTGGTAATTGCCACTCACGGATTCAAGGATTACAGAATTCTGGATGACGGTCTTAAGATTGAACTGCAGCCGGGTATACGCGGCGGGGCTGCAAACCGGTATCTTGTAAAATATGGAAGGAAGATTGGACCGGATCCTGCATCAATTGATTCTGCAATGATTGGAGGAATTGCTGCAAACAATGCCAGCGGAATGTGCTGCGGAACCAGTGAGAACTCATACAAGACTATTGCGGACATTAAGGTGATTCTCTCTGACGGTACTGAACTGGATACTGCAAGTGAGGAGTCGAGGAAGGCGTTTGCTGCAAGCCACGGAGAAATGCTTGCCCAGCTTGAGGACATTGCCCGCAGGATAGATGCAGACCAGACACTTAAAGAGAGGATACAGAGGAAATACAAGATAAAGAATACCACCGGCTACAGCCTTAATGCGTTTGTAGACTACAAGGATGGTTTTGATATCCTCAAACATATAATCATTGGTTCTGAGGGTACTTTGGCCTTCATCTCTTCCATTACCTACAATACCGTTGTGGAGCATCCTCATAAAGGGTTGGCCCTTATGATTTTCCCAACTATAAAGGAGGCTTGCGAGGCGGTGCAGATTCTGAAGACCCAGCCGGTTTCTGCAGTGGAGATGATGGACCGTGCAAGCATAAAATCTGTAGAGAATGCAGCTGGTGTGCCTGAGTATATAAAGACCCTTTCTGCAGGTGCCGCCGGTCTGTTGGTGGAGGTTCGTGGAGAGGATGATGCATCAGTGGATGCCAAATGTGCACAGATAGCTGCAAGCATTGCCGGAATCCCTACAGAACTCCCATATTCATTTACAAAGGATGCAAAAGAGCAGGCAATTCTGTGGAAGATAAGAAAAGAGACTTTGCCTACCGTTGCCGGAATGAGGAAGGCAGGTACAACTGCCATTATTGAGGATATCTGCTTCCCAGTGCCTCAGTTGGCAAATGCAGTGCTGGATTTGAGGAAGATTTTTGAGCAGGACGGATATGCGGATGCCGTAATCTTCGGACACGCACTGGAGGGTAACCTGCACTTTATGTTCAACCAGGATTTTGGCTCGGAGAGCGAAGTTGAGAAATACAGCAAGTTTATGGATGACATTGCGGAACTTGTTGTAGCCAAATATGACGGTTCACTTAAAGCAGAGCATGGTACTGGACGCAATATGGCCCCATACGTAGAGAAAGAGTGGGGTTCACAGGCTTACGCCCTTATGAAGGAGGTGAAACAGATATTTGACCCTAAGGGTATCCTTAATCCTGGCGTAATTCTAAATGACAACCACAAGGCACATATCCAGAATCTGAAACCTTGCCCAGATGTAAAGGAGAGCATAAACAAATGTATGGAGTGCGGTTTCTGTGAGGGTGGCTGTGTGGCTGAGGGACTTACCCTTTCTCCACGCCAGAGGGTTGCATCATTCCGCGAGATGGAAAGGCTGAAAGCCACCGGAGAGGCTCCTCATATTGCAGCAGAGATGCAGAAGCAGTACAAATACTGGGGAATGGACACCTGTGCAACAGACAGCCTGTGTGCAATGAAATGCCCGGTTAAGGTTGATACAGGAAAACTTGTAAAAGAGTTGCGCCACGCACGCCATTCTGAAAAGGCAGAGCAGAATGCAATTAAAATTGCATCAAATATGGATACAGTTACCGCCGGTTTGCGTGCAGGTCTGAACATAACTTATGCAATGCGTGTGGCTATGGGCAAGAAGGTGTTCGGCACACTGGCCCTTGCAGCCCGCAAGATTACCTGCGGTGCAATCCCTATGTGGAACGAGCATTTCCCTAAAGCCGCCCACAAGATAACCTACAGCAGTGTGGAACCTGCTGATGTTGCCCCTGCCGGCACAGTGGTATACTTCCCATCCTGCATAATCCGCTCAATGGGTGTAAGCAAAGCATACAGCAACGAACTTGAAATCACCCGCCTCACAGAGAAACTGCTGTTGAAGGCAGGTTATAAAGTTGTTTATCCCGACAATTTGAACAAATTGTGCTGTGGAATGGCATTCAGCAGCAAAGGATATGTGGAGGCAGGCAAAAAGGCATCAGACGAACTGCAGGCAGCATTGATGAAAGCCTCTGAAAACGGAAAACATCCTGTTCTGTGCGACATGAGCCCTTGCCTTTACACAATGCGCAGCAATATGGAGGGAAGCCCGCTTGAATTGAATGATCTTGGCGAATTTATCCTAAAATACCTTGTAGGTAAACTGAAGATAAAGAAACTTGACAAGAGGGTTGCCATATTTGCAGTATGCTCTACCAAGAAGATGGGAACTGCCAATATGTTGTACGAGGTTGCAAAACTTTGCGCCAAAGAGGTTACCATAATTGACAGCAACTGCTGCGGCTTTGCCGGGGACAGAGGCTTCAACCTCCCTCAACTCAACACCCACGGTCTGAGGATGCTCCGCAGCCAGGTTGAAGGCACCCTTGCAGACGGCACAAAAGTATTCCCTTGCGTAGAGGGTTACGCCAGCAGCCGCACCTGCGAAATAGGCCTCAGCCGCAACAGCGGAATTACCTTCAAGTCCATCCTCTATCTGCTTGATGAGGCGAGCGAGTAGTTTTTTCTGACGTTGACATTATTTCCATTTACTTGGGAACCAGGTAAATACAAAATAAGACCAGCATAAGTTCTGTTGGTCTTATTTTGTATATTGTTGTATTTCAATATTATGGAAACAATGTCAACGTCAGAATTACTTACCGAGTAATTGAGGGTTGGGGCAATTGGAGGCCATTGGGGACCATTTGAGGCAATTCAGATCAGTTAATAGCATGAAGAGGTATCAAAAAACACTTGGAAAAAGTCAATTGCAAATGTATATTTGTAGAAACAGGTAATTGATTGATCATCACTAATAAAATTATTTATGACCAAAGCCGTACCATACCCATACGACACCACGTTTGTTGCAAAGTGCAGGGAAATGCAGTCAAAGTACAGGGAGGAGATACTGAATCTGCCATTAAGGCCATACGTAGTTCAGAACAGCAGGAGTAAGGATTTTGGGAAAACATTTCATTTGGGGAATTATATTTCCGAAGGGGAGGAAAGCGGTGCCAATTTCCTTGAAAAGTATATTTTTGAACATGCGAAAGAAAGAATAAGGGACAGAAAGCCTTATGAAACTTTTGATGAGGACAGGATGTTCAACAATCTGCTTTCCAGCCAACCTATGGCCTTCAATTTATTCTGCCCATTGAGAAAGCTGCTTGAAGAAAACCGGATTGCAGTCACAAAGGCAATCCAGGCAGCCCTCCCACACTACTCCATTGCCATGGTTACAGCGGTTGAACTGGAATTTATTCCCTACAATTACCAAAATCTCACAGGAGACAAAAGTGCGATGGATGCCATTATAAAATACAGGAACTTTGAGGGGAAAGAGTGCTTCATTGCCATTGAAACCAAATACTCAGAGAACCTGGGGAGCAACGCCGCATCATTCATGAAATTGTCGGGAGAAAAATACGAAGAAAAAAAGAATGTTTATTTTGAGAAAATACATGATCTGAATTTATTTCTTCCCGATATTGAATCCAAGCTGCGCAGCAAAGATGTAAAACTTACCCAATTGTACAGAAATTTC
Source organism: Bacteroidales bacterium (assembly GCA_017625535.1). Classification (GTDB taxonomy): domain Bacteria; phylum Bacteroidota; class Bacteroidia; order Bacteroidales; family UBA932; genus Egerieousia. Next base: position 18,670 of record JAGAKR010000024.1, on the reverse strand, counting down.
ATTCTAAGTGAAACCTATGGAAAAAAGGAAGGATATATTTCCCACTCCATTGTGCTTGCTCCCGCCGGACATCCATCTACTATTATAGAGATTGAGACACTGCAGTCCCAACTGTTGCCACAATGCAAAGATAAAATACGTGCAGTGCACCTGGAGGATTTTGTAGATTCATTGATAAAAGAAACCGGCGGAGAGTACAAAAAGGTTTTTGGGAAGTTCAAGAAAAGGTATCTTGAATGGAAATAATGTCAACGTCATTATTGCCTATAAAAAAATATTTTATATATTTGTGATATCAAAGTGATATCAAATTCTAATGCTATGAAAAATTCCAACTACACTTATTCGGGCTGGAAAATGAATGGTTTTCTGGGCCTCTTTATGGTTCTGCTGGTTCTGGCAGCATCTGTATACAGTTTTGTACTTCTTGGAAACAGTGAGGAGTTCAATGCTTGGCTGCTTGTTGCAGGAATTGTATTGTTCATTGCAGATATTATCCTTGCCTGCGGTTTCATTATGCTTGAGCCTAATGAGGCCAGGGTTCTGGTGTTCTTTGGTGAGTACCGCGGAACTTTCTACAAGACCGGTTTCTGGTGGGTGAACCCTTTTATGAGTGCAAAGAAACTCTCCCTAAGGGCACGTAACCTTAATGTGAACCCTATAAAAGTGAATGACAAGGCCGGTAACCCAATCCTTATTGGTCTGGTGCTGGTATGGAAGATAAAGGATGAGGGGGCATATAAGGCAGTGTTTGAAATTGATGCTCCAGAGGTTGTAGGTGCAACTGCATCAACCCGTATGAATGTGCTTGAGAATTTTGTAGCGGTTCAGAGTGATTCTGCATTGCGTCAGGTGGCAGGTATGTATACATATGATGAGAATTCAAACAACAACCCTGGTGAGATTACACTCCGTTCAGGCGGTGAGGAGATTAATGAGAAACTTAAGGAAGAGCTCAACGAGCGTCTTTCAATGGCCGGAATTGAGGTTATGGAGGCCCGTCTGAACTATCTTGCATACGCACCTGAGATTGCAGCGGCAATGTTGCGCCGCCAGCAGGCAGATGCAATCATATCTGCAAGGGAGAAGATTGTTGAAGGTGCAGTTTCAATGGTAAAGATTGCTTTGGAGCGTCTCTCTACAGAAGAGGTTGTGGAATTGGATGAGGAGCGCAAGGCTGCAATGGTAAGCAACCTGCTTGTAGTGCTCTGTGCAGATGAGGCGGCTCAACCGGTTGTTAATACAGGTACACTTCATCAGTAACAATGGAATATGGCAGCAAAGGAATCCAATACAAAAAGTTTTGTACTGCGCATAGATGCACAGACAATGGAGGCCATAGAAAAATGGGCTGCCGATGAATTCCGCAGTACCAACGGACAATTGCAATGGATAATAGCCGAGGCCCTGCGCCGCAGCGGGCGCAAGCCGAAGGCCAAAAATGCCCCCGGCAGCAACAGACAAGAGCATTGACAAGGGGCAACAAGATATTTGAATAATACTGTCTATCAGTATCTTGCCCTATAAGATAGCGCAACTGCAGCCCAGCGGATTTCCAGAATGGCACAACAGTTGCGCTTTTCTGTAATTTTGCTACCGGTAATCAATCTCCAAAATATTGTTTTTATGAAAAGACTTCTCCTTATCCTCCTGCCGGCACTTTTGGCTGCAACAACTTCGTACAGCCAGATTGTAGTTTCATCAGACATTTTCCGTGATCCGGAATCTGACATAAAGATAAAGTTGGTGGATTCGCTCAGCAATGAGCCTCTGGTTATGGCTTCCGTCTATCTGCAGCCCAAGGGAGATACCACAATAATGTATTTTACTCTCACAGATGCAGACGGTAATGCAAAACTGGAGAAAGTGGTAAGGGGAAATTACAAACTCACAGCAGAGTATCTGGGATACAAGGCCTATGTGAAAAGTTTCTATTTCAGCAAAACTGTTGAGGACCTGGGTACGGTAAAAATGGTTGAGGATGCAACCCTGCTGGAGGCTGCAACAGTAACCGCCATAGGAAACCCCATAGAGATAAAACAGGATACTATTGTTTACAATGCCTCAATGTTCCGTACGGCAGAAAATGCGGTGCTGGGAGACCTTCTTAAGAAGATGCCGGGGTTTGAGGTCTCTGATGGAGGGCAGGTGAAACTCAACGGTGAAAGTGTCTCCAAAATCACAGTCAACGGCAAGACATTCTTCTTTGATGACCCAAGTATGGCAGTAAAGAACCTTCCGGCCAAAATAGTGGACAAAATAAAGATAACAGAACATAAGTCTGATGAGGAGAAGGCAACAGGAATTTCAAATCTGTCGGCCCAAAAGGAGAAGGAGATGGACATATCCCTGAAGAAAGAGTATGAGAAGGGGTGGTTCGGCAATGCAAAATTTGCGGCAGGAGCCCCAGTTTCTCCCGGAACTGATGATCCCAATATGATGGTTGGGGGGAAGGATTTCATGTACAACGGAAACCTTATGCTGTCGGGATACAATGAAAAAGACCAGGTTACAATCATCGCAAATGCCAACAATGTTCCCAATATGGGGGCCAATGATATGATTGTTGTGTTTTATGATGATTCTCCAACCCAGAAGGGAAGAACCAAGCCCCAGGGAGGCCTTACAACTTCCCGACAGATGGGAGCCAATATAAATACTTCAAGAATCAAAGGTTATGATATGAGCGTCATGGCCAACTACAAGGGGAACCTTATAGAGGCAGAATCCATATCTCTGAAGAATACCTTTATGGAGAATGCCCCAAATATGATTACCAATATGGAGTCTGAGGACAATTATGATGAGGATGCCGCAAATGTATCCCTGGAATTCACCAAAACAGACAAGAAAAAGGTGAGTGTGAGGATACTGCCAAAAGTAACTTTTTCAGCCCTGGAGAGGAGGACCCTTAAGGATATGGAGACATTCCAGGAGGGACAGCAGAATGGCTCCCTTTTGAATACTTCATCTTCCAGATCGTATCTTGAATCTGATTATTTTACCCACAGGACAGATGCATACATAACAGTAAAGGATTTGGGCAAGAAAGGACGCAGTCTCTCTTTCAGTGCGGCATATTTCCTTTCCAATGATGATGCACAAAGCAAGGAGTACTCAAATACTGAATACATTGCAACAGAATCAAATTCCATGAAAGACCTTTATTACAAGAACAGGACCGAAGGATACGGAGGAAAACTGAGTGTAACATACGTTGAGCCTGTTGGAAAATTATGGAATATAAGCACACTATTGATGAGTAATCTCAGCAACAATGATGTGGAGAGCAATGCATATACCCGTCCGGGAAGCGGTCCATTTGTGCCCGGTTTCTCAGATAAAAGAGAGTATACAGTATTGGATGAATATTGGTCATCACTCTCTGAGAACAGGTATTTAAGGAATACCGCGCAATTGCTTGCCCAATACAAGAAAGAGCATACAACCGTACAGTTTGGAGCAAGTGCAGAGGCTGTAAACAATGAAATCTACACCAAATCATACGGGATATCCCGTACAACTGGAAAAGGAGAGTATCTGTGGAATTATTCCCCATTTTTATATATAAGCCACTCTTCAGAAAAAGGGGCATTTATTGTAGCAAGATATAACGGAACTTCCAAGGCTTTGTCAAACTCTTTGATCACTCCTGTTCCCGACATATCCAATCCTACATTCATAAGTATGGGAAACATATATCTGGAGCCGGAATTCAGCAATAACTTTACATTGAGTGCCAACTTCAACAACAAGAAGACTTTTGCGTATTTTTCAGGCTACCTGATGGTGGACAATGTAAACAGGAACATTGTATATGCAAACTGGTTTGATGAAGAGGGGGTACAATACAACGTACCTGTAAACTCAAAGAAAGCCGGCAACAGGGCAAGTTTTAGCGGACAGTTTGGAAGCATTCCACTCAATGAAAAGAAGAGTTTTCTGTTTGGTGCAAGTTTTTCCGGAACATACTCACGTGGCTGCAGTTATCAGAACATAAACAGGATTGAAGGGGTGGATATGAATAATTTCAACTATTCAAGTTTTATGGAATGGTTCTGGGGCAATTCTGCAGGAGACCGCTTCTATAGCGGTGAGAGCGGATTCAAGGAGAGCCTTACTAAAAGGATTTCTTTGTCGGGAGGAGTAAATCTGCGATATAAGGGGGAAAGGTTTACCTCCAGGGTATCTTTCAGTGCCACAAGGGATATGGTTGAATACTCCCTTAACAAAGATGCCAATATGTACACTTGGGATTATTACACATATTGGGATGCACAATATGACACCAAAACCAAGTTCAACTTCATATCCAGCCTGAGATACCGTTTCTACGACGGATATGCAGACGGGTATGGAGAGCCTGTCCTGAGTTGGGATATTGAAGCCTACAAAACTGTGAAAGCATTCACATTTGGAATTAAACTGAACGACATCTTCAACCAGACCACCAGTTTCAGGCGTACAACCCAACCAGGTTATGTGGAGGACAGTTACAGGAATGTGATTGGAAGACACTTCCTGCTGAGCCTCACCTTCAATTTTGGAAAGATGAACAGCACCAAAAGCAGGAGTGCAAACAATGCAATGTTCAATATGATGATGTAAAAAAAAGGATGCCCGGCTGGCATCCTTTTTCATATATATCAATACTTCTGTATAAACTCCTTCACCATCTCAAAGATCATCTTGTAGCTCTCGCTGGTGAAGTGTTCCAGATTGTCGGATGGGGAGTGGTAGTATTTGTAGTATTCCCCTTTGGATTCAAAGTACATTGCAGGTACACCGGCCATTGCAAAGTAGTAGTGGTCTGAGTTGTCTACCAGTTCGCCGCGGTGAGGGTTAGGGAACCAGCCATGGGCTTTGTTTATCTCCATAAAGAGGTCAAGCCCCTTGTTGGCCTCCTCGCCCCCTTCGTAATAGAGCATATCAGGTGTATCGCCAATCATATCCAGATTAATGAGGTATTTGATGTTCTCCAACGGGTAGAGCGGGTTCTGTACGTAGTATTTTGAGCCAAGGAGGTTTGCCTCTTCACCTCCTACCCACAGGAACATTATGTCCAGTTCAGGACGGTTCTGAGGCTGCGAATAGTATTGTGCCAGTGTAAGGAGGGCGGCTGTACCTGAAGCGTTGTCGTTGGCTCCAAGGCATACATTTTCGCTGCCCATCATACCAAGGTGGTCATAGTGGGCCACAAATACATAGCAGCTGTCTGAGCCGGATGTTCCGCGGATCCACGCAACCACATTGTTTGCAGTATAGTCTTCTATAAATTCATTCTGGAATTTTACGGTTGCCTCTCCTGCCTGTACCGGAAATTCGGGGCCCACACAAATTACAGGGTAAGGGGTTGTAAAGAATGCCCTTGCCTTGAAGTAGTTGGGTTTGGATGCCCATTTGAATATCACACCGCCAAGATTCAGGTCCTTGAGGTATTTGAAGTAGCGGTCCCCCTCTGAAGGGAGGGTATGGAACTTCTCATAATCCAGCACCACAAAGGAATTCTCTGCACCCAGGCGTCCAAGGTGGGCAGAGAATTTGTCGGGAGTATATATATCCTCTTCCAGGGCATATACAATTGGCATTGTGCGGTCTGCTCCGGTAGAGAATTCTTTAATTACATAGTCCTGGAACGGTTTGTACTCCACGCCGTCAACTGCAAAGTACATATCCCCGCGGGTGGTATTCAAAGGGTATTTGAATGGCTGCAGGAATGGTTTTTCCACAAAATCCGAGGTGCAGTACTCATTGAATTTATCCATAATATAACTGGCTGCACGGTTCTCGCCATCGGCATAAAGGCTCCTGCCGGCAAATTCAGGGGAGGCAAGGTCTGCCACAATCCCTTCAAATTCTGCCACGTGATCAAACTTGTCTGCTGTGCAGGATGCTGCAAACAGAAGGGCAAAGATCAAGTACTTGATGTTTTTCATAGGTATGTTTTTTTAATGGTTATCGGGAAACATATTTTTTGCCCAATTTTCTGGCAAATCCCATAAGAAGGAAGAGGAATGCCAGGAAGCGGCTCAGGCGCCCAATAAGATCTCCATGAACAGTAAAAATTGTCTTTTCCTCATTAAGGTTAAGGGTTCCGGCAAGGTATCCCCTCTCCCACCAGCCGGTCTGCTGCAGAATGTCACCCCTCTGGTTTATGAAGGCGCTTATTCCGGTATTTGCGCTGCGGGCTATGCTGCGGCGGTTCTCAATGGCCCTCAGGCGGGCATAATTGAGGTGCTGTTTGTGGCCGGGTGTATCCCTCCACCAGCCATCATTGGTTATTACAGACATAACATTTGCACCGTTGAGCGCCCACTCGCGGAAGAAGTCGCCGAACACAGACTCATAGCATATAGCAGTTCCTATCTTTACGCCGCCAGGAGCTTCAAACACACTTCTGTTGGGCTGGGTGCCAAAATCCCCTATTCCTCCGGCAATACCGCTCACCAGTTTGTCCATAAATTTGAAAGGACCGTTCTTGAACGGGTTGCTCTCTGCCAGCACCACAAGTTTTGATTTATGGTAATAATCAGGCACCACTGCCATTGCAGAATCCCCTTGCGGAGCCATAAATACCGCAGAGTTAAAATACTCTTCGCCACGGTACCCCACAGCACCCACAATCATATCTGTTTTTCTTCCCGACAAATTTTCTCTTGTAACCCATCCTGCAATTGACCTGTATGCAGGGTTGAGGAGAGGATTGTCTTCCTGTAGCCTGGTCTTCCACCTCTCAGTAAAGATGAAAGTTTCAGGGGCCAGCACTGTACACTCCTCGCCGCTGAGAACGTTGCGGGCCTCCTTTGCCAAATCCAGGAGCACTCCGGTCTGCTGCATCTGGTTCATTCCCCCGAACTTGTCTTTGTATGGATCTATATTCGGCTGCAGCACTGCAAACTGTGCAGGTGCAGGGGTCTCCTTGTATGTGGCATAAAGGATATGGGAAAGAATTGTCGGGAAGAGGATCAGAACTGCCACGGAGGCGACTGACACCTTTATTGGTTTCTGTCTGTTCCTGAGGAGGATAATCCTGTGTATGAGCATATTTGTAAGGAGAATCCAGAGGGAGCCTCCAAGTACTCCGGTGAATTCATACCACTGTATGTGCTTTATTGATGTTGAAAAACTGTTTCCCAGGATGAGCCACGGCCAGGTAATCTGCCAGTTCTGGTAAGAGTGCTCCCAGGCCAGCCAGATGATGCAGAAAAAGATGTACGGCAGAAATCCGTTGGTGAATTTGCGCATCCAGCGGAAAAGGGTGAACAGAAATGCCATCTGAAGTGTATTCAACAGGAAGGCGGCAACTGCTCCCGGAGGGGTGGCGAACCATACCCAGAATGTGGTTATGAGGTTCCATACAAGGAATGAGGTGTATGCCACGTGGAAGAAATGTTTCTTGCCGCTGTTGTGGGCCAGCTGTTCCGCAAGGAAAAGGGGTACAAGTGCAATGAGCGAAACAAGGCCTGTATGGGGTACAATATACGGTATGGAAAGCAGGATTGATGAAGCCAGGGCCAGCATCCAAATCTGCAGGTTAATTTTCCGTTTTTGGGTCATCTCTATTTTATTTGAAAAGTAAAAACATTATTTTTGCCCGCTGTAGGGGGCAGATTATTGCAAAGATACAAAAAGAAGATGTCATTTGACATTTCCAGGCGTTTGATGCAATTGCCACAGGCACAATTTTACTTGATATGATTACAGCATTGGCCAAAGGATTTATTGTAGGACTGGGGGCATCTATTCCCCTTGGGCCTCTTGGTGTGCTCTGCGTGCAGAAGACTTTGAGCAAAGGTCGCAACTGCGGATTCATTACCGGCCTTGGCGCATCTGTATCTGACACCTTCTATGCAGCCATATCCCTTATGGGCCTGGCCTTCATACAGAACTTGATTGATGAGAACATTGATTGGGTAATGCTCTTTGGAGGATTTGTAATAATGTTCATAGGTGTGAAGATATACCTCACAAACCCAATAAAGCAGATAAGGCAGAAACATGCCCACAAGAAACACGTGGAGGATTTTTTTGAGGCGCTCTTTATGACAATCACCAACCCGGGGGCAATTTTCCTCATTCTGGGCCTGTTTGCCGCAGTGGGGATTGAGCTTGGGGAGAGCGTTACCAAGAGTGACCTTGTAACCACCCTGTGGGGTGTGTTTGCAGGCTCTGCAGTATGGTGGTTCACCCTCAGCACCACAATAAACGTATTCAGGAAAAGGTTCAGGATAAAACAGTTGATGCTCATAAACCGCATCTCAGGTATTGTAATCTTTGTACTGGGCCTAATCTCAATGTTCAACGGAGTATTCTCCTTGGTGCTGAAGGCACTGAAATAATCTTTTTTATGCAGAAATTGTTATATTTGCACCCGCATACAAATTATGGGGATGTTTTGGTTTTGACATCAGATTAATTGGTATGTAAGCATGCAGAGCATTTGCAGTCAAGCTCTTTAATATCCAACTGCAAGCCTATAACTGGCAACAATAACTATGCACTTGCTGCGTAATCAGCCAAGCTGGTACGCTTAATCCGCCCCGCCAAGGTGCCGGGTGGACAAGTATCCCGCCAGCCCTTTAATCCCGCTATGGGCCTGGCATATGGGGTATCATCTTAAGCAGGATGCGGATGTGGACTCCTTTAAAGCATCCCAAGACCCAAAGGATAAGGTTCAGATGGCCTGTCTTTCGGCAGCCTGCTCCCGACAACTAAAGAAAGAATAAGCATGTAGAAAGCATATTGATGGTTTGGTTGGACGGCGGTTCGAGTCCGCCCATCTCCACTGGACAAAAAGCCGGCAACAATGCCGGCTTTTTTTGTCCAGTGGAGAAAGTTCACCCCCTGCACCCCCTCAAGGGGGATTTGCGGTGCCCACGTGGGCACCGGCCGCCTGCGCGGCTTGTTAAAAGTGGAATCAGACCATTTAGACAAACAGCCGGCAACAATGCCGGCTTTATACAAAGAGGGATCATTAAGTTCCTGCAAAACAGGATCCACACATACCTGCCTCAGAAGCACCTGTAGCAATGCTCAGTGTGGCAGGTACCACCTAATCTTGCTCACCTACCACAACTACCCCTCTCAGAGCATCATCCCACAAGGGTTACTGTGGACATTGAATTGCAGGAAGTGGGATATGCACATTTATTTCTTGGCCCAAGTATTGGCAAGTATGATTGATAAAATTGAAAGAGATGGTACAACTGCTATCAGAAGAACAAAATTATCAGCAAACAGCAACATAGCAGGAGACAAAATCAACAACATCCCTCCTATGCAGATACGGACTCTTTTTATGTTATATCTCTCCTTCTCCTCTTTAGTTGATGTATTATATCCGGCAATTAAGTTATCTCCTTTGCCCGTTAGGATAATAGTTGCTAAAACAAAAACTATAAATGAGATTATCAGTAGTAATATAAATTGTGCAGTCATACTCAAAGATAGTGATTATTTGATTAGATTGGCCTTAGCACAGATATGATACTGTCTGCTAACCAGTGACCTATGCAAGCAGAAACGTTTATGTGCGTAACGCGCACTAAACACTAGGTGGAGTCTTGAACTGATTTTACAGAGTAAAAATGCGGAGGAGAACGGAGGACTTTTGCCCCATTCATAGGGCAAAAGTATGCAGTGGCCGCATTTTTATGGAGGAGAACAGGTTAAGTCTCCACGCCATCATTATGTGCATACCGGGTGGCATTCCTCCGAAATGTCAATAGGCTTGTGGCGCAAACAGAGTATTCAATGTGCAAGGCTACTCCGCACCAAAGGTGCTATAAAAAAGAAGAGGTGTGTTTACAACCTGCTTGCAGATTGAAAACACACTTCTGATACCTCTCTGCCCATCAAGGGCAAGTCTTCTGACGGTTTGCCGGCTGAAGTCTTGACCGGGCGTTTATAAAACTCTCAACAGTGTTGAGACAATTTATTTTATTAATGAATATTGGCAATTAGCGATTTATCTTATTTGCAGATGTGACTCTGCTTCACGATTAGATTCATAATCATCATCCCAAATAAATTTTAGTCTTAGTGTTTTAACATGTCCATTCATTAAATGGATTTCGTACGCGTAATCTGCTCCTGGATTCAATAATTCAATATCACTTATTTGAGACATTATTAATCCTGATGTATCACTTAGAACTTGAACCCTAATGTTCCTAGCGTTTGAATATCCTTTGTTAGCGACTTTTAATCTTACACTTCCTTTTGTAAATGGCTCTATTACACCATTTATAAATGCTTGTTTCTGAGCATTTATTTCACTCACATATTCCTGCAACTTAAAATGATTGATTTGTTTCTGTTGTTCATTGAGAGTCCTCTCATGAATAGAATATTTCCTAATACAAAAAATTAAGGATACAATTGAAACGAGCAAACTTAATGAACTGATAATAATACTGATAGTATCCATCTCTAACTTTTATTGATTAACATTTATATGTAGTTCATAATTCTCAGCATTGTCTTTTATTCTTTCAGCTCTCTCAATGCAAGCATCAACGTTGTTTTTGAAATAATCCCACCTGACCATTGGTATATAACTGAATTCTCCGTGCCAAATTTTATCATTCCGACCGCAAATTCTTGTTGATGGATTTTTAAGATTAAACATATTCTCTTTAAGAATTGTAAACAACGAAGATGTGTGATATCCGGTACATCCTGCAGGGCAACATTGCTTATGGCTTATAGCATACTCATAACTTCCTTTTGAATCTGGTAATACAACTGCCAAGATAGCATTTCTGCGACTGGTGAAATTATTACGGGTTGTTTCACGAAGTGAATAATATATTTCCCATGGTATCCACTGACTTTTGTCAAGCCTTCCTTTTTCTCTCATATTGGGCGAAATTAAAACTATCGTACATGAAGTAGGAAAGATCTTATTCTTCAATCTTTGATATATCTGTTCATCACTCCAGTAGCTCAAATCCTCATCTTGATGTTCGCCATAATATGCATGGCCATTATTTTCCAACAGTCTTTCAATTTCATTTACATAACTCCTTGCAGTAGTACTCCATTCTCCTCTTAAAGGCTGAACATTGGAATCCCCAAACTTGTATGAAACAAAAACATTCCGTCCCATAGTATTACAATATTATTAATGTTAATACAATCACAATAATCAAATAAAACGGCCATACAGAAATGGAAGTGGTCGCATAGAACAACTGCTTATACCAGGTGTATTTATGGATATGGAATGAGTAAAGCAAGTCGTTTGTATCTTCTCCTATCTTAGCTTAACAGACAAACTCTTCCTCAACCTTTCTAAATCTTTTCTCTACTGATAAATAGTATGAGTCCAAAAGGTAAAATAGGAATACTGGTATGTATAATACTTTCAAGTATCCAATAATAGCCTTATCAGCAAGAGTTAGTGCCAATAGCGCTGTTACGATTGTAATAGTCCAAGTTTTGCAGTTTGCAGAATTGGTCGCCATTCTTGTTATATTATCCTGGAGCATGGAAAGATAATGGCGTGTTGGCTCCGAATCTAATGTATCATTCATAATATACTCATTATTAAATTTTCATTCTATTTGTTATTTAAAAAGATGGCCATCTTTAAAAGTTGGAGATGCCAATTTTATACCAGGTAGAAAATATTGCCATTTTGACAGCTTATACCCATTATTGGCATATATGCACCTATTTTCTAAAATAAAATAGCAATAATTTGCTATTTTATTTTAATATTTGTTTATTATATATACATTTGCAGAAATTTTGACAGATTATGATACAAGAGATAAAATTCAGGAACTTTTTGTCATTCAGAGACGAGGCATACTTCAGCTTTGAGCCGACAAAAGACGACCCTATAAATAGAGTGGCTATAATGCCGGACGGAACAAAACTTCTGAGATTTGCAGTTATTTTTGGCGCAAATGCTTCAGGAAAGTCCAATTTCCTTGAGGCATTGGATTTCTTGCGCCGTTTCTGGTCTCAGGTCCCTGCGAGGAATGACCTTTCAACCCGAGTTTCGCCATTCCTTTTGGATAAGAACACTCCAAATGAGGACAGCTGTTTTGAGATGAAGTTCTACGCAGATGGAACAAAATACTGGTATAAACTTGAACTTAATAAGGAGAGGGTTTCATCGGAGTCTTTGTATTTCTACGAGTCCGTACAGCCGACACGCATATTTTGGAGAGAATATAAGAATGAACAGTCAGTGGTCAAATTCAATCCCGCAGCTGTAAAGTTAAAACCTGCAGAGATTGATGCAATCAATCTCAACTGTTGGAAAAATATGTCATTCTTTGCCTCTATGACAAAGGTGAATATGAATATTGACAGAATAAGCCCTATTATCCGATGGATTAACGAAAAGCTTTTGCCCGGCATTGATAGCAACACCGAACTCTCCGGTTATGCTAAAGACAAGATGTTCAGAGATGAGGCTTTCCGCAAATATATAAAGGAATTCACTACAAAAGCAGACTTGAGAATTGCTGAAATTGAGGTAGAAGAGACCACATATAACCTCAGCAAGAGCCAGATTGAGGCTATTTCCTCTGCAAAGTTCATTGACGAGGATGAGAAGGCTGAAATCCTGGCGAGAGGAACCATCAATGATATAAATACGGGATTTAGAATCCGCGTAAAGAACACACGTGGAGAGGAAGACTACATCCTTCCAGAAAGCAGCCAGTCTGCCGGAACAAAAAGGGTAATCGAAATAGAATCCGCAATCTACACAACAATCAAAGAACAGGCATTTTTGGATATAGATGAGATAGAGGCTTCATTGCATCCTTCACTCCTTGATTTTATTCTGGACCGGTTCCTTAAAGAAGAGAACAACAAGTCACAGCTGCTTGTAACAACACATTATGACCCACTGCTGGATGGAATTGATGATTTGTTTGGAAAGGACTCAGTATGGTTTACAGAGAAAAAGGAAGACGGTAATACAGAGATATACCCACTAACAGACTTTAAGGGATTGAATAAATTGTCATCAATCCGCAAATCCTACAAGAACGGCCAGTTTGGCGCAATCCCGGAAATTTACGTTTAAAGTTATTTGCTATGGCGAGAGGTAGAAGAGAAAGAGAGCTTAAGCGCTCAAGAATAACAGTAATAGGAGAAGGTCTTACAGAAAGATGGTACTTTGAACACCTGAGAAACATCAAAGGATTCCGCTACGATTGTAAGCCACGATTCTTTTCACAGCAGTCATACGCTGAAATGAGCAAACTCATTGAACAGGTTCTGCAAAATGGAGGAATCGCTGTCTGCATCTGCGATGCCGATGTCACAAGGAGCAACGAAAACGAGCGCAAAAGATTTGAGAAGATGAAGGCAGACTACAAGAAAAACGAGAGAGTCTTCATCTGCGACAGCATGCCATCCATTGAATTCTGGTTTCTGCTACATTACCTTGAAACCAATAAGTATTTCCATAACTCTGAAGATGTCATAAAGACGCTCAACAAATATCTTGCAGGATACACCAAACACGGTTACTATCTTGAAAAGCAACAATGGGTAGCCAATCTATGCGAAGATAACAAACTTGAAAAAGCTTCTACAACTGCAGAATCCTTACCGGAAGACAGCCAGTCATATTCGCTTATTTACAAAGCCATCAGGCTGTTTGAGGAAAACAAATTGCAACAATAGTAACTATGAAATCCTATTTCCTACATTACGCTCAAATGGATTCCGAGGGGAATTTATCTACAGACTGTAAGATGTACGGCAGCATTGAAGAAGCTAAAACTGCACAGGCCGACTTGAACAACAGTTTCAAGGAACTTGTCAACCAAAGCCCTGAATACATAATCTTTGAAGAGACTGGGACATTTATCAGGTTGGCAATAAAGAATAGTCTGTCGGAAATCCAGAGTCATATTGAGGTGTTTGAATGTTAAGATACAAGCAGAAATATTACATCTTGCTCTGCAAAAATATAACCATTCTTTCTTCTCTCTGCCCGAAAATTGAATAGCAAGTCTTCTGACGACCCGCCGGCTAAAGTCTTGACTGGGCGTTTATAAAACTCTTACCACTGGTGAGACAATTTCACCCACTAATTTTACCACTAAGTTCCGTAGGCAAGTATGTTGTTTTGCGGGAGTGGTGCGAGTGATAGGGAGAGACCAGCCTTGCGGTCTTCTCCCAAATGAGCAGCCACGAGAGCAACAACACTCTTGCTTCAGGTGATTTTATAAAAGGTTGCTGAGTGTTGTTGCGCAATGAACTGAGCACTTTAGTGCGTAGAGAGTGGAACAACATAAACTTAGCAACTCTAATTTTAATTATTCCTCATAAACATATTCAGGCTCCACATCAGCCCATTGCTCACATTGCTTAAGGACAATATCCATGGCATTTTGCTCTTCCTCTGGTGGATATTTATATTTCTTCAAAAGACGTTTTATCAATCTTCTCATACCCGCTCTTGCAGATTCTTTCTTTTGCCAATCTATTGTACGGTTTTTCCTGAGAGTATCAGTGAGTTCCTTAGTCATTTCTACAAGCTGCTCATTAGTATAGAAATCTTGTACAGCTCTAGGTTGGGTGAGTGCATCATAAAACGCTTTCTCTTCTTTTGAAAGGCCAAGTTCATTGGCCTGTGACTCTGAATTGGCAATCTCCTGAGCCATTCTCAAAAGTTCTTCAATAACTTCCTCGTTAGTAATCATCCCTTTGAGGTAGTTGGATAGAGTCATGTTAAGCATTTCAGAGAACTTCTGTGATTGCACAATATTTGACTCTTTATAAATATGAATTCTTTCAGCAAGTAATCGCTTAAGTAATTCAACAGCAATGTTTTTCTCCTTCATTTTGGAGATTTCATCCAAGAATGCAGCATCAAAAAGTGAAAATTCGGTCTTTACATCAGAAAACAAATTAATAACACCATTACTCTTAACACTTTGGCTTAGGAGCGCACTAATCCTTTCATTGATACTTTTCTTAGAAATAGTCCCTTTACCAGTCATCCTGTTAAGAAGAGTACGTACCGTCTCAAAGAATGCAGATTCATATCTTTCGTCCTCTTTAAGAAGACTTCTACAAAGACTTACGGCATTTTTCAATAATCCTGCTTCTTTAAGGAAATCTTTGTAATCTTCTTCTTTAGCTGGGGATAGCATAAAGTTTACTCCACCCTTAATAATTTGTGCCCTTTCTGTATCACTACACTCTTTGAATGCGCTATAATCGTACCCGTGCATTAACCCTCTACACACTTCAAGCTTTTCCTTGAATTTTAGCAGTGCAGTCTCCTTAATGTTCGGGTTTCCATATTTATCCTGGTCACGTTTGGTATAATCCCTCATAGCTTCCTTAAGCGCCTTAGCTATACCAATATAATCTACGACAAGTCCACCTGCTTTATCTTTAAAGACACGATTCACACGAGCAATTGCCTGCATAAGATTATGACCGGTCATTGGTTTATACACATACATGGTAGCAAGAGAAGGTACATCAAACCCAGTAAGCCACATATCCACAACAATAGCAATTTTCATAGGATCATTGTTATCCTTAAACTTCTTGGCAAGCTCCTTTTTGTATTGCTTATTCCCGACAATCTCATGCCATTCTTCCGGATCATTATTACCTCCTGTCATGATTACCTTAACTTTCTCGGTCCACTCCGGACGAAGTTCCAACAACCTTTCATATATTTTCATTGCTATTGGACGGGAGTATGCAACTATCATAGCCTTACCGGTAAGTTCATACTGCCTGTTTTCTTCATAGTGCTTAAGTATGTCACAACAAAGTGAATCTATTGTTTCAGGTGCGCCAAGAATAGCTTCCATATGGGCCATTTCCTTCTTGCTTGCCTCTATCTGCTCAACACTTGCTCCTTCATTTGCAAGAAGTTCATACTCATCATCCAGCAGTTTTAATGTAGCATCATCAAGATTAAGGTTAATAACACGAGACTCATAGAAAACAGCACATGTAGCGCCATCTGCAACAGCTTGAGTCATGTCATATATATCAATGTATTCTCCAAAGACTTCCTGTGTATCTTTATCTTTAGCGGATATAGGTGTTCCTGTAAAACCAATAAAGGACGCATTAGGCAGTGAATTATGAATAATTCTAGCCATACCTACAGAAATCTTACCGTCTGCACTTACTTTCTCTTCAAATCCATACTGTCCACGATGTGCCTCATCAGTCATCACAACGATATTCTTCCTTTCAGAAAGGGGTTCATCAGACTCCTGAAACTTCTGCATCGTAGTGAAGATGATACCATTGGCCTCTCTGTTCTTCAAAAGGTCTTTAAGGTGTTCACGACTATTTGCTTGAAGGGGTGTTTGTCTAAGGAAATCTTTACATTTAGAGAATTGACCATATAGTTGATCATCAAGATCATTTCTGTCTGTAATTACTACAATAGTGGGTTGTGACAATACATCCTGTATTAGGTGAGCATAGAATACCATAGAGAGCGATTTACCACTACCTTGAGTATGCCAGAATACACCAATCTTACCATCCCCATTGGTTGCTTTTACCGTACGTTCAACAGCTTTTTTAACTGCAAAGTATTGATGATATCCAGAAAGTATTTTAACAGAGCCTCTTTCCTCATGTGAAAAACAGGTAAAATTCTTTATTATGTCAAGCAGTCTGGCTTTTGGAAAGATTCCCTCAAAGAAAGTATCATAATCAGCATATTGCGTACTTTCATAATTGCCGTCTTTTGTTTTCCATTCCATAAAGCGATCTTCATTGCTAGTAATAGTTCCAGCTTTTGAACACATCATATCACTCATTACACAGAAAACATTGTACGTAAACAATGATGGTATTTCATACATATAATTCCTAAGTTGCCTATAGGCTGCTGAGGCATCCGTTTCCTCTCTGGATGGGGACTTCAATTCGACTACCACAAGAGGAAGACCATTAACAAATATTATAACATCAGCTCTTTTCTCCGACCGCTCAATGAATGTCCATTGATTTACAACCTGAAAAGTATTCCTATTGACATTCTCATAATCGATAAGATACACAATATCATTTTTTGCTTCACCGCCTTCATAATATGCCACCTCAACCCCATTTTGCAAATAGTGCATAAAGGTTGCATTTTTTTGAATAAGATCACCTGCATCTATACAAGATATCTTCTTGATAGCTTCTGCTATAGCATTTTGGCATTTTGTAGAATTAATGTTCGACAAACTAGTCCATAATTGATCATTGATATATGGAAGATGGTAATCCCTGATAATATCAGGACCGTATTGATATTCATAGCCTAAACCAATAAATAACGCTATAATCGCATTTTCGTAGTCTTGTTCATTAAAGCTCATATAATTATTCCTCCATATCTTCAATCTTACTCAATAAAAACTCTTGATATTCCATAGCATATGCCTGATAATCTTGGTTATATAATGCTTCAGAAGCAGATATAACAATGTCTCCCAATTGAATATGATGTTCTGAATCAAAAAAATCATTAAATTCTACACAATCCTCATATTTTATTCGAACTGATGAATTTAGCGAGTATTGTAAATAGTAACTCAGTATAAAGCCACCCATTGCATCAGTTACATAAAACATGAAATTTGAGAGAGTATTACTCAATTTAGGATGGTCAATATCCTGTCCATGGGATGCGAAACTTGCCTTATTTCTTATCTCACCTATTTTATGCGCAACAGAAGTAACTCTTGTTCCTAAGTCCAATAAATCATCTTTTTCAGCGGTTCCAGCACATATCGTTTCTATTGTCAATTTTATCAACTTTGGAAACTTGTCAACGCTCAAATAATCAACACCTTTATTTGTTAATATCGTTTTACAAATTCCTTCTAATAGACTTTTGCATAGTTCAATAGCCAAATCTGGCTTATCATACACAGTCTCTTCTATTGTAGATACGTGATGATTATAAGCCTGTAAGCTGGGGATCTTACTAATATTTTCTTTAATCCAATGCATATATACAGACTTAAGAATATTCTAAATTATCATTTATACGTTTATTTAGCTCGATTTTATCTGCAATTGAATCAATAATTTCAACTACCTTTTTCTGAGTATCTAAGTCTGGCAAACAAATAGGAAAGTCTGATAGTACAGTTGTATTTAAATTTAGCATTGTAGTTCCCACTGCGTTGCCGACCAGCCATGCCTTTGATTCAGGAGTGGATAATAGATATGCAACATATTTGGGTAAAGCTATTGTGCTGTCAATTGAAACTTTGAGGCATCCTGTGCCACATAACCAACCAGATTCTCTAGAGGATATATATGCACATTTCTCAATGTCGCCTCTTCTGCTATAAACAATATCTCCTTCTTGAGTTTTGTGTTTAGCAAGTCTATTTAAATCCTCTTCTGATATATAAGCTATGTTGTCGCAGATAATATTAAGATTGGATCCGATATTACACGGCATAATGCATGGAATACCAGTTGGTATATAATCAGATTGATGCAACTGACTTCCGAATGGCCCAGTTTGAATCTTTGCAATATGTCCTAACTTTTTATATTCCATAAATGAGAATTTAGCAGTCTAAATTGTTAATTTTAAGTTCTCCTGACATTAGCTTCGGTAGGAGGCTGTCCCTTAGTGCTTCTAAGCGTTCATTTTCTTTCAAGTTATTCCACAATTGCTCATAGATGGCTTCCAATG
>JAGAKR010000023.1 GCA_017625535.1 Bacteroidales bacterium | reverse complement strand
CCTGCAGCAAATTGCAGTAAAAGTTAACTGAATATTCCATAATAAATTGTTTTGAGGGAACTCTTGCAGGAGCATCCTCAAAACAAGTCTCTCGCCACAATCCTTCCCGGTTAGTATTCTTCTGCCACAATATTGCAAATATTTTTTGAAACACCTGTCCAAAAAAAGAAAAACTTGAGGAAAGGAGCGTAAATTTACGTTTTACGCAGTAATTTAATTTGCTTAAAGCCAAGGAAGTGTTCTAAGAGTCTTGATACAGCAGATGTGGTTCACTTTCGGAGAAGGACCAGATGCACCGGTCTATCGCTTGAGCAGATTGAGGCATTATAAATGGTTTGGTTCGGGAAAACACCCATTTTCCCGAACCAACTGACGCAAAAAAGATACTCCGTTCGGGAAAACATATCAATTCCCGGACGGAGTTTTCTTTTGAGAGGGATGTGATCACACCTCAATCAATTCATACTCCCTGCTGCCAAGGCCAATCTGCTGGGCGTATTCAAGGCCTGATTGCCAGTCGGTATCCGGGTGGAGGAATTTGAAGACTTCTTCTTTGTGGCAGTGTGAGTGATCATGCATCCAGCCGTTAATTACCGGTGCTTTGTTTACCAAATCTGCACAAGCCTGATCCAATGCAACCGGATCAAATGAAGCCATCATACCCAAATCCGGCACTACTGCCAAGTCGTTGTGGCCCCAGCAGTCGCACTCAGGGGATACGTTCATTACAAGTGAGATGTGGAAGTTAGGTTTGCCCTTGAGCACAGCTTTGGTGTATTCTGCAATTTTGCAGTTAAGAACCTCTGATGTGTCCCATTCTGCAAGTACTGCACCTTCATACTGGCAAAGTGCCACACACTGGCCGCAGCCCACACATTTTGAATAGTCTATTACAGCCTTGCGGTCCGGTCCAACAGTTATTGCCCCGTGGTTGCAGTTCTTCTCACAAATCTTGCAGCCAATGCAATTGTCTACATTAACTTTTGGCTGAGATGATGAGTGGAGTTCAAGTTTTCCTGCAATGCTGGCACATCCCATTCCCAGGTTCTTCAAAGCACCGCCAAAACCGGCCTGCTCGTGCCCTTTGAAGTGGCTTATGGATACAATTATATCTGCATCTGCTACAGCCTGACCAATTTTTGGTGCAGGACAGTATTTTGCCCCCTCAATTGGAATTGCCGCATAGTTGGTGCCCTTAAGGCCATCTGCAATGATTACATTTGCATTCACCGCAATAGGGTTGAAACCGTTTATCATAGCACTGCGCAGGTGGTCTACCGCATTGTCCCTGCGCCCTTTATAAAGGGTATTTGAATCTGTAAGGAATGTCTTTGCCCCAAGGGAATTGAGAAGGTCAACCACAGTTGACACATAATTAGGCCTTATGTATGCCATATTTCCAGGCTCTCCAAAGTGGAGTTTTACAGCAGTGTACTGCCCTTCAAAATTAATTTTCTCAATTCCGGCAGCCTTTACAAGGTTGCGCAGTTTCTTCAAAAGATTCAGCCCCGGCTTGCAGCGCAGATTGCTGTAATAAACCTTAGATATTTCCATAATTTATCTGTTTACTCTAACTATTCTTATTCCGTTGTTGCTCTTGCGGGAATTCACATAATCTGCAATGCTCTTCTCATCAATAACCACTTTCCCGTCTGCCTGCGATGCGTGTATGAATCCCACCTGGCCGTTCTCCTTATGGTACACCAGTGCCACGTGGGCAATGTCCAACCCTTTAACAGTGGAGTTGAAACCCAGGATATCCCCATCCTTAAGCAGATGCTCCATTTTTGAAACAGCCTCTTTTGGTATTACAAAATAATCTGTATGTTGGTTCAGAGATGCCTCCATTTGGGCAATTCTGTCCACCTCTGCAGGGTTCCCCTTCAACTGTCTGTATGCATCAGAATGCTCAGACATATAGGAGAATCTTTGTCCCGACAAATTATCCCCGCTCAGCACATCTGTAATTTCCCTGAAGATGCCCCTGGCCTCCCCCTGCCTTATCCATTCGCTGGTATAATGGATGCGGCTGGCATATCCGTCAACCTTTCCATCGCGGTACCTGAGGCTCTGGATTGTTGCACAAAGGCTGTCGGGATGAAAAATACCTTTTTTTGCATTAAGGGCCATTGCAAGACAACTCTCCACAAAAAGGATGCAGTCTGTTTGGGTGAGGGATACCACAAGTTGCTCGGGCACCTTCTCCAGGGTTCCTGCAACATACTCTGTACCAAGCATCTGCTTTGCCACAATTATCATAAGTTCAGGTACACTCTTCTGCTGGTTTGCTTGAAGTACTTTGGAAAGTTCACCGTATTTTTGCACACTCTCCTGGGAAATGTTCCCCTGGGCCACGCCCTGGGCAGCGGCCGCTACGGGTGCCTGCAATGCAACCGCCAGCATTAGCACCACCATTGATATTCTTGAAAAATTCTTCATAATAACAAATTTACAACTAATCATTAAATATCTCAAATGTAAATTTAACACCTATTGTATCCCATTTGGTAATCTCTCCGCCCCAGAATACCCCCACATTGAAGATGTTTGTGCCAATGCCGTAGCCCATCTCTATGTACGGATCCATTGTATCAACAAACAGCAGGTTGCAGTAGAGTTTCTCCCTGGTTATATATTTTACCCTGCGGAATATGCTTGGAACAAGGATCAGCGGGGCATCATACCTTACATTGAACTTCAGGTATTTGTCTATCTCATTGTATTTGAACCTTGTGAGCAGTTGGAATGCCCCTCCTATATCATCGTCCCATTGTGCGGGCAGGTTATTGCGGCGCAAGTTGTTGAACTCGGCAAAGAAGAGGTCTGTATAATCAAAGAACACTCCGGCACCTGCCCTGTAATAGAACTTGTGCATAGGCCCAATGTCTATTCCGTGGTGCATGTCAAACTCAATCCTGTTGTACTCTGTTGTGCTCCCCAGCACCCCTTTTATGGCTTTGGCAAAATTCAGTGTAAAAGTAGGATATCGGGAATAAAGATATACTTTCCTTTCCCCGTTGTAATAATAATACTGGTGCGGGGTGTAGGTAAGTTCAATTTCCGGCACAAATGACCTGTATTTGTGCCGTGCTATCTCCTTTGCCCTCTCCACATACAGGCTCTGGGGGTAAATTACCTCCAGATTGGATTTTTCAATCTCTGAATATGTCTGTACAGCCAGGTTTGTGCTTACAGAGAATCCGTTGGATACCTCTATCTTGTGGCCTACCTTTGCATATGTGTTCCTGAAGTTGCGCAAATGGAGCCCTGCTGTATCAAACACCATAAACGGCAACTCCTCAAGTGCATTCATAACACGGTCTGTGGTTATTTTGTTACCGTTTCCTATATCCACAAAAAGCCGGCTCATACGGCGCGGAAGGTAGTTCACCTCACCCTTGAGGCCCCAGTAGAACTCCTTGTACTTGAAGTTATAGCCAATACGGGGCTCAAGTGAGTAGAGCCTGTCCTTAGGGGTAACCTTTGAATACTTGAGTTTCTGGGTATAGGAAATTCCGTGGGTGGTACTGAAATCAAAGAGGATAGGGCTTACCAGTGGGGAAATCCTCAACTGCCCCAACTGCTTGAGGTCCAAAGAGTGGTTCTTAACAAAGAAGCGCCCCATCTTCTCCCAGGCCCCCGGTTTCTTCTCAGTTGCTGTGGAATCATCCCTTGGAACAGGGGGCATATCTGCCAGAACAACTGAATCCCTGAACTTTACAATAAAATCTGCAACTGCAGAGAGGGTATCCACCTTGGTATTGTACTGCAGAGAGAGATTGTACTTCTCCCTACCCCTATCCTTTACAAAATGGGACTCCTCTATTTTGTTGTACTTTATGGTTGAACTGTAGGTTCCAAGGAGACGGTTTCCAAGAATATGTGCATAAGTGGAAATGTCCAGTTTCTTTGGAAGGAATTCACCCGGAGTACCCTCATCCCCCATCAGCACCCTGTTTGTAAAATCCATAACCTCCATACCTCCGCGGAACTTCATCTCCCTTATCCCCCAGTTACGGTCTGTGGTAATGAAATACCCCTCCACAAACTTGAAATTTGCAATGTTTGGGGTAAAGGCAACCTTGTAGTAAGTCTGCCCCTTTGCCTGCCAGATGGAATCGAGAGAAAATTTATAGTATCTTCCCGATTTATAAGCCAACGGGGAGTACAGGTTTCCATAGAGGTACTGTGAATATACATTCAGCCTCAGATTGGGGGCAAAAATTGTCTCAATATGCCTCTCCACAAACTTCTTCTTGTTTGAGGAGATAGAAAACAAGGTATGGTTATAGATATTGGGGTTGGTGTAGGTTACACCACCAATGAATTCCGCATAGTAATTGTTTATATGCTTGTCTGCCCTGTTCAGATAAGGGAGATACTGCTGCAGGCGGTTGCGCTTAATAAAATCAGCATTCCCCTTTATGAAAATGTCTGCATCATAATCCGGCCTGTTGCCCTCCTGCAATTTTGCCTGATTGCGGACCCTCTGCACAAGAGTATCCACAAAAGTGGTTATGTAAGGCTTCTTTTTACGGTTGGGTGCCGATTCCTGCACAGGCAATGCGTTTCCCCAAAGGGGGAAAACCACAAACAGAAGCAATATTTTAAGCAGTGACCTCATAAAAATGCCTTAAATCCTTGTAAAGATAGAAAGATTTATCAAAAAAAATTTTTGCAAATAAAAATAATTCCTATCTTTGCACCCGCTAAGGCAATAAGCCAGGCGGGATTGGTCCAGTAGCTCAGTTGGATAGAGCAACAGATTTCTAATCTGTGGGTCAGGGGTTCGAATCCCTTCTGGATCACTGCGAAAGCAAAAGACTCGCTAGCTCAGCTGGTAGAGCACGACACTCTTAATGTTGGGGTCCAGGGTTCGATCCCCTGGCGGGTCACTTGAAAGGCGGTTTTTCAACCGCCTTTTTTGTTTTTATTCCTCTTTGAAGTCATAAAATTCCATAAATTTGTAGCAACTATTAACCTATAACCGAATAGTAAATATTATGAGGTATCTTTATTTTATGGCTGTGGCGTTGCTGTTGGCAGCGTGTGGCAACAACAAATGCGAAGAAGAAAAAAGTAATGTGATTTTGCCTGAGGGTGAATTTACTTATAATGTGCCTTGCAAGGTAGTGTATGTAAATGCCGACAAGCCTGGTAAAGCCATTTTGTGGCTTTGGCTTCATGGTGGGGTGCATGACCGTCCAAAGCACGATATATTCTATCACCCGAATCATTTTGATTGTTGTGATGCCGACGAATACATTCTGCAATACCTGAAAGAGAGCGGAACCAAAGCCATTGCTCTGTTCCCTGTGTGCTATAAAGCAAACCTTACAGAAACCATCAAGTGGACAGATTGCTATGATGATGTAAAGCACATCATTGATGATTATGCAGAGAAGGGACTTATTGACACCAACAGAATTTATGTAACAGGATCATCAGACGGTGGTCGTGGTACCTGGGATTATGCCGAAATGCACCCCGATGTATTTGCCGCAGGAATATCAATGTCGTGTTCCAGCCCTAGACCGGTGAACATTCCAATGTATTTTTTCAGTACTGCAAGCGAGGGCGACTGCACCGCAAAAGTTGACGAACTTGTTAAACAGGATGTGAACATCAAATATAAATACTGCCCAGACCAGAAACACGGTGGTGATGCAATAGAATGTACTCCGGAACTTCTAAAAGAATTCTTCTCCCACACAAAATAATAAGAATAGAACAAAGAAGGCGGTTGAAAATAACCGCCTTTTTTGTTTTATCACTTCTTTAAGGTAAACTCGAACCTCAATCCTCCCCCCACCCTGTTGGATACGGAAATTTTTCCGCCGTGGAACTGTACGGCGTGTTTTACAATGGAGAGTCCCAGGCCTGTACCTCCAACTTGTCGGGAACGTCCTTTGTCTATCCTGTAGTAACGGTCAAACAGGAATGGCAGTTTCTCCGGGGCAACCCCTTTCCCGTCGTCTTCAAATGAAATGGTACAACTGTCGGGAGTATTCTCCAACAATGAAATGTATATGTTCTTCCCTTCGGAATATGCAATGGCATTCTCTGTAAGGTTCCTGAAGATTGATCCTATAAGAGAGAGGTTGCCATTAATGACAACGTCATCATTGAAATTTGCGTGGAGGTTCATCTTCCCGTTCTCTGAAACAACAGACAATTCCTCCCTTATTTCATCAATTATCCCATTTAACA
Organism: Bacteroidales bacterium; assembly: GCA_017625535.1. Taxonomy (GTDB): domain Bacteria; phylum Bacteroidota; class Bacteroidia; order Bacteroidales; family UBA932; genus Egerieousia. Next base: position 204,946 of record JAGAKR010000023.1, on the reverse strand, counting down.
CAACCCTCTCTTTACCAATAAGTTGACTCCCATCCTCCAGCCGGGTAATGAGTGAAACATCCCGCAAAAGGCTGCTTAATCTGGCACTGTTCACATAACACCGTTCAATCAGTTCCATTTTTTTTGCCTCCGTCAACTGAATCCCGCTAAGGAGAGTTTCCAGACATACCTGCATTGATGCCACTGGTGTCTTCAGTTCGTGGTTAATATTGTTTGTAAGTTGTCTTTTGAGCCTGTTCTTTTCCTCCTCTTCGTGAAGTTTGTTAAGTTTTGCAAGAGTAACCCCCAACCTCTTTGATGCAAAATATGATAATACACTCAGCAACACACTGATTGAAACCATAATGCCCAAAAATGTCCAGTCTGCCCTAAGCATCTCTCTGAGGGATGCTGAATATGGGATTGCAGTACGTACAACTGCCCTCTCCCCTCTTGTGGCTGAATAGAAATACAATCTGCCGTCACTCTCTGAATACCTGCCTATATGATACCCCTGCCCCTTGTAAAGAGCCTGCTGTATCTCGGGCCTGAAAAGATGGTTATTTAGAGAATCCAAAGAAATGGTGTTGTCATACACAACAGAACCATTCAGTGAAACTATAGAAATGCGCAGTTCATCAAACGGCTTCACTTGGGAATCTATGAATGTGCAATAATCCAGCCCCTCATCAACATAATAAGCCAGATTACGGTTGTACAACTGCAGTTGTGCACTCAAAAACTCCTCCTTGTACTGCTTCTCCCTCAGATACTGGAAACCTATAAAACACAAAACAATAGTCCATAGGAATCCCAGAAAGAAGAGGAAAAGTTTCTTATGATAAAATGTATCAATCCCTGAAGCCATAACCGAAACCTGAACGAGTTACTATATATGCCCCGTATTCTCCAATTTTGGAGCGGAGTCTGGTAATGTTCACATCAATGGTGCGGTCAAGCACAACAACTTCATCACTCCACACCCTGCTCAAAATCTGTTCCCTTGAACAAATTTTTCCCCTGTGCCTTATAAGATATGCCAACAGTTCAAATTCCTTGCGTGTAAGCCTCACCTCCTCCCCGTCAATAGTACACTTCTTGAACTCCATATCCAGCACAAGCCCTTCTACCTCCAGCATATCCTGCCTTGCTGCCACTGAAGCAACTTTGCCCGCTGAAGTCCTCCTCAATACACTCTTTACCCTTGCAATCACATTCCTAACGGTGTAAGGTTTCATAATATAGTCATCCGCCCCAAGGTTCAGCCCCATAACCATATCATCCTCCGAATCCCTTGCAGTGCAGAAAATGATTGGAATGCCGGCAGTGGCAACATCTGCCTTGAGCATCTTTGCCATCTTTATGCCGCTTATTTCCCCCATCATTATATCCAGCAGAATAAGGGAATATTTACTGAGGTCATACCCCAATGCCTGTTCTGCACACAAGGCTATATCAACATCATAGCCTTCATTTTCCAGATTAATCTTGAGCACCTCACAGAGGGTCTCCTCATCATCAACCACAAGTATCTTATCTACAGCCATATAACATATATAACAACTACACCGGCAAAAATATGGAGAAAAAATCCACATTGTAACGGTCCAAAGCAGATTTAATAAAAATGTAATAATTCATCTTTAACCGAACCCTAATGGAACTGAAATATTTTTGAAACATCTTCCCGATAGTTTTGCAGCGTCAAACTACAAAATACAATGACAATGAAAAAACAAATCATCCTTGCAGGAATAATTGCCTGCATGAGCATAGGCGCACAGGCGCAGGATGCTGCAACCCAGGAACCTAAAGGCAAAGCAATTGTACAGGTTTTCGGGAACTTCAACACAGGATTCGGTTCAGAAAACAACAGCAGGGGCTTTGAACTGGAAAGAAGTTACCTTGGGTATGAATACAATTTGGGAAACGGACTGTCAGTAAAAAGTGTATTGGATATAGGAAAATCATCAGACGTATCCGACAACAACCGCCTTGCATATGTAAAGAATGCACTGGTATCGTGGAAAAAAGGGAACTTCACCCTAAACGGAGGCCTCATATCAACCACACAATTCAATTTCCAGGAAAAATTCTGGGGATACAGATACATTATGAAGGACTTCCAGGATATGTACAAATTCGGAAGCAGTGCAGACCTGGGACTCTCTTTCTCCTACAAATTTACTGAGTGGATTTCGGCTGATGCAATTATAGTAAACGGTGAAGGTTACAAGAAAATTCAGATAAATGACGGCCTCAACTATGGCGCAGGTGTAACTCTCACTCCAGCAAAAGGTTTCCAGATACGTCTGTATGGAGGCATAAATGAGGGTGCAGACAACAGCAAGGAAGATATATACAATCTGGCTGCATTTGCCGGATACAAAGGGGAGAAATTCTCAATTGGAGCAGAATACAACAAGATGGACAACGCCTCAAACAAAAAAGATGCAGACCAGAGCGGATATTCAATCTTCTCTTCTGTAAAAGTTGCAAAAGCCACAGAGCTCTATGCAAGGTTTGATGACCTCCACTCTAAGGATGACTGGAACATTGCCAAAGATGAGCAGGCGGCCATAATAGGTGCACAGTTCAAACTGGGCAAATATGTGAAACTTGCCCCCAACTTCAGGATGAACATTCCCAAGGCAGATGGAACAGACAACAAATGCTATGCTTATATAAATTTCTACTTCGGTTTATAATAATTTCTAAAAAATTCAATATGAAAAAGATCCTTTATTCGATAGCAACAGTTGCCCTGGCAGTATGTATGGCATCTTGCGGCAACAATTCAAACAATGGGGGCCGCCAGGCTCAGGAACTGTCGGGAGCAGGGGCAACATTCCCACTTCCTTTCTACAATGTGGTGTTTGAGAACTTTTCTCAAGTAAATGGTGATGTGGTTGCCTATGGTGGAATTGGCTCCGGCGGAGGAGTGCGTAACCTCAGGGACAAAATTGTGGATTTTGCAGCTTCTGATGCATTCCTTACAGATAAGGAGATGGAGCAGATGCCACAGGTGATACATATACCAACCTGTATGGGGGCAGTGGTGCTGGCATACAACCTTAATGGGGTAAATGACCTTACCCTAAGCGGAGAGGTTGTTGCAGAGATATTTGCCGGACAGATCACAAAATGGAATGACCCTAAAATCACAGCCCTCAACCAGGGTGTTTCTCTTCCCGACGAGACCATAATTCCAACATTCCGTTCGGACGGATCAGGTACAACCTTTGTATTTACAGACTACCTTTCTAAGGTAAGCCCTATGTGGGCAGCACAGTACGGTGCAGGCAAATCTGTAAGTTTCCCTGTGGGACAGGCAGCAAAAGGTAACCCAGGTGTGGCAGGTGTTGTGGCACAGACCGCAAACTCAATAGGCTATGTAGGATCTGAGTATGCATTTGCACAGAAGATTCCATACGCAAAAATGACAAACCAGCGCGGTGAGGTTGTAGAGCCTTCGGCAGAGAGCATTTCAGCGGCTGCATCGGGTGACATTCCTGCAGACACAAGGACCTCTATCACCAACTCAGATGCTGCAGGCGCATACCCTATTGCAACATTCACATGGATGATCATCTACAAGGAGCAGAATTATTCAAACAGAAGTCTTGAGCAGGCAACAGCCACTTTGGATATGCTGCAGTACATCCTGTCTGATGAGGCACAGAAAATTACTTCTGAGGTTCACTACGCACCACTTCCTGCAAAAGCAAAAGAGTTGAGCCTTGCAAATATGAAAACTGTAACCTACAACGGCACAGCAATCCTCAAATAACTAAGTTTTATGAGTGACAAACTGTATAAAGCACTGTTGTTTTTGACGGCACTTATAATGCCGATAGTATGCGGGGGCGTAGTATACGCCCTCGTTACTGATGCTTATGATGCATTTGAACATTTCGGGTTCTTCAAGTTCCTCACCTCCTCAGACTGGAACTACACACAGGGGGCGGAACAATACGGGGCCTTGCCTTTCATTACAGGAACCCTTATGACCACCCTGCTGGCCCTTGTTTTCTGTATCCCCTTTTCATTGCCGGTGGCACTGTTTGTGGGTGAGTATTTCAAGGGGACCAAAGCGGCATCGGTCTTGGGCACCATTACAGACCTTCTGGCAGGTATCCCTTCCATAATCTACGGACTGTGGGGTTTCTACACTTTGCGTCCGTTGATTATGGCTTTAAATATCTCTCCTCAAGGCTCCGGTATACTCACTGCCTCTATGGTACTTGCCATTATGATTGTTCCATATGCTGCATCCTTGAGTACAGAATTCATAAAGATGGTTCCCAACGACCTTAAAGAGGGGGCTTACAGCCTTGGAGCCACCCGTGCAGAGGTTGTAAGGAAGATAATATTTCCTGTAGCCGGTTCCGGAATCTTCTCTTCTTATGTGCTTGCCATAGGCCGTGCACTGGGAGAGACAATGACCGTTACAATGCTCATAGGCAATACCAACAATATCCCAGATTCAATTACATCCACCGGAAACTCAATGGCATCCATAATTGCCAACCAGTTTGGTGAGGCGGATGACCTCAGGCTCTCCTCACTTATTGCCATTGGACTGATATTGTTCCTGATAACCGCCATAATAAATATGATTGGCAAAATGATGATAAAACGTGCAAGAATATCATAGGAAATGACTACAACAAAAATTAAAAGCCGTCTTGCAAAAGACAAACTTATGCTGTGGAGCATCTGCCTGTTTGCAGCCCTTACAGCAGTTCCGCTCCTTGCTATTTTGGGTGAAGTGCTGCTGAGAGGCTATGACCAGTTGTCGTGGCAGTTCTTTACCGAGCCAACCCCAACAGCCTATAAGGCTATGAAAGCCATAGAGGCCGGCGAGCCCATTCCCGGAGGTATAGCCAACGGTATTGTAGGAACTATGATTATGTTGGGTATGGCAGTGGTATTTGCAGTACCAACAGGAATTTTGTGCGGTGCTTATCTGGCAGAGAATACAAAGAACCGCTTTGCCAGAATTGTAAGTTACCTTACAGACCTGCTGCAGGGTACCCCATCGGTAATTATCGGAATTATTACATATATCTGGGTAGTTGTACCTATGAAAGGATATTCCGCCATAGCGGGCAGTGTGGCACTCTTCATAATGATGTTGCCATTGATAATAAGATCAACTGAAGAGACACTTAAAATCTTGCCCGCTTCACTTAAGGAGGCCGGTCTGGCTTTGGGCGGGAACAAGGCAAGGGTAATGCTAAAGGTGCAGTTGCCTGCCGCATTCGGAGGTATTTTCACCGGTGTGCTTCTGGCCATTTCACGTGTGATTGGAGAAACTGCCCCTCTTATGTTTACCGCGTTGGGATGTTCTCTGGTACGCTGGTCTATAGACAAACCAATTTCTGCAGTACCGTTGCTTATCTGGGAGTTCTTCAACGACCCCAACCTGCAGGAACTCATATGGGGCGCATCCCTTTTCCTCCTCCTTTTTGTACTTACATTAAATCTTACAGCTAAATATCTTGCAAAGAAATGGAATCAGTAAAACCTATATTGGAATTCAGGAAGACTTGTGTATCATATACAAAACAGACAATGGCGGTAAAATATGTCTCGGCAGCCATTGAGAAGAACACAATTACAGCAATTATGGGACCGTCAGGCTGCGGCAAATCCACTTTGCTGCGTGCCGCAAACCTTATGCACAACCTTTACCAGAACATAAGGGTAGACGGAGAGATTCTCCTTAACGGTGAGAATATCCTTTCAATGGAACCTATAGATGTTCGCCGCAGGGTGGGTATGGTTTTCCAGCGCCCTGCCCCATTCCCTACAATGAGCATCTATGACAATGTGCTTTCGGGTTTTGCCCTTAACGGTATAAAACTTTCCAAGGCGGAAAAGGATGCCACAGTGGAGCGTTGCCTTAAGAGTGTTGCCCTCTGGGATGAGGTTAAGGATGTGCTGAACAAAAAAGGGACTTTTCTGTCGGGAGGACAACAGCAGAGGCTCTGCATTGCCCGTGCCCTGGCAATGAAACCGGATGTGCTCCTTATGGATGAGCCTACCTCTGCCCTTGATCCCATTGCCACAAAGCACATTGAGGAACTGCTGCTTGAACTGCAGAAAGAGGTTACCATCCTTATTGTAACCCACAATATGGGGCAGGCAAAAAGGATCTCCTCAAAATCAATGTTCATGTACCTTGGGGAACTTGTGGAGTACGGGGATACTGAGGCAATGTTCTCAAACCCGGCAGATGAACGCACCAGAGCCTATCTGACAGGCAAAATGGGGTAAAAAAATTGAGGTGCCTTCCAGCAGGCGCCTCAATTTTTATCTCACATAATGCGGAATGTCGGGAGGAAGGACAATGGAGAGTTCCACAAGGCCGGCAACTTCCCCGTCCTTTTTCCAGACAGTCTGATATATCATCTTTTTCTGGCCGTTTTTCTCTATGGTGTAGACATTTGTGCCGGCTGTTTCCAAAAGCCTGGCTATTATTGCTTTTGAATTCTCATTATGGCAAGGCATAAGGCTTTTGCCAATGAGGTCACCTGCAGATTTGAATGTCTCTTTGGATTTGTCGTTCATATAGAGGACAATCCCCTCTGTATCGCAAATGGTAACGGCACAGTTGAGTTCTTTTGCCCAATCTGGAATAATATCTTTCATAACTGAATATTTTATTTTTCGCCTTTTGATGCCATAAACTCTATGAAGAGCACAATTGCAAGGCCAAGAACCGCAAATCCTATGCTCATAAGGAGTTGCGGATCTGCACCGGTAACCTGCTCAAATGTACCTGGGAGTGCAGGGTAATCAAATCCCTCCTGTGCTCCCGGAACTTTCCAAGGCCACACTTTAAGGAGTGAGCCTATCATAAAGCCTGAAAGGAGTGCGATTGTAAGCATATAGAATTTCTTGAGCAGCCAACTGAGGATATGAGAGAAACATACAATGCCTATACACGCACCTGCAGCAAATACAATCAGTACAGGGATATTCAAAGTGGAAACCGCCTCCATTACAAATGCATATTTCCCCAAAAGGAGCAATATGAAACTTCCCGATATTCCTGGAAGAATCATTGCACAGATTGCAATTGCACCGCTGAGGAAGATGAACCAGAGGGCATCAGGAGTCTGTCCCGGGCTGGCAAGGCAGATGAATGCACCTATTGCCACTCCAACAAGAAGTGAGATGATGTTCCGGATGCTCCATTTGTCAAGCCCTTTAAGGATGTACACTGCAGATGCCAGAATGAGCCCAAAGAAGAAACTCCATAGCGGAACGGGATGGAACTCAAGAAGGTACTTCATAAGTTTTGCAAGTGAGAAGACACTTATCAGTATTCCTGCAAAAAGGCTTGCAAGGAATGTTCCGTTTATATGTTTCCAGAATGCACCTATTTTTCCCTTAAGCAGGAGTTTCAAAGCCTCACCATTGACAGATTTTATGGAATCCAGCAATTCTGCATAGATTCCCATTATGAATGCAATTGTACCGCCGCTAACTCCTGGGATGACATCTGCCGCACCCATACACATACCTTTAAATGCAACAGTTGCACATTTTATAAAATTGGCCATAAGTCTTTTGTTATAAGTTATACTGTCAGTCTTCTTTCTTTATTGTCTCAAGGAAATCCAGGAACCACTGCTCACCCTGCAGGAACGGAAGCATATCATATACTACCGCCAGCCAGGCTGTACCGTTGTTGAAGATTTTCAGGAACAGTTCCTTGAATATCTCAAACTCGCCGTTCCTGCAGCACAGGATTGCCTTTACGGTATCTATTCCAAGCAGTGCCTCTGCCGAAACCTCCCCCGCTTTCTCAAACTGGGTTATTGCATCCTGGAACCTCTCCATCCTTATGTATGCCTCTCCAAGCCCCAGGCGACCGAGCACATCTGCATCAATCTCCACAAATTGTTCAAAAACCTGTGCCGCCTCCTGATATCTCTGCAGATTCATATATACTACAGCAAGGTTATACATAGATGACGAGTTGCCTGGATTAAGGGCTATTGAATAATCAAAAGCCTCAATTGCCTTCTCAAACTCCCTTATGCGGGCCTGTACTGTTCCCAGATTGAACCATACAGTATCGTTGAAAGGATCCTTGTCCAAATAGTTGTTGTAATGCTCAATGGCTTTCTGCGGTTCGTCAAGACGGTCGTAGCAGAAAGCAAAATCATTGCTGTACTCATACGGGAGCGGGGCAATGCGCTGCGCCCTCTCAAGATAATACAAAGCCTCCTCATAATTCCCCACCTCTATGCAATCCTGGGCAAGGGTACATACCTGCTCTGCAGAATCAATATCGTTGAGGGAATCATTGCCCAACTCCATAGCCTTGTAGAAATAATCCCGGGCATGGGCAAACTTCTTCTTCATTATGTTTGCTCTGGAAAAAAGGATATACATTGCACTCTCTGCTGAGAATGAATCTTTGTAGGCACTAAGGATATCAAGAGCCTTGTCGGGATTGCCCATAAGGATAAGGGTATCGCAGAATCTTGTGAGAAGGGCCGGTGAATAGGGGTATCTCTCAAATGCAAGTTGGGAGAGTTCCAGCACATCATCCTCCTTCCCCTCCTCCACCAGACGGTCCAGAAGCGACTCATACTCTTCCTCGCTGAAATTCAAAAGGGCAAGGTTCCCCTCCTCCTTTGCAGAAAGATACTCTGCAAAGAGTTTCTCGTAGTCGGCGCCACCGTCTTTATCTTCAAAAAATTCGTTCTCCATCAAATCTGTCCTGTATCATTATGCCTGAGGGGCAATTGTTGTTTAACTGTACATGCAGGCAACTGATGTTGTATAATTGTGCCTGCAGTGAGTTGCTGCAGCAGATTATTCTGTATCACTCTGCCCTGTTGGCATTTATTGTCTTGAAATAACTGAAAAGGGCGTTGATATATCGGGAAAAAGAGAAATCCTCTTTTGGAGGCTCCATTACCAGGGTATATGGCATTTTTGTGTTGTTGCACATTCCTGCAAGGCATTGGGCATCTGCTCCAAGTGCAAGGAGGTCCAATGTAAAGCTGCCGTTGCGGTTAAGGTTCACAAACAGGTTGTAACTGGTTGCAAAAAATGCCTTTACCTCTTCATTTTCAGAAAACTGCGGTTCCTGTGGAATCCCTGTGCCTCCAAGAAGCCTGTACTCTACGAACACCACATTGTTGCTCCGGCACAAAGCAGCAAACTCCTCCCTTGCCGCCTCATCCTTAAAGGCACTTCCGGTTTCCAGAACCATCCCTTTATACGGAAGCCCCTCTTTCCTGAACGACGCAACTATATCAGCCACCTGCTGCGGATCTCCACCCTTCTCCAGTTCACACAAAAAGCCCACAGAACGCAACTCCCCATAACCCGGGAACTGCGGCTGCTGCATTGCCCTGCCCTCACGCACCTTCAGTGCCGCTGCAAATGCCTTCTTCCTCTTATATTCATTAAAAAGCCCTATCATACAAAATGCAAAATTAACAAAAATACTGCCAGGAACAACAAATGCCTTCCATCAGCCCCCCACTTCCCCAGCAGGCCGCTTTGGTGCAGAAAATGCCCCATCTGTGCACCATTCTTCCCGACAAATCACTCCCGGTGCAGAAAATGCCCAATCTGTGCACCGGACTTCCCGGAAGGCAGCTTTTGGTGCAGAAAAACACTCTTTCATGCACCAATCTGTCGGGAAAAAGAAATCCGGTGCCAAATGCAAGCATTTCTGACACCGGATCAAATTCATTACCCAAGAGGCAACTCTCCACTACAGAATCACATCACTACGTCTGAGGCAACTCCTTTTCCTGCAGGCACTTTATTCCCCCCTGAAAACAAGTTTCCCATCCTGCACATCAACCAGAATGTTGCCGCCTGCAGCCACATTGCCGCTGATGATTCCGGTTGCCAACTCATTTATGAGTTCTTTCTGCAGCAGCCTCTTTATAGGGCGGGCTCCGTAGGCAATGTCAAACCCTTTGGATGCCAGGTAATCGAGTGCTGCCGGTGCAAACTCCAATACAATACCCTTTTCCTGGAGCATCTGCTGTATCTGGGAAATCTGCAGCATAAGTATGCCGCGGATATCACCTGGAGTAAGCGGCTCAAACATAATCACCTCATCAATACGGTTCAGGAACTCAGGCCTTACGCTCCTCTTGAGCACCTCCAGCACTGCATCCTTGCAGTCCTGCAATGCCTGCTCCTTGTTCACATCATTGATCTTTAGCATATAATCCTGAATGATGTCGCTTCCCACATTGCTGGTCATAATGAGGATTGTATTCTTGAAATTCACCGTACGCCCCTTGCCGTCTGTAAGGCGGCCGTCATCCAGAACCTGCAGCAGCACATTGAACACATCGGGATGCGCTTTCTCAATCTCATCAAACAGCACCACAGAGTAAGGTTTGCGCCTTACAGCCTCGGTAAGTTGCCCACCCTCATCGTAACCCACATAGCCCGGAGGCGCACCAACCAGACGGGTAACGGCAAAACTCTCCTGATACTCGCTCATATCAATCCTGGTCATAAGGTTCTCATCATTGAATAGGAACTCGGCCAGCGCCTTTGCAAGTTCTGTCTTTCCCACTCCTGTTGTTCCAAGGAACAGGAACGATCCCAACGGCCTCTTCTCATTCTGAAGCCCTGCACGTGAGCGCCTTACCGCATCAGAGACAGCCTTTATGGCCTCATCCTGACCAATCACCCTCTTGTGCAGTTCCTCCTCCAGATGCAGCAATTTGTCCTTCTCGCTCTGCAGCATCCTCTTAACCGGAATGCCGGTCCATTTTGCAACCACCTCAGCAATATCCTCCGGATTCACCTCCTCATTAATAAGAGGATTCTCATTGGCAGCCTTCTTTGCCTGCAGCGCCTCAATCTCCTTCTGCAAATCACCCATCTTGCCGTACCTTATCTCGGCAACCTTGGCATAATCACCGTTCCTCTCCGCCTCATCAGCCTTAATTTTAAGATTTTCCAACTCCCGACGGTTATTCTGTATTGAGTCCAGCAACGCCTTTTCCTCCTTCCACTGCTTGTCATAAACCTTCTGCTCCGCCTGCAACTGCTCCAACTGGGCTGTGATATCATTGAGTTTAGGCGATTTCCCCTCCCTCTTAATGGCAGCCTTCTCAATCTCCAGCTGCTTTATCTTCCTGTTCAGTTCATCAATCTTCTCGGGCACAGAGTTCATCTCCAGACGCAGTTTTGAGGCTGCCTCATCAATGAGATCAATGGCTTTGTCGGGAAGAAAACGGTTGGTTATATACCTGTGCGACAGGTCCACTGCGGCAATTATTGCATCGTCCTCTATACGCACCTTGTGGTGGTTTTCATACTTTTCCTTTAGGCCGCGGAGGATGGAAATGCTCTCAGCCGGGGTAGGCTCATCAACCATAACCATCTGGAAACGGCGCTCCAGGGCCTTGTCCTGCTCAAAATATTTCTGATACTCATCCAGGGTTGTAGAACCAACTGTGCGGAGTTCACCACGTGCAAGTGCTGGTTTTAGGATATTTGCGGCATCCATTGCACCGCTGCTCTTCCCCGCACCCACAAGGGTATGTATCTCATCTATATAAAGAATAATCTCACCCTGGCTCTCAATCACCTCCTTTACAACACCTTTGAGCCTCTCCTCAAATTCACCCTGATACTTTGCACCGGCAATTAAGGCACCCATATCAAGAGAATAAATAAGTTTGTTCTTAAGGTTCTCAGCAACATCCCCGTGCACAATCCTCTGCGCAAGACCCTCAGCAATAGCGGTCTTTCCCACTCCCGGCTCACCCACCAGAATAGGATTGTTCTTTGTACGTCTGCTCAAGATCTGCAGAACCCTTCTGATTTCCTCATCCCTTCCAATGACAGGATCCAACTTGCCCTGCCTTGCAAGGTCCACCAAATTCACGGCATAACGCTTCAGCGCACTGCCCTGCTCATTCTGTCCATTGTAACTGTTCATTCTTTCCTCCATTTTTATGCTTTAAACAAACACATTTCACCCCATTTCCGTTCAAATTATTTACCAAACAACTTTTTCTGCCAAAATGGCAAGACACAGGGCACTTCATCCCCCCTCCTCCCGACAGGCACATTTCCCGATCCGGTGCCGGAAAGAATGTTTCCCTGCACCAAAAGCCGCCTCCCCGCAGGATTTGGTGTCAAAATGGAGCATTTTCTGCACCGGGAGCCGGAGTGCGTCCAATCCGGTGCAAAAAAGAGTGTTTTCCTGCACCAAAAATCATCCCCGGCCGAAAATGGTGCACAAATGGGGCATTTTCTGCACCGGAAGCCGGAGTGAGTCCAATTCGGTGCAAAAAAGAGTGTTTTTCTGCACCAAAATTGCTTTCCCGCAGGATTCGGTGCACAGATGGAGCATTCCCTGCACCAGAACCCAAGGCGGTAGGTATATATCACTTGGAAGTTTGGAATCCGGCAGGCACAGGAAACAATTCATTAAGCAACCTCTCATCCATACCCAATATACGCCTCATCTGCTTAATTGATGCATTATATTTGTATTTCAGTTCTTTGGCCAGCTGCATCTTCTCACTTACACCCAATAATTTAGGAGACTTCATTTTATAGTTGCCCATAGAAATGCTAACGGCTGCAGCATAAATCTCCTCATCTGTATAAGCAACATAATCACCAAGTTCCTTTGCAATATCAGAAAAAGACTCAACCCGTCGGGAAACAAAATGAAAATAATCATGCGCATTCCGGTACAATTGTTCTGCCGCAGTTATACTGCAATATGATGCCGGAGAGACATAATTACCTGTAAAATAATATGTTTCAGGGAACTGTATATCGTGGGTACTGAAAATTGCGCCTAATTTTCTTTTAGAAACTGTGCTGAGATACTTTCGGGTTTCATATTCTATAGCAGGCGAAAAAAAGAATCTGTTTGCACCCCACTGATAATTATAAGGAGTTGAATCCCTGTCAACCAGGTATCCGTTCCTGTTTACATAGGCAATAACAGTACGCATATACTGCAAATCTTTTACTTCAAAAAAATTGCAATCCAACTTCTTTATATCAGTATCTGAATTTTTAGAAGCCAGATAACGGCTCAGACGCTTCTTCAACAATGCAAAAAATTCATAGACAATACTGTAATCACCGGAAAGCACAAAATGGAAATGATTGCTCATCAATTGGAATGTATAAATTTTAATGGCTCCTTCATAATGTGCAACACACCACGCCACCAGATTCATCCCAAAAACATAATCCTCACGCTCTTTAAAAATGACAGACTGAAACTCCCCTGGAGTACACAAATGCCAATAAGGCCCACCTTCACTGAACAAAAATTCACAAGAATCATCAATACTCATAACATCCTCCTTTTTTGGAGCCAATAATAATGGAAATAATTGGTAAAGAGAGATAAAAGGGTAAAAACATGAGTAAATTTATCGTCATTTCTCTTTTTAAGATTATTCCCGACAAATTATCCGTGTGATGAGGATTTTTACGGCAGAAAAAAACGCTTCCCGACAGGATTTGGTGCAAAAATGGGGCATTTTCTGCACCAAAAATCATCCCCGGCCGAAAATGGTGCACAAATGGGGCATTTTCTGCACCGGGAACCGGAGTGCGTCCAATCCAGTGCAAAAATGAGTGTCTTTCTGCACCAAAAATCATCCCCGGCCGAAAATGGTGCACAAATGGGGCATTTTCTGCACCGGGAACCGGAGTGCGTCCAATCCGGTGCAAAAATGAGTGTTTCCCTGCACCAAAAGTCATCCCCGGCCGAAAATGGTACACAAATGGGGCATTTTCTGCACCGGAAACCGAAGTGCGTCCAATTCGGTGCAAAAATGAGTGTCTTTCTGCACCAAAAGTCATCCCCGGTCGAAAATGGTGCACAAATGGGGCTTTTTCTGCACCGGGAGCCGGAGTGCGTCCAATTCGGTGCAAAAATGAGTGTCTTTCTGCACCAAAAGTCATCCCCGGTCGAAAATGGTGCACAAATGGGGCATTTCCTGCACCGGGAGCCAGAGTAAGTCCAATTCGGTGCAAAAATGAGTGTCTTTCTGCACCAAAAATCATCCCCGGCCGAAAATGGTGCACAAATGGAGCATTTTCTGCACCGGGAGCCGCATACTCCGAGGGAAAAGGTGCACAAATGAGACATTTTCTGCACCGGGATCAATAGCCGGGAATGATGCGGGTGGAAAACAGCATACGGGGACTCAAAAAGTTGGTGTGATAGAAAAGAAATGTTATATTTGTGTGGATTAATTTGTCGGGAACAAGCCCGGTGAAATGAAAATAATTATTAACCTTAATAAAATACACTATGTTTAAGAAATCACTTTCTACAGTGCTGCTCGTTGCAGTTGCAATGACTTCTTTTGCACAGAAGAACAAAAAGGCAGCGGAGAAACCTGAGGGTTACCAGTTTACAGTTGTAAAAGAGAACCCTATCACCCCAATCAAGAACCAGGCAAGTTCAGGTACATGCTGGTCATATTCAACAATCTCTTTCCTTGAGAGTGAGGCTATCAAGAAAGGTGCTCCTGCTGATATAGACTTGGCTGAGATGTTCCCTGTATGGAACGGCTATTCAGACAAAGCTGTTAAATTTGTAAGATTGGACGGCAACTTGAATTATGAGCAGGGCTCATCTTTCGGTGATGTTATCTATACTTTGAAACATTATGGTATGCTTCCTCAGAAAGAGATGGAAGGTCTTAACTATGGCGAGCCTATGAACAGACACGGTGAGCTTGTTGCTGTTCTTAAAGGTTATGTTAACGCAGCTGTAAAGAACCCTAACAGAAAACTTTCTACCGCTTGGCATAAAGGTCTTCAGGGCATCCTTAACGCTTACCTTGGCGAGGCTCCTGAGAAATTTGTTGTAGACGGCAAAGAGTACACTCCTCAGACTTACGCTAAAGATTATTTGAAACTTAACGCTGATGATTATGTTTCAATCACTTCTTTCACACACGAGCCATTCTACTCTCAGTTTGCAATTGAGGTTCCAGACAACTGGCGTTGGGATCTTTCATACAACCTTCCATTGGATGAGATGATGCAGATTTTTGACTATGCAATTGAGAACGGTTACACCATTGCATGGGGCTCAGACGTAAGTGAGAAAGGTTTCAACAGAAACGGTCTTGGTATTGTTCCAGACGTAGTTGCAAACCAGAAAGAGGCAGGTTCAGACGAGGCTAAATGGATCGGCAAATCTCCAGAGGAGAAAAATGCTGCAATGAACAACCAGGATGCTCCTGGCAAAGAGTTGGTTATCACTCAGGAGATGAGACAGGAGGGTTATGACAACAAGACCACTACCGATGACCACGGTATGCATATCTTCGGTATTGCAAAAGACCAGAACGGTACAAAATACTATATGGTTAAGAACTCTTGGGGCCCTACAGGCAAATACAAAGGCATCTGGTATGTGTCTGAGCCATTTGCAAGATACAAGACTATGAACATCGTAGTTAACAAGAATGCCATCCCTGCAGCAATCAAAGCTAAAATGGGTCTATAATTGAAGCACTTGACACACTTAACACAAAAAACATATTATGAAAAAATCAATTTTATTGGCAGCTGCGTTCCTATGTTTGGGAACCGCCCTTTCAGCCCAGTACAAATATGAGTTTACAGTAGTTAAAGAGAATCCTGCAACTCCTGTAAAGAACCAGGCAAGTACAGGTACATGCTGGTGTTTTGCAACCAACTCTTTCATTGAGTCAGAGTTGCTCAGAATGGGCAAAGGTGAGTATGACCTTTCAGAGATGTTCATTGTAAGGAACAACTACATCACCAGAATCAAAGACAACTATTACAGAAGAGGCAGAGGTAATGTAAGCCAGGGCAGCCTTGCACATATGTACATCAACGAGATGGCAAAGAACGGCCTTATGACCGAAGAGGCTTATGACGGCATCAATTACGATTCACCTACACACAGCCACGGTGACCTTCAGAAATGGATTCAGGCTATCAGCAAGAATGCTGTAGAGATGAAGAAACCTATTCCAGAAGAGATCCTTAACGGTATGCTTGACGCATATCTTGGCAAAGTTCCTGCAACTTTCACTGTAAAAGGCAAAGAGTACACTGCTGAGTCATTCTACAAGAGCCTTGGTTTGAATGCAGATGACTATGTAGAACTTACAAGCTTCACTCACCATCCATTCTACCAGTTGATTCCTGTAGAGGTTCCTGACAACTGGGATCATCAGATGATGTACAACCTTCCTTTGGATGAGTTCATGGCTTGTATCGACAACGCTATCAACACCGGCTACACTGTAGCTTGGGATGGTGACGTCAGCGAGCCAGGTTATGCTTTCCAGCACTTTGTTGCTGTAAACACCAAAGAGAACATCAGAAAAGAGAAAGAAATTGCACAGAAACCTGTAGAGGATGAGGTAACTCAGGAGAGCAGACAGAAAGGTTATGAGACATTCGTAACTACTGACGACCACCTTGAGCACATCACAGGTATAGCAAAAGATCAGGACGGAGTAAAATACTACAAGACCAAGAACTCTTGGGGTACTCAGAGAAACGGTACAGGTTACCACTATATGTCTGAGAACTTCATCAAAGCAAAGACTATCTCAGTTCTTGTACACAAAAACTCTATTCCTAAAGCAATCAAAGCAAAATTGGGCATCAAATAATTTGCTTCCCGATGAATAATTAAAAGGGTGGTCCTCACAAGGGCCACCCTTAAATTAAAAATAACATTAAGAAAACTGAGCAATATGGGCATCACCAGACACATCCCAAACACCATAACTTCATTGAATCTTTTGAGCGGCTGTTTTGCAACGGTTTACGCACTCAACGGCAATTTCAAATGCGCATTCCTGTTCATCATAGCAGGTGCTGTATTTGACTTCTGCGACGGCCTTGCCGCCCGTGCCCTCAAAGCCTACTCCCCTATGGGAAAAGAACTTGATTCGCTTGCAGATATGGTTACCTTTGGCGTTGCCCCTGCAATGATCCTTTACAGATTCCAGGCAGAATCGGGATTCCTCATCTACCTTCCATTGCTCATTGCCGTGTTCAGCGGCCTGAGGCTTGCAAAATTCAATATAGACACCCGCCAGAGCGAAAACTTCATTGGACTTGCAACCCCATCGTGCGCCCTCATCTGCGGCTCACTCATATATGCTGCCGAAACTTATCCGCAACTTGCCGGCTTCCTTACAGCCTACTCATACATTGTACCAATGCTCGCACTTGTACTGTGCTACCTTCTGGTATGTGAAATACCAATGTTCTCGTTCAAGTTCAAGTCATTGAAATGGAAAAACAACCAGGCTCGTTTCACATTCCTTGGCCTGGTTGCCATATTGGGGATTGCCATACTTGCTGCAGGATTGAACTGGAGCCTTCTTGTACTGGCAATATTCATCTCCTATATATTGGTGAACATCATAACCGGCACTATTTGTAGGCATTAAGAATCTGTTAAGAAAAACTCCCCTGCAATGAGGGGAGTCCAACTTGTCATAAATTTTCAAGCAGAAACTTTGCAGTCTGTGGTGAGAACACCTGTTTGCCGGCATACTTGCCGCCATTTTTAAGTGTAAACAAAAATTTGTTGTAATCGTAACCGGTTGTAACCAAACTGCCTTCTTTAAAGGCAGTTGAGCGCATACCCATCTGCCTGAACTTGTCATTGAGAACTTCCTCTACAGATTTGCCGCCTTCCTCCAATTCTGCAACCGTAGGAAGTACAGAAACTAACGGACTCTTACCTTTCATATCATACTGTACAAGATTAAGGGAATCCTCTTCCGTTCCTACAAAGAAATTGTATTCCTCCCTGAATCTCTCTGGAATTACAACAGATTCACCCTCCTTGAAAGATGCCACTGAAACTGGCATTACACCAGTTGCAGGAATGCCGCCGAATACAGCCTGAACCGCTGCAAAATTGTTGGCCTGCGTATTGGTATATCCAACAACAAATGCCGAAAAATTCTTGTGGCCCGGCATAAGGCCTACAGCATATGGAGATCCCAGATAAACTGCAATCATAGGTTGTTGTGCAGCCCATCCGGTTATAAACTCAATCTCCTCAGGTACAACTCCGTACTTTCTCACCGGGCTCTGGTCTGTATGGTTGAACCCAAATATCACAAGGTCGTGATTGCGCAATTTGTTTCGGGCCTCCTTAAGTGTCTCCAAAGTGGCATCATCACCCAAAATCAAAGTATCAACCTGTCCATATCTGTTTGCAAGCACTCCAAACTCACGCCCCAACTCCGGATTCCTGAAACCTACATAAGCCACTTTCTTTCCCCCTTCAAATGAGACAGGAAGGCCACAGTTTGCACTATTGTCATTAAACAACACAGTAATGGTCTTCTTTGATACCTCCTTAATGAGGTTCATCTTGGCTGTCATCACCTTATCCGGGTTCTTCTGGTCTGTAAGGCGCTCCAATGATTCTATATCCACAATAGGGTTGTAACCTTTGTCAAATACTCCAAGACGTGCCTTAAGTGCAAGCATCTTCTTCACCCTCTTGTCCAGTCCCTCCATTGTAATCTCACCACGTTTCAATGCCTGTTCAATCATATCTATGGAGTTTTCCACATCCTCAGGCATAAGAAGTATATCCACACCTGCCTTATATGCCGCCAAAGGAATCTCCTTTTTCTCAAGTCCGCTGTCCTTTGAAACTCCGTACATATTGAGGGCATCTGTACAGATTATGCCGTCATAACCCATTTTTTCCCTCAAAAGTCCTGTAACAATAGGTTTTGAAATGGATGAAGGTGTTCCCGACGGATCCAGCGCAGGAATGCCCAGATGAGCCACCATAACCATATCCACACCTGCAGCAACAAGATGCTTGAAAGGGTAAAGTTCCATAGAATCCAACTTCACCTCATCAAAATACAGCAAAGGGAGGGCAAGATGGGAATCCACATCTGTATCTCCATGCCCCGGGAAATGCTTTGCTGAACCTGCAACACCGCCATCGCGCAAACCGCGGTACATTGCAACAGTGAACCTGGCCACCTTCTCTTTATCCTCATTGAAGGAGCGGGAATCAAGAATGTGCTTCTGGGGATTATTGTTCATATCCGCTACAGGAGAATAATTCACCTGTATCTTCAACTGCCTGCACTCCTGAGCAATTGCCTTTCCAACCTCATAAACAAGAGAATCGGACTCCAGTGCCCCCAATTGCATGAACCTTGGGAAAGGTGGTATCTCTTTATAACGCATACCTGCCCCCCACTCCGCATCAAGAGTAATAAGCATTGGAATTTTTGCCCACTTGTTCAACTGGTTCATCTTCTTCATTGCAGGGAAAAAGACGTCTCCCAATGGTATAAGACCACCAACCTTCTCTCTCTTTATAAGCCTCTTCTGAATAGCAAACTGCTCCTCACTGTCTCTTGAAGTGAAGTCAATTACCATAATCTGTGCAATCTTCTCCCTTGTTGAAAGTTTGCGGAATACAGAATCCACCTGTCTGTCTATCTTCTCCTGGGATGGATATCTGTAATTGCTGTCGGGAGAATAAATGCTCTGTGCATCAACCGGTACATTTGCCATAAGCAACACCAGAAATGCAGCAAAAACAGCCGATTTGAAATTCATAGGTCCTGATTCAATTATAATAATGATTGTACCAATTCAGCAGCCTTTGGTGAAAGTACCTGTTTGCCTGCATATTTGCCTCCGTTCTTCAACGTAAACCTAAATTTCCCGTAGTCAATTCCATTGGTAATTACATCCGGAACGCTGTAACCGGTTGTAGAAATCTTCTCTGAAGAGAATTTTGTATACTGCATTCCCATTTTGGCAAACATCATCTGGGCAGCCTCCTCAATTGTTGTGTATCTGCGGTACTTATTGAGCAAAGCCTGCAGGTAATAGGCATTCACTTTATCCTCATAACCTTTCAGGAGTTCTTCAACAGTCAGCCCAGCATTTTTGCCCTCCTCTTCAAGCAGTTCCCCAAGAGTGTCTGAAAGTTTTATCTTGCCCCCTGCAACCAACTCTGCCACTTGTGGCACAACGGTGAACAAGGCACTTGAATTTTTCATATCATAACAGAGTGCATCAATGAATCTTCTTCAGAGCCTACAAAGTGGAAATACTCCTCACGGAACCTGTCGGGAATAACAACAGACTCCCCTACTTTGAATGAAGCCGCAGTTACAGGAAGGACTCCTATTGCCGGTGTCCCACCAAATACAACCTGTGCAGCAGCAAAATTGTTTGCCTGATTGTTTGAATAGCCCAATACATATGCAGTAAAATTCCTGTATCCCGGTATTCTGGTAAGGGCATAAGGGGAACCGAGGTAAACGGCAATCATAGGCTGCTCTGCCGCCCAGTCTGTAATGAAGTTCACCTCCTCCACATTAATGGCATAACCTTTATGCGGTCTCTGGTCTGTTTCATTGAAACCCATTATAATGAGGTCGTGGTTGCGCAGCCTGTTCCTTGCATCCTTGAGGGCTGCCAAAGAGACATCGTTTGAAAGGAGAATTGTATCAACCTTGCCGTATCTGTTTGCAATCTCACCAAACTCGCGTCCGAGTACAGGATTCTTGTAACCTACATATGCCACCTTCTTCCCTTCAAAAGTGACAGGAAGTCCATAACCTGCAGAATTGTCATTGAACAGCACTGTCATACTGTTCTTTGCAATCTGCTGCATAAGATCCAGATTTTCCTGTACAATTACCCTCTTCTCTATGCCATCCAGTTCTACGTATGGTGAATACCCCTTGTCAAGAATCCCAAGACGTGCCTTAAGGGCAAGCATTTTCTTTACACGCTCATCAAGCCCGGCCATAGTTATTTCACCACGTTTGAGGGCCTGTTCAATAACGGTAATTGAATTCTCCACATCCTCAGGCATAAGAAGAATGTCAGCACCTGCCTTGTATGCAGCCAATGGAATTTCCTTCTTCTCAAGGCCGCTCTCCTTGGCTACACCGTGCATATTGAGGGCATCAGTACAAATGATCCCTTTGAAACCGAGTTTTTCCCTCAGCAATCCTGTAACTATAGGTCTGGAAATTGAAGAAGGTGTTCCCGACGGATCAAGGGCAGGAATGTTCAGATGAGCAACCATAACCATATCAACACCTGCCGGAATAAGACGCTTGAAAGGATACATTTCAAGTGTATCCAATCTTGTATAATCAAAAGGGATAACAGGCAGGGCAAGATGGGAATCAACATCTGTATCCCCGTGCCCTGGAAAATGTTTGGCGGAACCTGCAACTCCTGCATCTTTCATACCCTTCATTATGGCAATGCCATAACGGGCAACTTTCTCTTTGTCTTCACCAAAAGATCTGGTATTGATTGCCGGATTGGAAGGATTGTTGTTTATATCAATATCAGGGGCATAATTCACCTGCATTTTAAGGAGTCTGCACTCCTTACCCATAAGGTACCCCATCCTGTAGACAAGGGAGTCACTGCTCAGGGCTCCCAACTGCATCTGCCTTGGGAACGGAGGTATCTCATCCCAATACCTCATATTGGCACCCCACTCAGCATCTATTGAGATAAGCATAGGGACTTTTGCCAACCTGTTCAGTTCGTTCATCCTCTTCATTGCAGGGATAAGGTCATCATTCATCGGGATAAGGCCCCCTATCTTCTCTTTCTTTACCAGGCGGTTCTGCATTGCCTTCCTTAACTTGCCGTCCTTTGAGTCAAACTCAATTATCATTATCTGGGCTATCTTCTCTCTGGTGGAAAGTATGCGGAAAACTGAATCAACCTGGCGTTCAACCTTCTTTTCAGAAGGATATTTGTACACTCCGGCATTCTGGGCAAATAACGCTCCAGACACCAGCATACAGAACAATAGAGCTGCAATTGCAGCTCTATTGGAAAATTTATGTCTTGAAGTTGTCATATTCCTGTTACTCAAACTCTTTTCTTAGTGCTGCTATCTTGGCATCACAGTCTGCGCCTGTTACACCAAAATAGAATTTGATTTTAGGCTCTGTACCGCTTGGACGGACAGAAACCACTGCGCCGTCTGCTGTATAGAACTGGAGCACGTTTGATTTAGGAAGTCCTGTCTCCTCTGGTTTGTTGTAGTCAATGATCTTCACAACCTCTGAACCTGCCAACTGTTTTGGAGGGTTAGACCTGTAGTTTGTCATCATTGCCTGTATCTCCTCCAAGCCTGCCTTGCCTTTCTTGGTAACTGAAAGGAGTGACTCTTTGTACATTCCGTACTCGGCGTAGATGTCCTGAAGCAGCTGGTACAATGTCTTGCCCTGCTCAGCACACCATGCTGCACACTCGGCAACCATTGCACAAGTGATAACTGCAT
Organism: Bacteroidales bacterium; assembly: GCA_017625535.1. Lineage (GTDB taxonomy): Bacteria > Bacteroidota > Bacteroidia > Bacteroidales > UBA932 > Egerieousia. The sequence continues at coordinate 182,649 of JAGAKR010000023.1, read as the reverse complement.
CCTTGTCCCTTACAAACTCACCTACATTGTAGCCGTAGCTCTCCTCACCGCCGCCAATGAATGTAGCCTTGCCCTCATTGTTGCGTACAATTGTGGCAATATGTTTGAAACCTGTAAGCACATTGTAGCATTTGATGCCATATTTCTTGGCCATAGCAGCCATAAGTTCTGTAGTTACAATGGTCTTTACAATGTATGTGTTCTCATTCAGTTTGCCAAGTTCCTGCCATCTCTTGAGGAGATAGTAAGTAAGGAGCGAAGCGGTCTGGTTACCATTCAAAAGGGTAATTTTGCCCTCATTATCCCTTATTGCAATACCTACGCGGTCTGCATCAGGGTCTGTAGCCATTACAAGGTCTGCACCTTTCTCCTCAGCAAGGGCAACTGCCATCTCAAGTGCAGAATTCTCCTCTGGGTTAGGTGATTTTACAGTAGGGAAATTGCCGTTGCTCTCTACCTGTGCCTCTACAAGTGAAAGGTTTGTGAAGCCCATTCTCTTGAAGATTTTAGGTACAAGGGTGATTCCTGTTCCGTGGAGAGGGGTATAAACCATCTTCATGTCTGCGTGTTTTGCAACAGCCTCAGGTGAAAGGAGAAGTGAACATACATCGTTCAGGTATGCCTCATCAACATCTGCACCAATCATCTGGATATTCTCCTCACCACCGGTGAACTTAACCTGAGCAGGAGATGTTATTTTCCTTACCTCATCAATAATGTTTGTATCATGTGGAGAAGTTACCTGTGCACCATCTTCCCAGTAAGCCTTATAGCCGTTGTACTCTTTAGGGTTGTGCGAGGCTGTAACCATTACACCGCTCTGGCATTTGAGGTGGCGGATGGTGTAGCTGAGCTCAGGAACAGGACGCAAAGAATCAAACAAGTATACTTTTATGCCGTTTGCAGCAAATACGTTTGCAGTTATTTTTGCAAACTCTGCGCTGTTGTTGCGGCTGTCAAAAGAAACTGCCACAGAAATCTGAGGAAGATCTTTATAGCACTGTTTCAGGTAATTGGCAACACCCTGTGTAGCCATTCCAACTGTATATTTGTTCATTCTATTTGTACCTACGCCCATAATTCCGCGCAAACCGCCGGTACCGAACTCAAGCATCCTGTAGAAACTCTCCTCAAGTTCCTTAGGATTGTTGTCCATCAAGTCTTTTACCTCTTTGCGGGTCTGCTCGTCATAATCAGCGCCCAACCACTGCTGGGCAACTTCCAAATAGTTCTTTTCCATAAAATTACGCATTAGTTTTAATGAGTGCGAATTTAGCAAAATTTACCTACCTTTGCAACCCCCAAAAAAGAGATAGTTGATGAATCTCAAAAGTTACATACCATTTTACAAACGCAACCTTTCATTGGCCTTTCCGGTAATGATTACCCAGGCAGGCCAGATGATTGTGCAGTTTGCAGACAACATTATGGTTGGGCACCTGGGAACCAGCCAGTTTGCAGGTGTGGGGTTTGCAAATATGGTGTTTACTGTAGGGTTCGTTTTCTGTACCTGCTTCACCCAGGGAATGATTCCTCACATAGGGCAGAGTTACGGAAAGGGTGAGCACAAAAAGGTGGCTGAATTCTTTGCCAACGGCATTGCCCTTGATGCAATGATATGCGGTCTGGTAATGGCCCTGATGTTCGGCATAATGCCTCTTATGGACCATATGGGTCAGGACCCGCAGATACTCGGATATGCCAAGGAGTATTACCGCATAATGGTATGGTCTATGGCCCCCTGCATAATGTTCTACGTTATAAGGGCCCTTACAGAGGGGGTGGGAAACACCAGTTATACAATGTTCATCACCATTATCTGCAATATCCTCAACATTTTCCTCAACTGGGTGCTCATTTACGGCCATCTTGGCTTTGAGGCAATGGGGGTGGCAGGTGCCGCTGTGGCAACTTTCATCAGCAGGGTTGCAATGATGCTCATTGGAATAGTGATATTGCTGTCGGGAAAAATATATAAAAGATACCTGCCGGACATAAGGCCTTCCTCCCTGGGAATTGGAAAGATAAAGGTTTTGGCAAAGACCTCCTTCCCGATAGGGTTCCAGGGGCTTGTGGAGGTAACTGCTTTCAGCCTTGCAGGAATTATGGTGGGGTGGTTCGGCAAAGAGGCAATGGCAGCCCACCAGGCAGCAAATACCATAATCACATTCTCATTTATGGTGGCACAGGGTGTGGGAGTGGCTGCAACCATAAGGGTTTCCCACCAATACGGTGAAAAGAGGTATGCCGATGCCCGCAAGGCAGGTTTTGCTGCAACACATATAAGCATTGCCCTTATGGCGCTGGCAGGAATCACATTCATTGTGTTCAATGATATTATACCGTACATTTTCACATCAGACCCAAAAGTGGCGCATATTGCCGGTAACCTCCTATATGTGGCTTCGGCATTCCAGTTGTTCGATGCCACACAGCTCTCTGCACTGGCTGCCCTAAGGGCGCTGGCTGATGTAAAATGGCCTCTGATACTCTCATTTTTCTCATACTACTGCCTTTGCATTCCTCTGGGATATGTTGCAGGCTCAGTGATGGGGCTGGGACCTATCGGGGTATGGTTCGGACTTCTGGCCGGGCTGATGATTGCTTCGGGACTCTTCCTGCTCAGATTCCACAAACTTACCAAAAACTTCACCTCCAATGAAGGGGGGCAAAGCGTAATAATTTGATATGCTCAAACCTGCAGATATAGATTTTATTGTGGCAAACGAGGGTGCGGATGTAACCCGCCTGCTCCTTGGAAAGGCTCCTCAAGGGATAAACCTTCCTTTATGCTGCAAATGCATACAGGCCAGGGAGAAGATGAAGATAAAGGCCCCTCTGTGGTACTCAAACCCATCGCTGGCTTACCCATTTGCAGTATCTGTAGAGCAGGGAAGTTCCCAGGCCACTGCCCTTTTCAAGCAGAAAATAATTTCAGGGCTCCTGAACTCCACACTCATTACTGCCGACCTCACCGGTGGAATGGGCATTGATTCCTTCTTCATTTCCAGGATTGCCTCAAAACATTACTATTTTGAGAGGAATGCAGAGTTATGCGCAGCTACGGAGTACAACTTCAGGCAGTTGGGTGCCGGGAATATAGAGGTTTCCAACAGGGACATTACAGATGATGACTGTGCCGCACTCAGGGAACTGGAGGGAAAAGGTATCTCACTCATATACATAGACCCTGCCCGCCGCACCGCATCCGGTGGAAAAGCCATACTGCTGCAGGATTACGAACCAAACGTAATAGAACTTCAGAAAAGATTGTTTGCTGTAAGCCGCCACATTCTGGTAAAGGTCTCCCCTATGACCGACATAAAACTCAATCTCCGCCACCTTCCCCACACCACAGCCGTTTACGTTGTGGCAGTTGCCAATGAATGCAAAGAACTTCTCTTCCTTCTGGACCGTGAAGCAGTTAATAATGACGTTGACATTATTTCCATTTCTCTGGATACCAATGGATTAAAAAATGAGTTCAGGTTCAGGCCGGGGGAAGAGGAGGCAGCAGAAGCCACTTATGCCACAGAATTGGGGAAATACCTTTATGAGCCGGGCAAGGCCATACTCAAGGGTGGGGCATACAAACTCATTTCGCAAAGGTACGGCTGCAGGAAACTGGCTCCAAGCACACATTTGTATACATCTGATGAAATAATTGAAGATTTTCCGGGAAAGATATTCAAGGTAGAAGAGGTTGTGCCGTTCAATAAAAAGAGCCTGAAAGAGGTGGCATCAAAGCACCCAAAGGCAGACCTCACCGCCCGCAATTTTCCAATGGATACAAATGCCCTCAAAAAATTGTCGGGAATAAAGGACGGAGGCAACAGGCACATCTTTGCTGTAACACTCTGCAACGGTGCAAAGGTTCTGGCAGTTACATCACATTTTCAAGTTTCGGAAATTTAACATACATTTGTACTTTGCAGCATATGCTACAACCAACCTAACCTACTGAAAAACAAACTATTCAATGAAACACTACCTTAAGAGGCTTGAAGAGTCAATGCAGGCCAATTGGGAAAATCCTGCACTGGGCAATTATGGGGGAGAAACATTCACCTTCGGCCAGGTTGCAACCCAGATAGAGAAGCTCCACATCTTCTTCAAAAATGCAGGAATAGAGAAGCAAGAGAAAATTGCCCTATGTGCAAAAAATACAGCCCGCTGGGGAATGTCATTCCTGGCAGCAAACACATATGAGGCCGTAGTGGTCCCAATACTTGCAGATTTTCATCCCGACAGCATAAAATCCCTTGTAAACCACTCGGAGAGCACAATCCTCTTCACCGACAACGACATCTGGCCAAAACTTGACATAAAGGAGATGCCACAGTTGAAAGCAGTAATATCCACCGTGGATTTTGCACTGCTTTATGGAGCCACAGAGGAAATTAAAGATATGTACAGCAAAATGGATGCAACATTTGCAGAAACATATCCATCAGGATTCTCAAAAGAGAATGTATCTTACCCTTGCAACAACGACAAGGAACTGGCCATCATCAACTACACCTCCGGAACAACCTGTATGCCAAAAGGTGTTATGCTCCGCTACGAATGCATAAGTGCAAATGTGGAGTTCGGCCAGAACAGGATACCATCCAACTCTAACGACAAGATTGTATCAATGCTCCCTATGGCCCATATGTACGGACTTATGTTTGAATTGATATACCCGTTGTGCGGCGGTTCTTCCATCTATTACATTGGAAGGATGCCTACCCCTGCAATTCTTATGGGTGCATTGGCAGAGATAAAGCCATACCTGCTCATTACAGTTCCGCTGGTAATGGAGAAGATCTTCAAGAACAAACTGCAGCCGGTATTGAACAAACCGGTAATGAAGGTGCTCACATCTATCCCAGGTGTAAACCAACTGCTGTTCAAAAAGATAAGGAACACACTTATGGGAGCATTCGGTGGAAACATAAGGGAGATAGTGATGGGTGGTGCTGCCTTGAATCCGGATATAGAGAAATGGTTCAAGAAAATTGGCATCCCATACACCGTAGGTTACGGAATGACCGAGGCCGCTCCACTTATGGCATACGAAGACTGGGACAAATTTGCCCCAAAATCTTGTGGCAAAGCCATAGACTTTGTACAGGTTAGAATTGACTCGGAAGACCCTTACAATGTGGTTGGTGAAATACAGGCCAAAGGTACCAACATTATGAGCGGATACTACAAGAACGAAGACGCCACCAGGGCTGCCTTTACAAAAGACGGCTGGATGAACACCGGCGACCTTGGGCTGTTGGACAAAGAGGGGAACATATACATTAAGGGACGCAGCAAAAACATGATCCTCTCCCCTAACGGACAGAACATATACCCGGAGGAGATAGAGGCTGTACTGAACAACCTCCCATACGTACTGGAATCAATAGTGATTTCCCGCGGTGCTGCCCTTGTGGGACTTGTCTACTTTGATGCGGAAAAACTTGCAGAAAACAACCTTGAAGCTGCAGAATACGGCAAAGAACTGATGAAACAAGTAAATGCCCAAATGCCTTCCTACAGCAAACTCTCTGCAATAGAGGCCGTTGACGAGCCATTTGAAAAAACCCCAAAAATGAGCATCAAACGCTTCCTGTACATTTAAGGTTCAATTATTCTATACAATATGTCCTCTGCAGGAGTTTCTGCAGGGGACTTTTTTATGTTTGAATCCAGGTGCTTCATTACTCCTGAAAACAAAGCGCCTTCGCTCAACCCGGATAAGGCTGCTCAGTTGAAAAATTCATCTTGACGGCAAACTCCTCCTTTTAGCCATTCTACGAATGTCTAACGTCGTCAAACAAGTGCCGTCACAAGACGATGAATTTTTCAACTTCACTTATCGCCTTATCCGCCATTCGCGCAGACGCATGTTTTCATATATAATGAAGCACCTGACTGCAACAGAATAGGGCACAAAATTGCCAGCCGTACCTCAGGCCATTTTGGGGACCTTTGCTGTTGCAGTAAGGTGCTGCAGAGGATATTATTGTGCAGAAATGTGCTGTTATCAGCACAATATTGTGACATAATGAAAGTTTTGTGTAGAATCATTGCATTTTCTGCACAAAAATGCAGCAGAAATGAAATTTTGTGCAATAATGGGGTTAAAACTGCACCGGACTGGCTGAAAACAAGAATCCGGTGTCAAAATGGGAAGTATCTGACACCGGATCTGATATGTTCAGGTAAAATGAACCTTACCTTGGCAGTTTTGAGTCCAGAAGGATCTTAGGGGCATCTTTTTCAAGGAGGTAGGTGTACCAGAAGATGTAGTCGCCGGCGGTTGAGTGCAATGATTTTTTGCCTCTGTAGCCGTGGAACTCACCAGGGTACATCATAAGATCAAACTGTTTGCCCGCATCCTGCATTGCATTTATAAGATGCATTGTGTTCTGCATATGAACATTGTCATCAGAAGTGCCGTGGGTAATCTTCAGGTAGTTTGTCTTGTCACCCTTGTAGTTTGCAATCCTGTTGCCAAGTACAGTATTTGAATAACCCTCCGGATTGTCCTGAGGACGGTCCATATAACGCTCGGTATAATGTGTATCATACAACTGGTAATCATAAACACCACCACCTGCAATACCATATTTGAAATACTCACTGCCCTCTGTACAGGCAAGTGTTGTCATACTTCCGCCGTAAGAGAAACCGGTGATTCCCACCTTGTCTGCATTTACAAAAGGATAAGTCCTCAAATATTTGATCCACTCAATATAGTCCTTCAACTCAATGTTCAAAAGGTTCCTGTGAAGGAAGTTCAAACCCTCCTTGCCGCAGTGTCCGCTGGCACGGTGGTCAATGGCAATCTGTATAACACCTTCATTTGCCCACCACTGGTTGCGCTCAGAAATGCCTTTCCAGGTATCCATAACTGTACCTGCATTTGGACCGCCATACATACTTACAAGAACAGGATATTTCTTGGTAGAATCCAAATCCAAAGGCCAGATTACCTGTGCAGGAAGCACATAACCGTCAACCTCAATTGAAAGCATCTGAGGAATTGCAAGTTTGTACTCATCAAATTTCTCACCCTTGCTGTCTGCAATATCCTTTACAACAGGTTTCTTCCCGATAGATACAACTGCCAGTCTGGTAGGGGTAACAGAGTTTGAATACTGAGCAACAAAATGTTTGTTGTCTGGAGAAATTGAAACACCTGTAAAGTTGTAATCACCAAATGAAAGCCTCTCAATCTTCTTGGTCTTAAGGCTCACTTTATAAACATCATTTCTGGTAGAAACCTCCCTGCGGGCGGTAAAGTAGATTGAACCCTCCTTCATATCAACCTTCACAATCCTCACACCCCAGTTCTTGCCGTCGGTAATCTTATCAAGCCTCTTGCCGTCAAAAGACTGGAAATAAATCTGCTCCCACATATCAAAATCCCTTACCATAAAGAAGCCGTCCTCTACAAAATGCATATCCTCCATCCAGTCAATCCAGGTCTTCTGGCTCTCATTGTAAATCTGCTCCTTGCTTCCGTCTGCAGGATTTACAGTATAAAGGATAAGGTTGTTCTGCTCCCTTGGCATCCAAGGAATGATAAAGCGGCCGCCGTCTGCATTCCAGAATGGAATACCAAAGTATTGGTCAAGTTTGTGGTCAAAATCAGCCCATACAGTTGCACCGTCTGCAACATTCACAAAAGCAATCTTAACCTCAGGGTTGGTGTCACCAGCCTTTGGATAACGTGTTTCTGTAATGAAACCGTGCTTGCCGCGTGAATCATAAATAGGGAACATTGGGATGTTGGTGTCATCAAACTTGTAGAATGCAATGGTCTTGCTGTCCGGGCTCCACCAGAAAGCCTTGTAGCGTGAACCGCGGCCAAGGATCTCCTCATAATAAACCCACGATGCATAACCGTTCATAATCACATTTGTACCGTCAGTAGTAAGTTTCTTAACCTCAGAAGTAGCTGCATCCCATACACAAAGGTTATTGTCCTTGTCGGTGAAGGCAACCTTTGTTTTGTCGGGAGAAAGAAGAGGGTTCTTTGCCTGTTTTGCAACGGCCTCTCCCTGGAACTTCTTCATCTGCTCAGGCACTGGGGCAATCTCTCTTGGAGAGTTCTCTACAGGGGTCTGCACACCAGTCTTTATGTTGTAATTGAAGAACTTGTAATCCCTTCCTTCCCTCTGGGCAAGGGTAACTGTATTCTTGTCTGCCCATCCGGTAACCATTGGAACAGGGTTTACAATACCCTCTGGCATTTTACCCAATATCTGTTCCTGTGTAAGGGCCTTTTTGTCATTGTTCTCTGCCAAAACTGTTGTGGCACAAGCGCAGAACAATGCACAAACGAAAAATAAAGATCTAAATAGTTTCATATAGTTGTAAATTAATATTTTCCAAAAACTAAAGTTATTCACTTTTCCCTATGATTCAAAATATTTCTCCTTAAAGTTCACAAGATACACCTTTTCCACCGCACGAGTGATAGCTGTATAAAGCCATTTCATATCATCAAGGGAAATGTCATCCTTCCACAATGAGTTGTCTACAAATACACATTTCCACTGGCCGCCCTGCGATTTGTGACCTGTAATTGCCGTTGCATACTTAATCTGAAGAGCATTATAGTAGCGGTCTTCACGTACCGCCTCCATCCTCTTCTTGCGCACCGTAATATGCTCATAATCTGCATACACACCCTCAAAAAGGGCCCTCTGCTGCTCTTTATCCAAGGCTGGCGAAACAGAGGTGAGGGTATCCAGGATTATCTTGGCATCAACCTCAACATCTTCATAATCGGGAAAACGCAAAGTTGCCTGGGCAAAATGGAGCCCGTAACGCTCCTCATAATTGCCAATCCGTACAAGTTCAGCCACATCCCCATTGGCAATGAAATCCAGTTGGGGTATATTTTCCAGAAACTGGTAGCAGTTCTTTACAATCATAAGTTTGTCTCCCCTGGTGAGCTGCTCCTCCATAAAAAGGACAGTCTGCCTTATCCCCAGATTATATTTGTTAGCCCTCAGATTGGAACGGCACAACACCACAACCTCATCCAACCCATATTTTGAAATTGCACCGTCCAGTTCCTCTATCAATTCTCCTCCCGACAATCTTTTGAAATCCTCAAACCCCTCACACCTGAAGAGCGGATCCTGGGGCTCCCCCTCCTCTATCTGCATCCTCAGCCTTGTGGCATTGTAAAGTATACCACTCTCCTCAGCCTGCCTTACAACCTCTGTAAGGGTAACCATATCCGTACGGGCAAACTGCGAAACATAATCATAATCCAGTGCCGGACTCTCCTCAAGTCCAATAGGGGGCAACTGTGCGGAATCACCCATAAGTATGAGTTTGTTTCCCTGGTTCTGCCTTATATATGAGATAAGGTCTTCCAGAAGATCCCCGCTCCCAAAAATGGTACTCTCCATACCGGTACCAATTGTGATAAGAGAGGCCTCATCAACTATATAAACAGTATCCCGGCTTTTATTGAAATCCAGCCTGAACTTGGCCTCTTTGTCTGCAAGTGATTTCTGCCTGTAAATCTGTTTGTGTATGGTCTTTGCCTGAATCCCTGAATAGTTGGAAAGCACTTTTGCCGCCCTTCCGGTTGGGGCAAGGAGGATATGCTTGTACCTTAACTCTTTAAGAAGCTTTATGAATGCCGAAATGGCAGTTGTCTTTCCTGTTCCGGCATATCCCCGTACTATAAGCACCGGAAAATCATCGGGAGGAGAGACAAGAAAATCTCCAAGCCGGTTGAAAAGTTCCCTCTGCCCCTCTGTGGGCTCAAAGCCCATCTTCTGCTCCATCTGTTGTGCAAGATACTTTTCTACCGCCATTTCCAGATAGAACACATAATTATAAGTGAATAAATCTCAAGACGGCCGAACAACATCTGCAGTGCAAGGATGAATTTTCCCATTACAGGAATTTCCGAGTAATTCCCCAGTGAACCTACACTGCCAAAACCGGGGCCCACATTTCCCAAATTTGCAACAGAAGCAGAAAAGGCGTCCAAAAAATCAACTCCCATAACAGAAAGGAGTGCAGCGCCTATGAACATAAAGAGGAAATAGACTGCTATATACAGATTTACAGCGGAAACCATAGAATTCTCCACAATAGAATTGCCAACCCTTACCGGAATTACAGCATTCGGATGCATCTGCATCCTTAACTGTACCCTGAAACTCTTCCAGAAAATGAACACCCTGTCTGACTTCAATCCTCCTGTTGTAGATCCAGAACAGGCACACTGTATGGAGAGGAATATAAGGAGCAGTATTGAAAGTGACGGCCACACACTGGTATCAACCGTAGCGAAACCGGTAGTTGAAATGAATGAAACCACATTAAAGAGGCTGTTCCAGATATTTTCCCAAAAACTTCCCTCCACACCGTGTACAAAGAGATCCATTGAAACCAGAACGGTGGCAACGGCAACTGTACCCAGATAGAATTTGGTAATTGGGGAACGGAAGAGTTTAAGGGAACGCTCCGCAAATGTAGAATAAATGAGGCCAAAATGCATACCGCCCAAAAGCATGAATACAACCGCCACAAACTCTATAAGCCAGGAGTCATACGCTCCTATTGAGGCATTCCTGGTACTGAACCCGCCAGTTGTCACCACACTGAAAGCATGGTTCACGGCATCAAACAGATTCATTCCGGCAAGGAAAAATGCTATTGCTGCAGATATTGTAAGACCTATAAATACCGATGAAATTACACTTATTGCCTGCTTTGTCCTGAATCTGTAGTTCTCTTTTGAAAGGGAGGTCATCTCCAGTTTGGTAAGCCTCATCTTGAATGTACTCACCATAGGGAGGATGAGAAGCATAAACACCACAACACCTATACCGCCAATGAAATGTGTTGAAGACCTCCAGAACAGAAGGCTCTTGGGAAGGGCCTCTATATCCTGCAGTATTGTACCTCCTGTAGTAGTATAGCCAGAAACACTCTCAAACCATGCATTTATAAGGGAAAATTCACCGCCCCACAACACATAAGGGAGCATACCGAACAGGCAGGAGAGTATCCAGGAAAGCACTATAATTGTAAAACCCTCCTTAATGTGTATCTCCTCGTGCCTCCTTACAAAAATGAGCGGGAAAAGTCCTGTTGTAAAAGTAATCACACCACTGAGCAGCAAAGGCGAGAATGCAGAGTCAAAGTCATACACAACTGAGACAGCTGCACTCAGGAACATGAACATTGCATTAAAGAGCAATGCAATTCCAATATTTCTTGCCACTACACTTACATTCATCACTTGGCAGCTTTTGTAAGTTTCTTGTTCATCTCCACAAGTTCCTTCACATTCTCGTTCAGCAGATGGAGTTCATCATCCGTATCCACAATAATGTTGTAGCTCTTTTTCCTGTTCAGGAAATCCGCAATACCTCCCGATATCCTCTGAAGCGGATTCACAAAATAGAGGTTAATGAAATAATTGAAAAGGACTACCAGCACCAGACCAACCATAACCGCAACCACACCAGGCATAATGCTCCTGTAGAAACTGTCTGTCATTGTAAGCGAGTTTTCTGCAAGAGCCTCCTGTGATGTAAGGGTAAGTTTCTGCAGATACCCCCTCAACCTCATATATACAGGATGCAGTTTGTTGAAATACCAGTTCCTCCTGCCGGCATAATCCCCTTGCCACACCTTTGGGGCATCATTCATAATAATGATGTATGTGGTATAGGCAAAAAGGACAGAATCGGCATACTGGCGCTCCTGTGGTGTAGTGAACTTGCCCTTCAGTTCATTAAGGTAATCACTGAACCTGTTGTCATTCTTGTCCCTTGTATAGAGGAGAGCCGATTCATCTCCCAGCCCCTCCAGCAGATTATAGTTGTATTCATCAGAAACCTCTATAAGGGTTCTTGTGGTATTAATTGCCGCTATATTGTCATTGATAAGGTTTGAAACAGTATTCCTCATCCTTACAAACTCATATATTGAAATTGCACTTGAAACAAGGAGTATTGTTCCAATAACCACAAATCCAAGTGATATCTTCTTCTTGATTGTCATAGTAAGGGATTATAATGGACAAATATAATGAAAAAAGGGGATGGCTGAATGCCATCCCCCCATTATTTGAGTATAAAAGGATTATTTGTTATCCTCTACATATTTGTTGTACTTGTCATAGTTGGTCTGGAATTCTGCACCTTTCTCACGGAAACGGAAGTAGATGTTCTTCAAGTACTCTGCGCAAGCAAGTTTGATGTCTTTGTCCTCTGAAATCTCAAATGCTTTCTCAAAAGGAGCAATTGCATCCTGCAATGCTTTCTCCATCTTCTCAAGCAATGCATTGTACTTGTTGTCATCCAACTCCTGCTGTGCTTTGTCCTGGATGTCTACAGCCCAGTCGTAGTATGCACAACCCTCAGCAAATGGAGCAAATACATATTTTGCATCTACCTCAGCTGCTTTGTGGAATGAAGCGATTGCCTCCTCAAACTGGTTGAGTTTTCTGTATAGAGAACCCTCTGCGTATACAAGGCTTGCATTGTTAGGCTCGTTGTTCTGTGCAACCTTCAAGATCTCAAGAATCTTAGCAGGATCCTCGTTAGACTCCATATAAACATTGATAAGACCTACAAGGATAGACTGGCTTGTTGGATATTTTGCAAATGCCTCAGTAAGGATCTCTTTGCATTTTACAGTGTCACCAATTGCTTTGTAGTTGTCAGCAAGGCCAGACTGTACATCACCTTCCAAGTCATAGTTTACAGAAAGGCAATACTCCATTAGTTTGATGGCTCTCTCCCTCTCACCTGCCATAGTTGCGGTAAGTGCAGCATAGTAAGCCATAGTGGTGTCAATCTGGTTGAGTACAGGATGTGCAGCAACCTCCCAAGTCTTCTCAAAACCTACTGATGCAGGAGAATAGTTGCCAAGAGTGTAGTTTGACATTGCCTCCTCATAGTATTTGTTCTTGAGGTTAGTAAGAGTCTCTGTAATCTGTTTTACCTGAGCACCTTTGGTATCAAGCTCAGCAGCTTTCTTGATTGCGTCGAATGAAAGTCCAAGACCATTCTCCAATGCTGGTTTTGTAACAGTCCAAGCAACAAGAACACCGTTCTCATCATAGTAAAGGTTCTTGTCGTCATATTTGTCTACGGTAAACAATTTGCCGCCAATCTCCTCCTGAGCAGATGAAAGAACCTGCTGGTCTTTGATAAGAAGTTTTACCTGCATCTGAGGTGAGCCCTGAAGAAGGCCCTGTGCAGGAGCATCAAAACATGCAATGTAAGCATTTGCCAATTTAACCCAAGTTGCAGGGAGATTGGCTTTTTTAGGGTTCTCGGTCTCAGCTTTAGCCTTATCCAGAGATTTCATTGCATCAGCAACAGCTTTAGACTGTGCACCAAGTTGTACAACCATCAGTAGAGCAACTACTGCAAATAACAATTTTTTCATTTCGTATAAGATATTAATGATTAAAAAATTTCTTTATTGTATGTTCAAGTCAGTTTATTCTTCAGGCATCTCCACCGGTTTGTCCTCGCTCTTGTTCACAACACATACAGCCGCTATGCTGTCACCTTCCCTCAGGTTGATGAGTTTCACACCCTGTGTGGCACGTCCTGCAACCCTTATGTCCGATACCGCAACCCTTATGGTAATGCCCGATTTGTTTATTATCATAAGGTCATTGTCTTCAGTCACTGACTTTAAGGCTACAAGTTTACCGGTTTTTTCTGTAATATTCAAAGTTTTTACACCTTTTCCGCCTCTGCTTGTAAGTCTGTAGTCGTCAAGCTCAGATTTTTTACCGAATCCATTCTCGCTAACTACCAGAATTGTACGGTTTTGCTCCTTTACTTTATCAGACTCTACACAAATCATACCAACAACTTCATCATCGTCCTCAACAGTGATTCCGCGCACTCCTGCACTGGTCCTTCCAATGGCCCTTGCATCAACCTCGTTGAACCTTACGCATTTTCCGTCGCGGCCCGCAATGAGTATCTCGTTGTTGCCGTTTGTAAGCATTGCCTCAATGAGTTCGTCACCTTCCCTTACGGTAATTGCGTTCACGCCGTTGGCCCTTGGCCTTGAATAAGCCTCAAGTGAGGTCTTCTTTATTGTACCCCTCTTGGTTCCAAGTACAATGTAGTTGTTGTTGATGTACTCCTCATCGTTCAGGGTAGGTACATTCAGGTATGCACAAACCTTGTCTTCAGGCTCTATGTTTATTACATTCTGTATTGCACGTCCCTTTGAAGTCTTGGTTCCCTCAGGCACATCGTACACCTTCAGCCAGAAACATTTTCCTTTCTGGGTAAAGAACATCATTGTACTGTGCATATTTGCAACATAAATGTGCTCTATGAAGTCCTCTTCCCTTGTTGTGCTTCCTTTGGCACCTACACCTCCCCTGTTCTGGAGCCTGTATTCGTTCAGAGGAGTCCTCTTTATGTATCCAAGGTGTGATATTGTAATCACCACATCCTCGTCGGGATAAAAATCTTCAGGATTGAACTCGTCTGCAGAAGGGACAATTGCAGTCCTCCTCTCATCGCCGAATTTTGCCTTCAGGCCTCTCAACTCATCCTTTATGATGCCCATCTGCATATCGTAGTTTGCAAGGACATCCTTCAGGTACTGGATAAGTTTCATAAGTTCGTTGTACTCGTTCTGGAGTTTCTCCTTCTCAAGGCCGGTAAGCTGGCGGAGTCTCATCTCCACAATTGCAGCAGCCTGTGCCTCAGAGAACTGGAACCTCTCAATGAGCCCCTGCTTTGCATCATCAACGGTCTTTGATCCCCTTATGATTGCAATTACCTCATCAAGCACGTCAAGTGCCTTCAGCAGACCTTCCAGGATATGTGCCCTGGCCTCTGCCTTGGCAAGTTCGAACTGAGTCCTGCGCACAACCACATCGTGTCTGTGGCGTACGTAGTATTTGATAAGCTGTTTCAGGTTCAGCAGCCTTGGACGTCCGTCTACAAGTGCAATGTTGTTTACAGAGAAACTGCTCTGCAGTGCGGTGTATTTGAACAATGTGTTGAGGACAACATTTGCAACGGCGCCCATCTTCAGTTTTATTACAATGCGCATTCCGCGGCGGTCGCTCTCATCGTTCACATATGCAATGCCATCTATCTTCTTGTCCTCTACAAGTTCCGCTATCTTCTCTATGAGCTCCCTCTTGTTCACCATATATGGAATCTCGCTCACCACAATGGTTTCACGGCCGTGCTCATTTACTTCTATATCTGTCTTTGCCCTTACAACTATACGGCCTCTTCCGGTCTCAAATGCATCCCTTATACCCTGATAGCCCTGGATGATGCCGCCTGTAGGGAAATCCGGGCCCTTCACGTGCTCCAGAAGTTCATCTACAGAGATGTCTGTATGGTCTATGTATGCAATTATGGCGTCACAAATCTCATTGAGGTTGTGTGGGGCCATATTTGTTGCCATACCTACTGCAATACCCGATGCACCGTTCAAAAGGAGCAGCGGAGCCTTTGCAGGGAGCACTTTTGGCTCCTGGAGGCTGTCATCAAAGTTGTTCTGGAAATCCACTGTGTTCTTGTCAAGATCCAGAAGCACCTCCTCCGCTATTGCATTGAACCTTGCCTCTGTATAACGCATTGCCGCAGCAGAATCACCGTCAATTGAGCCGAAGTTACCCTGGCCCTGTACAAGCATATATCTGAGGCTCCAGTCCTGGGCCATCCTCACCATTGCATCATATACACTTGAATCTCCGTGCGGATGGTATTTACCCAAAACCTCACCCACAATACGGGCAGATTTCTTGAATTGTCCTCCCGATGTAAGTCCCAACTCGCTCATTCCATACAGAACCCTTC
Organism: Bacteroidales bacterium; assembly: GCA_017625535.1. Taxonomy (GTDB): domain Bacteria; phylum Bacteroidota; class Bacteroidia; order Bacteroidales; family UBA932; genus Egerieousia. Next base: position 166,822 of record JAGAKR010000023.1, on the reverse strand, counting down.
TGTGAACCGGCTTAAGACCATCCCTTACATCCGGCAGCGCTCTGGATACAATCACAGACATTGAGTAGTCTATATACGCACTCTTCATCTGGTCCTCAATGTTTATCTGGTGTATCCTTCCTTGTGTCTCTTCTATTTCCATATCAATTTGTTAAATTAACAGAAACCGCCGCAGTAGTCCGGCCGCCCTTCAAAAGGGCAAAACAAGCCAGCGCACAAGCACGGTAAATAACATACAAAAATACGCATTTTTTTGTTATAAATAAAGGATGGGAGACAAAATTCCGTAAATTAGCGCAAATTTTAGAGAGATGAATTTACAATTGTCAAACGAACTTAACGATATACTTACTTACGCCAAAGAGGAGGCCATGAGGCTGGGGAACTACACCATCTCCACAGACCACCTGGTACTGGGCATCTTGAGGCACCGCGAGAACATCACAGTCTCTGCACTTGCAAGGCTCGGGGCCAATGTGGCAGACCTTAAGGTGCACCTGGAGAATGCCGTAAAGGCCAAGGAGCCGGTACCTATGGAGAAGGAGAATATGCTCTCACTATCCAAGGCAAGTGAAAATGCCCTTAAGATAATGTTCCTTGAGGCCCGGTCGCTCCACGTCATAAAGCCCGATTCAAGCCATCTGTTCCTGGCAATCCTCAGGGCTCAGGACGGCAATGCGGTGCAGTATCTGGACGAACTCGGAATCACTTATGCAAAAGTGAGGGAACTGGTTTCCGAGGGTGAGGTGCAGGATGCTGATGTGCAGGATGCAGGGGGTACACAGGAGCCTCAGGACAAGAATGATGACGGGGGTGATGTGCTGGAGAATGGCAATGAGGTGAAGGGGAACGGGGAGAAAGAGAACCGTCGGGAAGAAAAAAGGGGTACCGCTACCATAAGGATTGATGTGAAGAGGAGTGCTGAGGGGGGAAAGACTCCGGTGCTTGACAGTTTCGGGTATGACCTCACTAAGGCTGCAATGGAAGACAAACTGGATCCGGTTGTGGGAAGGGAAAAGGAGATTGAGAGGCTGGCACAGATTCTGGGAAGGAGGAAAAAGAACAATCCTGTGCTCATAGGTGAGCCGGGGGTTGGAAAATCTGCCATTGCAGAGGGGCTTGCCATAAGGATTGCAAAGAAGAACGTTTCAAGGGTTCTGCAGGGGAAAAGGGTTGTGTCACTGGACATTGGCTCAATTGTGGCCGGTACCAAATACCGCGGCCAGTTTGAGGAGAGGATGAAGGCAATCCTAAATGAACTTGGCAAGAATCCGCACATCATATTGTTCATAGATGAGATGCATACCCTTGTGGGTGCAGGAGGCGCAGCAGGCTCCCTGGATGCGGCAAATATGCTCAAACCGGCCCTTGCACGCGGCGAGATACAGTGCATAGGTGCCACCACACTGGATGAGTTCCGCCAGTTCATAGAGAAGGACGGTGCCCTTGAGAGGAGGTTCCAGAAGGTGATTGTGGAGCCTACCAACTTTGAGCAGACATTGGATATCCTGGGCAACATAAAGGAGAGGTACCAGAAGCACCACAACGTGGTATATTCAGATGATGCCATAATGGCCTGCATCTCTATGAGCCAGAGGTATATAACAGACCGTTGTCTTCCCGACAAAGCCATAGACATAATGGATGAGGCGGGCAGCCGTGTACACCTGAAGAACATTAAGGTGCCAAAGAAGATACAGACACTGGAGAAGGCTATAGAGATAATAGTTGCAGAGAAACAGGAGGCAGTTGCGGCATCTGATTTTGAGAAGGCTGCAATGTTCAGGGACATAGAGAAGATGAAACGTACCGAACTGGAGCAGGAGCGCCAGAAATGGCAGCGCAGACAACTCTCCTCCCCTTCCCAGGTTACCGCAGAGGATGTGGCACAGGTGGTAAGCATGGCCACCAACATACCTGTAAGCAAGATAGCCCAGAGCGAGGGGAACAAACTTGCCACAATGGGGGCATCTCTTAAGGAGAAAATCATTGGGCAGGATGAGGCTGTGGAGACAGTTACCCGCGCCATACAGCGCAACAGGGCAGGCCTGAAAGACCCGAACAAGCCGATAGGCACATTTTTGTTCCTGGGACCTACCGGAGTAGGAAAAACCCAACTGGCCAAAGTCCTTGCACAGTATATGTTTGATTCTCCCGACAGCATCATACGCATAGATATGAGCGAATATATGGAGAAACACGCAGTGAGCCGCCTGATTGGAGCCCCTCCGGGTTATGTGGGGTACAACGAAGGTGGGCAATTGAGCGAAAGAGTAAGAAGGAAACCTTATTCCGTAGTGTTGCTGGATGAGATTGAGAAGGCACACCCGGATATCTTCAACCTGCTGCTTCAGGTATTGGATGAGGGACGCCTCACCGACAGCAACGGCCGCCATATAGATTTCCGCAATACGGTGCTGATACTCACCTCAAACATAGGTACCAAGGAGTTGAAGGATTTCGGGAACGGACTGGGATTCTCCAATGTTTCCAAGAGGGATACCGTTGCCAACAGCAGGGCCATTCTGGAGAAGGCCATCCGCAAGGCTTTCACCCCGGAATTCCTGAACAGGCTGGATGAGCAGATACTCTTCAACCCACTTGCAAAAGAGGATATTGAGAGGATTATAGAGATAGAACTTCGCGACCTGTATGCCCGCGTTGAACAGGCCGGTTTTGGTCTGAAACTGGGCAAGGGTGTGAAGAAATTTGTGGCAGATGCCGGCTATGACCCGCAATACGGTGCCCGCCCGCTGAAGAGGGCCATACAGAGATACATAGAGGATCCTCTTGCAGAAAAGATCATCAGCGGTGAAGTGAAACCTGGGGAGACAATCACCCTCAAACTCAACAAAGAGAGAAACGGGGTGATTTAAGTCCCATTCTGGCACCGGACTTCCCGGAAGACCACTTTTGGTGCAGAAAGACACACTTTTTGGCGCCGGGATGCCGGGAAAGCAACTTTTCGGTGCAGGGAATCAGATGATTTGCAGCAGGAATTTTCTGCTGCCCTGATTGTAAATTGTATAAAATTCGTCGGGAAGAGCTCCGTTCTGGAGCTCTTTTTCGTAGAGCCTCTGCTGGTAACGGACAAATGTCTTTTTGTGCACATGGTACTCCACAGGGGGGCGCTCCCCTGCAAACTGGAAACCCAATTTTGTGTACACATCCCCGCTCCCCCACTCCGTATCGGAATAGGTCATAATCTCCAGCGGGGTACCAGGCTCAATTCTGGTAAAACGCTCCTCAATGAAAGTATTCAAAAGACGCCCCATACCTCCCACAACCCTTATTCCGGGGAGCGAAGCATAGCGGACCCACTCATACGAATCAAAAATTACAATGTTTGCATTCTCCTGTTCATCTTTGGGAACATTCTGCAACGGAGTATCCATCTTCCTTACCATTGGCCTTCCCTCAGAAAAGGTTGCCACTGCCACAATCTCTCCCTCATACTCAAGCGCATACCTGTATCGGCACTTTGCACTTGAATAACTGTGATGTTTCTGCAGGAACTCCCTCACCAACTCACCCAACTGCGGATTCCCCCTCCCGGTAAGCACCCTGCACTTGCGGGCAAAAATGCTCCTGAACCTCTCAAGCCGCGCCAGAATTCTCTCCTGTACCATCTGCCTCTGCGTCCACCACCGGTCTTCGTATAAAAAAATCCTCTCCTTTTCCAAATCCGACTGGAAGTCGGTCCCCGACTTCCCCGAAACCCGGGGCCCGAGTTCCTCGTAGTTTTCCGCCTGTAGGGTTGTTGAAAAAGAAGCGGGAACGAGTTCTACCGAGAAATCGTAGTCTGTGAAAATGAATGAGTTGCCGTACTCAATAAAGTCTATGTATGAGGATTCCAGGAAACTTCTGAAACCGCTTTTGAACAAACTTTCCATAGGTTCAAATTTAGGAAATATCTTTAAATTTTATCTATTTGAACAAATAATTTTGGAGTTTGTCAAATTATCTCTATATTTGCAGTCCCAAAACGGGATGATTCGTTAGCTCAGCAGGTAGAGCACAACACTTTTAATGTTGGGGTCCTGGGTTCGAGCCCCAGACGGATCACGAAAAAGGCTTTCGGAAACGGAAGCCTTTTTTTCATATATTCGCCGTGAACCCGTGTCACGATTAGACTTGTAGTCGTGTCTCGATTATACTTGTAGTCGTGTCACGACTGTACTTGTACCCGTGTCACGACTTACACCTTAACCCCTTGATAATTAAAATGAAAAGGATTTTTACATTAGTAATTTTTGCATTGCTACTGGCGGGATGTTCAAAGGATTCTGTAATTGATCCGCCGCAGGAGGAGCAGAAGCCGCAGCCGGAGGTTCCACAGGGGCCTTATACACCTTCACCGCTGGTGGAAGGGCGGGCAGTGATAGCATATGTAACATATTACGGCACCACCCTGCCCAATCCGCAGCTTTGCACACATATCAACTATGCTTTTGCCGAACTTTATATGCGCAACGGAAAGTATCTGGGATTCAAGCCACAAGGAAAAATGGAGAGGTTTGAGAGCGTATTGGCGCTAAAAAAACAGAATCCAAAACTGAAGATACTCCTCTCTTTTACCAACAATGTCTCCAATTCAGACAACACAGGCAAAGGGGACGGATTCTCGGTACTGGCCAAAAGTGAGGAGATGAGGAAGGCATTTGCAGAGGAGTGTAAAGCATATTGCCAGAAATACGGATTGGACGGCATAGACCTCGACTGGGAATTTCCCGGTCTGAGTTGGAGCGGCCAGGCAGTAGACAAGGCTGTGGATACCCAGAACCATATCCTCCTTATGAAACAGTTGCGCGAGACTCTTGGCAAGGAATATCTGCTCACCTACGCAGGCTATGTAATGGACAAGCAGAATGTGAGCGGAGGATTCAGGTACATAGACATAAAGGAACTGGACCCCATTGTAGATTATGTGAACCTTATGACTTACGATATGGATGATGCCGGAGACCCGCACAATGCACTCAGTTGTCCATCAGCATATTGGGACATAACCAGAACCTGGAATGCCTATGTGGCGGCAGGAGCAACACCATCCAAACTTGTCCTTGGAATCCCTTTCTACGGCAGGGTATCATTCTCCGGATCTCCTGGAGCCCTCAGTTACAAGACTATAAAACAGTTGGGCCAGGGATACACCATTGAGAACTGGGATGCGGCAGCCAATGTGCCATACGTAACCTACGGCAACAGCCGCTATTGTTACTATGACAACCCCCGCAGCATAAAGATAAAGGCAGAATGGGCCCTGGGCAAAGGGATGTACGGGCTCATGTACTGGGAAAATGACAGTGATGATGCCAATTTCACCCTCCGCCGCGCCGTCTGGGACGGGGTAATGGGATATAAGTAGGAACTTCTGAAAAAAATTGTATATTTGGAAAAACATTTAATACAGACCGTTATGAAAAAATTAGTTTGTTTGCTGGCAATGTTCTGCCTTGCAGTTACCCTTTTTGCACAAGACCAGAAACCTCAGAGGGAAGATCTGAAACTTGGATCGGCTATGCCTGAGATAAACATCAAATCTGAAGTGAACGGCAACATAACCCCTGCAGACCTAAAGGGAAAAGTTGTTCTCATAAACCTTTTTGCCACCTGGTGCCCACCTTGCCAGAAGGAACTTGCAGAGGTAAAGGCCACCCTTTGGCCAAAATACAAGAACAACAAGAACTTCAAAATGCTTGTAATAGGCCGCGAGCACACAGATGCAGACCTTACAAAATACAACGAGAAAAAAGGATTTGAATTCCCTCTGTATCCCGATCCAAAACGCGAGATTTTCTCAAAATTCGCAGACCAGACAATTCCACGCTCATACCTCTACAACAAAGAGGGAAAACTCATATGGTCTGCAATAGGCTACACCCCAGAGGAGTTCAAAGTAATGATGGAGACAATTGAGAAGGCTCTCAAATAGCATTAAAAAACAGAAACAATTATGAAAAGAATCATAATCCCGATAATTATCGCTGCCGTAATGTCGGGATGTGCACCTAAAGCACAGAATGAAACTGCACCGGCCCCAAATAAAGGGGAAATCCTTAGAGAAATCCTCAATGCAAGGAAATCGATAAGGAAATTTGCGGAGGACAAGCCTGTAACTGACGATGTTATGCTGGATATCCTTTGGGCTGCAAACGGAATAAACCGAGAGGATGGCAGGCGTACAGCCCCATCGGCGGTAAATGCACAGGACATTGTAATGTATGTGTGCAAAGAGGACGGGACATACCTTTACAAGCCACAGACAGAGGAACTGGAGAAGATAAGCGGCACCGATGTGCGCCCTATAATTGCAAGTTTCAACAAATTTGCCCTTACCAACCCTGTTGTGCTGCTTTGCTCTGATTACAGCAAATTTGCAAGATTCAGTCCAGAGGCAGCAGCCAAATATGGTGCAATGGATGCAGGGTATGTATCTCAGAACATCTATATCTACTGTGCTGCCAACAATATGGCAACAGTAGCCTGCGCTCCAGGTATGGACAACAAGGCTGTTCAGGAGGCTCTCCTGCTGCCTGAAACTATGGTTCCACTCATTTACCATCCGGTAGGATACCCGGCAGAATAAAATGAGGTTCATGTTTTTGGGTATGCTGGGTGCATACCTCCTTGGAAATGTATATATCTTCATAAGAGGGTGGCAGGGCATCAGTGCCCTCCTCCCTCTGTTTCATTGTTCCAAAGGAATTTCTGTAGGGGTTAAAATCCTCTTCACCCTTGTTGTATGGGGTTCGGCCGCGTCATTGTTCATTGCCCTTTTCAGCAGGGATGCCGCTTTGCCTGCCTGGCTGCAGGGAGGAATGTACAATATAGGTTCAATCTGGCTGGTATTTATCCTCTATATGGTGCTGGCCCTGCTTGCGGTAGATATACTTAGGATTTTCATATGGCACCAGCCACTCAGGGAGTTCGGGTTTGTTGCAGCATTCGCATTTACCTACGGAGTGCTCCTGTATGGGTACATAAACTACAGGAACCCCAAAGTTGAGGAGGTTGACATTGCACTGGGATGCGGAGAGGTTTCCGGGGATGATGGAAATCTGTCGGGAAGAGAAGATTTATCGGGAAGAAAAAAATTGAGGATTGTGGCCATAAGTGATTTGCATCTGGGGTTTGCAACACAAAAAAAGCACCTGCAGAGGTATGTGGAAAAGATAAATTCCCTTTCTCCCGATATCATCCTCATTGCGGGAGACCTCATTGACAACAGCATAAAACCTGTGGAGCAACAGCGGATGCAGGAGGAACTTGGGATGCTCCGGGCACCTGGGGGAATCTATATGGTTCCCGGGAACCACGAATATATAAGCGGCATTGCAGATGTGGAGGCTTTTCTGCAGAAGACACCCGTGGTGCTGTTGCGCGACAGCGTGGTTATGCACCCTTGCGGCATTGCCATTGCCGGACGTGACGACCGTTCCAACAGGGGAAGGCTCTCTGTAGAAGAACTTCTTGGGAAAGTTGCTGTGGCTGGCGGGGTTGATGAGGTTGGTGAGGGTGATGTGGCTGTTAAGGCTGGTGAAGGTGATGTGGCTGATGAGGGTGATGTGGCTGTTAAGGCTGGCAGGGTTGCAGAGACCGGGGAGGTTGGTCAGTCTGGCGAGGCTGATGACATACCGGTAATTCTGCTCGACCATCAGCCGTACGAAATTGCCCATAAGGATTCACTTGGCATTGCCCTGCAATTCAGCGGACACACCCACCGCGGCCAGGTATGGCCTATGAGCATACTGGTAGACAGAATGTACGAACAGAGCCACGGCTGGCGCAAATGGAACAACTCACACGTAATTGTCTCAAGCGGCCTCTCCCTCTGGGGCCCCCCATTCAGAATAGGGACAGACAGCGACATGTGGGTGATAAACCTCACATTTTAAAACTTTTAACAGGTACAGTCGAGACACGACTACAAGTATAATCGAGACACGACTACAGGTACAGTCGAGACACGACTACAAGTACAGTCGAGACACGACTACAGGTATAATCGAGACACGACTTCAGGTACAGAGATATGGGTTATTTAGGTGAAATAATTTCTTTGACGGTGGCGGTTTCGTGGACAATCACCGCACTGTTTGCAGAGGTGGGGAGCAAAAGGATAGGCTCCCTGCAGTTGAATGTGATAAGGATGCTTCTCTCACTGGTTATGCTGGGAGGAACGCTGTGGTGGTTTACAGGGTCGCCGTATCCTCTGATGGCAGATGGGAAAACCTGGTTCTGGCTCTCCCTTTCTGGATTTGTAGGGTATCTGCTGGGAGATTACTGCCTGTTCAACTCATATATTATTATTGGCTCCCGTTTCGGCCAATTATTTATGACTTTGGCCCCTCCTACCGCTGCAATTGCCGGATGGATTATCCTTGGTGAGAAGATGCAGCTGCAGGGTGTGGCAGGCATGCTTGTAACACTTACCGGTATAGGCATCTCGGTACTTAATAAAGGGGGCGGTGAATCGGGAGGAAAACTTACCCTAAAACTGCCGGTTAAGGGAGTGCTTCTGGGTATAGGAGCCGGTATAGGACAGGGAATAGGACTGGTGCTCAGCAAAGTTGGAATGAATTACTATGAGGCTTCAATTCCTGCAGGGGAAGAGCAGATTGCAACAATGGTACCGTTTGCCTCTACATATATGAGGGCCGTTACCGGAGCAATAGGATTCCTTGGTGTAATGATACTGCAGAAGAAATTGGGCACACTGGTACAGGCAGCCAAAGACCGCAAGGGAATGACCGCAGCATTCTGGGCCACCACAACCGGCCCGTTCATAGGGGTGTCGCTCTCCCTTATGGCAGTGCAATATACAGAGGCCGGAATAGCATCTACCCTTATGGCACTTACCCCGGTATTAATCCTATGGCCTGCACACATCTTCTTTGGGCAGAAAGTTACCCTTAAAGAGGTGATTGGAGCAGTTATAAGTGTTGCTGGAGTGTCGCTGTTCTTCATATAAAGGAGGTTACCGGGCACCTTCCTCCCGACAAATTTCCGGTGCAGAAAAGGCCCCATTTAGGCACCGAAACTCACAGGGAGCAACTTTTGGTGCTAATGAGAGGTAATTTCTGGGAAGATTTTTTGTACATTTGTAAGGAAACAGAAAAATTTATCGGGAAGAATGTTCAGGTACGGGTTCAAGAAGAGGCTTCAGGAGCTGGGTGTGGATTATGGCGCATCAGTGCTTGCTGCGGTGAGCGGCGGGGTGGATTCAATGTGTATGGTGGATGCCCTGCTGCACAGCGAGTTGGACCTTCAGGTTGCGGTGGCCCACGTGAATTTCAATCTGCGGGGCGAGGAGAGCGATGCCGACACCCGTATGGTGGAGCAATGGTGCGCAGAGCACAACATTACCCTCTACCTGGAGAGTTTCAATACCACAGAATTTGCACAGCAGGAAGGGATTTCAATTGAGATGGCCGCCCGAGACCTCCGTTACAAGTGGTTCTATACCCTTATGCAGGAGCACGGGTTCAATTTCCTGGCCATTGCCCACAATGCAAATGACAATGCAGAGACCCTGCTGCTGAACCTCACCCGCGGCTGCGGAATAGAGGGGATTGCCGGAATAAGGGAGAAAGTGCTGCTGCAATTCCAGGAGGAGCAGGAGGAAGAGCAGGAGGAAAATCAGCAGGGATCAGAGGAGCAGGAAGAGCAGGAGCAGACCGCCCCACAATATATAATCCGTCCCCTTTTATGTTATTCCCGACAGCAAATTGAAAAGTATGCCTTCAAGTTCAAGGTACCTTACCGCACCGACAGCACCAATCTGCTGAGCGATTATTCCCGCAACAGGATACGGAATGAGGTATTTCCTCAACTTGAGAAGATAAATCCTTCTGTAATAGCAACTTTCAACCGCAATATAAAACATTTCCAACAGGCGGGGGCTGTGCTCCAGAGGGCTGTAGAGGAGAAATATGCAGCCTTGTGTCACGAATTCCCCTCTTTCCTGGAACTGCAGGAGAGCAGGTTTTCACACTCTTTATGCGGTCTCAACCTAAGGATGAACCTGATTGGGGAGGAATACTCCCAACTGGTGGGGGCTGTATGCCTGGAGGAACTTATGGCAGAACCTGAGTGGGAGTTCTGGGTATACCAGATTGCTTCCCGATGGGGTTTTGTGCCGGCAATCATCGGGAATATATGCAAATCTCTTGTGGAAGAGGAAGGACCGAAGAAATTTTTGTCGGGAAGCGGAGAGATAATTGCGGTAAAGGAGAGGGGGCTGCTGAAATTTTATCTGAATGTGCCAGCGGATGGGTGTGGGCTGCAGATAGATACCACCCTCATTTCGCGCGAGAACTGGAGGACCCGCAAAGAGGCCGGGGAACTCTGCCCTACCCTTTATATGGATGCCTCAAAACTGGAGATGCCCCTCAACTGCAGGGTTGTGGCTCCGGGCGACCGCTTTTCTCCGCTGGGGCTCCGCGGCAGCAAAAAGGTTACCGACTACCTTACCGACATAAAATTTGAGAACCTGCACAAGGGAAATGTTCTGGTGATGTGCGATGCTTCCGGGAAGATTGTCTGCCTCCCCGGGCTGCAGATTTCCAACCACGTAAGGGTAACCGAATCCACCTCTGAAATTCTTCAGGTAAGGGTGCTGTAAAATGCCCTTTCCGGCACCGGAGAGACAATCTCCACAAGCCCCCCATTAACCGGATGTCGGAACTTCACCGAATATGCGTGCAGCATAAGCCTTTCCGCAGGAGTGCCGTAAAGCAGATCCCCCACAATAGGGGCATTGAGGCCATATCTGTGCGCAGAATGCACCCGCAACTGATGTGTACGGCCGGTAACAGGGCGGAACTCCACATATGTCCTGCCATTCTCAATTTTAAGTATCCTGAACCTGGTAACTGCCTCCTTCCCCCGCTCCAGATCAACCATCTGCGCCGGGCGGTTATTGTAATCCGGCAGCAAAGGCAATGAAATGATGCCGCCCCTGCCCACAACAGATCCAGGACCAGCCCCAGCATCCCAACTTATTGCACTTCCACATCCGCTCTCCGTTACCTCTCCCTCAAGCACCGCATAATACACTTTTTCCACCTCCCTGGCGGCAAACTGCCTCTGCAGTTCCTTGTACACCCCCTCACTCCTGGTCAGCAGCAACACCCCCGAAGTATGCATATCCAGGCGGTGCACAACATATAATTTTTCTCCCGATAAATTCTCAGAAAAAGAGAGCAATTTAAAAACATCAATTCCCTGAGAAAGAGAATCTTGAGAAAGAACCCCGGCAGGCTTATTCACAGCCAGAATACGTTCATCCGAGTAAAGTATCTCAAAGGAACCGGCCTGGCCGTATGAGGAGTGGACACCTGCCTCATCAGCATCAAGCCCCTGGAGCATGAATCCCAGGATTGGGGCACATTTTCCCTTGCATGAAGGGTAGAACTCCCCGTGGTGGCGTATCTCCCCTTTTGGGGAATCGCCATACCAGAATTCACCCATTGCAACGGGGCGCATCCCGTGGATGTAAGCATATTGCAGCAGTTTTGGGGCTGCACACTCCCCCGCCCCACCTGGAGGCAGAACCGCCTCTCCAGAATAATAATCCTTGAAAATCTCCAGAAGGTCCTTCTTCTCCCCTCTGGCATTAAAAAATACAAAATGTCTGAAAATCTCCTCCTGAAGGGCAGCAGACTTCACTTTCCGCAACTCCTTCATCCCCTCAATCTCATTCAAAATCCCGGCAAGACGCCCGCGCAAAGGATCCAAAGCCTCCCTCATCCTCTTTTCCGCACGCTTGATCTCAGCCTTCTGGAACTGGCTCTCCCTAACCATACGGGCAAGAAGTTCCCCCTTCCCCACAGCAGACTCCACACCAGCAACAGCCACAGCATCAGCCTCCCCTACGGCCCTCTCATCCTCCAGTTCCTCTCTCATCCTCTCCCTCTCCTTCTTTCCATCAGCATAAATCTCCTTCAACCGGGCAATCTCCTCTTCAAACCTGCCTTGCACAGAGACTATCTCCCCCTTTAATGCTACAAGTTCCCCAGAAGACTCTGCAGAAGCAATCCGGCTGTTCAGGGCAGAAATCTCCCGCTCTCCCACCTTGAAAAATTCATCGGGAAGAAGAAGGTCATACACAGGGGGTACAAAAAACTCCCAATTGTTCCTCCCCTGCAGGTTGCCTGAAAAGGCCGCCAGGTAACCCAATTCCCCCTCCTGGGTCTCCACCACAAGAACTCCGAACATCTTGCCCCCATGCAGTTCTGCCTCCCAATCTGTACGCCCCTGCAAATACTCCATAACCTGCCCGGCCGCCTCCCTGCACAACCCGCAAGGAATGTAACTGAAAGGGTTATTGAACCTCACAGGCAAAGAGGCCCTCACCTGAGGAGTCACCGCCACACCTTTATGAATCAGAAGATTATGAATCATACTCCGCAGAAAATCAGAATCTCAGTGCTAATGAAACACCTGCACCTGTACCATCATAATATGGCAGTCCCATAAAGGCAGTGTTCCCCATATCTTTACATTTGAAAATTTTCCCAAACAACAGCCTCTGCACAGAAGGGTAAATCCAATAGGCCACCCTGGTACCCAGAATGCCTATTCCTGCACCCGCAACCACATCTGTCAGCCAATGCTCATTATGCCCAATACGGGCCAGTGCAGTACCGGTTGCAACAGCATACCCGGCAACCCCAATCCACGGCGACACATCCTTATACTCCATCCTCAGAAACTCCGCCCCCATAAAGGCCACAGCAGAATGCCCGCTTGGGAACGACTTGTCATCCACCCCATTTGGCCTCTGCACCCCGGCAATCTCCTTAACCACTTTTGTGGCCACAGCAGTAATGCCATAAGAAGCCACCAGAATCACACTGGCATCGCGGTAATTGTGCACACTTTTAACTCCCGACAGTTTCAACGCATAGAACCCTGCAGCAGGAACATACTGCACCAGATCCTCTGCCACAAACCCACTATGTGGAGTTTTGTGATGCCCACGGTCTGCCAGCCCAAAATCAATCTCCTTGAAATCATCTATAGTTGAACCTATTGCACCTACTGCAAGCAATGCTGCCGGAGCAATAAGTTGTTGCGGGCGGAATTTATGTGAATCACCGCCTTTGCACACTGTTGTACAATTATGCGCAGCCAAAGTATCTTTCTGTACCAGCCACTGGGCATATACCTTCCCGGGCATCAATGCCACAAGCGCAGCCAGCAGAATAAAACTTACCAGTCTTCTCATCCATAAAACATTTAACTGCCGCAAATGTACTAAATTATATTTTACGTCGTCTTTGTATATAATTCTCTGGTCCAATTGGAGAAGCAGGGGCAATATGCAACCTTTTTTTTCGTATCTTTGTTTAATAGGGAGATTTAGATTTATTTACTGAAATTCTATTTGAGAGATATGGTTTTTACTGGAGAGAATATATTGTTGTTGGGAGCCGTTCTGGTATTCATAAGCATAATCATAAGCAAAACCGGATTCCGTTTTGGAGTGCCTACCCTGTTGCTCTTCCTACTTACAGGAATGATGTTCGGAAGCGACGGAATGGGACTGGAGTTCAATTCACCTGAGAGCGCACAATTCATAGGTATGATTGCCCTGAGCATTATCCTCTTTACCGGCGGTATGGACACCAAATTTGCGGAGATAAAGCCCATTGCTGTCCCAGGACTTATACTCTCAACACTGGCTCTGCTCATAACCACAATCCTTACAGGGGGATTCATCTACTGCCTGGCAATGATATCGGGAATGAATTTGCCAATTTCAATGCTTACAGCATTCCTTCTTGCCGCCACAATGTCATCTACAGACTCGGCATCGGTGTTCAGCATCCTCCGTTCCCAGAAAATGAACCTCAAGCACAATCTTAAACCGCTGCTTGAACTGGAGAGCGGTAGTAACGACCCTATGGCCTATATGCTCACCATCATACTTATACAGGTAATCCAGAACCCGGGAACCATAGACGGGTGGGACATTGCACTTGATATGGTAAAGCAGTTCGGATATGCAATAATCATAAGTGTAGTTCTCGGCAAAGGGATAGTATGGCTGATGAACAAGATACAGCTCTCAAACACTGCACTTTACTCTGTAATGCTGCTATGTATTGTATTCATAACATTTGCAATAACAGATATGGTTGGAGGCAACGGCTACCTTGCAGTATACATTGCCGGACTTGTTGTAGGAAACAGCAAAGTATTGCTCAAGAGGGAGATGAGCCTCTTTATGGACAGCCTTACCTGGCTTTTCCAGACAATAATGTTCCTTACACTTGGTCTGCTTGTAAACCCTCACGAACTTATGGACGTGGCTCTTGCAGGACTTCTTATAGGATTGTTTATGATGTTCGTAGCCAGACCTTTGAGTGTCTACACCTGTCTTGCACCTTTCAAATACCTGCCGCTCAAGGCCCAGACATACATCTCCTGGGTAGGACTACGCGGAGCAGTACCAATCATCTTTGCAACATACCCTGTAGTGGCTGAAATTCCGGGATCCAACATCATATTCAACATAGTCTTCTTCATCACACTCCTTTCACTCATCCTGCAGGGAATGAGCATCTCCTGGTTTGCCAAAAAGATGCACCTCGACCTCCCTCCAGAGCCTGACAAAGAGTTTGATATCCATATTCCCGACGAACTCAGCTCATCCCTCACAGAAGTGGTACTCACACCAAAAATGCTGCAGCACGGCAACACCCTTGCCACAATGAGCATCCCTAAGGGGCACCTGGCAATGATGGTTAAGAGGGGGAATGAATACCTGGTTCCGAACGGGCAACTGGAACTCTTTGAGGGGGATGTACTGCTGTTCATCTCCTCAAATGAACACACACCAGAGAATTGAGGTGCGGGATTTGGTGCAAAAAAGGGTATCTTTTGGCACCGGAAGTTGTGGCGCAGTGAATTTGGTGTAAAAATGAGCACTTTTCTGCACCGGAATTGATGCCGCAGGGAGTTTGGTGTAAAAATGAGCACTTTTCTGCACCGGAATTGATGCCGCAGGGAGTTTGGTGCAAAAATGAGCACTTTTCTGCACCGGAATTGATGGCGCGGGGAGTTTGGTGCAAAAATGAGCACTTTTCTGCACCGGAATTGATGCCGCAGGGAGTTTGGTGCAAAAAAGAGTATCTTTTGGCACCGGAAGTTGTGGCGGGTGATGTTTGGGGTGTAAAGATTGGTAGAAATAATATTGGTAATAAATATGCAACATAAGAATTTGTCGGGAAGAAAGCAGAGGAATGATGTTCCGCTGAGGATTGTTTTTGAGGATGATTTTCTGATTGTGGTTGAAAAGCGGGAGGGGCTCCTCTCTGTGGGGACTGCCCGGGGAAAGGAGGAGGTTACCGCTCATTCTCTGCTGAACAATTATGTGAGAAATACGGCCCCAAAGGGGAGTTATGCTGCCGGAAGATACGGTGACAGGGGTGCTGTGGGGAGGAGTTATGCAGGGGGAAGGTTTACCGGGAACAGGGGACATTCTGCCCCGCGGGTATATATTGTGCACAGGCTCGACCGTGAAACCAGCGGCCTTATGGTGTTTGCCAAAAGTGAGGAGATAAAGCATGCTCTGCAGGAGAATTGGGAGAATGTTGTAACCAAAAGGTGTTATGTGGCTGTGGTGAACGGTGTGCCGGACGGAAAGTATATGCCACAGGAGGGGACAATCCGCACCTGGCTTAAGGAGAACAGCGCATTTACAGTATACTCATCTTTTAAAGACAACGGAGGACAACTTGCAATAACCAATTATAAAGTATTGGGTACCAACACTTCTGCCCGCAAGACCCTGATAGAACTTGAACTGGAGACCGGACGCAAGAACCAGATACGTGTGCATATGCAGGAGATGGGGATGCCAATTTTCGGCGACAAGAAATATTACGGGGAAAATCCTGCCCAGCTTGCAGAAAACAAGAAGGCGCGCAGATTGTACCTGCACGCCTATATCCTCAATTTCATCCATCCGGTAACCGGAAAGGAGATGAAATTCACCACCGGGATACCCCGATTATTTCATACTCTCTGCAGCCTTGTTAAAGATTGAAAGGCCGGCATCAGTAAGCGGGTGTTTCAAAAGGCCCTCAATTGCAGCAAGAGGACAAGTTGCAACGTCTGCACCAGCCTCAAGACAAGCCACAATGTGCTGTGTATGACGGATTGAAGCAGCCAATACCTCAGTACCGTAACCATAATAGCGGTACATGTCAACAATCTTTGAAACAAGACCTATACCATCCTCGCAGATATCATCCAAACGGCCTACAAACGGGCTTACAAATGTTGCACCAGCTTTGGCAGCCAAAAGTGCCTGGCCTACAGAGAATACCAATGTACAGTTAGTAGCAATTCCCTTCTTAGCAAAATATTTCACCGCGCGGATACCGTCAGCAGTACAAGGGAGTTTTACAGTAATTTTAGGGTCAATTGCAGCAAGAGCCTCACCCTCTGCAACCATACCGTCAAAATCATTTGCAAAAACCTCTGCACTTACAGGACCGTCTACAATCTTGCAGATCTCCTTATAGTGTGCATAAATGGCCTCTGTACCTTTTACACCCTCTTTAGCCATAAGTGAAGGGTTGGTGGTAACACCATCCAGGATACCCATATCCTGAGCTTTAGCAATCTGCTCCAAATTGGCAGTGTCAATAAAAAATTTCATTTCTGTATGTTTTTAAGTTATTTCAAAATCTCAACTCTACCCCCCTTAAGGATGTATTTTTCTCCGCTCAACGGGCACTGGGCAACCTCATTCCTAAACTCCAGCCTGGCCCCCATACGGCTCATCCACCCAATCTGCCTGGATGGATTCCCCACAACCAGTGCATATGGCGGGATATCCTCCACCACCACCGCTCCGGCACCAATGAAAGCATACTCCCCAATATTATGTCCGCATACAATTGTTGCATTTGCCCCTATTGAGGCCCCGTTCCCCACGTGGGTCTTAAGGTACTCACTCTTGCGGTTCACCGCACTCCGTGGATTTATGACATTTGTAAACACGCAACTTGGCCCAAGAAACACATTATCCCCACAAGTAACACCAGTATAGACACTTACATTATTCTGCACCTTGCAGTTGCGTCCAAGTGTAACCTGAGGGGAAATTACCACATTCTGCCCTATATTGCACCCCTCCCCCAACACAGCTCCCTCCATAATGTGGGAAAAATGCCATATCCTGCACCCGGGAGCCACCTGCGCCCCCTTATCCACCACCGCAGTAGGATGGGCAAAATAAGCCTTCTTTTTCCTGAACCAGTTGAACATAAACACTTTAAATTGTCACTCGGTCACCGAGTACAGGTACTCTCGGTGACCGAGTGCAAAAATACGCAAAAAATTTGAGGTGGCATCAATTTAGAGCAAATCCCTATAATCATCCGAGCCGTTTTTGCGTTCCTGGGTAAGTTTACCGTTGGAATTGAAGTAAAGGTAGCGCTCCTGATGCCCCTGTTCCACTTCCAGTACATATACGGTATCTTTGCCGTTACGCTCCACAATATCAGAATCTTCCACATTCCAGGCGCCAAAATTGCTGGCGGTAAAACCATCCTTCACAATCTGTGGCAGCATATCGTAGGTGACATCCTTAACGGTCATCCTCCAGTTGGCACTGGAATCGAACCACGCCTCAAGTTCATACTTCACACCGGAATGTCCCTCCGGAAGGGTTGACCTGAAATCTGCAACATAATACTTTCCATCCTTCTCCCACTCAACACCCACAGCATCCGGGAATTTCTGTTCAAACGCCTTGAGCACCTCAATGCTTATCTTCTGGTCGTGATGATTGTCCTGGTCACAGGCACACAACCCGAAAGTAATGGACATAGCCAAGAAAAAAAATGCAATTGTCTTCATAAAACACTATAAATTAATTAATCAACCACAATGATACCCCTGTCTGAAGGAGTTGTAAAATAAACAAAGCACACACAGGAAAGTTGAGAAAAAAAATCCACGGCAAAAATGAACCATTTTCCCCACAGAAATGTTCTGTATACGAACATGCGTTTATAGTTATAGTTTTAGGTTAGTGTAGCAATCCCGTTGTCCGTTCTGAGCCGGCCAGCGGGATTGTTATTTGAGAGAAATGCTTAAAAAAGTTATACAACTTAAATAAAAAATAGTATCTTTGAATCCGCAAACGGGCCCAGGTGGTGAAATGGTAGACACGCTCGTTTCAGGTGCGAGTGCCGCGAGGCATGCAGGTTCGACTCCTGTTCTGGGCACAAGATTACACCCCGTAGCCTCATCCTTGGATGATGTTACGGGGTGAATTGTTATAAGACTAAAACTTAACTATATGGCACTAATCAACAAAGATCAGAAGTACAAATGGGAGTTCTGCAACATTGGAGGAACCTCAAGAGTGAAGATTTCGTCGGGAAAAGACATTGCAAACCTGTACCAGTTAGACACAAAAATGTGGACAGTACTTTCCTGTCCGGTGAAGGGGCTGGAGATTGATGAAAAGAGTCTCAATTATATGGATTGTGATGCAGACGGAAAAATCCGTGTGAATGACGTGATTTGTGTTTCAAAATGGATTACAGGTGCCCTCAAAGATCCCGATCTGCTGCTGCAGGGAAAAGATTCGGCTGATCTGAATGACTTCAACCAGGAGAATGAGGCAGGAAGCAAACTCTATAAATCTGCAAAACAGATACTTGAAAATCTTGGTAAAGAGGGTTCGGAAATTTCTATGAAAGATACCGCAGACATTGCGGCAATCTTTGCAAACACCCGCTTCAACGGTGACGGTGTAATTACCGTAAAGAGCACAGATGACCAGGATGAGGCAAATGTGATTGCAGCAGCGGTTGCAGCAACCGGCGGCACAAAAGACCGCAGCGGAGAGCAAGGTGTGAATGCAGACCAGATAGAGCAGTTCTACGGAATGCTTGCAGCATATTCTGCCTGGTGCAAAGGTGCAGTTGAGCCACCATACGCAGATAAGACAGATGCAGCACTTGCAGCCTACAAGGCATTGGACGGCAAGGTAAGGGACTTCTTCATGCGCTCAAAACTGGCAGCCTTTTCTCCCGACAGTACAGCAGCCCTTGACGTGCAGACAGCCCGCATAGAAGCAATCAGCAGCGAAAACCTGCAGGGGAAGGCAGCAGAAATAGCAACCTACCCGCTGGCCCGCATCAACGGCAAAGGGGAGATAGACCTTACAGCCCCAATTAACCCAGCCTGGGCAGACCAGTTCAACGCCCTTATGGGAATTGCCTTTGATCCTGACAAAAAATCGCTTTCAGAAGAGGACTGGAACTCAATAGGTAGCAAACTTGCCGCTTACAGCGGATGGCTTGATTCAAAAGCAGGTGCAGAGGTGGAATCACTTACAGTTGCCACCGTAGACGCTATGCTTGCACAGGACAAGAAAGCGGCTCTGCTTGAAATTGTAGCAAAAGATGCAGCCCTTAAAGAGGAGGCCGAGAGCATAGAGATGGTGGACAAGTTCCTCCACATCCTAAGGGATTTCTACAGGCTTCTGAAGAACTTCATCACTTTCCAGGACTTCTACACCAAAGACAAGAAAGTTAAGGCCATTTTCCAGAGCGGTACTCTTATCATAGACCAGAGGGCCTGCAACTTCTGTATGAAAGTGAGCGATATTGGCAAACATAACGCCTCTGCAGCAACCAGCGGAATGTTCCTGGTTTACTGCGACTGTACCACCAAAACTTCACCTGCAAAACTGCAGATTGTGGCTGCCGTTACAGTTGGAGAGATAGGCAACCTGATTGTTGGCAAGAACGCCATCTATTACGACAACGCAGGAGTTGAGTGGGATGCCGTAATAACTAAAGTGGTTGACAACCCAATAAGCATTGCACAGGCATTCTGGAGCCCTTACCGCAGGATGTCTACAGCAATTGAGAATCTCATAAACAAGAGCGCTGCAGAGAAGGATGCCAAGATGATGGCAAACGCAACTGCCAAGATAAATGCAGCACCGGCTGCAGTTCCTGCTGCCCCAGCACCTGGTACCCCGGCAGACGCTGCTGCAAAACCAGCCGCAACACCTCCATTTGACATTGCCAAGTTTGCCGGTATCTTTGCCGCAATAGGTATGGCTGTAGGTATGATAGGTTCAGCACTGGCTGCCCTTGCAAAAGGTATATTTGCCCTTACCTGGTGGCAGTTGCTCCTTGCATTTGTAGGAATTATGCTCATCATCTCAGGCCCTGCAATGGTAATGGCGTGGATGAAACTCCGCCGCAGGAACATTGCACCTCTGTTGAATGCTAACGGCTGGGCAATAAATGCAGAGTCTAAGATAAGCATACCGTTTGGCGAAACCCTTACAGATGTTGCCAAATACCCTAAGATGCGTCTGAAAGACCCATACGCAAAAAAAGGTACTCCAGGATGGGTTAAAGTGCTTGTAACACTGCTTGTTATTGCCGCTGCTGCAGGTGCAGTATGGTACTTTGACTTATATCAGATGCTGATAAAATAAACGTTTCACACGGATAACACGCTTTATCTGTTTTTAAAAAGAGAAAAAGTTCGGGCCTGAGGTCCGGACTTTTTCTTTTTTACACCCCTTTTGCCTGTAGGCTGGGATATTTTTGCCGCAAGCAAAACATATCTTTATGAGGAGAAAAAATTTATCAGGAATCTTGGCACTGCTCCTTGGGGCGGTGCTGTTGTGGGGCTGTACGGGAGAAGAGACTCCTGTGGAGCCGGAAACAGGGAATGGGGAGAAAAAAAGTGTCTCCCTTAATGTGGAATTCAAACTGTCGGGAAGAGAAATTGCAGATGTGCGGGGAATTTCTGATGCCGGGATTGAGGGAAGCGGAGGTTCCTCCACAAAGGCTGAGGTTGATGAACAGTTGGTGGAGGATGTGAATGTATATGTGGTGGATGGTGTGGGGGACCTGGTGCACCACGGGTATTACAGATCCATTGTAAATCTGAAAGTGGAGGCATATGACAATATGATGTATACGGTGTATGCCGTTGCCAATGCCGGGAAGAAACTCAATGCCGGGTGTGCGGAGGATATTGAGGCGCTTGTGTATACAATCCCGGACATATCATATATAAAGAGCCAGGAGGGGGCTGTGCTGATGAGCGGCAAATCAGATCCCCAGATGCTCTCAGGGGAGGCATCTGTAACTGTGTACCTTACCAGATGTGTGGCAAAAGTGTGTCTGAGGGCAGATTACTCCCAATTGAATGATGATGTGGAGATTACAGTAAAAAGTGTAAGGCTCCGGAATGTTCCTTCAACTATGAAACTGTTTGGGGAGAACAAAATAATGACATCTTCCCGATCAATTGGAGGGGATGCGGTATATAATCCTTCCGAGAGAGACCTGAGCAGGGGGCTTGAGTTCTTCCAGTTTGAAAATATGCAGGGGACACTGCAGCCGGAGAACACCTCCCAGCAACAGAAGCAGTGGCCTGAAGGGAGCCTTTACTCCAGAATATGCAGTTATGTGGAACTGGAGGCCAAATACAGTTCACCCCGAAAATACGGCGATATCCTGTACAGGTTCTATCTGGGGAATGATATGCTTACAAACTATGATATAAAGAGGAACACCCAGGTGAACATTGTGGTTAACTTCAAGAATGACGGGGCTGTGGATGAGAATACCTGGAGGGTAGACAACAGCGAGATTATTGATCTTGTTACCGATATAGACCTCTCCCCCACCAGCCATACATTTACGGAACTGGGGGCAAGCCTGCAGATTGAGGCAAGTGTCTACCCCTCTACGGCTTACAACAAAGGGTTGAGTTGGAGGTCTTCCGATGAGGCTGTGGCAAAAGTGGACAACAACGGTCTGGTTACCTCTGTTGGGAACGGGGAGTGCAGGATTTATGCAACCAGCACAGACGGGACATTTATATCAGGGTCGTGTAAAATTACAGTATCATACGAGGAGCCTGCTCCTGAGCCGGAGCCGGAGTCGGAGCCAGAGCCAGAACCGGAACCGGAACCTGAACCTGAGCCGGAACCGGAGCCCGAACCGGAACCCGAACCTGAGCCGGAGCCCGAACCAGAACCAGAACCTGAACCTGAACCGGAGCCGGAACCTGAGCAGCAACTGGCATTTGCAGAGACAACTCTTGCAATGTATGACGGGATGAAACATACACTCCTATTCAGTGTGGCTGCTGAAGATGCGGGGAGGGTTACTGCAAGCAGTTCAAATGAGGCGGTGGTGAAAATTGTCGGGAAAAGTGCAACTGGAATTCAGATTGAGGCGGTTGCTCCGGGCAGTGTCACAATTTCTGCGGGGCTTGATGGGGCTGTGCATACTTCCTGCATTGTAACTGTTGAGAAACTGAGGCTTGTGGTGCAGGAGAGTGCAGTTACTTTCTACAATCATTTTTATGAGGATCTGGAATATGCAATTTACCCTGCCTGGGCTGCCAAGGATTTTACACTTGAAATGGAAACCGGCAACAGTTCCCTTATTGCTGGGTATGAAGGGATTGCAGAGAGGGTGATTCCTCAGTTTGCCACCGGTGCAACCCTTCCTGCAAATGCCACAATAACAATGTGGTTGGGTGGCAGGAAAGATGTATCGGCACAGGTTGCTGCCACAATAAAGCCAATGCTAACAATGACAGGTTCAATGAAAGTGAATGCCAATATGGGTAATGAGGCTGCCGTAAGGGACCTTGGGCTGGATATGCATCCGCGTGCGCAGGTGGCATTCAACTGGACCCCGGCAGACGGCAAAAAATATTACGGGAAGCCTGCAGACGGGGATATGGAGATTGATGTTCCCGGGAACAGAATCATCTTCCCTATACCAAATGCTTCAAACGGCCTCTACCAGTTGGTGGCAAATGTCATTGGGGATGACGGATATGGGGCATCCGGGGAGAGTGATGCTGTAAGGCACTGCGATATAGTTGTATATGAAACAGTTTACCTGGTTGGAGTCTCCAAGACTTTAGACAGGAACAAGGCAGAAGGGGAAAATGACACCTGGATTTATGAGAATGAGATTGTAGCCAAGTGGCTTGCCCACCCAAATTCATATATGTACCCTAACGGGGAGATTGCCCTCTCGCTTCCATTCTCCTACAAAGGGGTAACATATACAGAGAGCCACACCGGAGTTACAGAGGAGTTCACATTTACTTTTGAAAAGGGTGAGAAACTGAAAATGGCGCTGGATTCGGAAGAGGCCACCTACAACGGCACAGCACCCAAGTATTATCTGGAGTATTTCAGACTGGAGCCGTCAGGAAGTGCATACATAGAGGGAAATCCAGCCACAAAGGAGCCTTACTTGTATATCTACTCCCGCAACTTTGCAAGCGGTTTCTCTTCAAGTGCATCGCCTGACTGGAAGAAGATTTTTGAGATAATTTATCCTTAATGCTCTTTAAAAGGGAGGGCGGCCCAAAATGTGCTTTTTGAGTCGCCCTAATTTTATTTTTTCTATTTACCAAGATTCTCCTGCCACCTCCAGGCCGAAAGAAGCACCTCTTCAATAGGGGTATCTGCACTCCAGCCAAGTTCACGGTTGGCTTTTGCAGGGTTGGCCCAGCATTTCTCAACATCCCCCGGACGGCGTGGGGCAATCTTATAATTGAGATTCACTCCGGTAGCCTTCATAAATGCATTCACCAGTTCCAAGACTGAGAGTCCTGTACCGGTACCAAGGTTGAACACATCCCATCTCACACCCTTCTCAAGCATCCTGTCCACAGCTTTTACGTGTGCCTTGGCCAGGTCCACAACATAAATATAATCCCTTATACATGATCCGTCGGGAGTATTATAATCATTTCCAAAAACGCTCAGGCACTCCCTTATGCCGGCAGCAGTTTGGGTGATGAAAGGTACAAGATTGTTTGGAACTCCATTTGGCAACTCGCCTATATGTGCGGTAGGATGTGCCCCAATTGGGTTGAAATATCTCAGTGCTGTTGCATTCAGGTTTGGGTAGGCCTTTACACAATCCTGCAGAATATCCTCTGCAATCTGCTTTGTGCGGCCGTACGGAGAAGTTGCAGGCTGCAGCGGAGTGCTCTCCTTAATAGGCAGCTCCTCATCTGCAGGCTGTCCGTAAACTGTTGCCGATGATGAAAATACAATATTTGCCCCCTTGGCCTTGGTGGTCATAAGCTCTATCAGATTCACAAGCGAATCCAGATTGTTGCGGTAATACTTCACCGGCTGCTCCACACTCTCCCCCACTGCCTTATATGCAGCAAAATGGATGGCCGCCTGAATATCGGGATACTGCTCAAAAACCTTCTCAAAAGCCTTGTAATCTGTACAGTCCACCTCCATAAAATCTATCCTTTTACCTGCAATCTTCTCAATGCCATCCAGCACCTTTGGTGTGGAATTTGAAAAATTATCCACTCCAATAACCTCATAACCGGCAGCAATCAGTTCAACCGCCACATGCGACCCAATATACCCGGCCGCCCCTGTAAGCAAAACTCTTTTCATCTATCAGCGTTTAAAAACATATAATCTACAAATATAACCAAAAAGAAGAACAAAACCGATTTTAATTGGAAGTCGGTCCCCGACTTCCCCGAAACCCGGGGAGCGACTTCCAGAAAAATTAGTATTTTTGCAAAAAATTTTGTAAGAAGATGAAGATTTCAGTTGCAGGAACAGGATATGTAGGACTCTCAATGGCCACACTGCTGGCCCAGAAGCATCAGGTAACGGCGGTGGATATTGTGCCGGAGAGGGTGGAGAAGATAAATGCAAAGCAGCCTACCATACAGGACGACTGCATAGAGGAGTTTTTTGCCACAAAGCAGCTGAACCTCAAGGCAACAACAGATCCGCAGGAGGGTTACAGCGGGGCTGATTTTGTGATAATTGCAGCCCCAACCAACTACGATCCGCAGAGGAATTTCTTTGACACGTCGGCCGTGGAGAGTGTAATCCAGCAGGTCCTAGAGTATAATCCCGACAGTTTTATGGTTATAAAATCCACCATCCCAGTTGGATTCACAGAGTATGCCAGGGAGAAGTACGGGGCACAGAACCTGCTCTTTTCACCCGAGTTCCTAAGGGAGAGCAAGGCTCTGTATGATAATCTGTACCCAAGCAGAATAATTGTCGGGACAAAGAAAGATGACCCAAGACTTCTGGCAGCGGCACAACAATTTGCAGCCCTGCTGCAGGAAGGGGCCCTGAAGGAAGATGTCCCTACCCTGTTTATGGGATTTACCGAGGCTGAGGCGGTAAAACTTTTTGCCAATACATACCTGGCCCTTAGGGTATCATACTTCAACGAACTGGACACCTATGCAGAGATGAAGGGGCTTGATACCCAACAGATTATAAACGGAGTATGCCTCGATCCCCGCATTGGGGCCCACTACAACAACCCGTCGTTCGGCTACGGCGGCTACTGCCTTCCTAAAGACACCAAACAACTGCTGGCCAACTACGAAGATGTACCTCAGAACATGATGAGCGCCATTGTGGAGAGCAACCGCACCCGCAAAGACTTCATTGCCAACCAGGTACTGGCCAAAGCCGGCTACTACAACGCCAACAGCACCTGGGACGCCGCCAAAGAGCGCCAGGTAACCGTGGGTGTCTTCCGCCTCACAATGAAAAGCAACTCCGACAACTTCCGCCAAAGCTCAATCCAGGGGGTAATGAAACGCATCAAAGCCAAAGGGGCCACCGTAATCATCTACGAACCCACCCTTGAAGACGGCAGCACCTTCTTCGGCAGCCTTGTAGTAAACAACCTGGAACGCTTCAAGTCCCTCTCCCACGCCATCATCGCCAACCGCTATGATGCCTGCCTGGATGACGTGGCTGAAAAAGTATATACCAGGGATGTATTCAGGAGGGATTAACCTTCTTTTGTGATGTTAACATTATTTCCAATTTTCTGAAAATCAGAATAATACAAAAAAACACCCCCCGGACGTCATCCCGATGCCGGGGAGTGTACAGATTTATAACCTGTTTAGAACCTTATTTCAATTGTTAAACAACCCCGCAGAAAAAAAGTTCACAGAAAATGAACATTTTTTCAAAAAATTTTATCTACCTGCCCTTATACATCTCATCGTAGTACTTTTCATACTCACCGGAAGTGATGTTGTCCATCCACTCCTGGTTATCCAAGTACCAGCGTACGGTTTTCTCAATACCCTCCTCAAACTGAAGGCTTGGCTCCCAACCGAGTTCCCTCTGCAGTTTGGTTGAATCTATTGCATAACGGAGGTCGTGGCCGGCACGGTCGGTTACATAAGTGATAAGATCCTCGCTGCTTCCCTCAGGGTTGCCGAGGATGCGGTCTACGGTCTTTATCATAACCTTAATGAGATCTATGTTCTTCCACTCGTTGAAACCGCCAATGTTATAGGTTTCAGCATTGGCACCTTTGTGGAAAATGAGGTCTATTGCCCTGGCGTGATCCTCTACATAGAGCCAGTCGCGTACGTTCTCCCCCTTTCCGTATACAGGAAGCGGTTTGCGCTTGCGGATATTGTTTATGAACAACGGAATCAGCTTCTCCGGGAACTGATAAGGGCCGTAATTGTTGCTGCAGTTGGTAACAATTGTAGGCATCCCGTATGTATCGTGGTAAGCCCTTACAAAGTGGTCACTGCTCGCCTTGGATGCTGAGTATGGGCTGTGAGGATTATACTTGGTGGTCTCATAGAAGAAATCCTTTCCATAAGCCAGGTGGTGTTCTCCCGACGAAGCTACAGTTGTGAAAGGCGGCTCAATTCCCTCAGGGTTGCTCAATTCCAGAGCACCATATACCTCATCTGTGGAGATGTGGTAGAACCTTTTTCCCTCATATTTGTCGGGAAAAGACTCCCAATAAATCTTTGCTGCCTGAAGGAGGCTCAATGTACCCATCACATTGGTGCGGGCAAAGGTGAAAGGATCCTTGATGCTACGGTCTACGTGGCTCTCTGCAGCAAGGTGAATGATACCGGTAATCTGCTCTTTCTGGAGGAGTTCCAAAACACCCTCAAAATCACAGATATCCATTCTCACAAACTTGTAGTTTGGCTTCTCCTCTATGTCCTTGAGGTTGGCCAGGTTGCCTGCATAAGTGAGTTTGTCCAGATTTATGATGTTGTAATCCGGATATTTGTTTACAAAAAGGCGCACTACGTGGCTTCCTATGAAACCTGCACCGCCGGTGATAAGTATATTCTTCATTATTTTTTCAGGTTATTGATACATACTTTAAGGGAGTCTGTCCAATAAGGGACTTCTACTCCAAATGTCTCTTTTATTTTGGTCTTGTCAAGTACAGAGTAGGCAGGCCTTTTCACAGGGCTTGGAAACTCATTGCTGTGGCAAGGCTGCACATCGCACTCTGTGGTGCCGTTAATTTCTGCAATCATCTTGGTAAAATCAAACCAGCTGCACACACCCTCATTGCTGAAGTGGTAGATACCGGTCTGGCTCCCGTCAAATTTGCTTAGCACTAAGGTTATTGCCTTAGCCAGATCCAATGCATATGTAGGGGTTCCAACCTGGTCAAAGACAACCTTAAGGGCAGGTTTTGTGGCTGTAAGGTTCATCATTGTCTTGCAGAAGTTCTTGCCGTATTCTGAGTATAGCCATGCTGTACGGATAATCACATATTTGCATCCCGATGTCTGGATCTTCTGCTCCCCATGGAGTTTTGTGAGGCCATATACACCTGTTGGGGTGCCGGTCTGGTCCTCCTTGCAAGGGGTGTTGTAAGGTTCAGCACCAAATACGTAATCTGTAGAGATATGCACCAAGAGGCCGTCAACCTCCTTCATTGCCTTGGCAAGGTTCTCAGGTGCCTCTGCATTAAGTTTCTCAGCCAATGCCTCATTGCTCTCTGCAGCATCTACATTTGTATATGCTGCACAGTTCACAATGGCCTGTATGTTGTGTCCCTTTACTGCAGCCTTCACTGCCTCAAGGTCTGTAATGTCAAGGAAGGTTGTCTGTACACCCTCAACCTGGTTTACGTCGGTGAAGATGAAACTGTCCTGGCTCTCCTTTGCCAGAATCCTCATCTCATTTCCCAACTGGCCGTTGGCGCCGGTTACAAGTATATTCATAATTTATCGGGAAGAATCAATACAATTTCTCATCTATGCTGAACAAATCCTGTGCCTCGCTGAGTTTTGGGTGATGCTTGTCCTTTTCGCTGAGGATTATGTCCTGGGCAGGGATTCCCCAATCTATTCCTATTTCCGGGTCATCCCAGGCAATTGCCCCTTCGCTCTGCGGGGCATAAAGGTTGTCGCATTTGTACTGGAAAATAACCTCCTTGCTAAGCACCACAAAGCCGTGTGCAAAGCCGCGCGGAATGAAAACCTGCCTGTGGTTATCCTCTGTAAGCTCCACAGCCACATATTTGCCGAAAGTGGGGCTCCCCTTGCGAATATCCACAGCCACATCCAACACCTTTCCCTTCACAACCCTCACCAGTTTGCTCTGCGCGTGAGGCCCCTTCTGGAAATGGAGCCCCCTGAGCACCCCATAACTGGATTTGCTCTCATTGTCCTGCACCCAATCAATATCCTCTCCAACATCTTGAAAGAATCTTTCACTATTAAAACTCTCAAAGAAATACCCACGTGAATCTTCAAAAACACGCGGTTCTATAATAACTACTCCCTCAATATCTGTCTTTATTACCTCCATAACTATGTTTAATCCAAGTTCTCCTCACCTGTCCTCTCCACTTCCTCCACCACTTTAAGGAGATACTGTCCGTACTGGTTCTTTATCATAGGCTGTGCCAACTGCCTCATTTTATCGGGAGTAATCCAACCTTTGCGGAAGGCTATGCCCTCAAGGCAGGCAATCTTAAGCCCCTGTCTCTTCTCTATAACCTCTATGAAAGTTGATGCCTCGCTCAGAGAATCGTGGGTGCCGGTATCAAGCCATGCAAAGCCACGGCCCAAAGTCTGCACCTTAAGTTCACCGTCCTGCAGGAACTGCTGGTTTACTGTAGTAATCTCAAGTTCTCCTCGTGCAGAAGGCTTGATGTTCTTGGCAACCTCAACCACCTTGTTGGGATAGAAATAAAGGCCCACAACCGCATAATTGCTCTTAGGCTGTGCCGGTTTCTCCTCAATACTCAGGCAATTGCCCTGCTTGTCAAACTCCGCCACACCATAACGCTCAGGATCCGAAACCCAGTAGCCGAAAACTGTTGCCTTCTTCTCCTCCTCAGCAGTCCTCACCGCTTCCTTAAGCATGCCGCTGAAACCGGCACCATGGAAAATATTGTCTCCAAGCACAAGGCAGGCACAGTCATCTCCAATGAACTTCTCCCCTATTATGAAAGCCTGTGCAAGCCCATCAGGCGATGGCTGCTCCGCATACTCAAACTTAACGCCATAATCAGAACCGTCGCCAAGCAGACGCTGGAACCCTGGAAGATCATGCGGTGTGGAAATGATAAGAATCTCCCTTATCCCGGCCAACATAAGCACAGAAATAGGGTAATAAATCATAGGTTTATCATAAACAGGAAGCAGCTGCTTGCTCACCCCCTTGGTAATAGGATACAACCTGGTACCGGATCCTCCGGCCAAAACAATGCCTTTCATAATAACTTATAATCTCTAAAAGGGTTAAAGTAATTCACAAAGGTACTCAAATAAAGCATGATATGCAAAACAAAAAACACACCCCGCCCCTCATCCCGAGAAGCGGAGTGTGCCCGACTTAACCTAACTTAAAAAACTATTTCACTTATTTAAACAACCACTCAGGTGAAAAGTTCAAAAAGGAAGGGTATTTTTCAAAAAAACATTAACTTTGGATGTGTGTTAATGCAACACACATCAAATATAATAGTTTTAAAAGATTATGAGAGTATTCCACGGAAGTGCCACAGAAGTAAAGGAACCTGAAATCAGAACTGGCAAGTTCACCAAAGATTTCGGAGAAGGTTTCTACTGCACAAAACTCAAAAGACAGGCCAAAAGATGGGCAATGAGAAAGGAAACTCCCACAATCAGCATCTATGAATATACTCCCGACAAAAATTACCTTATAAAAGACTTCAAAGGGCTCACAGATGAATGGCTGGATTTCATTGTAGACTGCAGAAAAGGCACCCCGCACAACTACGACATCGTGATTGGAGCCATGGCAAACGACCAGATCTACAACTACATTGAAGACTTCATCGCTGGAGTAATCACACGAGAGCAATTTTGGGTACTGGCAAAATTCAAATACCCGACCCACCAGATATGCTTTGCCACAGAGGCATCCCTAAAATGCCTGAAATTTGTTGAATCCGAAAAACTGAGCAAGAAATGACAGGACGCGAACTAAAAAGACATAACGACCTCTTCTACCTCTGTGCCCTGATTGAATACATAGCCAGAGCCACAAAAAACAGGAATAGAGTCATAGTAAATGCCCTCGGCGAAGAGCTTCTGACCAAGATATATAAACTTGCAGACATCTACCACAGCGACAACATAGCCCGCGTAGCAGACGACATCATCAAAGAGTGCAACATAGAAAACGACTATTTCGACATCACAAACGTCAAATACGCCGTCCCTACCCACTGGGACATAGCAAAAGTATATAAACGCCTCATCATAAGCGTATCTCAAGACAATCCAAAACAGTACATCAAAACCCTGATTACTGTCTATAACTCCTGGATTGCAGACAAAATAGACGACTACAACAGCAGCTTCTACTACGACTCAGCAGACTGCATCTACCAATCCTACCTGATTGGCAAACCACTATAAAAAACATCGCAGCTCAAATACAGAACTACCGATGTTTATCAATCTTAATAATTTTCATATTGCTATTGGTACTGAGAAACAAAATCAATAGGTATTCGTCTTTGGAAAGCTGGAGCATACTGAGCCTTTAGCAACCAGTAAGAAGCAAAAATTGGTAAGCCTTGTAACAATTCGCACAACCACCCACAAGAAAATCGATCTCTACCACCCCCATGAAATTCCTATTCCTGTGTTCCCTTCTTAAAACCAGGCAGAAATCATAACGGATAGCGTGGCACTGAGCCTTAAACGCTGCCTGGTCATTCACCATCTTACTCCATGGAGCATGTATCCAATTCACTGGAAGAAGATACTGTAAAAATCAAAATACATTTTAGATACGTGTAAATATATTACCATCAAAATCATCCCGTTTCTCACTTACCCAATCTACATTAGGAATAAAAAATTTATAATTATTTGTTACTTCAGTAATATACAAAGGGCGATGGGTTTCAACATTTACAACAACTGCATAACATCTATTATCCGGCATTATAACGCCTGCAATAGTACACATAATACCACGTCTAAGCTGACTATTTCTATAAGAGTATATATAATCAGATATACTTGTAGGCTTAAATAACGCATGGATGACAAGGTCATTACTTCGATTCCTATTACAGAAGTCATTCCATACATGCTTTTGATCTCCTAGTCCTGATTGTATATGTGAAATATAACATTTTTTACCAATCGAATATTTGGCCATATAACATCCACTGAACCCATAACTTACAGCTATTTTATCAGGAGTAGTTTCGGAGCATGAAATTTTATTATCTACCCAAGGGACAAAAGAAGCGTGTTTGCCTATATCATAACCATATAAAGCAACTGAAGAATACGATGGGAAAGGATTTGAGGAATTTACATTTGGACCAGATAAAATAAAAGGGTATCTATCTTTATTATACCTAGGATTATAACACAATCCTTTATCTGACCATAAAGTCTCAATCTCATTCCCTATATAAAAATAGTAATCACTGGAAAACATAGTTAACTATAACATTAACTAAAATAAAATCCTTAAAATGCTATTCCTTATTAGGCAACGGCTCAACACAAGAATCCATAATATCCATAAGCTTACTCATACCATCTGTCTGTCTCTGCTGACGTGCAGACACATTCACCTGATACTTGGCTGTCTGGTTGGTTGAACGAGTATTCTCACGTGAAGAATACACCTTGCCGCTTACATTCACTGGACCACCACCAAAACAGCCAGACTTAAAATTTGCATTTGCACTAGTGCTTCCCTCACTGGCAGATTTCTCTGCCGAACTCTCAGTAGCAGTCATCTCCATCTGAAAATCAATCTGCACATCATCAATCAAAAGATTTGGAAGCGGCACAAGTCCAAGAAACGGTGCCTGAACCTTTATTTCCTGAGGCTTTGGAGAGCCCTCTATAGGTCTCTGAAGATTAAACTCAACCATACGGGTTTTACCCTCATCATTAAAACCTATCTCAGTCATAAACTCATAAGCAGACTGAGCAAGCTTCTTCTGAGAATCACACACTGCTACCAAAGGAGCCGCTACGAGTTCTGCAATAGGAATACCAACAAATTTGTTTGACACGCTGTTAGGATCAGGATTACTAACCTGCTTATTATTATCTGCCATAGTGTTAAATATTAAGATTGTTTATATTAAAATCATCATTTTCCGCTTGTAGGGTCTCCAATTTCAAATGAAGAGATGGTCTTGTCATACTCATCTACAAGACGGGACAACCCTTCAGGAATAGGAGTTGCTTCAAACTTTATTTTAACATGCATACTGAAATGGTCATTCTTGCCGTCAAAACTTACTTCAAGCTTGGAACGTTTAAGGCGATTGTCAAAAGGAACTTCCGTTTCACCAGAACTGAACCCTGCCTGAGCCACTATACGCTTCTTCAATGGAACACCATCTTCAGTAAAATACCTGGCCAGAAGCTCAATATTTCTAGTCTCAATCATCTCCATAGCAGCATTAACAGAATGCTGCAGACCTCTAATCAAATCAGACAAAGTCTGGGAACCATCATTATCCTTATTTCAGAAAGCCATAATAAAACTAACTAAAAATTTGACTATGACAAATATAAAAAATTTAACCCAAAACAAAAAACACACCCCGCCCCTCATCCCGAGAAGCGGAGTGTGCCCGACTTAACCTAACTTAAAAAACTATTTCACTTATGTAAACAACCACTCAGGTGAAAAGTTCAAAAAGGAAGGGTATTTTTTTAATTATTCTTCCCTACAACCTCACATCCTGCTCTTTCATCTGCTCATACCTTCCATCCTTCACCTCAATAATCACAGTACCACTCTCCAGCGATCGCAAAGTATGCCAAACACCTGCAGGTATATTCAACGCACACAAAGAACTGCCTGCAGCCACCTCAAAACTCTCCACAAGCACACCGGCATCATCAAAAAACTCCTCAACAAACCTCCCCCTCAAACAAACTACAGTCTCAGACGTGGTCCTATGCCTATGAACAGGCACCACACTACCAGGCTCAATCGCATTCAACACCTCTGCGAAGTATCCTCAGCCGAATTCCTCAAATCAAAATTCATCCTCAACCTTTCAGACACCCTCGCCTGCTCAGTCAACCTGTCCAAAAGAACTGAATCAATCCTAATCTCCATACAACAACTATTTTTTCAATCCTGCCAAATACTCCTCATGCAAATGATAATACTTCTTCTTAAACAACACATACGCCACCGCCAACACAAGAACGGCCCCCACAAGATACCCCCAATGCGCAGCCACAGAAGAAGGACACAAATAAATAAAGCCCAACGACACACACAACTGCATAAACATATACAGCAAGCTCACCTTCACATGCCCAACCCTCAACTCATTCGCCATCAACTGATACACGTGCTTCCTATGCGCCTCCCCCAAATTCTCATGCAACATAATCCTATGACAAATAGTCAAACACCCATCAATCCCATACACCAACAACAATATCAAATAAGTCACATCCTGTGTCATCACCACCAGCTTCCCGATAGCAAACAACATAATAAACGCTATCCCAATACTACCCACATCCCCCGCAAAACACTTCGCCTTCCCCTTCGGCCTAAAATTAAAAATGCAAAACACCAGCACCCCTATAATCGCCACAACCAAAAACGACGGCTCCACAAACCCCAACTTCCTATTCAACAACACCAATGGCACCAAAACCGACAACGAATACCCGGCCGTAATACCATTAATCCCATCCATAAAATTAATCACATTCGTAGCCCCAACACACACCACCAACGCAATCAACACAACCCACCACATATCCCAGTGCATGATACCCATACTCCAGAACATCAGAGCCATCGCCACAAACTGCACAACCAACCTCACCGAATCCGGCAACGACTTAACATCATCCCAAAAACTCACCCCCGCCACCAACAACAACCCACAAAGAAACGGCAAATACCCCACAATCACACTCCACTCCCCCTGCACAGACATCATCCCCACCCAAGCGACCATAGCCAGAGAAAAAATTCCCCCTCCACCACGCAGCACAATAGAAGAATGCGACGAACGCTCATTTGGCTTATCAATGATATTGAATCTATCTGCGAGTTTAAAGTATATCAGTTCTGCAACTAATAACAAAGCAAAAAGTATCAAATATACCATAATACTAAATCTTATAATTCTCCAACACATCTAATGGCTCCCATCCTAATTCTCTACGAGCCTTCTCATTACTGAAAGTCAACGACTTCGTCATTTTCTCAAGCTTATCTGAATTAATGGGAGCTCTTCTACCCAACAAATCCCCAACCTTCGACATACACCATGCTATCCAATACGGAATAGAAATAGGTTTCCTCTTCCCCAACTGCCTTGCGACAGATTCAGACAACTCCCCAAAAGAAGGCTGTCTTGTATCACACACATTATAAACACCACCTTTCTCTGCAACAAGTGGCAGCAAACGGGCAATATCCTCTGCCATCAACACACTCTTCACAACCTTTCCTCCCGATATATTCATATAGAATCCTTTTTTCACCCCATTTACCATTGCACCAAGATTTCCTGGAGCATTCTTACCAGCCAGTAAAGAAGGACGAAGTATACTCAAAACTACATCATGCTCACTGCACCATGTAGCCAAGTACTCCTCTGCCACGATCTTACTCTTAGCATACGGGGTATCACCATTCAGAGGATGTTCCTCGGTAATCATTTCTCCATACTCACAACCATACACGGCCACTGTAGAGATAAACACCAAAGCCTTAGGCACTCCTACCTTCTCTAGGGCCATGCAAAGGTTCACCGTACCCTGATAGTTAATATCGTAGAATAGCTGCTTCTCCTCCTCAGTCTTAGGCACTACATGAGCCTTACCGGCAGCATGGAGCACAATATCATATAGATGTGGCAACTCAGGCACCATCTTAGCCAAATTAGCCTGAATCATATCCTCCGGAGTAATACCACAGGTAGTCACCTCATAATTCTTCTGCAACAAAGGCATCACATTCTTACCCAAGAAACCTGTGCCTCCGGTAAATAGTATTTTATTCATAATCGCTATATAGCATTAACAAATTTATTCAAGATGGCATCCTTTGAATACTCATCAACAGCCAACTGGCGTGCACGAGCTCCCATTTCTGCTAATTCATCCTTATCCCATTTAGCAGGCCATCCACAAAAACCTATCCCTTTCTCTCGCACTAATAAATCAATCTCACTATTTATTGGACCTAAAAAAAGTATAGGCCGTCCCGATGCTAGAATATTATACGTCTTAGAAGGGACTCCCAAACCATACATACCATCTTGTAGTGTTACCACAGCAATATCGCATGCAGCCAAAACATCATTCTGTTGAGAACGAAAATACGGGCCATGAAAAAAAACATTGGGATGCCTCAATTTCTTCAAAGACTCCTCCATAGCACCTGTACCATACAAGTGAAACTCTACATCATCTGTTAAATTAGCAATCACTTTATCCAAACCCTGCACTCGTCCAATATTTCCTGCATATTGCAAGACAATCTTTCCATAATGAAAATCCTGAGGCTTAATTTCCTCAGTGTCAGCCCAATTCTCAATTATAGTGCAGATTGGCTTATGAGTAAATCCTGTCACCTTCTGCTCCATAACCACCTTCATATCGCGACCTATTACTATCAACTGATCTGCCTTAGAATAAGCACTATCAAACACACGCTTTAACACCCTA
Organism: Bacteroidales bacterium; assembly: GCA_017625535.1. GTDB lineage: Bacteria > Bacteroidota > Bacteroidia > Bacteroidales > UBA932 > Egerieousia. Next base: position 130,807 of record JAGAKR010000023.1, on the reverse strand, counting down.
TATAAAGGAAATTTCAAACCTGCAGGCTTTGTATTTTCAGGGAATACGTCATGGACAAGAATATTCAGCTCAAAACCTAATTTCTTCTTTAGCATACTCATCATAACCACCATAGGAGCAGGGTTTGTTACCATCAGCACCTTATCCTCCTTCTTAACCTTCTTCTTAACCAAAGCCATAATACGTTTACTTATCAAGATAAACGATAATGCTTTTCCTTTAACTGTATTCTTATCAAAGTCCCCTCCCCTAACTCGATTAATCTCTATACTTGGATCAAGATAGAATTTATTGTTTTCATCTAGTTTCTTACGTTTATCGTAAATATCTGGACCACAAATAACACCAACACTATATTTGTTTATCATTACATTGGCAATCTCCCCCATAATATTACTTGTAGAAGTCTCATCTGGCGGAAACAACTCAGTAACAATCCATAATTTCTGTTTCATCATGCTATTTACATCCTAATTAGTAAAAAATTCCTAATATCATAACTTAGTATCAACATATAAGAATTGCGAATATTATCACATAACGTTTATGGTTTCGCATTTTGATTAAACTATTACGCAGAGAACAATAAACTGCAAGAGCTACTTTAACTGACTCTTAACTTGCTAGTTTACCACATTTGTAGTATAAATACTGGAGAGAATCTATATAATCACTGTCTATACTATCATTGCTAATATCTTTCAACGTAAGTAATGTCCCTTTTTGATATAGAAAAACTCCCTTCGCAATGGCCCTCATTCTTGCTTGCTCGCATTATTGACTACACCCTCTAAATTATATCCTTTAGTGTCAATGACAATTTTTCCATGAAGAATATTCATTTAATCAATATGTTATTGAACTTCGCTATAAACTCTACTATCTTACAATCATTACCTCTGACTATTAGTTTGACTAACTGATTATCATTAAATAGAACTTCGTCCGGAAAAAGCATATATATCTTCAGAAATCATCAAATATCTCATTTCGCAATGCAAACTACCTCTTTATCATCATTCTGGTCTACTCGTGTAGGTATACTTGTGCTGCCCACTATAACGAGTTTTACAATCTTGATGCCATTTCAAATATTCTTCGAACTGTATTCACTTAGCTGAAGACTGATATATAGGCTCTATCAACTCATTCACAAAGCAACTTCTCGCTAGTATGGAAACGCGTCAGACTTTCATTACTAATTACATCTGTATAGACAAGATCAAGTTTCTAAATATGGGTCTTATAGGAAAAGGAACATTTCACTTCTCCAGCAGGTTTCTTGATATAGTTAAAAAATCGTGATCTGCAAATGAAATCTATAGCTGTCTATCTAATAAATATAGGACCTTTGCGATAAGTTCTTGAACTTCATTTCCTCAAAAAAAATACATTTACTCTGTATCCAAGTGAATTGTTATTTTCTTACTCTAAGACACCTACTACCTATCAGTCTTACTATAAATTAATTTACTTCAATGTCTACCATGTAACTATCCGTAATTAAAATTTTCCAACTAACCAAACAAAAAAATCTTTGCTAAATATTAAGCAAAGATTCATACAAATGAATATACTTATGGAAACACTTATCCTTGTCAAATAATTGTTCTGCTCTATTTCTACAGTCTTCTGAATGTATTTTTTTGAAACCTTGTGTATAGAACTCTGTAATTTTTGCACATAGAGCTATGAGATCTCCTTGTTCAACAACAGCTCCGGTATTTTCATCTACAGCTTCATGAGAACCACCTGTACGATAAGTAATGACTGGTGTTCCACAGGCAAGGGCTTCTAAATTAGTAGTTGGAAAATTATCAGAATATGTAGGGTTAACAAATACATCAGCATCAGAATACAACCTTACAAGTTCTTCAATATTCGATGTGCGCGTAATAGCATTAATTCCATCAGGCATACATTTTATTTGCTTTTTAGTTAGGCCAATAAGAATAATCTTGAAATTTTCAGGTAATAACTTACGCAGTTTTACAAAATCACTAAGGCCTTTCCTTTCATCCCACACAGCAGCAACTCCAAGGATACTAAAGTATTTATCTTTTCTCAAAGGTAATGGCCTAAATATCTCCAAATCAATACCATTATGAATAACATAACTCTTTCTATTGCTGTGGTAAGTTTGTTTGAACAAATCATTTAACCAATAAGATACAGTTACTATTATCAATTTTTTCACGTTCGAAAAAACAATCTGTTTCTTTTTAAATTGTTTTCCACTAAAATCACATAATAACGCTCTTTTATTTGGACAAATGCCTAAACACCCATTTCTCCACTGATTACAATGATACAAATCATGATACATACACCCTCCTGTATATGCCCAACAATCATGTTGAGTCCAAATTATTGGTATATCAAGAGTATCTAAAAAATTAAATAAAATAGGATAATTAATATAATGGTCGTGAATATTATGTAACTGAATTATATCTGGTTTAATCTCTTCTATCCAATTTAGCAATCCTTTAGTAGCAGCAACAGATGATAGACCTTCCCTATCAAATACACGATGTTGGAAATAATGCATATACATATCAATATTATTTCCTATACGTTTTGATTTATTAACACCTGGTCTTGCCCAACGACCATATGCGATATATGTGTCCCAACCAAAATCTTTCGCCACTTTTGCTATATCTTCACAAATCTTTCCTGTGGAAAGCATATTACTAACAATATTAATTTGCAATAATTTAGGCATAACTTATTAAACTTAGTATTATATATGGTATCCAAAGATTCATTACTATAAACATATAACCATCAATAATTAATTAATGTTATAAAGCTCTATCAGCATAAAACACAATAATTTTAAACGATTCTTGGTCAATTATAGGTGTATTTCAAAAAAATAGACAATGGCAATGCTATTCTTTTCCTTTTAGGTACAACGTGCTTATTGAATGACATTCATATAATGCTCCACGCATATGTGACAGAACTTCACTCATATACGCAGCCAACCCTCGCAATATAGATGATGTCTATACAGTATGAAGATGTAATATAAAGTCCCATTTTTAATACTTAACAATATATTGTCATACAAAAAATACTAACCAAAATAACATTAATACCATTTACTTGGAAATATATGATTGGACTTGTTGAGCTGCTATCTTTTGAAAATCTAATTTAGATATATTGAATCTCAATTGATTGTAATAATCGATATTTAACATCTTATTAACACACTCTTGTAAAGAGTTAATATCATAAGGATTGAATACTAAACCATTCGAAGAATTAATCAATTCTTCAGCACAACCGACATTCTCACTAACAATAATAGGTAGGCCATTATTTAAAGCCTCTTCTACAACTAGCCCCCAAGGCTCCTTAATAGAAGGTAAAATAAAAACATCATTGTTTTGGTAAATATTATACAAACATGCATTATCAATAGGACCTAAAAACTTGATATTTTCACATGCCATATCTTTTAGTTTTTTTTCTTCAGGTCCAAAGCCAACAATATTTAATTCCAATTTTGGATTCTTATTAAAGACTGATATTAATGTGTCTATATTTTTCTCTTTTGCTAATCGCCCTACATATAAAAATTTTTTTACTTCATTACGACTCTCATATGGTTTTTGAAGTTGTATATTAAAAATTCCCACCCCAAGCGTTTTAATAATTCTTCCATCATAACCTAGAAATCTTAGTAACCTCTCATTCGATATACCTGGGACATACGCCTTATCTATACGACTCAGAAATATACGTTTAAATAAAGATTTTAAACCTCTAACATCACTCTCAAAGCATGAACTCTCAACTACTACCGACTTGGTAACATTTCTACTAAAGAAGAGTGTATACCAATTTACAACTGAATCCCACCCACCAATTATAATTTCCTTGAATTGATTTCGATATAAAATCAATGCTATTTGAATCAACTTTTTAAATATATTACCAGTAAGATTCACACTTTGATATTCGTTCGAATTGGAAAAAAAATCTAAATTTCTTATCTCCCTAGAATAACCTACATATACTACTAATATTCTTTTATGCTTACTAATTTCATTAAATAATTTTATTTTATAAAATGCTGGTATATTAGTAACAAAGACTAAATCAAAGTAATTTCCTTTCATCTATATATTATTTAAAACTAACAACTCTAATATCCTTTTCGTTTGTACAATATTATTCTTCTTACTCAACACAAATTGTTGACTCTTTCTTCCCTTTTTAATCAATTCATTTATCCCAAGATTAATAGTATTAAGTATTGTCAAATACATACCGTATACAGTCTCATCTTCAAAAGTATATACATATTCATAATAATCATCTGGCATTCCTGGCAACTTAGTCGTTAACAAAGGTGTACCAGATGCCATGTATTCCATATTCTTAGAAGGAAAAGAATATTTTGTAAACTCATATGATGAAGGCCTTGGGTTAATAAGGAGAAGTGCCGTTACCTCTTTTTTTATTACTTCTTTATTTGGGACTAGGCCATAATATCTTATTCTGGTATCCTCTTTAGATAACTGTACTATTAAAGAATCCATTGGTCCTGCTCCATAAATCGATAGACATATATCCTTATCAGGAATCATTCTGAAAGAATCAATCAGTTTTTTTACACCATATTCTTCATGTAATGCTCCTGCATATATAATGTTTCTCTCCCGATCTATAACATCAGATTCTGGTATTATGGAACTGTCAACTAAACCCTCCATTATAATATATGGTTTATTTGATTTATTAATAATATTGTTCATATCTTTAGTCAGGAGAACAAAACCATCAAACTTACTAATCATGTGTATATGAAAACTGGAAATTAACCTTACAATGTATTTACTCTCTCCTACCATCAAACCTGGTATATCTGTAACTATTGCATAAATTTTAGGAAGAAAGAATCTAATTATATATAAACTAAAACACTGAGTTATATTGAGAGGATCGCAAATAATTACAGCATCTTTATGAACATTTGTAAATTTTAGGATTTTCCTTATAAAATCTAAACAAGTAATTAAATATTTTATGAGAGGTACAGATATTGATCTAACATATAAATATGTTATAAAATCTTCTTTATCTGATTGTAATTCAACGCTTTTATTTACCTTGCCATAATTATTAATCGGGAGGACCGATAACGCCGTAGTTTCTATTCCATTAGCAACAAATCCTTTAACTATTAATCTATGAAATTTTTGAACTGTAAGCCCTAATAATGAAGTTCCTGTATTTTTAGATAAATTTTTCAATACTTTTTCAGAACATAGGGTCGAGCAATATAATATTCTCATCTTTTTAACTTATGGAAAGTCATTAAAATTCTTAATTATAAATCAACCTGTAGACTTCCTATATTTTACAAGTTAATCTTAATAATTTGCTATTATCAGCTCATTTATAAGCTGGTGTTCATCCTAAATCACATGGAAAAACTGAATTCATGCATAGCACCTTTTATAAAAATAAAATGCTACATAAATAGCCTAAAAATTGTATTTTGTAAATGTGATTCAATTGCTACTGATTTGATAAATTTCGTAAACCTTACATGAATTATTTCCATTAATTCTCTTCAAAACTCATTTTTACGAGGTGTCCGGAGGAGTCTTAATTCCACTCTGACAACTTGTAAAAATAATTATCCCATCAACAATCAGTTTATTATATTTTAAACTATTCTCACGACTATCGTTAGTTATAGTTCCTTTCTATATGTTTACATTACAAGGTTCTTACTTATCTGAGAAAGTAGAAATACTGATGACAACTACTAAAACAATTATATTTTACGTTTTCTCACTCTAATCACAGACAACAGTCATGGAGCGTGACTATATACACAACGAGTTAAAAAGCAACTCAATTAAGTTCATCCCCATATTGGGGATAAACGATATCTCATTTAGTCTTTGCAGGTATATATAATTTAATATAATTTATTTATGCGAAAAGCATTATATTGTATTCATCAATACAATATTTTAGAAAATCTTAAAACAATATTGTAGATTTTTAACAATTGTTCAGAATTAATATTCTGGTTATGTCTGAGTTTAGCAACATCAACCATATCAACTTGTCTATCTTCATTTGCAAATACTTTACAAATCTTTTCAGCAAGCATACTCACTTCCTCAAAGCGATAGAGATGCTCTTCATCCCCTTTCATCATATCAGGAACTCCACCTACATAACTTGCTATAACAGGAGTTCCTAGAATCTGAGCTTCACCTAAAGAATTAGGACTATTTTCAATAGTAGAAGGACAAATAAAAAGATTGCATTTTAAGTATTCCTGCTTCATTTCATCAGCATTAAGCGAACCCGTAAATAATATACGATTCTCAAGATGATATTTCTTTATCATTGACTTTATTATTCTACCATAACCTTTAAAACGAAGAATGTTATGATAACCTACAGTATTTGTTATATCCTCCCCTGCAATTCGAATCTTAGTGTCCGGGTAATGCTGTAACACCAAAGGCATTGCACGTAAAACCTGATGAAGGCCTTTTATGGGATAACCTGCCTGAGAGAGAAATATAGTATGTTTCTGACAAGTGTCATATGACCATCGTGAACCATCATAAAACTCTGATCGTAATGTCTCATTACAAAAATGGTATTGTAAATTTGGATTAATAGCCCAAGTATTAGCTCTATCCCATGATGTACGTCCAATAATATGCTTTACATTACGAATGATTTCCTTCTCATATTCACTTTGCTTCTTAAATATCTTGCACTCTTTAATAATGCTCCCCTTAATAACATCCCTAAAAGTTAAATGGGAAAATATATCCCATTTTGTCAGCCCGTAGTAGTAATAACGGTAAGCAGATTTCATTCCTTGGATAGATACTACCATATTATCACTACCACATGCATTAATATAAGCCAATCCATGAGCATACTCAGTTCCATGCAAATGCACGACATCCGGCTCTGCCAACTTCTTCACTTCTATCCAGAGATGCTCATAATCTTTATTGTATTTCTGATTACCGTTTCCATAAGGAAGGACATAGTATGTTATCCTCTCACCTTGGAATACTTTAAGTTTTTTCACCAAAGTCGAGACTGCAGCTACGGATAATTCAATTTCATCTTTCTGTTCCAATATATTCGCAGCACCCATAAGCCAACCTCCTGTTGACTTCAATTCTTTCTGACCGGTTAACTTGGCTAATACCTCAGGAAACAAAATATTGGTTATCCAAAGTACTTTCATTGATATTACTTAAATTAGAAGTTATTTGCAATTACTATTGCTTATTCTATAATGGAACCATTTATAAATAATATACAAAAGTGACAAACAGGCATGTACTCTATTTCTAGGTAATCCCATCCAAAAACTACACTTATTGACTTTTTTAGTTTCAGATTTAACTCTCTCAATGGAAATATTACTCACATCAAAATAATCTATATCTTGAATTACCTGATTAGCATAAGAACTATCTACACCACTATGTAATCCACTCCCATCCTGTCCCCAATTACGGGCCATTGAAACAGAGGGCCTTAGTTGATACAACCTGTTAATTATATTATATGATGAGTACATAGTATCTCCCCATCTGTCACCTTTAGTCAACATATTTATCAACATTGATAAAAGTAACGGATAAGTTTTGAATATTCTAAAAGATTTATTTAATGAAGTCACGATACTTTGATAATAATCTATTTCCGTCCCTACAAAATTAAATTTGTTTTTCCAACTTCCATACCCCCATGCTGAAGTGTCATAAGTCAATATCATTTTTTCTGTTGTTGCACCATAGTACGCCTCAGAAGTATACCCACCTATCGACATTATTGATTCATCATCTTTAAAATTGTTCAGAGAATAATTCATAAACTCCAAAAAACATGGCGAAAATTCATTATCATCCTCTGTAAATATTACAGCATCATAAAACTTATATGCATAATCATACAAACGTTGCAAGTTTTTACCGGGTCCCAAATTTACGTCAGTGGTAAATATAGTCACCTTTTTGAATCCTTTTATATCTTTAGTATATTCTACAATTTTATTATAACCGTTAACATGTTCACTACTTGCCGGATAATCCACCCCAACAACAAGTTCTGTCTGTTCTGCTAAAGTACACATTGATAAAGAATCAACACATCTTTTAAAATGTTCGTACCTACATAAAGTTGGAATAATAACTGGGAAAATTGTCATAATTAATTCAAATCAATAGTTAACCTACTGAAAACATAAGCATTAAACATAAGCATTAAACATAAGCACTGAAAAGCATGAAAATAATATTGGTCAAGTGAGAATTATAGTGAAATTATTTACTAATACTTCTTATCATATTCATCTAGGTCATATATATTTATCAATCCAGCTATCGATTGATTAAATTCACATTCAGCAGACATCCCTAAACAATTAAGGTTAACTTTACATTATAACTATAATTTATAAATGTAAAACATTATTAAAATATTATTATATCTATTATTTCAAATCCATTTTAAATTTAAAAAAATTACATATTACAGCTTGCTCTCTTTTATCCAATCCAATGAAGAATACACATCCGGTGGACAATAGCCCAACAAAGGCAATTAATAAGATGTGTTGAATCATACTATTTATAGGCAACAATCGTAACAAATATACGATTACAGTAAGTACAATTATGCATCTAATTGGAGACAGATATGCATTTCTGATATATTCCAGGACATCAAAACTTAGTATTCTTTTCATCATAAATAAAGATACGATGATGACTATTATGTCAAACGAAATATAACAAATTAATATCCAATATGCATCAAAGCCCTGTGAGAATAGAATATAAGCCGTAGGGAGATTTATAAACATAAAAACAGAAGAAACAATCTGAAACCACTTTACTTTTCCTGAGGCTTGAACATATCCATTTGTTCCTTCACTGAATGATCGAACTAGCGCATCCGTAAGGGTAAGAAAACATAGAAATGCTGTACCTGGGGGAATCTTCCCTAACCATAAGCCTAATATATACTCCAAATCTACAATCAATGAAAAATAGAATACAGACATTATCAAGATACTGTATTTAGAATTCTTTTCCAAAATACTATTGGAGCGTTCCAATGTACCTTTAGAGAAATTTTTTGCCATCTGGGGATTAGAGGCCATTGTTAACTTATTAACAAACATATAGACATAATTATCAATTTGGAATGCCATGGCAAAAGCGCCATTCACTATAGTCCCAAAGAAATAATTAACTAGAAGATTACCTCCTTGTGATTTACCTATACATGCCGCTGCTCCAAGAGCTGTATAGTTATTGAAGATAATTATCTCCTTGTATAGTGGGCAATTCTTATATAGTTTGAAACTAATAATATCACTCCAATTCTTCATACATACACATGAATATAAAACAAATGATACCAGAGACACTAAACACATTAATATAGCGTATACTCTCAAAGAATTACCTGGATAATATAATATTAACATTATAAATCCAAGTTTAAGAAATATTGCTATAATATCTATGACTGCTGTATACGAAAATTTTTCAAATGCTTCTATCAAACTCTGAAACGGAACATTTATTATACCAATACAAGCCACTATAGTTGAAATATGAAATATGAACTTCGCATCAGCAAACTTATTGGATTCAACATTTAGCATATTATTAATATACCACAATCCTATAGTCTCAGCTATGATAAAAATAAATAATGCAAAAAAAATATGTAATAATAAACTAACATTAAAGATCTTGTTCAAATTACCATTAGTTTTGCCCATTTCAATATTAATAAACCTCCTAGTTGTTGTAGACATCGCAGCAGAAATAAAATTAAGCATTGAAATCAATCCGGCTACAATATTATAAAGTCCATAGTCAGACACGCCCAAAGCCTGAAGGACAAAGCGAGCTGATATAAGTCCTACAACCGTTACTATTAACATCCTAATATATATGATAATAGTATTCTTAAAGATCAATTTATTCTCCCCACTTATAGTATTCATTTCATATTATCTTAATGAATGACATTTAAAACTTATTCTTATAATAATTCAATCATGGAAAATCATTCCTTGTGAATTAATTGGCAGACTATACCATATTATTCATCTTATTTTTATTTATTTTATTATCTGCTCCTATATCAGGTATATCAGGGCAGATAATATCATTTTCGGCCACATCTGGAGACATCACTCTTGTAGAGTCGTATAAGACTCTTTGGGGTTCCGAAAAACTTTCTTCACAATGGCTCTCACTCTAGCCTATTCTTTCTTGCTCGCATTTTTGACTTAATCATTTCAGTTACACCCTTGGAGGTGAATGATAGTTTTTCTATGAAGGATATTCCAGCAATCAATATGTTATAGTACTTCGCTCCAGACTCGACTATTTTACTCTCTTCGCCTCTGGATATTAATATGACTAATGGATTATAATTCAATAGAACTTCGTCCAGAAAAAACAGATCTATCTGCAGTTATTACCGAGTATCTTGACTTTCAATGCAAGCCGATTCATTACACCTCCCGGGACTGCTATTATGAGTATACTCTTGTGCCTCATAATTCCAGTTTTGCTTTCTTGATCTCATTTTGCATAATCCTTAAGACGTGTTCTCCTAACTGAAAACTGATACCATACATTTTTATAACTTATTCACAAAGCAACATATTGCAAGTCGGAAAACGCATCAAATTTTCATTACTACTAATATGATATGATTCCACAAATCTCTTCCGCTGACGACTCTTTAATATCATACGTTCTAGCCAATAATGATCATATTTACATATCATCACAATATTACTGTACAATATTATAGAGCAAATAATCGAATATAATCACACAATGACTACATGCATTGCTGTTCTCTCTACAAGCAAAAGATTACTAACGTCCATAAAAACATTAATCTTATTTAACAATCAAATTAAGTATTCTATCAATATCTCCTTTTCTCAATTCATGATGCATAGGTAAGCATATAACACTATCCGCCATTTTGTGGGCATTTGGCAGATTCTCCTTACGGGCAGACTCTAAACCTCTGTATGTGGAAAACTCACTAATAAGCGGATAGAAATAACGTCTACCAAGGACATTAGCCTCCTTCATCTTAAAGTATAGTTCGTCACGAGTCATGCCGTATTTTTTTGCATCTACGAAGATTGGGAAATAGCTGTAATTATGCTTTACACCCTGCATATCTTCGTAGAAAGTCAAGCCTTTCCTCCCCCTCAATGCCTCACGATAGGTATGAGCTGTATTCTTGCGAGCTTCAATGGCTGCATCCACATGCCTTAAATTCAAAAGTCCGTAGGCAGCACGCATCTCATCCATCTTAGAGTTAATACCAGGTCCAACAACTGTTACCTCTCCAGCAAAACCAAAGTTCTTCAAATAATCAATACGTTTCTTGGTTTCTGCATCGTGCATTATCATAGCTCCACCTTCAATGGTGTTATATACCTTGGTTGCATGAAAACTAAGAGTAGATAAATCTCCCCAGTTAAGGATTGATTCCGTTTCCACCTCTATTTTCATTCCTGCTTGTGACGGATTAAATACATTAGTTGCTTCATCAAAAGCCACCTTATAGTCTGCCTTGTTCTTAGGAATCTCAAGAGCAAAAGCATGTGCAGCATCGTAGATGACCTTCAAACCGTACGTGTCCGCAATCTCCTTAATTCTTCGAACGTCACAAGGCTTGCCATAACAGTGGACCGGCATAATAGCTGTGGTCTTGGGTGTAATGGCAGCCTCAATCTTTTCAGGATCTATATTACCGGTCTTAGGATCAATATCCACAAAAACAGGCTTGCAGCCGTTCCACCAAATAGAGTGCGTAGTAGCTACAAATGAATAAGGAGTAGTAATCACCTCACCCGTAATTCTCAATGCCTGAAGAGCTGTGAGTAACGGAAGAGTGCCATTAGTAAACAACGACACATAGGGCACCTTGAGGTATTCTGCTAATACAGCTTCCAATTCCTGGTGGAAAGATCCATTATTAGTTATCCACTTGGAGTCCCATATCTGTTTGAGCAACACTTGAAACTCATCCAAATTTGGAAGTAACGGACTGGTTACCGTAATCTGTTTATCGTCCATATTTTTTAGGTAAGTCATTTAAATTTAATTCAGCAGTCTGAGTTAACCACGAAGCTTTCTCAGATATTCTTATTATACCTGTAAATTTTATATAGTTGGCTCCTTCTTCATATGCATATTTTAATCAAGTCTGGTGTCTACTTTCTTGTAAAGTTCCTCCATTGATAAAACATTAGGAAACAAATGCATATTAGGCTGGTACTCATATATCTAGGTTTACAAAATTTGAATTGCGAATGCCAAGAATTATTTCATAATCTTTGTATTTTTTCTTTCTTATCTATTTTTAACTTATTGGTGCCGAATGAACCCGTCAATGCTGTCTTTTCAGCAAGTTTTGTCCTACTTTCATTTATCACTTCATTCTTATCGGTTCTAACAATCTTAGTGAAAAAGGGGGGACTTCTCACTAAATATAACAATAAATATCCCCAAAGTGTACAAATTGTTTATAAGTCTACTCCTTCCTCCACACCATCTTGTTCACAACCCCAGTATAACTCTGAATGAGCTTAACCACCTTGGTTGATACATTCTCGTCCACATAATTAGGTACTGGTAAGCCATTATCACCTTCCTTATTCATTTCCACAGCTGTGTCTACTGCCTGTAGCAATGAATGTTCATCAATTCCTGCCAAAATAAAGCATCCTTTATCCAATGCCTCAGGTCTCTCTGTTGAGGTTCTTATACAAACGGCAGGGAATGGATGTCCCACTGAAGTGAAGAATGAACTCTCTTCTGGAAGCGTACCGGAATCTGATACCACTGCAAATGCATTCATCTGAAGGCAGTTGTAATCGTGAAAACCGAGAGGTTCGTGCTGTATTACCCTTGGATCAAGTTTGAAGCCGCTTGCAGCCAGCCTGTTCCTTGAACGCGGATGGCATGAGTATAGGATTGGCATATCATATTTCTCTGCCATCCTGTTTATTGCTGTGAATAGCGAATTGAAGTTCTTTTCTGTATCAATGTTCTCTTCACGGTGGGCAGAAAGAAGAATGTATTTTCCTTTCTCAAGTCCCAAACGTGAATGTATGTCACTTGCCTGAATATCCTCCAGATTGTTATGCAATACCTCAGCCATAGGCGAGCCGCTTACATATGTCCTTTGAGGTGCCACATTGCTGGCATTCAAATAGCGTCGTGCATGCTCACTGTAACAGATATTCACATCTGAGATAATATCCACTATCCTGCGGTTTGTCTCCTCTGGCAGACATTCATCAAAACACCTGTTACCCGCTTCCATATGGAAAATTGGAATATGAAGCCTTTTTGCACCAATAACACTCAAACAAGAGTTGGTATCTCCCAATACAAGTACTGCATTAGGCTTTACTTCAACCATCAACTTGTAACTCTTGTCTATTATATTGCCCATTGTGGCTCCAAGATCTTCTCCTACCGCATCGAGATATACTTCCGGATCTGCAAGTTTCAAATCCTTGAAGAATACCCCATTCAGGTTATAGTCATAGTTCTGACCTGTATGGGCCAATATTGTGTCAAAGTATTTCCTGCATTTGTTGATTACTGCAGCAAGACGGATTATCTCCGGTCTTGTTCCTACTATTATAAGCAGTTTCAATCTGCCGTCATTTTTAAATGATGCCATATTTTATAAAAATAAGAATAATAATATATTACATGTATTCTCTCTCTGATAGCCTAAATTTGAAATGAGTTCATAATCTTGCTAGAAACTCACGATTATCAAAAACTATAATAAGTATATTTTTTACACGGTTCTCTGTCACAATCCTCGTCAAATCGTCCCACGTCTCGTAGTAAGCATAACAAAGTTCATCAGGTACGAGAGCCTTACGACATCAACCATTAGAATATATGCTGTTCGGTCAACTGATAGCAATAAATCCTTAGAAATATCTGATTGTATCAAAGTATACGTAAAGATTTCTTCATAGATTTGATATCACAAATTTGAAAACTTCTCATCACCTTCCAAAGTTGATGAGAAAAAGGGCAATCGCAATTATAAAAGAATTATCATAGAAATAAATACTGTCTATTTTCATACTCTTTAATCAGAATCTCACGGCTAAGTATCTATTAGAATATTCAGTAAATGCAGTGAAAGCTCATTTATGGATTGCAATACATTCTTATCTCATGTTTGAAAGAAACAAATGATATGGCAACATTTACCATTAACAAAGACACTCTTGCATGTGTTCTTCATTTTGGAAAAGAAGAATTAAAAAGACAGTAGGAGTATCACTACAACAACTTATTCAAAATCAAAATTTAAGCAAACTAATAGTATTCTAAGAAGTTAAAGTGTGAATGTATTATAAAAAACCTCTACTAATACACATTAATATATGGAGTGTATCATATATTGTATACTAAATTTATTGGATATTAATTCTTTTAACTTTTGTTCTATACACTAGGTCACAAATAAAATAAAGAATAGAGTAAAATAGAACACCTCTAAAAAGAGGAGTAGGTGAATACAAGTACCACCGAGGAACTGATGCAATTATATACACACCTAATAGAAACCAATAATTTGAATTTCCAAAAGTGAATGCTTTTTTTATAAATTTTGTAATATACAGAGCAATGACAACTGGCCCGATATATCCTAAATAAAAATACACATAACAAGGCAATATACCACCATATGTATGAATATAATACTTATACGTATATTCTGGCAATATCGCATCAGGCACACCACCACCTAATACTAGACTCTTAACATACTGTCCTAACAAATACATTTGGGTAGAAATAGTTATTTGTGCTTTTGTATAAATAAATGTGACAGACGTATGGAATGCTGCGTATGCAGTATCTAGCGCCAATTTTCTTTCAGAAAGTGAGGATATACTTGATTCAATAATACCACTTGAAGATATAATAGCACCTCTTACACTACCAATAATGGTCATTAATACTATTCCACCAAAAGCATATGGTAAATATTTTATTACTCTAGTATCAGTTTTCACATATACTAATATATACACAAGGATTAATTGAACAGCCGCAATTCTACCACCAAAGATTAAATTCTGTATTACAAACAGAAATAGTAAAACATTTAAAAATCTCCTCTGAATTTTTGAATTTGAATAAAAATAAGATAACAGAAATATAATGAAAGCATATTCATAGATAGGAGATGGATCAGCTCGTTGCCCTATTTCACCTCTAGATATTCCATAAATACATATTAGTGCAAGAACAGGCAGACTAGCCCAAGTTATTAATGGACATATACGTTTTTGGTATAAATTAAAGAATTCATATTGAGGATAATACCTTTTACATGAAAACATCAATAAGAATGTTGTAAAAATAAATATAGTATATACAGCTATATCAGATTCACTCGTATCCTTATATATAGTATAAAAATCACTAATTGGAAATAATACATTAGTAATAAGAATGCTATAATTTGACCATAAAATAAAAGCATGTAATATAAATAAATACACATTCTTTCTGTTTATATATAGTAAGTATATATTTTCCAGTATTATTAGAATTGAAATTATATACTTTGCATTTACAGGAATAATTACTGTAAACGCAATTAAAGCTAGGCAAAATGCAATATATCCTAAATGATTTGAATTCCTTAGCATATACTAAACTCTCTCAAAGAATGTATCCGGTCTGTTAGGGTCAAATGATTCATTTGCCCACATAACAGTAACCAAGTTATCTGTTTGTGAAAGGTTTATGATGTTATGGGTATATCCGGGAAGCATATGTACTGCCTCAATCTTATCTCCACTAACCTCAAATTCAATCACCTCATCTGTCCCAACTTTCCTCTGCTGGATAAGTCCTTTACCAGCTACCACAATAAAGAATTCCCATTTTGTATGATGCCAATGCTGTCCCTTTGTAATGCCTGGTTTGGAAATGTTTATTGAAACCTGTCCATTGTCCAAAGTCTTCAGCAATTCAGTGAAGGAACCCCTCTCATCAACATTCATTTTCAAAGGAAAAGCAACCTTTTCCTTAGGAAGGTATGAAAGGTATGTGGAGTAGAGTTTCTTTGCAAAGGAATTATCGGGAATAATTGGAATCACAAGAGTTTGTGGCTGCAACTTGAATTCATTCAACAAATCTACAATCTTCCCAAGTTTTACCTGATGCACAATAGGAACAAAACAGAACTTATCATTTCTATGTTCTCTTCCCTGCAGAGATAGAATCAGTTCCTCAACCACATCATCCACATAGCAAAGATTCAATGTTACATCAGGATCATTCACCTGAATAGGCAAATCATTTGCAATGTTATTGCAGAAAGTAGCCACAACTGAATTATAATTTGGTCTGCACCATTTGCCGAAAAGGTTAGGGAAACGATAAACCAATACTTTAGCACCAGTCTCTTCTGAATACTTGAACATCAATTCCTCACCAGCCCTCTTGCTTTCTCCGTACGGATTGTCCAGTTCCGCCTGTATGCTGGAACTGATCATCACAGGGCAAGTGTTGTTGTATTTCTTAAGAGTATCCAACAAAGTTGATGCAAACCCGAAGTTTCCCTTCATGAACTCATCCTGATTCTGGGGTCTGTTCACTCCTGCCAGGTTGAATACAAAATCAGCATCCTTGCAGTACTGCTCCAATTCATCGGTAGTGGAGTCCACATCATACTCATACACCTCAGATATGGTTATGGGTGAATAATTCCTTGCCTTTCCCTCTTTAATGTTTCTGAGTTGGCTGCAAAGGTTCCTGCCCACGAAGCCTCGTGCGCCTGTTACTAGTACTTTCATACTACTGGGCTACGTTTGAAATACCTATCAGTTCGTTCTGTATATACTCAAGACTTGCTATTTTAGCTTTGGTCTCCTCAAGCGTAAGTCTCTTAGTATTGTCTGAATTGAACTCTGTAAGTGTTACACGTTTTTCATCACCCTCAGTAAAGAACTTATCATAATTGAGAGTACGGTTATCTGCTGGAACTCTATAGAAATCACCCATATCCTCTGCCTTAGCGCACTCCTCATTGGTAAGTAGTGTTTCATACATCTTCTCACCGTGACGGATACCAATAACCTTTATCTGAGACTTATCACCACCAAATAATTCACAAACAGCCTCAGCCTGAGTCTGTATTGTACATGCAGGAGCTTTCTGTACTAGTATATCTCCATTCTGACCGTGCTCGAATGCGAACAACACAAGATCTACAGCCTCTTCAAGTGACATAATAAAACGTGTCATCTTTGGTTCTGTAAGGGTAATAGGATTACCTTTACGAATCTGTTCTATCCAAAGAGGAATAACAGAACCTCTTGAACACATTACGTTACCATATCTGGTACAGCAAATCTTAGTCTTTCCACTATAACGGCTCTTTGCCACTGCAACTTTCTCCTCAATCGCTTTAGTAATACCCATTGCATTAATTGGATATGCAGCCTTATCGGTAGAAAGACAAATTACACACTCCACTCCAGCCTCAACTGCTGCAGTAAGCACATTATCGGTTCCATTCACATTAGTTCGTACGGCCTCCATAGGGAAAAACTCACAAGATGGAACCTGTTTAAGCGCAGCAGCATGGAAAATATAATCAACACCAGGCATTGCACTTCTGCAACTCTCTAAGGAACGAACATCACCAATATAGAATTTGATTTTATGAGCTACTTCAGGAAACTTGGCCTGATACTCATGACGCATATCATCCTGTTTTTTCTCATCTCTTGAGAAAATACGTATCTCTTTAATATCTGTATTCAAAAAACGATTTAAAACTGCGTTACCAAATGATCCGGTACCTCCGGTTATCATTAGAGTCTTGTCGTTAAAAATAGACATAAATTCAAAGTAATTTAATAATACTAATTATTCTAATTCAACTGGATTTATCCAGTAATAATGTTCAACCATTTATTTTGTAAACCTAAACTTAAAAGCCAATCCGCACCAAATACAAGGCCACAACCCAATATTCCACCAAGAAAGGTAAATGCTATAAGAATCTTTGGTATATTTGGTTTACTCTTATGTAGAGGAACTATTACAGGCTCTACAACAGTAAGAATAGGAATATCCTCCTTTACCTTCATCTCAGCCTGTACAAGTTGGGACGTAAGCTGATTGAAAAGCGAACTTGCAACTTCATACTCACTCCTTATTTGTTCTCCTTTTGTTTTTGAGAGCGCTGTTGAGAGTGTCTTGTTAGCATCCTGATATCTTGCATACTCCTCTTGTTTCTCATCAAATATCTTCTTTGCCTCATCATAACGCTCCTTAATAAAGTTGTAGTTAATTTCTGCTTTCAGTAATTTCAGCTTAATCACATATTTCTGCAAGAGTGTCTGAACTGCCACAACAACCTGAGCCGCAGCTACTGGATCCGGCATATCTGCCTTAATCTCAATTGAGCCGTTCTTACCATCCGTAGTTATTGCTATATTCTGAGAAATTGCACCGGATGCACCCTGTTCCCTTGCAGTAAATGCATCAAGATTATATGGCTCTCCAACATTAGGCTCTTCAACTGGCTCTTCCTGTTTGCCACGGAACAATCCCATAATCACACCTGGGAGACCAATTGTGTATTTCCTGATTGTCTTGCCCAAAGAGAATTTCTGGTATTCTTTCTTTGTATAGTAATCCAGGATGGTTACAGGCTCTTCATACTCCTTGAAGTTTAGCGGTGTCTGTACCAGTTCCTTGCAGAAGTGTACATTTTTGAGAAGCGAATTGTACATACTTGGAGAAAGCATCTCACCACCACTTGATGCGCCCAAATTAATCCCTGCCATTGCTGCAAGGCCACCAAGGTTTGAGTTTGAAAAAGCACCGCCTCTAGTATCAGGCATTACAACACATTTTGCTGTATATTCAACCGGTGTTGTAATAGCAACTATAAAACCAATTACAGCAAATACACAGGTTACTTTAACAATAAACCATCTCTTCTTCCATAAGCGCACAGCTAGAGCAATAAGATCAATCTCTTCCTCAAAATTGTTTTGTTGTTGGATTGAATTGTTTTCCATAAATTGTCTTTTTCTTTGGATTAGGGTAAAACAAAGGAGCGTTAAAACACATATAACATATTGTGCCTCAACTTTTTAAAATCTATAAGATGCTTTTATCTTTATAAAGTTACAAAAACTTTCTTAATCTACCACTTCCAATAGCTCAACATTTTCTATTATAGTGTTCACCGCCACTATGCCGTCTACGTTTATGAAGAACTGTTTTTTCCTTTTTCCTTTTATTTTTACAAGCACTCCTTCCAGTCCATCAAAGGCTCCGCCATGCACTTTCACTCTTGTCCCTACTGAAAGATTTACCTCATCTGGAGAGAAGTATGTCTTGTCAATGGTGTCATCCATTACAACCTGGATAAACCGTTCCATCTGTCTTTCAGGTACCACTATTGGCACATTCCTCCCCTCTTTCTTTCTGGTTAAATATTGGAGGTACTCCACCCCCATTTTAGCCTGTTGCAGCACCTCTTTATGAGCCTTTACAAATATAAGGCTGTTTATTGCAGGCACTGTAACTTTTCTCTTTATCCCCCTTATTACCTTTACCTCCTTCTTTAAGGGGAGGAACACCTCAATTCCTTTCCCCTGCAGGTATTCCTGCGCCATAAATTCCCTTTTATAGGTAGCACGCATTGCAAACCATTGGTATGGGGCCTCCATCATCTGATATATTAGTTGTCCAATTGTTCGTATTCTGAGTTCTTGCTCTTGAATTCCGGGACAATGGCCTTCATTTGTTTTACAGTACCCATCTTGTCCATATTCACAGCCTGGGCTTTAAGGAGATCGTAATCTGCCAATACTTCCCTGAAAGAGTACTCCCTTACTTTTGCTACAGAAATCTTCTTGTGGCCTGTAGGGATTGTATTCTCTTTGCTGTTGAGCAACTCTTCGTAGAGTTTCTCACCAGGACGCAATCCAGTATATACAATCTTTATATCTTTATCCGGCTCAAATCCGGCAAGGGATATCATATTACGTGCCAAGTCTGCAATTTTAACCGGCTTGCCCATATCAAATACAAATATCTCGTACCCTTCTCCCATTGTAGCCGCCTCCAATACAAGTCTGCAGGCTTCCGGAATTGTCATAAAGAATCTGATAATATCTTTATGGGTAACTGTAACAGGGCCTCCATTAACTATCTGCTCCCTGAAACGTGGAATTACAGAGCCGTTTGAACCCAATACATTGCCAAAACGGGTAGTGATGAATTTGGTCTTGCCTTGCACCTCTCCTTTGATTATTGAACGGCTTAAAGTCTGCACATATATCTCTGCAAGCCTTTTTGAGCATCCCATTACATTTGTTGGGTTCACAGCCTTGTCTGTTGAGACCATAACCATTTTTTCAACCCCGAACTTGACTGCCATATCGGCAACATTACGGCTTCCGAATACATTCACATTTACAGCCTCGCAAGGATTTCCTTCCATAAGGGGAACATGCTTGTATGCTGCAGCGTGGAAAACTATATGCGGCTGATAAGCCTCAAAAACTCGCTCCATTCTTGCCACATCCCTTACGTCGGCTATGATGAACTTGTATCTCTGTTCAAATTCATCGGGATTAAAATCAAGTCCGTATTTGTTCTTCTCCCTGTCTGTGAGTTCCAGCTGGATGTTGTGCAATGGGGTTTCAGCATTATCCAGTACAATGATCTGCTCTATAGGGAACTTGCTGATGAGACGGCTCAACTCGCTTCCTATACTACCTGCGCCTCCGGTAACCATAACCCTTTTGTTGGAAAGGAATTTTTCTATCTCCTCCATATTTATGGTTATCTCATCTCTGCCCAAAAGATCCTCAATCTTTATCTCCCTTATCATATTGAGCATGTTGCCATCCTTAGGCATTTCGCTTAGGCTTGGAAGTACATACACTTTTACATGTTTCTTTATACAGAAGTCAATCAGTCCGTCTTTCTCCTCCATTGCACATGACTGGCTTGGGAAGACAACAGCATTTACCCTCTTTTTGTCAATTACTTCGCTGAAGTAATCGTATTCGTCTATTGTGTATACTGTAAGTCCTTGCAGCTTGAGTTTTGTACGTTTGGTCTGCATCTTCACATAGCCCATTATGCGGTACTCCGAATGGAGGTTCTTTGAAAGGAATGTTGAAAGGGCTACACTCTTGTTGTCGTCTCCATAGATAAGCACTCTCTTGGAAATCTTATTGTGGCTTGCCAAAAGGAGTTCATAAATATAGATGAGGAACATTCTGAGCGCAATGAGCAATGTAATTGAACCTACTATATCCGCTATCTGTGAAAATACCAGTTTAAAATTGCTGAGGGTAAAACCTATCCATTTCCTGAAGATAATGAATATAGCCAAAAGCAATACGCTCTTGAAGACAACTGCCACGGAGATTCTCATCACCTCCTGTATGGTTGTGTGCCTCATTATTCCCCTATGTGTACCAAAGAGGAGGAATGTTCCTATGCAGGATACAACGCCCAATAAGGCAACCAGCAGATAACAGCTGAAAGGGGCACTGCTCTTTACAAAAAAGCCCAAGATAAGATAAACAGATACAGTGGCAAATGATGCAACGAGTGAATCAATTATGAGAACGCTCCATCTGCTCAAGTATGGAGAATTGACTATCTTGTTTGATAATTTTGAATAAAATCTGTTCATTTATATTGGACCGATTTATAAAACTATTTCATCTGGTTAACAATAGTGACAATCATTGCGGCCAAAGAGGCTGTAGATGTTGCAACACTCAATATGGCTGCAAGGCTACCGCCGCCTGCATTCTGGCTCTTGGCAGGCACCACTATTTCTGTACCCGGCTGTACTTTAAATCCAGGATCTCCCTTGGTTGCTACTGAACCGTTCATATGCACCATATAGATTTTCCTTTTTAAGCCATCCTGTGTAACGCCACCGGCATTTGATACATAATAGTTCCAAGATTTCTTTGGATCAAATGATACTGTATTAGGGAACAGCACTGCTCCTGAAATCTTTACGGTACTGTTGAATTTAGGTACGGAGATTACATCTCCCTCCCTGAGGATTACATCTGCAACAGAACCAGGGTTGGCCAACGCCTTCTCCATATCTATTGCAATTGCATAATTCTCTCCTATTTCGAGAGAGTCTACAGCAGTAGAGTCATTTGCCTGTTTTTTGGCAATCTCCATAGCAACCTTCAAGCGGTCAAACTCCTCTTTTGTAAGTGTACGGGTAAGTTTTGCACCTTTTACGTAAGCATCTTGAGTAAAGCCCTGAGCCTTGCCTATTACATCACTGAGCCTTACAGTGCTTTTCTCTACAACGTAAGTTCCCGGATAGTTCACCTCACCTTCTACAGTAACAGACTGCTGTGGTTTGTATGAGGCGCTCCTGCGCACAAACACTATATCAAATGGTTCAAGTTTTACATCTGCATATGCAGGGTTCTTGAGGAGATTGTAGTGCATCACAATTGCAATTGTATCCAGATTCACATTATCATCAAGTTTAGAAGTGTTTGTAACACGGCGTGCAACTTCAACTTTAGAGAGGGTAGCGGCATCTGTAAGGCCACCTGCCATAAGGATAAGGTCTCCTATTGTCATTCCATTCCTGTACTCATATGTTCCCTCCTGCCCCTGGTAATTTACCTGTGCTGTAGGGTTGTTTACCTCACCAAATATCTCCACTGTCTGGACAGGTTTGAGGGAGTCTTTTGCAAAAATCTGCACTGAGTCATCGGGAACCAGCATGATGTTCTGTTTTCCCAATATGATATCTGTTACAGAGAAAGATACCTGCTCTTTGCTGCGGTCTTTGCCGAACCTAACAACAAATCCTTTGTCTGTATGGGCGTCATCCCTCAATCCGCCTGCAGCCTGGATAAGCTGTTTGAGGTTTGAGGTATTACTGTTGATGGCATATGTTCCAGGGCGCCAAACTGCTCCTGCAATCTTAACCCTGTTGCGGAACTGCTGACCGTTAGTATTTACTGTAACCACATCACCGTCTTTCAACTGGAATGAGCCGAACTGTTCGGCCATTACATCAAAAGATTCACCTGTTGCACCATCATTGTTGCCGTCTGCCACTATTCTGTCTATGTGAACTTTGTCTGTAAAAGCGAGATCGGAGAAGCCGCCTGCGTATGCAAGGACTTTATCAAGAGTTTCGCCAGGTTTCACCTCATATTTCATAGGACGCTTTACACCTCCCATTACTGTAACAAGGCCAGTATATGGTGCTACAGAGATGATGTCATTGTCTTCAAGCATAACATTGCTGCTGAAGGTTCCGTTTACTATGAATTCGTATAGGTCAAATGAACTTACCAGTTTGTTGTTCCTGTAGAGATTTATCTGGCGGATTGTACCTATATCGTTGGGACCTTCTGCAAGATACATTGCACTTGCTATTGTTGAAAGGGCCGGTAGTGTGTAACTTCCTGGTTTTTCAACGTCTCCCACCACGTTTACTGTAACTGTCTTGGTTTTGCCGAGTGCCAGTTTTGCAAATGTTGTAGGCTCTTCCTGAGCAAGGCCGCTGTAAATCTTGCTCAAGTATGCTTTTATGGATTTCTCTGCCTTTTCAACTGTCTGGCCTGCGATATATACAGGGCCCAGGTTGGGGATATTTACACTTCCGTCGGGAGAAATGGTTGCTGTTATGTTGGATATTACATCTCCCCAAATGTCTATTACCACTTCATCTCCGGCTGAGAGTTTGTAGTTGCCCGGGGTTGGGATGTTGTAACTTGGTACAAAGTTCAAGTTTTTGTTCTTGAATATGTTGTGGCCATAGATGAGGTCTGATCCTTTTGGAAGTTCCAGTGTCATCTGGCCCATCTGGTTCATTTGGCCCATCTGGTTCATCTGCATGTCCTGCATTCCTCCCTGCTGGCCTGCCACTCCATAATTCATCTGCATCTGCATCTGTTGCTGCTGCATCATCTGTTGCTGCTGCATTGCCGATGCATTGCGGTTTACAGACTGGTTGCCACTCTGATTCAGCTGGGCTGCTCCATTTTTGTTGTTCATCATCTGCTCTATCTGGGCATCTGAGTATCCCTGCTGTTTTGCGAGTTGTTTTGCAAGCTCTATATCTGAAGCTGACTGGGCCTGTAATGATCCACCAATGAATGCTGTTCCTCCGCACAGAATCAGGCCGCAAGCCAATAGAAATCTTTTTATATTCATTTTGTCAAACTGTTTTTTACTTTTTTTTTGCCCTAAATGTGTGTCAATAATACACACTTTGCGGGTATAGTTTATATAGTTTACAAAAATAGGTGTAATAATTTGAACTACAAAAAATAATTCCAACAAAAAACCATGTAGCCTTGGGTAAACTCTTGTGCGAATGTGGGTGATGAAATGCCGAGAGAGGGATTGGTGGGGTGGATGGGTGGGTGGATGGGTTGTGGGTGTGCGAATGGATGCTGAGGTTATGGCCGATAACGGGTGAAGATTGATTCGTGGTTGCCGAAGTGGAAGGAGCAAAAAAATAAAGGTGAGGTGTCATCCCGACAGCTCACCTTCCAAAAAAAACAAACACTTTTAAAATTAACACACTTCCGGGGTTCGAGTCCCTCCGGATTGCAATGCAAATGTATCTCCCGGATTGCCGGAGTGCAAATTTTGTGGCCTTACAGGGGGAAGTTTGGAATCTGTATTGTTTTCAGGTATGTGTGGAAAGGATTTTTTTCTTTTCTTAAAAATTTGCATCTTTTCCGTTGTGGTATTTCTGATGGTATTGTAAGGTTTTGGGGTGTATTATTTTTCTTTTTTTAAGAAAATGTAAGGTAAGCCTCCGATAAAGTACATTACCAACCACTAGTATACAATTAGCCGCTATTACCAGTCAATTGTAGGTAATAGCGGCTATTAGTTAAGAAGTTGCAGGTATTAATGACTATTTCCGGCTAATGTCTGCCATAGGTATGGTAATAGAGTGTCAATATCCTTTTCTACAGGTATTCTTTTCAAGATATCCTCAAGCCATGTGCGTACATCAACATCATACGCCTTACAGCTGCCCAAAAGCGAGTAGACAATAGCAGCCCTGACTGCAGCATCATGATTCCCGCAGAACAGGTAGTTTTTGCGTCCTACAGCAATGGGACGGATTGCATTTTCTATACCATTGTTGTCAATATTGTATCTTCCATCCAATACATATCGGCTCAAGCGTGGCAAAAGGGTATATGTATACACCAATGCTTTTCCCATTCTGGATTTAGGAGTGAACAACCCGGCAACCGAGTTCATCCATTTCTCGAACTCCTGGATTATTTTATAGGATTCCTCCTGCCTGCGCTTTTGTATTGCCTGGCAATCAAGATTGGCTTCCCGCATTTCTTTCTCTATACCGTAAAGCTTGCCAATTTATACCAGAGCTTCGCTTGCATGCTTCTTGTTTTCATCCATAGCTTCAACGAACTTGCATCTTGCATGAGCCCAACATCCTATCATCCGTTTACCAGGCGCATTTTCATAGGTCTCATACACTTCATATCCGTCTGTCTGGATTGTACCTCGATAGCCGCCTATAAGTTTTCGGGCGGTTTCTCCGCTACGGGAACCCATATCGTAATGGAAGTATACATCACCGCATACGGCATCCCTTACCGACCAGACATAACCCTTGACAGCACGATGCTTCTCGTTGTCTATCACTGGCAACGTACTCTCATCAAATTGTATATAGTCCGAACTCATGATCTTTTCCCGGAGTTTGTCGTATAGCGGCCGTAGTCTAGTACAAACGGTAGTGAACCAGTCTCCAAGCGTGTAGTCACTCAGCACCACTCCCAATTCCTTATATTTCTGTGTAATCCTATAGAATGGAAGGTGATACACATATTTGTCTAACAGAATATCTACCAGAAGGCTTTCTGATGCCATTCCTTTGGGTATTATCACCTGTGGCAGTGGTGCAATATGGAAAGTCTGCTTATCCGGATTTTCTATCTGCAGGATTGATTTCAGTACATATTTATGACGCACTGTACGGTCTATATACATTACTGCAGGACGGATAGCAATCCTGTCTGTTGTCTCCACTCCAATTTCAACATACTTATCAAGATTGACACCTTCCAGATGGATGTGTGTCTACTCTACTGGCAAGTCTCCTTTAAGGATAGGTTTGCGCACTTCCCGTTTATGAGGTTTTACCTCTATAAGCTTTGCGTTCTGTTCCTCCATTTTTCTCACTTCTGCATCCAATGCTGACTGTTCTTCTTCAGATAGAAGTTCATCAAAAAGAAACGGTTGAAGCACAGATGGATCTAGTGGAAGATGTTTCTCACTCATTGAACCAAACAGCTTCTTGCGGAACCATGCCATCATATTCTGGAGGCCGTCAATTATGCCTTGCATCTTTTCCTTCTCCTCCTCAAGTTTTAGATTTTCCGCTTGAAGTCTTGCAAGCTCTGCCTGAAGTCGCAATATTTCCCTATCTTTTAATGGCATTTTTTTGATTGATTACTAATGTAAAGATACGAAAAATCGGCGTTTACACAAGTAAAAACCCGATTTTCCTCTTTTTGAGCAACATCTTTCACACACTTTTTGAGAGCATTTTCATTCGTCTCACATAAGGACTTTCCATTGCAGATTTTGCCATGAAAATTAGGTCCTCATACTTGAAGTCACCTGCAATATCATCCGTTCCTCCCAAAAATGGGATTCGCAATCGGCCCATTTCAACTCGCATTGCATAAAGCATTAACAAATACAAACACATCTCCGCTACGAATACTCATACCCAAACTATTGTTGACAATACCAGTCAGTCCGTTGAAACCTAAACGCATATTGACAGGCTTAGTGTAAAGCCAATAGCGCATATCCGTGCTCAGGCTAAACATTACTTGCTGAGATTAGTTCCTTTATATAATCCGGTGTCATCACACCTTGGATTCGCATGGCTGTGCCACATCGTGTCTGAAGTTCAATGGTCAGATAGCTTTCCCCTCTGGAGGATGTTTATTTTTCCTGCTTTCCCGCCCTTCCTGTTGTCATGGCTGCAGGCATTTTCCCTGGAACATACCGCCCGAACCCAATTGGACAAACTGACCAGGTCCTTCTACGCTTGAGTCTTCTTCCCTATATTTCTTTTTGGCTTATAGAAATCCCAGAATGGTATTTGAAGTTCTGCTAATCTTGCTTTATGACTCATCTTGTGCTCTGCACAATAGTCTTCAATTGTAAGTATTTCCTCTCGTGTAAGCATGTGCGTATCGTTTTGATGCAAAAGTAGCAGAGATATACACATGCTTCAATATGCATTTCTTCGCATACTTACAAGAAAATTTATTATATTCTATCAATCAGGATATATACAGAATTTTAATAAAAGGGCCACCATAATAAATTAGCGGCCCTTCCAAACCTCTAAATAATTTCTTCTTTTAGTATCGCTTCTAATACAGTTTTAATATCTATTCACAAGATATAATATTTTTGAATAAACAATATATTACTAAACATTTATTATGCCATTCAAACTTATACTCAAATCGTACTCATTCAAATCAAAAGATTCACCGTGTCCTGGATAAACTACTAGTTTCGATCCTTGCAAACCAGTTAATAAGCCTATTGATTCTTTTAATTTTTCGACTGATCCTGTAGGTAACTTTGTTACAGTTTTTTCATTTTTAATTAGGGTATCACCTGTAAACAAATATCTATCTATCTTAAAGCAAATACTTGCTTCCGTATGGCCAGGTGTTAAATAGAACTTTACATTTTTACCCCACATATTCAGAGTAAAATTTAACCTCTCAACAGTTAATGTATAACTAATAATAACAAATGCACCTCTATTATCATAAAAAACTGAACAATTTCGTTTAGCGCTCTTGATAGCTTCAGAACATGACTGAGAACATATAATGGGTGCCTGATACTGTTCTAACAAGTGATTCACGCCCCAACAATGGTCAAAATGCTCGTGTGTAAGTACAATAAATCTTGGCACAAGATTTTCTTTACCCAAGAACTCAATTAGTTCCTCATTGTTCTTTGTACCAGGATCAATAATGATACAATCTCTCCCTGCTGCCTTATCAAAAATCACATAAGAATTTGAAGGGACAGGAATATTAATAATTCGATGAATAATTAGCATTACATTGCCACCATTTCATGATTGAGCATAAATGTCTTATCCTTTACGAAAATGCCGTTCTCAAAATCTACAAAATAATAAGGGTTCTCATCCAAACACTTCTTGTACTCGACTGAAGCATTTTTTTCATCAACTATCGAAATAGTTCCATCTCCACAAGGAGCAATAAAAGCAGTTCCATTGTTATACATCTTTTGCTCATAATCATACGAAGAAGCATTTGGAATTACACTCTTATACCGCACAAATAAAGCATATTCCTCAACAGAAGACTTGTCACCAATAGTAACATTACCACGAAACACGCGATTATAGCGATAATCAACACTATATAGCCACTCCATATAATGCATATATGTTAAACAATCGCCAATTTTTGGGCCTAGAAACAGGAATTTAACATTGTCACGATGACGCAATTTGTCAAAGGTTGAATTCTCGCCACATGAAATATGACCTATACCTGACACCAAATCCTTGTCTTCTCCCATCAAAGCAACGGACATCAATGGGTCCGCAGAACGTATAACACCTTCTTGCTTACGGAAGAATTCATTAAGTACCCCCATACGTGATACTGAAGTTGCAGGATTATAATCAAGTCCATTACAAAAACTGAAGGTAAAAGTAGGCATGCATACAGTTTTTACTCCCAACGATTTGATTACATTCAACAATTCACACAACATTACCGATTTTTTTAAATCAGGATTAGGCTGTCCAAATGAAAGTGCAGTGTGTATATACAGCACGTCACAGTTATCAGCGCCTAAAGAGAGCAGGGTTTCAATCATTGTTTTATTGGTAACCCAGCTACCGTCTTTTGCTAAAAAAAGGTTAATTTCTTTCATCATTATTCTTATTTAGTACTTCTGCCTCCATCAACAAATAACGTTTGCCCAGTGATCCATTTTGATTTATTGCTAAATAAAAAATCAACATAGTCTACAACATCCTGAGGTGTACCCCATCCTAAAGGTGTGTCGCGACGCATTTCTTCTTTATATGCCTCATCAAGATTTGCCGACATAGGTGTATCTATTGCACCTGGCATCAATGCATTGATACGAATTTCAGGAGCCAACTCTCGCGCTAATGTATAAACCAAAGAGTTAATTGCACCTTTTGATGCTGCGTAAATTGAATTCCCAATGTTGCCACGCTCACTAACCATGGCAGAAATGAGCACTACATTATTCAAAGCCTTTGCATTAGTTTTCTTCAGCAATACCTTAATAATCTCCAAGATTGAAAAGAAATTAACATTAAAAATCAAGTCGATATTTGGGATAGAAAAGGTTTTTAGAGGCAATAGCCTAGTGATCCCGGCAAAATGCACATACTTATCTACCACAGCATCATGCATTTTCAAAAAATTGGTAAGTGATTCTGCTATATACTCACGATCAGTTGCAAAGTTACAAAGCCACAAAATATGTTTTTCGGAATTTGCACATTCTTTACATACAGACTCCAACATTTCCATATTCTCACTAGCCAATATTAGCCTGTGAGAAATTGAGAAATGCTTAGCGCACAAAGCACCCATACCAGAAGAAGCTCCCGTTATTAAAATGTAATGCTCCATTATCAGATTTTATTTTCTTGATAAAACTTCCTTACAGAAAGCCTCTATGCTCTCGAAAGCTGCTATCTCTTTTCCACTCATTGTAGTATTATAATCTGAATCAAGTAGTGCTAATACCGAAAGGCCAGCCAACGAATCCCATTCATCATAATCTGTAAATTTCTTGGTTATATCCAAATCATCAATTTCCAAGATTTCTGCTAATTTTGAAACTAATTCTTCCATTATTATTGTTTTAATTTCTATCTAACTAAATTTCTTCCACCATCAATTTTTAAAGCTGTACCGGTCACCCAGCTCGAAGCGTCTGATAATAAATAGATTATTGCTAATGCAATATCCTTTGGTTCACCATAACGACACAATGGATACCGTTTCTTATCTAATTGTATTTGCTCCTCCGATATTGACCCTGAGGGTTCTGCCATACGGGTATTTACCATAGCAGGGTTAACACTATTACAACGAATTCCTTTATGAGCTAACTCAAGTGCTGCAGTCTGCATAAACGAATGCAAAGCGGATTTTGTCATATCGTAAATTCCATTGCCGGGAGTATTCCCAAAAACACCGCCGGCCGAAGTTGTTATCACTATTGAGGAGTTCCTATTTAGCACCTTCTTTTTTACCAGTTGTTGGACGATAAATACTATTGAAAAGGTGTTAGTATTAAACATTCTGTCAACATCCTCTCTTTTGTAGAATGGCAATGGCTTTGTCATTACTATACCTACATTGTTAACACAACCATCCAATTTAGGGAGTCGATCAACAAGATTGACAATATCTACCTCATTTGAAAGGTCTGCAACAATCTGTTGATGACCTATTCCATGTAACATTTCAAATGTTTCTTGCAAACGGTCAGGATTTCTAGCTGTTATTATCACTTTAGCTCCCATTTTAGAACATTCAACAGCCGTAGATTGTCCAATACCTGAAGAAGCACCTGTCACAAGGATTGTTTTATCTTCTAATGAAAATGGATTATACTGCATAAATTACTTATCTAGATTTCTACTAAATCAGAAAGAACCATACCTTCAGAATCAAAAGCAAGACTACCCCATGAAAGCCCTATACCAAAGCCGCAACAAAGGAACTTTGTGTATTTATTCTCGACCTTTCCTCTCAACTGGCTTACAATTGTGAGCGGGATTGAGGCCGAAGACGTATTTCCAAAGTCGGGTAAGCACATTGGGACTTTTTCCTTTGGGAATTTCATCTTATTCCTAATTATTTCATCTATCTGCATATTAGCCTGATGAAGCACGCAATAGTCTATACTTTCCAAGTTAAGCTTAAAATGTTCTGCAAGTTTTTTCATTGATTTTGGAGCGGTAGTAATCGCAAATGAAAACACATCCATGCCATTCATTCTTGATTGAAGACGACATAATTGACGTCCATTTATATCTTCCATTTGTAATGATTTAGCTGAAATTCGGTTACGCGCACCTCCATCAGGAATAATAATAGCTTCATATCCGCTACCATCAGTGCCAAAATGAAATTTAAAACCTTCAGCACCTTCCTGAAATTCAATAGCTGTTGCTGTTCCAGCAAAACCAACAATCGGGTCTGACGTTGGAAGCACAGTCCTTGCATCTCCAACTAGCAGGAGGCCTTTCTTCATACATCCCGTACTAAGTAATGATCCTATATAACTCAGACCATATACCCAACCAGAACAGCCTAATGGAATTTCTGCAGCATAGCATTCTTTGGAGAGTCCTAATCGATCTTGGCTAATGCACGCTGTACAGGGAGCAATATAATCAGGTCCTTGGGTACAAGAAATGATGACATCTATTTCTTTCTTATCCCAACCAAGGTCGCAAATCAGTTTCTCTGCAGCCGCACACCACATATCAGAAGTCACTAAACTCTCATCCTTGCGGCGTGAATGGATTCCTGTTTTTTCAATAAAATCCTCAAAGTCATAGTCTGCTGAAATATACGGATTGTCTTTTGTGTATTCAATGCTCTTAGGCACGCATGCTGACATACCTGCTATACGTACATTTTTTAATTCCAAAAAAGCCATAATTACATTCTTTCACAAACTGTGTTATACAAATCCTGAATGGTGTTAGAGCCTGTTATGTCATTTCCTTTCAATGTAACATCATATTCTTCATCAATCATAGCAATGACCGAAAGAGCCACGAGACTA
Organism: Bacteroidales bacterium; assembly: GCA_017625535.1. Taxonomy (GTDB): domain Bacteria; phylum Bacteroidota; class Bacteroidia; order Bacteroidales; family UBA932; genus Egerieousia. The sequence continues at coordinate 98,774 of JAGAKR010000023.1, read as the reverse complement.
TTCCAATCATCAAGAGCCTTGAATTCTGTTTCTGGAGAGAGAATACTGGCATCCAAATCATCAAACTGCTCAGCAAAATTGCTAATAAATTCTTTAATTTCCATTTCTAAATTAATATTTATATGTTAAAACTCAATAATATCGTTAAATTTGACATATCCTACCTTCATCATTATAGAACTCCATGTAAGTCCCACACCAAATCCAGCCATACAGAGTTGGAACTCACCATTGATTAATTGGTTGCCTAGATTGAAACTAATACAAGTGGGTACCGTAACTCCACTAGCATTACCAAAATTTTCAACTATATTGGCAGGAATTTTTTCACGAGGTATTCTTAGTTTGTCAGCCAACTTATGCAACATAAACTTATTGGGTTGGTGAAACATATACCAATCCACATTATTACGATCTATACCACTCTGTTCAAATAGATGTTCAATCATAGGCGGCACTTCACGCTGAACAAAATTAAACACCTCATCACCCTGCATCACCAAGTTATCTTTACTACGGAAATTACCAGCAGCATCTTCTTCCATAATTGCTGTTTCTGGTGAACTCGGCAGACGGAAACCACCCGCTGGAATATTAAGCACCAAAGCACCAGAACCATCCATCTTGATATTGGCATATATTGGATTTTCCTCATTACACTTCTCCACAATGGTAATGGATGCGGCATCACCTATAAGAGGCTTACTGTTTCTGTCACGAGAACTAACCTTTGGACTAAGCACATCAGCATTAAACAACACTACCTTTTTCACCGCAGGCTGGTCAAGCAATAAACATGCTTGAATCAAACCTAATTCGAATCCAGCACAACCTTGATTTATATCCATGCATATGCAGTCTTGCTTAAGATGGAAGTGTCCATGTAACACATTACTAGTAGGTGGCATAAAATAATCAGGCGATTGAGACACAAAGAGCAATGCGTCTATCTCTTCAAGTTCAATCAATTTGTTGTCAATGAGATATTGCAAACCAAAACGACAAAAATCGGAAGATGTCTGTCCTGGAGCAGCAATGCGGTGCTCATTATACCCCATTGCCAACTTCAATTTCATACTTTTAGCTGGCGAGAAGTTATAATTTACCATCTCATCCTCAAATTTAACAGCCTTTTGTGGCAGTATAGTGAGGATTCCACTAATTCTTTTATTCTTGAAAAAAAAATCCATTAATTATTATTTTACTCCGTTTTTTTCTAGAAGTTTCAAAATGGCTTCTACTGTCGAGAAATTCTCAGGCAGAATATCAACTCCATCAATAGATATACAATAAGTAGTATCCAGTTCATTCACAAGATTTACCATATCAAATGAATCCAACATACCTTCCTCAATAAAATCCACGCTTTCTTGACTGAAGTCAAACTCAGGACGCAATTCGGTCAGAATCTTAATAATCTGCTTTTTCATCTTTATACTAATTCAGTTAATTTTTAATATAGAATACAAACTATAATTTTTATGTATATCGCATTACATAGTCATACATATTCTCTTCGGAAAAACCGTAATGATAATAACGAACTACTGCATTCTCATTACTTTGTATCACCCACAGCAACTGACGTTTAGTTTCCTTGCCCTCATTCAAAAACTCCCTTAATAAATGTGAACCCACTTTTTTATCACGGAAGTTAGGATGAGTGAACCAATAGCGAAGATAATTTGTAGAGGCATTGATTTCGTATATCAAGAAACCCGCCAATACACCACTTTCCATACACACCAGGATATGCCCTTGCTTGGCATAGTCCATTAATTCCTCGTCATAAGGGATTTGCTCCGTCTGTTCGTCAAAGAAATTGTGAAGTAATCTACTTACCTCCAACACATCAGTTTCCGTAGCCTTTTTGATTCTAATATCATTAACATAATGAATCGGTTCAGTAATCCTTACCATACGTACAAGTGATGTGACCACACTCAAACCATTCTTACGCAATATTTCCACCACAGGCAAACACTGTTCCTTTCTACCTACGACATCAAACAACATCGTTGCGTCTTTATACTTAGACAAAAACTCTGTTAAATCATCATTCATCTTATCAATTGACGTAGAACAATAGAACACGTTCCAAAACTTTGGCATTTTTTTTATTATAAATAATGTATTGCCATTCCTCTCAAAATAACAATCTCCTTTATCTATCCAAATTCTGTGTTTGACAGGATCAAGGAAAAAATTAGTAATGTAACCAATTCGTAGTTTCCTAATATCAGCGGACAATCGTTGTAATTGATCTATAGATAATATTTGCTCCATTATCTTTCTTCTACGAGTTTACTATAGTACAGACGATCAATCTTGCCATTGGTATTACGCTTCAACTCAGGCAAATGATGGTAAACTACAGGAATCATATACTTTGGCAAAGCATTGCCTATTGACTTACGGAAATCAGCAGAAGTAAATGCTTGTTCCGCTTCATAATAGAGCGTAATTTCTTTGCGCTCATGATTATATACTACACACCCATTCTTTACTAATTTTAGTGAATTAATTATGACATGTTCAATCTCACCCAACTCAATTCTATACCCCATATGTTTTATCAGACTATCCTTACGTCCTTTGAAGATAATCTCACCAAGGTTATTAATTAGTACCATATCTCCTGTACGATATATAATCTCTGGATAGCTGTGGTTCAATGGATTCTGCACAAAAGCATCTGCTGTTTTCTCTGGATTATTGTAGTATCCCATAGCCAATGATGTTCCCCTCACACAAAGTTCCCCTTCCTTATTTGCCATAGTAACTCTCTGATTATTCTCATCAAGGATAATTATATCGGTATTACGGAACGCTTTTCCTATAGGAATAGGCTCGTCATCGGCAATCTCACGTTCAACAGTATAATAAACACAATCTAAAGTTATTTCAATTGGTCCATAAAAATTAGCGAAAGTGGTCTGTGGCAAACTATGTCTCCAGATATTAAACTGCTTGGTTGGGAAAACCTCTCCAGCATACCAGCAAAGACGCAACGTAGGTAACTGAACTTGCTGCAAAAGTCCCATATTTGCAATATTTACCATGATTGTTGGCACCCAGAATATATAGCTTACGTTCTGTTGTTGCATCAACTGAAGAATCTTCACAGGAAAAGCGGACCACGTATCAGGTATTACCACAATACTAGCACCTTTTCCTTGCAACAGGCACATTTCATAACTCCAAATATCAAAAACTACGGGTGACAAAGAACCAACTATATCTTTCTCTGAGAAACAATATTCATCAAATGTTTGAGCCATAAAATCGATAAAACTTTTATGGTTCAATACTACCCCCTTTGGAGTACCAGTAGAGCCACTAGTATTAATTATACAATACGGATCAGTGTCTATTAGGTCATCGATGCGATTTAAAAGAGCATCCTGAGAAGGTGTAGCAGCATCTACTGCAATCTCATCAATACAGATGACAGTCGTACCATTAGTTGATGCTATCGGTTCAACAATATGTAAGAACCGATTATTAGTTATTACAGCAATTGGTTTTATGAGTGCAAAGATATTCCCCAAGCGCTCAGCAGGGTTCTTCACATCAAGATTCATATACGCATTGCCACTATATGAAATTGCAAGATCTATTATTGCTGCCTCAGCACATTTCGGCATAAACATAGCCACAGGCTTGTTTTTGCACTGACAAGTATCAATTATCACCTGTGCTAGTTGTCGAGCCCGGAAATCTATGTCATTGAAGGTAACATTGCGATCTCCATCAACTATAGCAGTTCTTTCGCCAAAGCATCTTACAGTCTCTACGAAATATTCAATAAGATTAATTTTCATTGTAATATATTTATCTCATTAAAAGTCCAATTTTTTAGCAGGATTCCCAAAGACAGTATCACCATCTTTAACTTTTTTAATCACCACTGAACCAGCTCCAACTGTACATCCCTTTCCAACTTTAATATGAGGTAGAATAATCGAGTTTGTTTGAATAGAAGATATATCCCCAAGTTCTGAAAAGCCCCCCATAAAACTCCTACATCCTAAATGACAATAATCACCTACTCTACAATCGTGTCCAACAATTGCGTAAGATTGAAAAGTGATAAAGTCACCCAGCTTTATATCACATGATATACCCACATTGTCACAAACGATACACCCTTTACCTAACTGAGTATTACGTTGAATTATTGCAGTCTTGTGAATTAGACTTACAAATTCCCCACCTTTAGACAATACAATATCAGTATAGTGCTTTTTCCAATGAGCATCACCCAAAGCACACACAAAGACATCATCTACATCAGGTATATAGTTCTCAACACTGTCCACAACTGGTGGGTATCCTGGAAAATCTTGAAGCACATCTACATTATCATCTAAAAAACCTTTAACATCAAAGTCTGTCAGATAACCAATGCATTCCGGTATGAAATTATATACCTCTCGGCCCCAACCCCTAGCCCCTATAATAAGCAAATGTTTCATTTTTTATTGTTAATCGTTTATTCAACATTAACGTCTTTCGGTTATTCTAATCCACTATTTTTATCAAAAAAATTAAGCAATTAAATATGCTATTTGGCCAAAAATAATCCAAAGGAATAAATAGTGGCAATACAAATCAAGCCAAAAATAAATTAAACACTATATCATCCCGTTCAGTCATATAATTAAACTATGTAAACTATGTATTAAATCCTCACAAATCGCACGTTATTCATTCAAGCACACTACTAATCCCAACATATACTTATTTACAAAAGTAAGTGTAATAATTTGAACTACAAAAAATAATTCCTGCAAAAATTATATATATAATTTGAACTCTTATGTAAATATGGGTAATGAAATACCAAGATTAGGTGGTCCAATTACAGTTTTTGTCCATATCACCTTTTTGTCCACACTACCCACATTACCGGAGGGCCTGAGTGGTGTTGAAGTGGATGGTTCTTGGACTGTCGGGATAAAAAAAAAAGAGCCCTGCACCTAATTGTGCAGACCTCCAAAACACTTAAAATACACTATGAAAAACTTATTTTGACTTCTCAAAATTGTGGGAGCAACAGGATTCGAACCTGTGACCCCCTGCTTGTAAGGCAGGTGCTCTAAACCAGCTGAGCTATGCTCCCGAGTCTCTTCCATTGTCCTTTGCCTTTTGGGCTCCGGCCAATTTCTGAGTAAATTTCCTGAAAGAACTTTTTCTGTTTTCGTGGGAGCAACAGGATTCGAACCTGTGACCCCCTGCTTGTAAGGCAGGTGCTCTAAACCAGCTGAGCTATGCTCCCGTTTCCGTTTCGGGTTGCAAAGGTAGACATTATTTTTTAATCTCCAAATTTTTTTGAGAAAATTTAACAGTCGTGGCTCGATTGTACTTACAGTCGTGTCACGACTTCACTGTTCCGGGGCACCGCAGCCGGAATAAAGCATCTCCGGCTGCTACATGCAGGCAAGAAAAAAGTGAAAAGTTTTATGGCTTTTCACTTTTTTCTGCCTGATGTTGCCCAGAGCGTGATGTGAGTTCTATTTTCACGGGGATATATTTACCATAGCAACACCTGTTGAATCCTTATAGGTTCCGGTCTTGATATAATCTATAATACTGTCAACTATCTTAGATAGCGGGTTATGTACATTTTTCATTTTCTTCCCATAATAAACATATTCATGAAGTACAACGTCTTTATGCGGTCTGAATCTGTTTGTTTGAAAATTTTTTCTAACCAATATACTTAAATTGAATTGATAGTTTGAATTATGAGATATGTATGTCTCAGCATTACTATTGTGATTTGTTATTCTTAAAGATACTCTCATGATGGTATCATCTGATTGGGGAATCTGCACTTCACCATAATTGCTGGCGCCATCTGAGTTTGTAATTCCCAATGCATTACGCAAATCTGTCAAAAAGCCATATGGATCATTTTGACCCATATAGTTTTCAGATAATTGATGTAATTTTTGTATTGCAACTTGTGAATTAATTACTACATTTGCAGAGTCAGAAGATTGAGAAGGCCTAGTGAACCCCTGAGTTCCCCTTATAGAGTTCAATCTTTTGACTTTTTTGTTTATATCCCTATTACTCTTCTTAATTTCCATCACTTATCGATATGTTTTAGTATGTACTAACCGTATCTCACCATTGTAAATTCCTTTACCTGTACTTGAATTGTTTGAACAGCGTTCTGATGTAGTTTTTGTCTTCGTCCAGGAGCATTGAGATTTGGACGGCGGTGGCTTTGGTAAAGGTATAGAGTTGGAAGATGAGGTCTTCTTTTCGTGAGGCCGGCATATCCAGATATTTTTCCTCGCCCAGGAGTTCTACCAGGAAATCGGAGAGTTGGGCCATTGCCTTTTTGTTCTTTTTGATGTATGATGAGGTTCTGGATGGTTTGTCTGATGAGTATTCTTCTTTTGATGAGACCAAGGATTTCTGCACAATGATTCTGAACTCCTTTTTTGTGTATATGGAGTCTATGTATGAGGTATTAGCGCTGATTATGTCGGGAAGAGTGACATTTTGTGAAAAGCCTGACCTCAGGACGGGGCATTTGTTTACGAATATGCTCCTGCTTGAGTTGATGACATCGAAGTATTTGTTTGCCTTTTTTACGTCCAGTGAGTTTTTTACTGGCAAAGGGGCATTTTCAATGAAATTGTGATGATAATGGTAACTGCTCCATTTGAAATCTGCGGGGTGCGGGTATTCAGACGGACAGGCAACCATCGGGTTCTGGAGAATATAGAGAGAGGTGCGGATAATGGATTCCTCTGAGTATTTGGGGTATATTTTTGCCGGGACAAAGAATTTATCGTGGGATGCGTGCAGTCTGTTGTACCAAAATGAGAAGTTCTGCTGCATTTCCTTTATGAACAGCAATGCGTGGTCATACGATTGTGCGTCGTGCAGGATATGCACGTGATTGTCCATAAGGACATATTCAATGATTGTTATTGAATGTTTGTCTGTAAAGCGCCTGAGGATATTGAGAAAGAGCAATCTGTCTACATCTGTGTAGAAAATTACCCTGCCTCTGATTGATTTTATGATTGAGTGATAATGAATCCTTCCCTCCATATCTCCCCTCCTGTTTTAATTAATGAATGATTTTTACAAAGATAGTAAAATCAGGGAATTATACAAAAGTCGAGACACGACTACAAGTACAATCGAGACACGACTACAGGTATAGTCGAGACACGACTTCCTCTTCGTTTTGGCTATCTCTGATTTTTTTCGTAATTTAGCGCGTTAGTATGCGCGCGGGCGCGGGGGCCCCGGAAACGGGGCGGGAGAGGCAAGGCAAAAACTTAAAAACAAAATATACTTATGATTTTATTCTTTGGTGCCGGTAATGGTACAACAATAGCCGTTAAGGCTAAGGAGATGATTTCTCAGGAGAATATCAGTGCCCTGCAGTGGCTTTTTGGGAATGCCACATTGCTGGAGCAGAAGAAAGTTGAAGGCAAGTTCATTGGTCCAAGGAGGGAGATGATTACTCCGTGGAGCACAACTGCGGTGGAGATTACCCAGAATATGAACATTTGCGGCATTGAGCGCATAGAGGAGTTCTTCAGCACACAGGAGGAGGAGCCTCAGTATGACAAGATGCTGCAGCGCTTGTATAATGGGCTTGACCAGGAGATTTTTACAATTGACAAGCAGCCGGATCCGGTTATTTATATAGAGAATTTTGAGGAGTACAACAAGCAGGAGGGCCTTGCCCTTAATCCGGAGGAGATTGAGTATCTGAAAGGCCTTAGCAAGAAACTGGGCCGCGGCCTTACAGACAGTGAGGTGTTCGGATTCTCTCAGGTTAACAGCGAGCACTGCCGCCACAAGATCTTCAATGGCGTATTTATCATAGACGGCAAGGAGCAGGAGAGTTCTTTGTTCAAGATGATAAAGAAGACCAGCCAGGAGAATCCTAATCTTATAGTTAGCGCCTACAAAGACAACTGCGCATTTCTGGAGGGTCCTAAAGTTGCAATGTTCCACCCCGTAAGCGGCAGCCAGCCGTCTGAGTTCAAGGCAAATGAGGTGGAGACAGTAATTTCACTAAAGGCAGAGACACACAACTTCCCAACCACAGTGGAGCCTTTCAACGGTGCTGCAACAGGCAGCGGCGGAGAGATAAGGGACCGTATTGCAGGTGGTAAGGGCAGCTTCCCGATAGCAGGTACCGCATGTTATATGACCTCTTACCCAAGATTTAACGAGGGTGTGGAGGCAACAGCAGGTATAAATCCTCACCTGAGCACAGAGAAAGGCAAGGGTGCGGCAGACCTGCAGGATGCATCTTGTGCTGCAGCAATGGCAGTGGAGCGTGACTGGGAGAAGACCCCTGCCCGCCCTTGGCTGTACCAGAGCCCACAGGAGATCCTTACCAAGGCGTCGAACGGCGCATCAGACTTTGGAAACAAATTCGGCCAGTGCATCATCTGCGGAAGTTTGCTTACTGCAGAGTATGATGGTACCCAGGAGGGGAACTGCACAAATCCGTCGGGATGCGGATGTGCTGCTGCCCCTGCAAGGAAGTTTGGTTTTGACAAGGTAATTATGCTTGCAGGCGGTGTGGGTTATGCGAAGAAACGCGATGCCCTTAAGGAGACCCCTGCAGTTGGTGACAAGGTTGTGCTGCTTGGCGGTGACAACTACCGCATTGGCATGGGTGGTGGCGCTGTAAGTAGTGTGGATACCGGCCAGTATGCGAATGCAATTGAGTTGAATGCTATCCAGCGTTCTAACCCGGAGATGCAGAAGAGGGCTTACAATGCAATCCGCGCGGTTGCTGAGAGCGACAACAATACTATTATTAGTGTTCACGACCACGGTGCAGGCGGACACCTCAATTGTTTGTCTGAATTGGTTGAGGAGACCGGCGGTAATATTGATATCAGCAAACTTCCTGTGGGTGACCCTACCCTAAGTTTGAAGGAGATTATTGGCAACGAGAGCCAGGAGCGTATGGGCTTGGTTATGCAGGAGAAGGATATTGATGAGCTGAAGGCTATTGCAGAGCGTGAGCGTGCCCCTATGTATGTGATTGGCGAGACTACCGGCAAACACAACTTTACCCTTAAGAATGAGAAAACAGGTGAGGCTGCAATTGATCTTGCAATGGAGGATATGTTCGGCAGCGCACCTAAGACTTATATGAAGGACAATACTGCAGATTACAAGTTTGCTCCTCTTGCGTATGATCCTGCAAAATTTGAGTATTATGTGGGTCAGGTGCTCCAGTTGGAGAGTGTTGCCTGCAAGGATTGGCTTACTAACAAGGTAGACCGTTCGGTTACTGGACTTATTGCCGGCCAGCAGACTACCGGTGAGATTCAGTTGCCTTTGAACAACCTTGGTGTTACTGCCATTGGCTATAATAATAAGGAGGGTATTGCAACCTCTATGGGCCACGCCCCAATGGTGGCAATGATAGACAGTGCCGCAGGTTCAAGGATGGCAATTTCAGAGGCCCTTACAAATGTGGTTTGGGCTCCTTTGAAGGATGGCATCAAAGGCGTTTCACTGAGTGCAAACTGGATGTGGCCTTGCCGCAACGAGGGTGAGGATGCACGCCTTTACAAGGCTGTTAAGGGTGCCAGTGATCTGGCTTGTGCCCTTGGGATCAATATCCCTACAGGTAAGGACAGTATGAGTATGACCCAGAAATATCCTGATGGCGAGAAGGTACTGTCCCCAGGAACTGTGATAATTTCTACCGTAGCACCTGTAGAGGATATAAATAAAGTTGTACATCCTAACCTCCAGAATAATCCCGACAGCACTTTGCTTTACATTCCATTTGTGAACGGTGCATCTAAAGAGGCATTCCCTCTGGGAGGATCGGCATTTGCACAGATTGTGGGCCAGGTAGGCAATGTTGCACCTGATGTGGAAGATCCTGCATATTTTGGTGCTGCATTTGCTGCAGTACAGGAACTTGTCGGGAAGAACCTTCTTCTTGCAGGACATGACATTTCTGCCGGCGGTATGATTACAACTGCCCTTGAGATGTGTTTTGCAAATGTGAACGGCGGTCTGGCAATCAATGCCCGCATGCTTGAGATGCTTGCAGAGAGTTGGGGTGCTGCCAAGGGTTCTGACTCTATTTTCAGGGCTATGTTCTCTGAGACTCCTGGTGTTCTGGTTCAGGTTGCAAATGAGAAACTTGATGAGGTTGCTGCTGTTATTGACATTGTTTCTGCCCCTGTTGCTTCTGCTGAGGCTTCTGGTGCGAAGGCTTATATTATAGGTAACTACCTGCCTGCCCGCAAGGTTGTCCTTACAGGTTTTGGTGCTGCCGGTGCAGTTTCTCTTGATATTGATGCTTTGCGTGATGTATGGTTCAAGACATCATACTTGTTTGATATCCGCCAGGTTGGCGAGACTTGTGCCAAGGAGCGTTTCCAGAATTACAAGAACCAGCCGCTGGTTTACAAGTTCCCTGAGGGCTTTACAGGTTCACTTTCTGCTTATGAAGGTGTTGCCGCTCCAGTTGACGGTTCCTCTGCTCTTGCTCCTGCCGCTGGTGCTCCGGTTGCTGCTATTATCCGTGAAAAGGGTTCAAACGGTGACCGTGAGATGGCTTGGGCACTTCACCTTGCAGGTTTCAGAGTTAAGGATGTGCATATGACAGACCTTATCTCCGGCCGCGAGACTCTTGAGGAGGTTAAGATGATTGTATTCGTTGGAGGTTTCTCAAATGCCGACACCCTTGGTTCTGCAAAAGGCTGGGCCGGTGCATTCCTTTACAATGCCAAGGCAAAAGCCGCTTTGGATGCTTTCTACGCACGTGAGGATACAATGAGTTTGGGTATCTGCAACGGTTGTCAGCTGATGGCCGAACTTGGCCTGATTACCCCTGCTGCCCGCGAACTTTCTCCTAAGATGATCCACAACAATTCTCATAAGTACGAGAGTGCATTTGTGGGTGTTGGTATTGAGGAGAGCCCTTCAATTATGCTTCGCAGCTTGTCGGGAAGCAAATTGGGTATCTGGGTTGCCCACGGTGAGGGCAAGTTCTCATTCCCTGCTGGTATGGAGAATTTTGCAGTTGCAGCCCGCTACACTTATAATGCTTATCCGGCAAATCCTAACGGCTCCCCAGAGGGTATTGCCGGTGTCTGCAGCCTTGACGGCCGCCACTTGGCAATGATGCCTCACCCAGAGCGCTGCTTGCGCCCTTGGAACTGGGCCCACTACCCTGCCTCATTGCGTGGCCAGGAGATTACCCCTTGGATTGAGATGTTCATCAATGCCAGAAAATGGTGCGAGAAAAAATAATTATTATTTAAATATTGAAAAACGGCCTCCAGTACACTGGGGGCCATTTTTTATGGGTGAAAATTTTGGAAGTCGGTCCCCGGGTTTCCGGGAAGTCGGTACCCGACTTCCGGACCGTTTCTTCAAAAAAAAGGGCCTGCCGTTACGGCAAGCCCTTCATTTATAATCGGAATCTGATTATTTCTGAGCGTTGTGTTTGATTGCAGCCTGAGCAGCAGCAAGGCGGGCAATTGGAACGCGGAATGGAGAACATGAAACGTAGTTCATTCCGGCCAAGTGGCAGAACTCTACTGAGTCTGGATCACCACCGTGCTCACCGCAGATACCAACTTTAAGTTTGGCATTGGTTGAGCGGCCGCCTTTGATACCCATCTCTACAAGTTTGCCAACTGAAGAGCGGTCCAAAGTCTGGAATGGATCTGCAGGAAGAATCTTCTTGGCAAGGTAGTCGCCCATGAAACCGCCGATGTCATCACGTGAGAAACCGAATGTCATCTGGGTAAGGTCGTTTGTACCGAATGAGAAGAACTGTGCAGTCTTGGCCATCTCGTCTGCAAGGATAGCAGCTCTTGGAATCTCAATCATAGTACCGTACAAGTAAATGATCTTAACGCCCTCTGCAGCCTCAATCTCTGCGTGAACTTTGTCGCAAAGCTCTTTCTGGAAATCAAGCTCTTTAACTGAAACAGTTACAGGAACCATAATCTCTGGCTGAGGTTTCTTGCCTGCTTTGATCAACTCTGCAGTAGCAGTGAAGATTGCGCGGAACTGCATCTCTGAAATCTCTGGGTAAGTAACGCCAAGACGTACACCACGGTGACCCATCATAGGGTTAACCTCGTGCAAGCCCTCTCCACGTTTCTTGATATCCTCTGGAGTGATGCCGAACTCTGCAGCCATCTCCTCAATCTTCTCTTTAGTCTGAGGAACGAACTCATGCAAAGGTGGGTCAAGAAGACGGAATGTTACAGGCATACCGTCAAGAACCTCCATTGTACCTTTAACTGCAGCCTTAACGTATGGCTCAAGTTCAGAAAGTGCCTGACGTCTCTCAGCCTCAGTGTTTGAAAGGATCATCTTGCGGAGTTTTGAAAGCGGAGCCTCAGAGTTCTCACCGTAGAACATATGCTCAATACGGAACAGACCGATACCCTCTGCACCAAAGTTTACAGCTGTCTGTGCATCTTTAGGGTTATCTGCGTTTGTACGTACTCCAAGTACCCTGTATTTGTCAACAATCTTCATATACTCAACAAAGCGTGGGTTCTCAGATGCATCCATTGTGTCAATAGCCACATCATAAACATAACCCTTACTTCCGTTCAATGAGAAGATGTCACCCTCGTTGTATACTTTGTCACCGATAGTCAAAGTCTTGTTCAACATATTGATATGAAGAGCGTCGCAACCTACGATACAGCATTTGCCCCATCCGCGTGCAACAAGTGCAGCGTGTGAAGTCATACCGCCACGTGCAGTAAGTACACCATCAGCAGCACGCATACCCTCAACATCCTCTGGGTTGGTCTCCTCACGTACAAGGATAACTTTCTCTTTCTTTGCAGCAGCCTCAACAGCCTCCTCAGAGGTGAATACAATCTTACCAACTGCACCACCAGGACCTGCAGGAAGACCCTGAGCAATTACAGTACCTTTCTTCTCTGCTGCTGGGTTAAGAATTGGGTGAAGAAGCTCATCCAACTGTGCAGGAGCAACACGCATTACAGCAGTCTTCTCATCAATAAGACCCTCTGCAAGCATATCCATAGCCATATTCAAGGCAGCAAGACCAGTTCTCTTACCAACGCGGCACTGGAGCATCCAAAGTTTGCCGTCCTGGATAGTGAACTCAATGTCCTGCATATCGTGGAAGTGGTGCTCAAGGTTCTGCTGGATCTCATCCAACTCTTTGTAAACCTCCGGCATTGCAGTCTCCAAAGAAGCAAGATGTCTGTTGTGCTCGTTCTTTGTAGCCTCGTTCAATGGGTTAGGTGTTCTGATACCTGCAACAACGTCCTCACCCTGAGCGTTGATCAACCACTCACCGTAGAACTTGTTCTCACCGGTAGCAGGGTTTCTTGAGAATGCAACACCTGTTGCAGAGTTGTCACCCATATTACCGAATACCATTGACTGTACGTTTACTGCAGTACCCCACTCATCAGGAATACCCTCAATTCTTCTGTATGCGATAGCCCTCTTACCGTTCCATGATTTGAACACAGCACCAATACCGCCCCACAACTGCTCGTATGCATCGTCTGGGAATGGTTTGCCAAGCTCCTGTTTTACTCTAATTTTGAAATCCTCGCAAAGCTGCTGCAAGTCCTCAGTTGTAAGGTCTGTATCTGAAGCATAACCTTTCTCCTTCTTAACTTTGCCAAGCATTCTGTCCAACTGAACCCTGATTCCGTTTCCTTCCTCAGGCTCAATGCCCTCAGCTTTCTCCATTACTACGTCTGAATACATCATAATCAGACGTCTGTAAGCATCATAAACAAAACGAGGATTACCTGTCTTGGCAATAAGTCCAGGGATAGTTGCAGAGCAAAGACCAATGTTAAGTACAGTCTCCATCATACCTGGCATTGAACTTCTTGCACCTGAACGGCAAGAAACCAACAGCGGAGCATTTGGATCACCAAATTTCATTCCCATAATCTCCTCAGTTGCAGCCAAAGCAGCATTAACCTCTGCCTCCAACTCTTTAGGATAGTTGCAACCATTCTTGTAATACTCAGTACAACAATCAGTTGTAATAGTAAAACCTGCAGGAACCGGAATGTTCAGTTTGCACATCTCAGCAAGGTTAGCACCTTTACCGCCAAGAAGATTTCTCATGCTTCCATCGCCATCGGCATTTCTACCGCCAAAACGATAAACTCTTTTGATTTCTGACATAATAAATAAAAATATTATTGGTTATAAATATATAGTCGTTTAAAAAAAGAAAAAACCTGCCCTCAAAGCGTCTCAGTAACCGACTTAAAGTGAACACCTTTTTTTTTGACGTTACAAAAATATATAATTATTTGCAAAAAAAAGCACCCAAAACCTACATTATATTAACTTTTTTTGCTATGTATTATCTCCAGTCACCTTTCAAATTCCAACCAACCGGAATCCCGAGGCGTGAAAGATTGTCCAAAAGTTTGTCACGGGTAGATTCCGCATCATCCGCAACCCCCTGTTTCCCCTCATACAGGGAATAATTGCCACGGAGCGAAGTTTCAGTCATATTGGGCATTATAACATTTGCGCCGGCCATAAGGGCCTTCTCCCTGCCATAAGGATCCAGAACCTGCAGCGCAGTTGTGGCGGCAATGTTTATATGTGGCATCATAATCCTCAGGCGGGCAACCATATCAATGCAGAGTTCCAGAAGATCCTCATTCCCCATATTCCAGAAATCCCCGCGCGGCAGCGACGCCAACACTTTCAAATTATCAGGAAGCCCACAGGCAGAACCATCCTTCCAATATGACACAATCTGCCCCAACGGAGTATCCTTATGAGGGATGAAAGGCCCCATACCCACCATATCAACCTCCAGTTCCTTAAGGAACTGCAGATCCTCATCCAAATTGGCATAAGTCTGGAAAGGGAGCCCAATCATAACCCCGCTCCCCAAGAGATACCCCTCAGATTTCAAATCCAGCAGTGCCTGCACCCTCCTCTCATATGAATGCATTTCCTCTTCCCTACAGAACTTCCTTGCACCCTCAATATCACTCCCGACGGAATCCCCATCAACATACCTTCCTGCACCCCTCATATCACTCCCGACGGATTCCCCAACAGTATGTTTGTCTTCGCAGGGAAGAGCCAGTTCTGATGTATACCTGAATCCGGGGTGGAGTTTCTCGTAAAGTTCCTTGTTGGAAGCCTCAATGCGCAGGAGATATCGGGAAGCACCTGCATCCTTCCAGGCCCTGTACACCTCCCTGCTCTGCTCTCCCAGAGAAAGGGTGATTCCCAGGGTGTTGAGCTCAGGTCCAGGCACACCTTCCCCTCCGGGTTGGAGATGCCTCATCTTGTGCACAAGGCGGGTAATGTGCTCCACAAAAGTGGAATCTGTCCGCTCCCCTCCCTGCAGGGCAATTGAACCGTACCCGGCATCCAGGGCAAACTGCGCCTCCCGGAGCACCTCCTCATCCTGCATCTCATACCTCTGCGCCAGATGATTGCCACCCCTTATGCCACAATAAAGGCAGTTCTTCCGGCACCTGTTTGAAATCTCAATCAGTCCCCTGAAGAACACCTCCTGCCCCCTGTGCCTGAGTTTCAATTCAAAAGCCTCTTTCCTGAGGCGTTGTCTTTCTGTAATCTCCACGTCCAATATCAATTAAATCATTTCCCATCCGGGAATCTTTCCCTGCCACTTCCCCTTGAGTGACACTCTCCAATTCCGGTGCCAAAAAGAGTGTCTTTCTGCACCGAAAGTTGCCCCGTATGCTGTGTGGTGCTCATTTGAGGCATTTCCTGCACCAAAAATCTCCAGCCGCACACTTTGGTGCCAAAACGGGCACTTTTCTGCACCGAATATCACTTCGGGCAAAGTTTAGTGCGCAAATGGGCTCTTTTCTGCGCCAAAAATGGCCGGCAAAGCAGCCGGCACGCACTTATCTTGCCACCGGCGCTGTAGCCCGGGCAAAGATACCGGTAACATATGCAATGCACATGCCGTAGTTTGTAACGGGCACTCCGGCAGCAACCACGCGCCTGATCCTGTTGCACAACTGCCTGCGGGTAACCATACACCCGCCACACTGCAGGGCAAGTGCAAACCCATCGAGAGGCGGCAACTCATCCAACCCCGAAACAAAAGTAAAGTTCAATTTGCAGCCTGCCTTCTTCTGCAACATCATAGGAATTTTCACCCTCCCAATATCTTCACAAGAGGTATGGTGTGTGCAGGACTCCAACACCAGCACATTATCCCCCTCCTTGAGGGCTGCAATGGCCTCTACCCCCCTCAGATACTCCTCAAACGGCCCCTTGGCCCTGGCCATCAACACACTGAAACTTGTAAGCGGCACCTCCTGAGGCACTATGGCGGCCACCTCCTTAAATACCTGACTGTCTGTAACCACCAGTTTCACAAGGTTTCCCTGTTGTGCAGCAACATCCCCTCCACATCTGCACTGGTCACTGGCAGGCCCATCTGCATCCTGGCAGGATTTGTCGGGAAGAAGGCCCTGACCCTGCAGATACCCCTCCAGTTGCCCCGGCTGCAGCACTGTTGCCACACCGCCGTTGTCCAGAATGTCCCTTATGGCCATAACCTGCGGCAGGATGAGCCTCCCTGCAGGGGCCTCAGAATCAATGGGGCACACCAGCACTATATTATCACCGGGCTCCACGAGTCCCTCCATAATTGTCTTCTCACCTCCTTGCAGCAACAGGCCTTTTGTAATGAATGCAACCAGCATCTCCACTGCATCCCGTTGCTCCTGGGGATCCATCATACAGCACGAAAACTCCACCACATCACATCCGTACATATTTGTAAGGTCACCCGCAACACCGCAATCCAGCGGCACAATGTCCGACTGGTTGTGCACAACCACCACAGGAACATCATTCTCCTTAAACTGCATCAGCAGGTCCTTCTCCTCCTTGCCAAAGAAATTGCCCGCAAATACCAGGATTGCCAGATCAACCTCTTCCACCAATTTCAGAGTTTTTCCAATTCTCTGAGCCCCTACCTGGGTGGTATCCCCTACCCCTGCGGTATCAATCAACTGCACCGGTCCTATGCCGGGAATCTCCATCCTCTTCTTCACAGGGTCGGTAGTAGTACCGGCCTGCTCCGAAACTATTGCAAAATCCTGCCCAAGAAGCAGGTTTATGAGGGAACTCTTTCCAACATTCGTCCTTCCAAAAATTCCTATATGCTTTACATTCATACTCTAAAAAACAAATTAATACCTATCTGCTCAATTCTTCAATTATCCACTTCCACATTGCGGCGGTCTGCTCAGGGTAGAGCCAGTGGCCCGAATTCTCTACTGTAACCAGACTCTTTGGAGCCTTTATGGCATTATATGTTGCCCTTGAAGTGGTAGGGCCGCAAGTAAGATCATTGTACCCGTATGCAAAATAGACCGGAGCCTCCAGTTTGCGTGCAAAATTGGCGGCATCGTAATAGCGGATGGTGGCAAGTTTCTCCTTGGTGCGGTTTGCCTCATTCCTGAAATAGTGAGGCCAGCCACCTGTACGACCCTGTGAATATGCCTCCCAATCGCTCAGGGCAGGGAAATAGATGGCAGATGCAGCCACCCTCTTGTCCAATGCCGATGTTACAATTGAAAGGGCTCCTCCCTGGCTTCCTCCCAATGTGCCAATCTTTCCGTTGCAGTTTGGAAGTGAAAGGAGGAAATCAATTCCCTTCACACACCCCAGGTACACTCTCCTGTAGTAATATGAATCCCTGCTCTCAATGCCGTTCACATAATAAGAACCCAACGCACCGTTCCCCAGGGCGCCATAAACACTTGGATCCAAAACAACCGGAATTCCGTGTATTCCAAGTTCCAGAATAATGGCCCCTTGCGCAGCATTCACTGTATTGCCACCTATTGCGTGCACCCCTGCACCCGGCATCCTCAAAATTCCCGGATATTTGCCGGGGGCCTTAGGCATTGTAAGCACTCCATACATCCTTGAACCACCTATGTTGCCATATGATACGTGATACACATCCACCTTGTCTGTACATCTGTCGGGAAGAAGCTCCATTTTTGGGGCAAGGGGCACCTTAGCCACCTGCTGCAGATTCTTTGCCCAGAACTCCTCAAAATCCTCAGGCTCCTGCACCACAGGCTGAAGTTTTTCCGGAGCAAACCCCACTGTAGAATACGATGTATAACTCTTCCCCTCGTGCTGCACAGTTGCCTTAACGCGCAGATACCCAGGCTCCTTCATTGTACCGGCCTCAATCACCCCCTCATTCCCTTTAAGTTTAAGGGCACCCTCCTTATGGGCAGGCATCAGGTCCTTGCTAATCTGATACTTAACCTCCACATCATTCAATTTCACTCCGCAATCCAGGGCAATAACCTGCAACTTAACCTTCTCGCCCAACTTATAAACTGCATCAGAATGGTCGGGAACCATAATCACCTGAACCTTCTTCACCGACGGCTGTGCCATTGCACCCGCCACCGCAAAAACCATTGCCAACAGGCATAAAAAAATCCTTTTCATAACAAAAATCATTTCTACAAAGATAATGAAAGGGGATCAATTTACCCCCCGTTTCCCTTTTTAAAAAGAGAAAATCCAGAAAAAGAAAAACCTGCACAGAAATATCTTTTTCCGGAAAAGAATCTTCCCCCACCTGCATACATTTGCTCCCGACAGGAGGAGACTCCCGACAGATTGGATTCCCGACAGAGGAAGATTCCCAACTGGGGATGCCTCCCTCCCGGCTCCTATAATGCCAAGGTGCCCCTTCCGTTCGGGAAAACACCCCAATTCCCGAACGGACAACAACAGAAACAACACTCCGTACGGGAAAACAATCCAAATCCCGAACGGACAATACAAAAAATAATATGATGGAAAATGAATTTTGGAAGGAAAAAGCATTCTGGAAAGACATGCTTTGGTTTGCCCTGGTGCTGGGGATTATCTACGTGGTATATGTAACCATTGAATACTGGCCGGAAATAACTGAAGGCTTCAACCGTGGGTGGAACAGTAGGTAATCTCCCCTGAAATGATTACTTTTGCCGGCGTAAAACAGGGGTGCCCGGTCCGGAAGCATTGGGCAGCAACAGGTACCAACCAGGAACGGCATCCCGCACAGCATCATAAGAGAAGTATAATGGCAAATTCATTTCAGGAACTGGGCCTTAACAGTTATTTGATTAAGGCTATCAGTGAGTTGGGGTTTGAGAAGCCCACACCGGTGCAGGAGAGGATTATCCCAGACCTGCTTTCACAGGATAATGATATTGTCTGTCTGGCGCAGACCGGTACAGGCAAAACAGCGGCTTTCGGACTCCCTTCGTTGGAGAGGATTGTAGAGCACAACCTTGGGCGTTATACCCAGGTGCTTGTCCTCAGCCCTACCCGCGAGTTGTGCAAGCAGATTACCCAGGACCTGAGGAATTATTCCAAGTATCTTCCCGATTTCTGCATTGTGGATGTTTATGGCGGTGCAGGTATTGAGCCGCAGATAAAGGCCCTCAAGAAAATCCCGCACATTGTGGTGGCCACACCGGGCCGTCTGCTGGACCTTATCGGGAGGAAGGCAGTTGACCTCTCAAGGATCCACACCCTTATTCTGGATGAGGCTGATGAGATGCTGAATATGGGATTCAAGGAGGATCTGGATGCCATTCTGGAGAGTGTGCCGCAGGAGAAGCGTGTACTTCTTTTCTCTGCCACCCTGCCCCTTGAGGTTGAGAAGATTGCCAAGACTTATATGCAGGATGCCCAGATGGTTACGGTTGGTGAGCGCAACAGCGGCTCAGACAACGTAAAACACTATTTCTATATGGTGCACGAGAAAGACCGCTACGCCGCACTCAAACGAATTGTAGACTACTACCCGGAGATTTACGGAATCATTTTCTGCCGCACCCGCCGCGAGACCGGCGACATTGCCAGCGCCCTCATAAAGGACGGCTATGATGCCGACGCCCTGCACGGAGACCTCTCCCAGATGCAGCGAGACCAGGTGATGAAACGTTTCAAGAACAGGCACCTGAAACTCCTTGTAGCAACAGATGTGGCCGCCCGAGGCATAGATGTAAACAACCTCAGCCACGTAATAAACTACAATCTTCCCGACGAAGTTGAGCAGTACACCCACCGCAGCGGCCGTACCGGCCGAGCCGACAAAACCGGAAAATCGATTGTAATCATAAACACCAAGGAGCAGAGCAAGATCCGCCGCATTGAGAAGATCATAAACAAGACCTTTGCCCAGGCAAAACTCCCTACCGGTGAGGAAGTGTGCTCAAAACAGCTCCTCTCTATGATAGACCAGATAAATGCAGTGGAGGTAAGGGAGGATGAGATAGCCCCATATCTCTCACTTATAGAGGAGAAATGGCACAACCTCAGCCGCAAGGACATCATTAAGAAATTCCTCTCTATGGAGTTCAACCGCTTCCTTGACTATTACCGCAATGCACAGGACCTGAACATTGTACAGGAGAAGAAAAAGAAGAAAGGAGAAGAGGCTGATGCCCCTGCATACACCCCTAAACGCGGTGAGAAAGGATTCAAATGGGTAAAACTCTCAATAGGCACCAAACAGAGCATCACCACCCGCCACATAATAAGGATGATGACCTCACTGGGAGTTGGCAAAAGGGGTATAGGAAAGATTGAAATCCGCCGCAGCGAGTGCTTTGTAAACATTAGCGCCAACGCCGCCAAATATGTTGTGGAACAGACCAACAACACCGAATACCGCGGCCGCCGCCTGTGGAGCGAAATAGTTGATTAGGCCAAAATTTACCCGGCAGAATCATTTTTTAAGGAGTTTGGAGACAAACTCCTTTTCTGATTTATCAAGGCATCCGAACCAAATCACTGCACCACCAACCAATACAACAGTGAAGCCTACTATAAAGAACCGGGCAACACCCTCCTCTATGAAGAGGCACTCCATTCCGGCGGTAATGGCCAACGAAGATACCAGCAGAACTATAGGACGGAGGACATTTTTCCAATATGCCCCCACATCCAGGGAAATCTTCCCTTTAAGGTCTGTAAAGAGATAAACCACATAAAGCATCTGCGCAACAAGGGAAATGAGGAGCGCCCATACAGGCTCTCCGCCGCTCTTGAGCACCAGATATGCAACAGGGAGTACAGCCAGGGTTATGAATCTGCCCCACACCTCCATCCGCATCAACTTGCCGGTTGCCCCCACAACTGCAGCCATTGAATATGAGAAAACCGCAAAGAAAGACTCAAGCAGTACTATACGGGTAAACATAACAGCATGCCCAGGTACATCCTTAAGCCACACATCCAAAATGAATTCTGCCTCCAGAACCAGAGGGAACAGCAGTATGGCCATAAGCATAACCGAGTATTTGGTATTTTTTTCAAACAGAAGTGTCATCTGCGTAAAATCCTTTGCAGCATAAGATTTTACAATCTGCGGTCTTATAGGGGTATTAATACACTCCACCATCCTCAGTACAGCCACATTCACCTGCCTTGCCACTCCGGTTGCAGCATTCAGCATAGTCCCTCCAAAGAGATTAAGCAGCACATTCACACCCTGCTGGGTAACGGTAACCATTGTATTTCCCCAGAAAGAGAGCCCCATAAATGAGAGCATCTCCCTCACCAGATTCCTGTTCCACTGCAGCCCAAGAACACATTCCGGGAATTTCACCAAGGCAAAAACCATATATGCAAGGGTCTGCATTATCTGTATTGCTGCAATTATGGCTGCATAGGTTATAAGATTGTCGGGAGAACCATATTTATTCAGGAGTACCACCACTACAAGCCTTGCACACACATCCAGGATGCCCAGAAGGGCAAAGAACCCCATCCGCTCCCTGGCAATTACCGCCCCGCTGAAAGGTATCTGCAAGATTGAGAATAGTACCGCCGCCAGAGAGAACTGGTACACCCAGAATGTGGCCTCTTCCCTCCCCGGAGGAATATTCAGCCGTGTCTCCACAAACCATCCGCCAAGTGTCTCACCCACAACAAGAAAAGTGAAGAAAATGATCATAAAAATGGAAAGGCTCTGTGCAAAATACCCCTTTGTCTTCTCCAGGTCACCCTCCCCCAGTCCAATGTTGAGGAACCTCTGTACAGATCCCGACAAGCTTCCCGACAGCACTGTGAATATGGAGACAATCCCCCCCACAAGGGTATAGATACCAAAATCCTCTACCCCCAGCACCTCCAGCACCACCCTTGAGGTATACAACGAAACCAGCATAATGAATATCATCCTGATATACATATATGCCGAATTCTTAACTATCCTCTTGTGGTTGCTTTCCATACTGTCTGCTGCTATAATGAGGGAACCTGCCCAAACGGGCATTGTCCCTTATCTTGACAATCTATGTACCGTACCGGTTCCAATCAGTTTCCTTTTCTTGATGCGGAACACCCACGGGAAATACCGCATCACCGCCCATTTGATGCCGGCAGAAGGGTCTATCTGCCTGCAAAAATAAGAATATCTTTCAAACTTGCTGAATGAGAGTGCCAGAATCATTTTCTTTACAATCCTCTCATTCAGTATTTCCTTTGCATATTTTCCGCAGTTGTACTTCTGCAAAGAATAACGGACTATCTCATCAATCCCGCTCTGGAATGCCTCACGCCTGCTGTAACTGGCATTGTTGCTTATGGAGGCACCGCCCACACGATAGGCCGCCGTAACCTCCTCCATAACATAAAAATCAGAGCAGCTCGCCAGACCAATCCAAACAGGATAATCAAAAGTCACAAAATTGCGCTCCACAAAATCTGCCATACAGCACCCCTTCTCAAAAGCCTCACGTCTGAAACAGGCTGTAACTGCCAACACCGGATTGGCCATAAGCACCTGTTGGAGGAGACGGTTCCTGGAAAGCACTCCTGAAATCTCCTTTTTCACCCCAAGGTGGTTCCCGGTCTCATCCACAAACTCCCCGGATGTGTACACCAGCCCGCACTCAGGATGAGCCTCCAGATATGCTACCTGCTTGTGCAACTTTAAGGGGTCGGTCCAGTAATCATCACTCTCCAGTATTGCTATATATCGGGAAGAAGAATTCTCCACCAGGGACTTGTAGTTCCCTATCAGCCCCAAATTGTGCGGATTTGAAATGACCTGTATTCTGTCGGGAAACTTATCTGCATACTCTGCGGCTATCTGCAGGGTATCATCTGTTGAGGCGTCATTTCCAATGACGAGTCTCGCCTCTACCTGCTGCTGAGCAAGGAAGCTCTCTATTGCCTGGCGTATGTACTTCACGTGATTGAATGCCGGCATAAGGACACTAACCATAACCCCGGTCTGTGCAAATTGATTTCCCATAAGACAAAGATAAACAATTCTCCCCTTTTGTGCACCAAACTCCACCAAACAGCACCGCGCCACAACTTCCGGTGCAGAAAAGAAAGGGCACAAAAAAAGCGGCCGAAAAGCCGCTTTTTCTGTAGCCCCAACAGGACTCGAACCTGTATTTAAAGTTTAGGAAACTTTCGTTCTATCCCTTGAACTATAGGGCCATCAATGCACTCCCGCATTGGGACTGCAAATATAGTAAAATTTTTAATACGCCCAACGATAAAGTATAGATCCCCATGTAAATCCTGCACCAAAAGCTGAGAAAATTAGGGTATCACCTTTCTTGAACTTGTTCTTGAAGTCCCACAAAGCCAATGGAATTGATGTTCCGGCAGTGTTTCCGAACTTCTCAATGTCTATAAGTATCTTGTCTGCAGAAAGTCCCATCCTCCTTCCTGTAGCATCAATGATGCGCAGGTTGGCCTGGTGAGGGATAAGGTATGCAATGTCATCTGCTGTAAGGTTGTGTCTCTGCATCATCTCTACAGAAACATCTGCCATACGTGACACCGCATATTTGAACACCTGCTGTCCCTCCTGGTGTATGTAATGCAATTTTTTCTCTACAGTCTCGTGTGTAGGAGGATACAATGAACCGCCTGCAGTCTGGTAGAGGTAGTGGCGGCCTATACCGTCAACGTGCATTATTGCATCCTGGAAACCGAGTGAAGGATCCTCCGAAGGCTCAATCATCATTGCAACGGCACCGTCACCGAACAACGGACAGGTGGTCCTGTCCTCGTAGTTGGTCATACCGCTCATACGCTCGCCGCATACAAGTATTGCCTTCTTGTATTTTCCGCTCTCAATGAAGTTGGCAACTGTATGGAAACTGAACAGGAAGCCGCAGCAGCCTGCATTTATATCATAACCCCAGGCATTGAGGATACCGCATTTGTCGCAGATGATATTTGCAGTTGCAGGGAAAAGCATATCGGGGCTCACTGTTGCACAGATGAGCATATCAATCTCCTCCGGTGCAGTACCTGTAGCCGCCAGCAGTTTCTTCACTGCCTGCTCACCCATATGTGAAGTACCCAAGCCGTCCTCTTTAAGGATTCTCCTCTCTTTAATGCCCACACGGCTCATTATCCATTCATCTGAAGTGTCAACCATAGTGGCCAACTCATCATTTGTAAGTATGTACTCCGGCAGATAAGCCTCAATTCCTGTAATAATTGCTTTCTTGGTCATTGTGTAGTATTTTAATTCTGCATCATCAGGCATTCCCCAGCATTGCCTCCTTGAACTTCTCTATAAGTCTGTGCTCCACAACCATCTCCCCCTGAAGAATCATATTCTTTATTGCAAGAGGTGTGGACACTCCATGTCCGATAATCACAGGCGCGGTAACCCCCAATACAGGGACACCGCCGTAGGTTTCATAATTGAATCTGTTGAAGAATGGGTGCTTCACTCCCAATTTTGCCACAAGTTCATACATCCCCTCAGCCTGCTTGAGGCATATGTTCCCCACAAAGCCGTCTGTAACAAGGACATCCGCAATGCCTCCGTTGAAAAGCATATTGGCCTCCATATTCCCGACAAAATTGAAGTCAGTTGTATCACTCATAATCTTGTAGGCCTCCTGGGTGGTTATATTACCCTTTTCAGCCTCCGCACCAATATTCAGCAGTGCAACCCTCGGATTCTCTATATCCATCATTGTTTTGGCATAGATGGAACCCATAATTCCGAACTGATACAATACATCTGCCCTTGGATCTGAGTTGAATCCCACATCCAGCAGCAGCATATTGCGTCCGTCAGCCAAAGGTATCTGGGCAGGGATGCAAGGCCTTATTATTCCCGGGATATTGTTGAGGACCTGTACCGATCCCGCAAGCATCGCTCCGGTATTTCCCGCACTGGCAAGCACATCTATCTTCCCCTCTGCAAGAAGGTTGAAGCCTACCACAAGGCTCGACTGCTTCTTCTTAAGGAACGCCCTTATAGGGTGCTCACCCATCTCAATGGTTTCAGGTGCGTGTACAATAACAAAATTACCGGAGTCTATACCATAATGCTGACAGACCTCGGTAATCTTTTTCTCATCTCCAATAAGAAAAATCTTTGTATCGGCACTGATATAGGAATAGGCTTCTATAGCCCCCAATATTACATTGTTGGGGGCAAAGTCTCCTCCCATTGCATCAATGCCAATTCTTATCATACAGAAAAGTTACGCAATTATGCGTTGTTCTTCTCAATGATAAGACGACCACGGTAATAACCGCACTCAGGGCATACGTGGTGATACATTACAGTTGCACCACAGTTTGAACAGGTTGCCAAAGTAGGAACTACAGCTTTGTCGTGAGTCCTGCGTTTGTTTCTGCGCTGTTTTGAAATTTTGTGCTTTGGATGTGCCATTTCTAACTATTTTTAATTTGTTATATCTTTCCGTTAATTAGTTCTTGTTGTCAAAAAGCCCTTTGAGTGCTCCAAAAGGTGAATTCGCAGCAACCTCCTCATCACTCTTCTCCCCTGCCGCATTCACACTTCCAAGTTTCTGCATCATTTCCTGGTTACATTCACCGTCTTCGTGCACTTTCTGCAGAGGAAGGTTAAGGCAAACATAATCGTAGAGGAACTGTGTGATGTCAAGTTCGCTGTCTGTAGGATCCATTATGATGAACTCATCATCATCGCCGTCCTCAACCGATTTTGCAAACTTCACCGCCATTGAACACTCAAAATCCATTGGCAGTATCACATCATCAAGGCATCTGTCGCACTCAACAGTTACATCTCCGGTAACTTCGGCCACCACATTCATCCAGCCGCTTCCCTTTTCAAGCACCACATCTGCCTGAAGATCTGCATCAAGAATGAAAGAATTCTCAAAATTTCTGAAAAAGGCACCATTTATCGGGAAGTTGTAAGTGTGTTTCCCAATCTGCAAACCTTTTATCTGAATTATAAAATCCTTATTCTCAAGCATCTCTATTCCACTCCGCTTTAAGAGCGTGCAAAGATAGTGTTTTTTTTTGTTAAATCAAACCTCTATCCGTTTATCTTTCTTCTCTTGCGCTCGGTCTCATCGAGGTAGATTTTCCTTATCCTCATAAATTTTGGAGTTACCTCTACAAGCTCATCCTCCTGTATGTACTCAAGCATCTCCTCCAAAGAGAACTGCAGAGGCGGTGGAAGCACTGCCTTTTCATCTGTTCCGGAGGCCCTTACGTTGGTAAGTTTCTTGGTTTTGCAGATGTTTATGTTAAGGTCATCAACCCTTGAGTGCTCACCCACAACCTGTCCTGCGTAAATCTCCTCTCCCGGATAGATTATGAATTTGCCCCTGTCCTGGAGTTTGTCCATTGCATAGGCCACTGCAGTACCGGTCTCTATTGCAACAAGGGAACCGTTGTTCCTCTTCTCAATCTCACCTTTGTATGGCTCGTACCCCTTGAACCTGTGTGCCACAACAGCCTCACCGGCAGTTGCGGTAAGGAGGTTGCTCCTCAGGCCTATGATACCCCTTGAAGGGATGTCAAAATCAAGGTGTACACGGTCTTCCCTGTGCTCCATATGCAGCAGGGCACCTTTCCTGCGGGTGGTAAGTTCAATTGCCGCACCCACTTTATCCTCAGGAAGATCAATTGTAAGGTGCTCAACAGGTTCGCATCTTACACCGTTTATATTCTTGTCAATTACCTTAGGCTGTCCTACCTGCAGTTCAAATCCCTCTCTCCTCATTGTCTCAATGAGTACGCTCAAATGGAGCACACCGCGTCCGTATACAATGAATGAGTCTGCTGTCTGACCATCCTTAACCCTAAGTGCAAGGTTCTTCTCAAGTTCCTTCTCAAGACGCTCTTTAAGGTGTCTTGAGGTTACAAACTTGCCGTCCCTGCCAAAGAATGGTGAGTCATTGATGCAGAAAAGCATGCTCATTGTAGGCTCATCAACTGAAATTGGAGGAAGTGCCTCAGGGTTCTCATAATCGGCAATTGTATCACCAATCTCAAATCCCTCAACACCCACAACGGCGCAGATGTCACCACTGTGAACCTCATCAACCTTGGTCTTTCCAAGTCCGTCAAACACCATAAGCTCCTTAATGCGGCTCTTCTCAAAAGTGCCGTCCCTCTTGCACAGGGTAACAGGCTGGTTGGCCTTAAGGGTTCCCCTTTTTATCCTCCCGACAGCTATACGCCCCACATACGGAGAGTATTCCAATGAGGAAATGAGCATCTGGCAGGTACCTGTCTCCTGCTCAGGGGCAGGAATCTCCTCAAGGATTGTATCAAGCAGCACTGTAATGTCTGTTGTAGGCTTTCTCCAATCCTTTGACATCCAGCCCTGTTTTGCACTTCCGTATACTGTCTTGAAATCCAGCTGCTCTTCAGTTGCATTCAGTGAGAACATAAGGTCAAAAACCTGCTCATTTACCTCGTCAGGCCTACAGTTCTGTTTGTCAACCTTGTTCACAACCACTACCGGCTTCTTGCCCATCTCAATTGCCTTCTGCAGCACAAATCTTGTCTGCGGCATTGTACCCTCAAAAGCATCCACAAGCAGAAGCACACCGTCCGCCATATTGAGAACCCTCTCAACCTCGCCTCCAAAATCGGCGTGGCCCGGAGTGTCAATGATGTTTATCTTATACCCTTTGTAAGGGACACTCACATTCTTTGCTAGAATTGTAATTCCCCTTTCCCTTTCCAGATCATTGTTGTCCAGAATAAGCTCACCGCTCTTCTCGGCATTTCTTGTAATCTTTGCCTGAAGAATCATCTTGTCCACAATGGTAGTTTTACCGTGGTCTACGTGAGCAATAATTGCGATGTTTCTAATGTTTTGCATAATCAAGGTGCAAAAGTATAAATAATGGATAAAAAGTTGTTAAAATGTTGTTAACTTTTTTATTCACATATTTGTCTTTTTTTAAAATTATAATAGTTTTGCACATCAATAATTGAAGGCTTCTCTGTTAAAAACAGAGGCTTGCACACTTCCGGGCACCGTCTGGTGCATTTATCCGGCCAGATTTTGAGTATTTTAAATAAAACACGTATATGAAACAGGACATGATTGTTATTTTGGATTTGGGAAGCCACGAGAATACAGTGGTTGCCAGAGCCATCCGTGCATTGGGTGTATACAGCGAGATTTACCCCCACGACATTACCGCACAAGAGTTGAAGGCACTGCCTAACGTTAAAGGTATAATTATAAACGGAGGTCCTAACAATGTCATAGACGGAGTTGAGATAGATGTAAATGCAGAAATTTACCAGGCAGGTTTCCCTGTTATGGCTGCAGGCCACGACAAGGCTCTCTGCGATGTAAAACTTCCTCAGTTCGGCAATGATGAGGAGGCTGTGAAGGCTGCAGTGAAATCATTTGTATTTGATACCTGCAAGGCTGAGACAAACTGGAACATGAAGAACTTTGTGAATGACCAGGTTGAGCTCATCCGCAAACAGGTTGGTGACAGAAAGGTTCTGCTTGCCCTGTCGGGAGGAGTGGACAGTTCTGTTGTTGCAGCACTTCTTATCAAGGCTATCGGGAATAATCTTGTATGTGTGCATGTGAACCATGGCCTTATGAGAAAAGGTGAGTCTGAGAATGTGATTGAGGTATTCAGGAACCAGTTGAATGCAAACCTTGTATATGTTGATGCAACTGACCGTTTCCTTGACAAACTTGCAGGGGTTGCAGATCCTGAGCAGAAACGCAAGATCATTGGCGGCGAGTTTATCCGCGTATTTGAGGAGGAGGCCCGCAAATTGGACGGCATTGATTTCCTTGGCCAGGGAACCATCTACCCTGATATAGTTGAGAGCGGTACAAAGACTGCCAAAATGGTTAAATCACACCACAACGTGGGCGGTCTTCCTGAAGATATGAAATTTGAACTGGTTGAGCCAATCAAACAGTTGTTCAAAGATGAGGTGAGGGCTTGCGGCCTTGAACTTGGCCTTCCATACGAGATGGTTTACCGCCAGCCGTTCCCAGGCCCAGGTTTGGGTGTAAGATGCCTTGGCGCAATTACCAGAGACCGTCTTGAGGCTTTGAGAGAATCAGATGCAATCCTCCGCGAGGAGTTTGCAAAATGCGGTCTGGACAAAAAAGTATGGCAGTACTTTACCGTAGTTCCAGATTTCAAATCAGTAGGTGTAAGGGACAACGCCCGCTCATACGACTGGCCTGTAATCATCCGCGCCGTAAACACCGTGGATGCAATGACCGCCACCATTGAGCAGATTGACTGGCCTATCCTTATGAAGATCACCGACAGAATCCTTGCAGAGGTGCCTACCGTAAACCGCGTATGCTACGATATGTCACCAAAACCAAATGCAACAATTGAGTGGGAGTAATCTGTTTCCCTGCAAAACATACCACAACCGGAATGCCCTTATGGCGTTCCGGTTTTTTTATACAGGCTTGTGGGGCCGGCGGTGGCATTTCCCATCCGGGGAAGGCTTGTGGAGCAGGCAGTGACATTTCCTCTCCCGGAGAAGGCTTGTGGGGCAGGCGGTGACTTTCTTCCCGGCAACAGGCTTGTGGGGCAGGCGATGGCATTCCCTTTCCCCGGACAGGCTTGCGGGGCAGGCAGTGGCATTCCATCTCCTGGGGCTGGCGAAGGTTTCCTGCAATTCACCGGCCACAGGAGGACATTCCTCACCCCTCTCCGGAGTGGGGCAATGTGGCAAGTCAGACAATTTTGTCCAACCTGCCACATCACACCCCTCCACAAGACAACAGAAGAAGGCCATATGTGGCCAGTGAAATGCAGGAACTATATCACCCATAAGATTCAACAATTCAAGTATTTGCACTATAAGAAAAAAGATTTAACTTTGTTGGCAGAGCAGCCATAAGAGGCGCTGGAAATGAAGATGAAGATAAATGATGACTTGCTCAGGCAGATGGAGTCTGACCTTTCAATCAATGCCCCCTTTATCAAGGGTAAGGATAATCCCGTAAAAAACTGTTGGCACTTCTGCACAGACGGCAATGCCGTAGACAGACTGTTTGATGACCGTGAAGACTTCAAGGACGGGATGAACAGGGTATATTCTGTCGGGAAGAAATACGCTGTTGCCATTCTTGCTTTTTGCCTTATGGATACTCATGTCCATTTTGTCATTTATGGGGAATTTGACGAGTGCAATAAATTCATTCATGATTATATCAAACTCACTTCTATTAGAATATCCAATAAATATAGGGAGAAGAACAAATTGCACAGGATACCCATTTCACATCAATACATAGATAATGAGTTCTATCTGAAGACTGCTATCTGCTATGTAATAAAGAATCCGCCGGTGGGAGGGATACCGGGCAACGCATATGATTACCCATGGGGCAGCGGTCCCCTGTACTTCAGAAATAGCGGAGAGTGGAGTTCCCCTGCCTGGACAAACGGATCACAATCTGAAAACCTTACTTTCAACAATCTTAACGTAAGAGAAAAAAGGCTTCTGTTAAGAAGCAAGAAAACCGGAGAAACAGGAAATGTGAAAATAATTGACGGAATAATATTCCCCGGTGAATATGTTGCGTATCAAATAGTGGAAAGAATCTTCAAGACGCACAAAAGTTTCAATTTCTTTATGGGAATAACCAAAGAAGAAGATATAGAAAAGAGAGGAGGCTCCCTATCCCTGCTCTCCATCCCTATTCAGGAGATGCGCCAACACCGAAACGAAATTTGTATGGAACTGTTCCAAATGAAAACTATCCGCACTCTCAACACCCAAGAGCGCCTCAAACTTGCCCGCACCCTGCGCAAACGCTTCAAAAGCTCTCCAAAACAGATATGCCGTCTATGCGGACTCGTATACGAAGAGGTAAAAGGAATCATCAAATGAGGGCAGGCTTGTGGGACAGGCAGCAACATTTCCCATCCGGGGAAGGCTTGTGGGGCAGGCGGCAACATTTCCCATCCGGGGAAGGCTTGTGGGTCTGGCGATGGCATTCACTCTCCCCGGACAGACCGAAGGTTTCCTGCAATTCACCGGCCACAGGAGGACATTCCTCACCCCTCTCCGGAGTGGGGCAATGTGGCAAGTCAGACAATTTTGTCCAACCTGCCACATCACACCTCGTTCCAAGGCATTGGCAGGGGCCCTAGCGTGGCAAGCGAAATGCACGAAAAGGTAAAACCACTTTTTCTTGCCACAGACGATATTCCAAACAATCAGGGAACCAATGTGGGTGTAGATTTCGGTAATAAAATCACTTCCCCCGCTGCGGATGATGCTCCAGGATGTCTTTCATCCATTGCTGGGAGCTGATGTGGGTATAGATTTCGATAATAAAATCACTTTCCCCGCTGTGGATGGTGGTCAAGGATGTCTTTCATCCATTGCTGGGAGCTGATGTGGGTATAGATTTCGGTGGTGAGGATGCTTTCGTGGCCCAGCATCTGCTGCACTGTGCGAAGATCGGCACCATTCTCCACAAGATGGGTGGCAAAGGAGTGGCGGAAGGTGTGTGGTGAGATGTTTTTGGTGATGCCGGCAGCTTTGGCCGCCTCCTTAACAATTGTAAAAATCATCACTCTGGTAAGGCGTCCTCCGCGGCGGTTGAGGAAAAGGGTGTCATCTGATTCCCGGGCAAACTGGGCAATTTCTTTACCTTTGCGTTGTCTGCTGTTGGGAACATTATCCCTGGTCTCCCCCCCGGGGGTGCTGGAAGAGATCTTCTTTTCAATTTCAGAAACAGGCACCTCCGCCCATCTTCCACGGTTCTGTTGCGCCTTATTCGCAATTTTCCATCGCTCAGGCAAATAATCCCTCACAGCTGCAATTGCATACTCCCCTACCGGCACAAGCCTCTGTTTGTTCCCCTTCCCGACAACCCTTATGTAGCCATCATCAAGGAAAAGGTCCGAGAGACGGAGATCCACCAGTTCGGAAACCCTGAGTCCGCATCCGTAGAGCATCTCTATGATGGCCCTGTTGCGGAGCCCATCAGGAGTGGAAAGGTCAAACTTGGAAAGCATATGCTCCACCTCCTCAAGCGAAAGAATGTCGGGAAGATGACGGGAAATCTTTGGGGTATCCAGGCCTGCTGTGGGGTTATGCCACTCCGGGTACTTTTCCCTCAACTTACCTCCATGCTCCAGATCAACATATTTGAAGAATGTCCTCAGGGCACTGATTTTACGGGCCTGAGTCCTTTTTGCCTGCCCCTCCTGCTTCCCTTCTGCATTCTCTCTCTCAAGGTTTGCCTGGAGAAAATTCTGGATATCATCACCGGTTACCTCCGGCAACTCTTTCCCCACAAACTTTGCAAACTGCAGCATATCCCTCAGATACCCCATTACGGTATTCTCCGAGAGAGAGCGTTCCAGCCTCATATAAGCCCTGAAGTCCTGTATATATTCTTCCCAAGTCATCATTTCTTTCCCTCCCATTTGCACCATTCCCTTATTGGGCAGCCAGCGCATTTGGGGTTGCGGGCGGTGCAGATGTAGCGGCCGTGCAGGATGAGCCAGTGATGTGCAATGGCACGCTCCTGCATGGGAATCAGTTTGTTCAAATCCTTTTCCACCTCCAACGGGGTTTTCCCTGCAGAGAAACCAAGCCTGTGGGAAACCCTGAACACGTGTGTATCAACTGCAATTACCGGTTTGTTGTATATGATTGAAGCCACCACATTGGCGGTTTTGCGCCCCACTCCAGGCAGGCGCTCCAGTTGCTCCACTTCAGAAGGGACCTCACCACCGAAATCAGACACCAGCATCTGTGCCATACCAATCAGATGCTTGGCCTTGTTGTTGGGGAACGATATTGATTTTATAAGGTCGTATACCTCCTCAAAAGTGGCCTGGGCCAGCATTTCAGGTGTAGGGAACCGCAGGAACAGCGCCGGGGTGTGCATATTCACCCGCTTGTCTGTACACTGCGCCGAAAGTATAACGGCCACAATCAGCTGGTACGGATTCCGGAAATCCAGTTCACTCTCCGCCACCGGCACATTCTGCCTGAAATAATCAAGTATAAAATTTTTCCTATCTTTCTCTCTCATCCCCTTAAATTTCGAAGTCTATTTCCTGCTCCATCTCCCTCACCCCACCATCTTCGCATATAAGCACCCTCCCCGGGTAGCGTTTGTAGAGTTCCCTGTTATGGGTAACCATAAGCACAGCGGGCTGCTGCTCGGCGTGGATACCGGTAAAGAGGTTCATTATATCTGAGGCGGTATCTTCATCAAGGTTTCCGGTAGGCTCATCGGCAAGGATTACCGGAGGGTTGTTCAGGAGCGCCCTGGCAATGGCCACACGCTGTTGCTCACCGCCGGAGAGCTGGTGCGGCATCTTGTGCGCCTTGGTCTTCAGGCCCACCATTCCAAGCACCTCCATAACCCTGGCAACCATCTCTTTCCTCTTCTTCCAGCCTGTAGCCTCAAGCACAAAAAGGAGATTGTCCTCAACGCTGCGGTCCATAAGGAGCTGGAAGTCCTGGAACACTACACCTATCTTGCGGCGCAGGAACGGAATCTTGCCCCTTTTAATCTTCCACAGGTTGAACCCGGCCACCTCTGCAGAACCCTTCCTCAACGGGAGTTCAGCAATGAGAGTCTTTATTATGGAACTCTTTCCGCTCCCCACTTTTCCCAGAAGGTATACAAATTCCCCCTTGTTTATGGTAATGTTCACATTTGAGAGGATAAGGGTATCCCCGTTCATAATATCCACATCATGCATCTGCACCAAAGGCTGCCCCGCCTCCTGCAGAATCTCCTGTCCTGTACTGTTTGGCATAATTTTGTATGTATTTTTAACGGCCCTGCCGCCAACCCACAAATTTACATTTTTTTTGCAAGCATACCGTAGAACAGAGGATATAAAAGGAGGGGTTGCGGTTTAATTTAGTAATTTTGCAGGGCAAATTTCATCAGATGAAAATTATTGGTACAGGAAATATGACAAAGAGGATTTTATCGGGAAGAGGAAAAGTTTTCTTCCCTGCGGTTTTATCACTTCTCCTCGCTGCTGCCCCCCTTTCTACAGAGGCATCTGCAGTGGCACAGACAAGGGTGGAAAGTGGAAAAGGAGAGGATGCCCGCACCCTGGGGAGGAAACTGATAAGGAAAATTGACCTCAACTACCCTAATGTGCACGGGGAGGTGGAAGAGTATCTGAACAGATACCCCGAATCGCCCGTAAAGGATCTGGTGAACTTCAAATATGCCCTGTACAACTTCAATAATGAGGATTATGCCGCAGCAGGCGCAGCATTTGCCGCTGCAGACCCACGCTCACTCACCTCTGCCCAAAAGGATGAGTACCTGTTCAAGAAGGGGTATTGCCATCTAAGAAGCGGGGAGAATGGAGAGGCGTCCCAAATATTCAGAGACATTACAGGCGGGAAGTACCACTCTGCAGCCCTCTATTACCTGGGCTACATAAAATATGTGGAGCAGGATTTTGCAGGGGCCATTCCGCTGTTTGAGGCGGCGGGCAATGACAAGAGGTTTGCCCAGGCTTGCAGATACCACATTCTGGAGAGCAAGTTTATGCTCAAGGATTACAGATATGTAACTGAAAACGGCCCGCAGATGCTGCAGGAACTTGGAGAGGAGTACAAGTCACAGGGGGCAAGAATCCTTTCAGAAAGTTTCTATGCCCTTAACCGTCCGCAGGAGGCCGGCCATTATTTTGAAATCTACTCAACCACTGCCGGCAACATTACCAGCAAAGACAAATTCTATGCGGGAATGATTGCCTATACCCTTAAACAGTACCGCAATGCGGCAGACCTGTTCCAGCAGGTGACAGTACAGGAGGATTCCATAGGGCAGAGCGCCTGGTACCACCTGGGGCAGTGCTACATACAACTGAAGAACAAGCACAATGCACAGGAGGCATTCAAGATGGCATCGGCAACCGGATTTGACAAGAGCATCCAGGAAGATGCCCTGTTCAACCACGCCAAACTCACATTCGACCTCTACCGCAACATTGCCCCATTTGAAGGATACCTTGCAAAATACCCGGCATCCAATGCCAAATGGGATGAGATCCACAACTATATGGCAACCGCCTTCCTTATGGAGCACAAATTTGAGCAGGCAATAGACGCACTGAAGAAAATACGTACTCCAAATAAAGGGACTTTGAGGAACCTCCAGAAAGCCTCGTTCCTGAGAGGGCTGCAACTTGCAGAGAGTTCATCCTACTCCGGAGCAGCCCCTTTCTTCCGCAGCGCCGCATCATACACCACCCACACCGGCAACACTGCCCTGGGGCACCTTGCAAATTTCTGGCTGGCAGAGTGCCTGTACAGGAAAGGGGAATTCCAGGAATCCCTGCAGATATTGGAGAAACTGTCGGGCAACACTCAGTTCAGGAAGAGTGCTGAATATCCGGTTGCAATTTACAATGCAGGATACAACCACTTTAAAATGGGGAACTTCCCGGCAGCGATAGAATCATTTGCCACATATCTGGCAATGCCCCAAACCAGACAGAAATATGCCCACGAGGCCAGGCTCCGCCTTGCAGACTCATACTTCATGAACCGCAACTGGCAGCAGGCGGCAGAACTTTACGGCACAATTGCACAACTGGAATCCTACAGCAACCTCTATGCGCCTCTGCAGGGGGCTGTTGCATACGGACTCCTATCTGAAGATACCCGCAAAATAGAGGAACTGAAAAAGATAACCGCACCGGAGAACTCATCAAAACCGCTCTACACCCAGGCCCTGTATGAACTGGGCCGCACATATGTACAGAACGGAAAAGACCGGGAAGCCCTGCATACCCTCAGCCGGCTGATAAACAATCCTCCCGACAGCCTTTTCTGGCACAAGGCCCTCCTTGAAGCCGGAATGATAAGTGCCAACAGGGGGAACCAGGATGAGGCACTTGCATACTACAGGCAGATTGTGGAGGGGAACGGTATGGATGAGGAGATACAGAATGCCCTGGCCGGTATGGAGAACATATACAGGCAACAGAACAGGGCAGAAGAGTATCTGGCATATCTGGACAAAATAGGGCTCTCCGAGACAAAAAGCGCATCCGAGAGGGAGACAATGCTCTTCAACTCTGCCGAGCAGGTATTCCTGAGCGGCAACTACACGGCTGCAATAAACTCGCTCCAGTCATTCCTGGAAAAGTTTCCGGAGGGGGCAAAGGCTGCCCAGGCAATATTCTACATTGCCGAGAGCTACAACAAACTGGGGAAGGCAGAGGCGGCAGCAGATGCCTATATGAAGGTGATGATGGAGGGGACTGAGGATGCCTTCCGAGAAATTGCAACCCTCAATTATGGCAAACTCTCCTATCAGTTGCAGAGATATGATGAGGCTGCCAGGGCATTCGAGACATTGGAGCATATTGCCCAACTGGGGAACAACAGACTGGAAGGAACCATCGGGAAGATGAGGAGCATTTACAATCTGCAGGATTTCCACACCGCCCTTGCAGTGTGCAACGGACTGCTCTCCTCCACTGCCCTGCAGGATGGTAAAATATCTGCCGGGATGCAGAGGGAGATTGAATACATAAAGGCCAAATGCCTCCTTGGAAATGAGGAGAGGGATGAGGCAAATGAGATTCTGGAGAGGCTTGCAAAGGACCCTTCAGACAGTTACGGGGCAGAGGCGGCCTGTCTGCTCATTATGGATGCCTACGATGCCGGAGAGTTTGAAAAGGTTGAAGAGAGGACATTCGCCCTCTCGGATTCACAGACATCCCAGACATACTGGCTTGCAAAAAGTTTCATAGCATTGGGAGATTCCTATGCAGAGCGTGACAATTTTGAGCAGGCCAAGGCCACATTTGAAAGCATCAGGGATAATTACACCCCTGCAGGCCCGGAAGATGACATTCCGGGGCAGGTGGAGATGAGGTTGAACAAATTGATGGAACAGGATTCCGCCAACAGGTAGATTATGAAGAAGATTACAACAATAGTGCTTCTGCTGTGCTCTATGGCCGCAGCGGCCCAGAACCAGAAGATAGACCCTACGGTAGAGGTTGACAGGGAGTACCACGGAAATATGATGGAGGTTGCAAAAGGGAAACTGGATACCGGCATTGCAGATTCCCTGGGGAATTTCAACATTGATTTCAACTATTCGTTTTTCAACAGGCCGTACAAGGATATGTATGAGTTTTCTGCAGTCCCTTCGGCCCGTATGCCAAAGATGGAGACCGAAAGGTTCCCTTCGCTGGTTGCAAAACTGGGTATAGGTATCCCGCTTTCACCGG
The DNA here is from genome assembly GCA_017625535.1 of Bacteroidales bacterium. Lineage (GTDB taxonomy): Bacteria > Bacteroidota > Bacteroidia > Bacteroidales > UBA932 > Egerieousia. The sequence goes on along the minus strand of JAGAKR010000023.1, from coordinate 61,248 downwards.
AGGCTTCAGTATCATTTGCCCCAACGCTCAAAAAGGGGAATGACCTCCATTTGAACGGCAATTTCAACCTGTTCAAGGGGGATGTTCCGCAGATCTCAATTCTTGGCGGAAAAACTGTGGAAAACGGCCATAAAACCGAAAACAAGGAGTACTCCTACGGCATTGGAGCAGACTACACACACGCCTGGTGGAGCGGCGAACTGAATGTATCCGCCGGATTCAACGGGGGGTACAGCACATATTACGGAAACATCCTTTCCACCGGCAATTATACCGGAGAGATTTATCCATCAGAGCCGGGGCACCACTCATATACCAGGGTTGGGGCATCAATAGGGATAAAATCATCGGGAGCAGGAAAATATGGCAAGAAGATGAATTATGCAGCAGGGGGAAGCATCTCCTACACCCAGGACAAGATGGTTGGCAAACTGCAGGAAACATATGTCAAATTCAATGCCGAAGCAGGCCCTACAGTGGGGAGATACAACAAGTTCATGGCTGCAGTTGGAGTTGAGGGGATAAATTACAACGGCACCGCAGACAGCCACCTTGGACTCTTCCACATAACCCCACAGTACCGCTACGAAAACGGAAACCTTAAGGTTAACCTTGGAGTTAAGTTTCAGGGGGAGTTCGGGAACAAGGAGGGGGCTGACAAATACCACAACTTCATCTTCCCGGCAGTGCACCTTTCATTCAATCTGCTTCCCGACAAATTATGGCTCTATGGCACAGTGGACGGGAGCAATTGCCTGAACACATACTCCAGCGCACTTTATGCAAACCCTCACATAAACCCGGATGAGACACCTTCAACACTTATGATGGGCTCCATTCCTATGAATGTGGAGGCGGGATTCAAGGGAAGGGCAACAGACCGGATTTCCTACAGAATCTTTGCCGGATACACCGTACACAAGAGGCTGCAGCAGTTCCTCTACAATCAGGACGAGGGGTGGTTCAGCACATTCTATTCAAATACAAATGAGTTCAGGTCGGGGGCAGAACTGACAGTTTCCACAGAGAGGGTACAGGGCGGTTTCAGCGCAGAATACTCATCTTTCGGGAAAGGGGAAAAGTCTACATTCAAGGATGGTCTTGAGGCTATAGGATTCCCTGCCCTGAAAGGGAAAGCCTACCTGGGATACAACTGGGGGAACAGGGTTTATGCAGGGGTGGAATGCAGGTTCCGGGGCGAGTCCCATTTTGCCTGCAAAGACGGCACAACCGGTACTGCAGAGGGGTTTGCAGACCTCCAGGCTAATGTGGAGTATGTATACAACCCGGTTTTCACATTCTGGCTGAGGGGAAGCAACCTGCTTGATGCACCACTCCAATACCACCCGTTTTATGCGGGCAGGGGGATAGGGATTTCGGCCGGAATTATTGTCAAATTATAGTTGTTTGGGTCCATTATTTTTGCTATTTTTGTATGTTAAAAATTTAATGGACAAATGAGCGAGACAGAGAAAGAAATTATTGCCAAAAACGGTGAATATTCGGCAGACAGCATTCAGGTGCTGGAAGGTTTGGAAGCGGTAAGGAAACGCCCTTCAATGTACATTGGAGATGTTGGGGCAAGGGGACTTCACCATTTGGTATATGAGGTGGTTGACAACTCTATAGACGAGGCCCTGGCAGGCTATTGTTCGGATATAGACATCACAATCAACAAGGACAATTCAATTACAGTTAAGGATAATGGTAGGGGTATCCCTACAGGCATGCACGAGAAAGAGGGAAGAAGCGCTCTTGAGGTGGTTCTTACAGTGCTCCACGCCGGCGGCAAGTTCAGCAAGGACAGTTACAAGGTTTCAGGAGGTCTGCATGGTGTGGGTGTATCCTGTGTGAACGCCCTTTCAACCCACCTTAAGGCAGAGATCCACAGGGAGGGCAAAATCTTTGTACAGGAGTTTTCAAGAGGAGTTCCACAATACCCTGTAAAGGTTGTGGGAGAGGCTTCTGATACCGGTACAATCATCACATTCAAGCCGGATGCGGAGATATTCACAGTAACCACAGAATACAGTTATGACATCCTTGCCACAAGGTTGCGCGAACTTGCATACCTGAACAAGGGTGTGAAACTCTCAATTACAGACACCAGGGCTACCGAAACAAACGAGGAGGGTGAGACAGTGGAGGTTGAGAAGAAGGAGATTTTCCACTCAGAATCGGGCCTTCTTGAGTTCGTTTCATATCTCGACGGCACCAGGGAGAAACTTACTGAGAGACCTATCTATCTTGAGACAGACAAGACAGGCATTCCAATTGAGATTGCAATGCAGTACAACACAGGTTTCTCCGAGAATATCCATTCTTACGTAAACAACATCAACACCATAGAGGGCGGTACCCACCTCAGCGGTTTCAGAAGGGGCCTTACATCCACACTCAAGGCATACGCAGAGAAGAACGGAATGCTCAGCAAACTTAAGTTTGACATAGACCCTGCAGACTTCCGTGAGGGACTTACAGCGGTAATTTCAGTTAAGGTTGCAGAGCCCCAGTTTGAGGGACAGACCAAGACAAAACTTGGGAACAGCGAGGTTATGAGCGCAGTGAGCAAGGCTGTAAGCGAGGCTCTGGAAATTTACCTTGAGGAGAATCCGAAGGATGCAAAACAGATTGTGGAGAAGGTGATACTTGCCGCAACTGCAAGGCACGCCGCACGCAAGGCAAGGGAACTTGTACAGAGGAAAACAGTGATGTCGGGGGCAGGACTTCCCGGCAAACTCGCAGACTGCTCCAACAGGGATCCTGAGAAATGCGAACTTTACCTTGTGGAGGGAGACTCTGCGGGCGGTACAGCAAAGACCGGCCGTGACAGGGGATTCCAGGCTATCCTCCCTTTGAGGGGTAAAATCCTGAATGTTGAAAAGGCTATGGAGCACAAGGTTCTTGAGAGCCAGGAGATAAGGAATATCTACACCGCACTTGGAGTTACCATTGGAACTGAGGAGGACAGCAAGGCCCTTAACCTGAGCAAACTCCGCTACCATAAAGTGATTATCATGACCGATGCCGATGTGGACGGAAGCCACATCACAACCCTTATCCTCACCTTCTTCTTCCGCCATATGGTGGATCTTATAAAGAACGGTCACGTTTATTGTGCAACACCTCCGCTCTACCGCGTAAAGAAAGGAAAGGTGGAGAAATACTGCTGGACTGAGGAGGAGCGCAAGACACTTATAGAGGAGCTTGGCGGAGGATCGGAGAAGGGAATCAGCATCCAGCGTTACAAAGGTTTGGGAGAGATGAACGCAGAGCAGTTGTGGGATACCACAATGGACCCTGAGAAACGTATCCTCAGACAGGTTACCATAGAGAACGCGGCAGAGGCAGACAGAATCTTCTCTATGCTTATGGGAGATGATGTTCCGCCAAGAAGGGAATTTATTGAACAGAACGCAAAATACGCAAACATTGATGCTTAAGCGGTTCTACATATTATTGCTTGTTGCGGCCTGTACCGGTATCAGTACGGATGCCGGAGCCCAATTCAAGGAAAGTCTGAAAAAATTCTTCATTAAGGGTTATGGAAGGGAAATAGCCGGACCAGACTACTCCAAACTCCCTAAAATCACATACAGTGATATATCGGGAATAACATTGGAGAGCCTTTTCTGCGACCTTTCCACCCCTATTGTCCCAATTGAAGATGATATAAGATTCTCCGATTTCTCCGAAATGCCAGAAGAATACGACATCTGGAGCAACACATCCATAAATCCGTACAAAGTATCCCTTGTAGGGATGACAGATACCATAAAACTGGATGTTAGCGGATATTGCCCCCCCTTCTGTAAAGCATGTAACATCGGACTGGGGATTCCGCAAATGGAAATTCCATTACGGAATAGACCTCAAAGTCCACAGAGGGGATACAGTGAGGTGTGCTTTTGACGGTACCGTAAGGATTACCGGCCGTGACCGCTACGGTTACGGAAATTATGTGGTTGTAAGACACGACAACGGTCTTGAGACACTTTACGGCCACCTAAACAAGTTTCTGGTAAAACCTGATGAGAAAGTAAAGGCCGGAGAACCTCTTGGAATGGGCGGCAATACAGGACGCTCTACCGGATACCACCTGCATCTTGAGTTCAGATACCTTGGAAACCCTATAAATCCGAACGATATTGTGGATTTCCAGAAGCACGAGACAAAGAAGCCTGTATTTGTGATAACCTCAAACACATTTGCCTACAAGGCGGAGATAGACAAGATCCGCTACTGGACAATAAGGAAAGGGGATACACTTGGCAGGATAGCATACAGGACCGGGGTATCGGTCAACAAGCTCTGCAAACTCAACGGCATTACAAAGAATACTATACTGAGAATAGGACGAAAAATAAGATACACATAAAAAATTAATCTACAGAACTATGGACATTTTTGAAAGAATCAAAAAGGACTCGGGTGGATCCCTTGGTCAGTACAGAAAAAGAGCCCACGGATATTTTATGTACCCTAAATTGGAGGGTGAGATAGCTCCGTATATGACTTTCAACGGCAAGAAAGTTCTTGCCTGGACATTCAACAACTATCTTGGTCTTGCAAACGACCCTGAGGTACGTAAAGTTGATGCAGAGGCTGCTGCAAAATGGGGTCTTGCCTACCCTATGGGTGCCAGAATGATGAGCGGCCACACTTCATTGCACGAGCAGTTGGAGAGGGAACTTGCAGAGTTCGAGTGCAAAGAGGACGCATACCTGTTCAACTTCGGTTACCAGGGAATGATCTCTACAATTGATGCCCTTGTTACAAGACACGATGTTATAGTTTACGACTCTGAGGCCCACGCTTGTATTATGGACGGTGTCCGCCTTCATATGGGTCAGAGGATAGTATATCCTCACAACGACATTGAGCGTTGCGAGAAAGCACTTCAGAGAGCAACCAAACTTACAGAGAAGAGCGGTGGCGGAATCCTCCTCATTACAGAGGGTGTGTACGGAATGACCGGTGGTCTCGGCCGTCTGGACCTCATCTGCGAGTTGAAGAAGAAATACAACTTCAGAATCCTCATTGACGATGCACACGGTTTCGGTTCAATGGGCCCTAACGGAAGGGGTACTTCAGAGCACTACGGTGTAATGGACCAGGTAGACCTTTACTTTGGCGCTTATGCAAAATCAATGGCTTGTATCGGCGGTTTCGTTGCAGGTGACAGGGAGATCATTGATTACCTAAGATACAACCTCCGTTCACAGATTTATGCAAAATCACTTCCTATGCCAATCGTAGAGGGCTGTCTGAAGAGATTGGATATGATTAGAAAAGGCCACGACAGACGTGAGAAACTCTTCAAGATTACCCGTGCCCTTCAGGACGGTTTGAGGGAGAGAGGTTTTGACATTGGAGTTGCTGAGGCCTGCATCACCCCTGTATTCCTTAAAGGTGACGTTCCTGAAGCAACAAACATGCTTGTAGACCTTAGGGAGAACCACGGCATCTTCTGCTCTTGCGTTGTATATCCAGTAGTACCTAAAGGTGTTATCATGTACCGCCTTATCCCTACTGCAATGCACGAAATGGAGCACGTGGAGTACACTCTTAAAGCATTTGAGGCTTGTAAGGCCAAACTTGAGGCCGGAGAGTACAAAGGCTCTACAGAGATTATGGATATGGCTATCAGATAATGAAAGTAGTTATAATTACCGGAGCCAGCTCAGGAATTGGGCTGGCTTCTGCTAAAGAATTTGCATCCAAAGGTGACTGCGTTGTCCTGGCTGCCAGAAACATTGCCAAACTGAAAAGCACCGTTACAGTATTGCAGAACCTGCACGGTGAGGAAGTAAGGCTTGGCGACAAGAAGGTACCAAGATTCCTTGCAGTAGAAACCGATGTGGTAAAGGAGGAGGACTGCAAAAACCTCGTAGCACGCACAGTTGAGGTTTACGGCAGGGTTGATGTGCTTGTAAACAATGCCGGCATCTCAATGAGGGCAATGTTCAAGGATCTTGACCTGAGCGTAATAAAGAACCTTATGGATGTTAACTTCTGGGGAACCGTATACTGTACAAAATATGCCCTTCCATATCTGCTTGAGACCAAAGGCTCTGTAGTTGGAGTAATCTCAATTGCAGGCTTCAAAGGGCTTCCTGCAAGAACAGGATACAGTTCTTCAAAATTTGCCATCTACGGCTTCCTGGACACTCTGCGTGTTGAGCATCTTCACGACGGCCTTCACGTAATGATATTCGCCCCTGGATTTACAGCATCCAACATCAGGTTTACAGCCCTTACAGCAGACGGTTCTGCACAGGGCGAAACCCCAAGGGACGAAGGAAAGATGATGAGTGCGGAAGAGGTTGCGGCACGCCTTGTAAAGGGTGTATACAAGAGAAAGGCACAGATTATCCTTACCCCTATAGGAAAACTCACAGTTTGGCTGAACAAGTTCTTCCCAAGACTTGTAGACCGCCTGGAGTACAACTATATGAAGAAGGAGCCGGATTCTCCACTTAAATAAGAATTGATACCTGAAAGAATAAAGGTTTGTGCAGAAAACACTGTAATCTTGCACAAACCTTTATTTTTTATGTGACTTTATGCAGAAAAAGCCTTGTTTCTGCACATAAGCACGTAATTAATTATTCCTTATGTTCTCTGCTATCTTCTCTACAAGGCAGATTCTGGCCTCCTGGCTTGCCCAACCGATATGTGGGGTGAGGAGAATCTTTGAAGGATCGTTTACCTTCAGGTATGGAGACTCAAGCGGAAGCGGTTCTTTTGCAAACACATCCACTCCTGCTCCGGCAAGCAGATTGTCATTCAATGCCTGTACAAGGTCTGCCTCGTTTATGATGCCGCCGCGTCCAAGGTTGAAGATGTATGCGGTTGGCTTCATAAGTTTCAGTTTGTCATAAGTGATGAGGTTGTTTGTGCGCTCATTCAACGGACAATGTACAGAAATCACATCACACTCAGACATCAACTGCTCCAATGACACTGCCTGGAACTCATCTGAATGAGGGTTGCCGCTGGTTGAGTAATATACAACCTCCATCCCGAATGCCTTTGCAATGTGGGCCACTTTGCTCCCAATGTTGCCAAGTCCCACAACTCCGTATTTCTTCCCTTTAAGTTCCCAGAACACTTTGCTTACATCTGTAAATGAAGGGCCTTTTGAGTAGTTTCCGCTCTTTACTGCAGAATCAAAGTACTGCATCTGTCCCACCATTGAAAGGACCATACCGAATGTAACCTGTACAACACTCTCTGTAGAGTAGCCAATTGCATTCTTTACAGGAATACCCTTGCTGTTTGCATAAGGGATATCCACATTGTTTGTACCGGTAGCAGCCACACAGATGAGTTTGAGAGTAGGACAGGCGTCAATCTGCTCCTTCCCGATAACAACCTTGTTGGTAATTATCACGTCAAAACCCTGTATCCTCTCAAAAACCTCCTCAGGTTTTGTGAAAGGGTAAGTTACAAGTTCCCCCTGGGCCGCAATAGGCTCCAATGAAACATCACTTCCTATTGTATCTGCATCTAAAAATACTATCTTTCTCATAATCATCTATATTATTTGCTCATCATTCTGGTTATAGGCTCAAGTGCCCTTCCAGATATCTCTGCAGGAACCTTTACCTCAAATTTCTCATCCCTGAGGGCCTCATATACAGCCTCAAGGGTTGCAAGTTTCATATACTTGCACACAATTTTCTCAGAAACAGGTATGAACTCCTTGCCAGGATTGTCTTTCTGAAGTTTGTGCAGTGTCCCAACCTCAGTGGCAATGATGAACTGTTTCTTTGGGCTCTCGGTAGCGTGACGGAGTATTCCCGAAGTTGAGTACATATAGCAGTTGGGGTTCTCCAGAATCTCAGGATCGCTTGAACAGGCACTCTCCGGGTGGATAAGTACATCAGCATCGGGATATTTTGCCATCATCTCCTTCACCATCTCTGTGGTAACCTGGTCGTGCACCTTACAGCATCCGTCATAGAGTTCCATCTTGCGTCCGGTCTGGGACATTATGTAAGCGCCCAGATTTTTGTCGGGAACAAAAAGCACTTTGGCATCTGCAGGGAGCCCCTTTACAATCGAGAGGGCATTTGCACTGGTACAGCAGATGTCTGTGTGGCTCTTCACCTCTGCGGTGGTATTTACATAACTCACTATGGTTCCATCAGGGTTTGCAGCCTTCCAGTCAGCCAGATCCTTGCCGCACGCACCGTCTGCAAGGGTGCAGCCTGCTCCAAGAGCGGGAACAAGCACTTTTTTCTTTGGAGAAATGAGGGCTGCGGTTTCAGCCATAAAATGCACACCGGCAAATACAATCACATCTGCCTCTGCAGTGCCTGCCTTGCGGGAAAGTTCAAGGGAATCACCCAGGAAATCTGCAATGTCCTGGACATCCGGATTTGAATAATAATGGGCAAGAACTATTGCATTCTTCTCTTTTTTCAACTCTTCAATCTTCTGTACAAGTTCCTCTCTTGTCATAGGGCATATTATTTTTCTACTTGAATATTCATGCTTATGTCCATACCTTTCACTGTATGGGTAAGTGCTCCTACACTTATGTAGTCAACACCTGTAGCGGCAACCTCAACAAGGCGCGGAATGCTCATATTGCCTGATGCCTCTGTCTTTATGGCTTTGCCTGATGCCTTTATTGTCTGCACTGCTGCAGCCATTGTTGCATTGTCCATATTGTCCAGCATAATGATGTCCGCTCCTGCAGCAATTGCCTCATCAACCTCTGCAAGGTTTGTGGTCTCAACCTCAATCTTTATTGTTGCAGGGATATTTCCCCTCACCTGCTCCACTGCCTTGGTAATGCCGCCGGCCATCTTAATGTGGTTGTCCTTTATCATTGCCATATCATAAAGGCCCATCCTGTGGTTTGTTCCGCCGCCATCCTTAACCGCCATCTTGTCCAATACTCGGAGGCCTGGGGCAGTCTTGCGGGTATCAAGAAGTTCGGTTGCGGTACCTTGCAGTTCCTTCACATATTTTGCAGTCTCGGTTGCAATTCCGCACATCCTCTGGAAAATGTTGAGTGAAAGCCTCTCTCCCTTAAGGAGTGTTGGATATGAAGCCTCTATGCGGAGCAATACATCCCCTTTCTTAACGTGGTCACCGTTCTTGAAATATGTGGTGTACACAATGTCTTTCTGGAACCTCTCGTAAACCTTCTTTATAACATCAATGCCGGAAATCACGCCATCCTGCTTTGCAGTCATTGTGGCAACCGCATTTGTAGACTCGGGGATAATGGAATCGGTGGTAACATCACCGGTGTTTATATCCTCCTCCAGACCAAGGTCTATAAGTTTGTCAATCAAATTCTCGTACTGTATCATAATTGTCTCTGTTTTTCAAAAAAAATCTGTCGGGGAAGAAGATTCTCCTCCCGACAGATATGCTGCATTAAAATACAAGGTAATCCCTGTTCACAGGGGCAGTGGTAATCTCCTTGCCCATCTGCTGCACAGAATGCACCTGATAACTCTCGTCCGTACAAGGGAAATCCTCCCTGTAATGGCCTCCGCGGCTCTCTTTCCTTAGCAGGGCCGGATTCATTATGAGTGAAGCCACAATAAGGAGCCTCCACGATGCATCCTCATAATACTCCTTAACCGGAACAGTGCCAATAACCTTCCTGTTCATCATAAGTTCAGTTGCCAGCTCCTCTATCTTGCGCAGACCCTCTTTCAATCCCTCTTCGGTCCTCACTATTCCAGCGTGTGCATTCATAATCTCAGAAACCTTCACTTTCAACTGCTGGTAGAACTGTGCATTCTCCTCATCCCTGTAATACTCCTCCTTGAATACTGGAACACGCTGCGGCTCACCGTTCTTTACAGAATCCTCAACCGCACGATTGGCAAAAACAAGGCACTCTATAAGTGAGTTTGAAGCCAGCCTGTTGGCACCCATAATGCCTGTAGCGGCAATCTCACCGCAGACATACAGCCTCTTTATATCTGTACGTCCGTCCATATTGGAAACCACACCGCCAACAGTATAATGTGCAGCAGGTGCTACCGGAATCTCATTTGTAAGGTCATAGCCGTACTCCTGGCATTTTGCATTTATGGAAGGGAAACGGCTGAGAATCTCCTCTTTGTTCAAATGCTTGAGCGAAAGGGTTACATACGGCATATTGTCCTTGTACATCTGCTTGTAGATGGAGCGGGCCACAATATCCCTTGGAGCCAGTTCTGCAAGTTCGTGTATAGGAACCATAAACCTCTTGCCGTCTTTACCCATAAGGTGGGCACCCTCTCCCCTTACAGCCTCACTTATAAGGAAAGCCTTTGAAGAGTCCTTTATATACAGTCCCGACGGATGGAACTGGATGAACTCCATATCCATAATCCTGCAGCCGTTCTTGTATGCAACTGCAAGGCCGTCACCGATTGTTGTCTGAGGATTGGTTGTCCTGGCATAGATGGCAGATGTACCGCCGGAAGTGAGGAACACATTGTTTGCATACAGGAGAACCTCTTTGCCGTTGCCGCCTGCCTCCTCCCCTATGAGGGACGGATTTTCACTCCAGCAGCGCACTCCATAACATACCCCGTCCTCAACAAGGAAATCAAGGAGAGAGGTGTTCTCATATACTGTTATGTTCTCTTTCTCTTCAACTTTGGAAATCACAAATTCCGTTATCCAGCGTCCGGTGGAATCACCTCCTGCGTGGAGAATCCTCCTCTTGTGGTGACCGCCCTCAAGACCAAGGGCAAGAGCACCGTTCTCTGTGTCGAACTTCATTCCGTCCGCAATGATTTCCTGAATTCTGTGTGGACCTTCATTTACCAGCACGTCTACAGAAGAGTCTTCGCACAGCCCCCTGCCGGCAATCAAAGTATCTGATTTGTGAATCTGAGGATCATCCTCAAAAGATGTAACGGCCGCAATTCCGCCCTGGGCATTGAATGAATTGCTCTCTCTTACAAACGATTTGGTTATTACAGCCACATTCCCTTTAAACGAGGCTTTGTAAGCCGCATATAACCCTGCAAGTCCGCTACCTACTACTATGTAATCAAACTTTTGCATTTCAGTTTGGGTAAATTTTGGTAAAGTTAATGATTTTTTTCAATCCTCAACCCACTCTTTTGACATTCCGAACTCCTTGCCTGCAAAAAGTTCTGCAAGACCTGTAATCTGCTTCAGGCGCAACAGTTCATCCTTGTCCATTCCAATGTTCTTAATTATCCAGGAATCCGCCATACCAGACTTTGTGAGTTCACCCACTATACCGCTCATAAGTTCAACCTGATGCACCCCTCTTGCCCTGTTGTGGCGTATGGTTGACGCCATCCTCTCCTGCAGCGGCTTGTCTATTACAGATACAGGAAGAAGCCCCTTTTCCCTCTCCATAATCCTTTTTGATGTCTTCATCACCATATACCTGTGATAACCGTCCACAAGTTCATAAATATCCTCCTCTGCATCATAATAGCATACACAAGGCATAGTATAGCCGTCTTCCCAGATGGAGAGTTCAAGCAACTCCATCTCCGGAGGGGCAACCACATTGGGGTTATAGTTGTTTGCCCTCACCTTTTCCACCGGTACGGCAAGTACGTTGTAAACCGGACTCTTATATTCTTCCATTTTTAAGTGCTTTATACTTTTTCATTACCCTCTCCCTCATCTCCTTCTCCTTTTTTGTTATGGCAAAGCCCATATATTTGCAGGCGTGATCGTTCTTGAGTATACAGATGCACATCCTCTTGTATGATGGTATCTCCCTGAACTCCGGTATATCTATATCATCTATATACTCCATCATAACGGGTTTCTTGTTGGTTTTGTAGGAGGTATCCTTCCCTACTGTAAACCTGACCCCCGCATCACGGAGTTTCTGGATGGTTTCATCAGCAAGTACCCCTCCTTTGGTGCGCCAGAATCTGCGGCTCACCTCCAGTTTTGAGAGATAATTGTTCCGGATCTCATCGGGAAGAGTATCCAGCAGGAAATACATATACTCCTTCCAGGTCTTCCCGGGAGGGCAGTTTATGGAGCGCCAGCCCATTGCTGTAGTATTGCCGTACATTCCACTGAAATTCACTCCGTTCACACGGCTTATCATCTTTCCCCAGGTATCGGGGTCTATGGCCCTGTAAACTCCAAGATAGGATATTGCCTCAGATATGAACGGACTTGCAACCCTCTGGCGGGCAAGGGGGATACCCGACTTCCAGTAGAGGTCGTAGAGGCGGTTATAGTCCCATCCGAACTTGCCGTAGGCCGCCCACACATCTTCTGTCTCCCAATCGTAGATGGGATACGCATTGTAGACCTGCTTGTCTATCTCGCGGGTCCATTTGCACCCCTGCCAATGACGGTAGTTATTGTCGCTGTGGATTGTACGCCAGCGGTTGATGCTCTCCTGGGTTCTGATGCCCACAAGACAGCACACGTTGCTATAGTTCTTCTTTACTCTGAGCCAGGTTGCAAAAAGGAACTGGAAATCATAATCCCTCTGTCCCTGGGTATAGAAACTGAAATCTTTCTCAGTATATGCATTCCGGGGAAGTTCCCTTACCCAGAGATCCTTCATCTTGGGGTCCCAAGGACGCCAGAAATCCTGGTACATGGAGGTGCAGGTTGAGACCTTGAAAGGTATGCAGCAATGGTATATGTCCAATATGTCGCTGTTCTGCTCCCAGGTGCGCTGCACATACTCTGTGGTATGTCTGTACTGTATCTCATAATCCATATGGAACACGCCAAGCCTTCTGCCAGGTGCGTACTTGCGGATATACTCTATTGCCATATTAAGCAGCAGCCCGCTGTCCTTTCCTCCGGAGAAGGAGACATATACATACTCAAAATGATCAAATATCATCTTGAAGCGGGCCATTGTGGCATCATATACGTTAAGTTGGGTTATCATCCTTAGGTGCAAAAATACCATTTTCCACGAAAAATTATCACACCCTGAATGTTCCTGTCTGAAAAAAAATTGTTCCAGCTACTCGCTCTTGATCACTTCCGCCGGGTTGAGCCGCACTATCCTGTTTATCTTGAATGCAATAGTGAACGCCACCATTGCTGCAAGGAAAAGGAAGAGCACACCCCAGAAGTATGGGCCGTAATCAAAGAATTTCACATACATCTGTCTCCAATACCCGAACACCACATAGAGCAGAGGGAATGCCACTGCAGCGCTGGTAACAAGGAGTACAGCATAAAGGCGGATGAATACCCAGGCAATGTGCAGGCTGCCGGCACCGTTTATCTTGCGGAGGGCCACCTCCTTCTGGCGGCGCAGCGTATCAAAACTTATGCAGGAATATACACCCAGCAGGGTAATGATTATACAGATTACCGCAAAGAATACAAACACCTTACGGAGGGTATACTCCAGTATCTGCACCTCGTGTATATCATCAAGGAAGGTGACAACCCTGGCCTCCACATTGGAAGGCAATTCCTTACGCAGAATTCCTGTAACCCATTGCCTCACCTCTTCCACCTGCCCGGGGTGGCATTTGAGGTAACAGTGCCCTATATATTCCCCCCTTGGTCTTGGAACCAACAGGAAACCGGTATCACTATTTTCAGAGTATATACTGAACTTATGCTCTTCACTCACACCGCAAATGGTATAGCTGGCATTATCTGTAAACAGATTCCTTCCAACCACATCCACATTGCGCAATTCCGCAAACCTGCTGTCCACAATAATTTCCCCTTCAACGGCAGGATGCCTGCCCTGTATAAGGGCAACATTCATAAATGCAAAGTAATTATTTGGAACAGAAAGAATTCCCGACTCAAACCAAGGCTTGTCCTTCTCCCCTTCCCAATAAAATCCTGAGTAGCCTGAATACCCTTCCACCAATGATATGTCTCCAATCATTGCATCGGCCACTCCGGGATGCTTCACAAACTCATCCACCAGAGACTGCTTCTGTGCATTGGTGAGGAAGGAATACTCCATCGGGATACTGAGAATCTCCTTTTTCTTGGATTTGGAAAGGGTTGGAAAGAGAGACTCTGTACTTAAGTTGGACTGCAGGGACATAGCCAGCACAAGGCCTGTGAAAATCCAGCTTATAAAGAGTTGCCACCAGAGCATTATGTTCCTCCCTGTAACATTTTTTCCTTTTCTCCCCGAACCTATTCCCTTGCTCACCGATATTTTGTGGAGCCTGCGGGCAATAATGTGGCATATTGCCGCACTCACAACAAGTATCATTACCAGATACTGCAACGCGTGCTCCATAAGGAGCTGACGGCTGAACTGTATATTTATCTCTGCAAGGCTGAATGAGAAACGGAGATTGTCACCCAGAATTTCCACCAGAGAGAGCATTACCAGCGAAGAGAGGAGCACCATAAGTGCAGCCTGCACATAAAGCTGTAGGAATAGCTGGGTCTGATTGCCGCCATACACCTTCCTCAAGGAATATTCCCTTGTTCTGGTATAGAAAAATGATACCAGGAAATTGAAGAAATTGAGGAGGGTAATTGACAAAAGCATTACCCCTATTGCCAATGTAATGAAAGAAGCAAGGAGAAACCCTGTCTCCACACCTGGTTTTTTTGCAATCACAGACCAGTCCTCGTCAAACAATCTTATAGTAAAATCCTCATATCCCAGTCTGTCACCAAGCTCCTGAGGGGAGGTATTATTTTCAAGTAAAACATAAGTACGGGTTCCTGTTGTCCCATCCTTTTTAAAGTTCCTGATAAAGCCTTCAGAATCATTGAGCCTTAACACATCAATATGCCCCATAAAGCAGAGAGTATTATTGTAGGGAATATCTTCCATAACTGCCGCAATCCTATATTGTACCCCACCCGTCCGGGGTGTTGCAGGATTGTACTGTCTTTTGGCAAGGATAAAGGATTTTCCCAAGGCATCCAATACTCCCCCAAAAATCATTTCTGCAGTGGATCTGCTTATAATCAAGGAATTCTCCTCTAAAACGGCACTTCCCCAGTTTCCAGCTATAATATGTGGGCGAAATACAGTATTGAATGCTGTATCAACTTCCATTGACAACAAGTTATATGGCAGAACTTCATCATTGGAAATATGAACATTGTAAGGAATATTCCTAATATATGGGACACATGTTACCTCATTGATCTGAGGAATATCCATAGTACGCAACTTTTCTGACAAATCTGAAGGCGTACCTGAAAGTACCCTGTTACTACTACGCAAATTCAGTTCCACTATCCTCCCATGATTTGGAAAACAGCTGTTGGTTGAATGCACAAAACGGGTACAATAAAGACACACCGAAAAACACAGGATACCCACCGCAAGCCCCAGAATACAGATAAGATTCTGCGTCTTGTATTTTAGAAGATTTCTTACCGCCACTGTAAAATAATGTCCTAACATAGAATACAAATTTAGTTTGTTGTTGTCATTATTGCCAAACAAATCCGTGCCACACAAGCAACATTCTGGTAATGTTTATATTACAGAAACAGAAGCACTTGCGCAGGTGTGCGGATATGCAACAAAGCAAGTGCGTTTCCGCACATGGCACACAGGGCAGAAATGAGTATATTTGCAATAAAACCTGCTAAACGGATGTTTATGGACAAACAAGGGAAGATACTTGTAGTTGATGACAATGAGGATGTGCTGTTTGCACTCAACCTGCTGCTGGAGCCTTATATGGAGAAGATAAAGGTGGCAAAGGACCCGCAGAGGATAGAGCAGTTTTTGAAGGATTTCAATCCCGATGTAATTCTGCTGGATATGAATTTCCGTCAGAATACCATGAGCGGTCAGGAGGGGTTCCACTGGCTGGAAAAGATTCTTGCAGCAGATCCGCAGTCTGTGGTAATCTTTATGACTGCCTATTCGGATACAGAAAAGGCGGTAAAGGCCATCAAGGCCGGGGCAACTGATTTCATTGCCAAGCCTTGGGAGAAGGAGAAACTGCTGGCTACTGTGCTGTCGGGAATAAAATTGAGGAAAAGCAGGCTTGAGGCGGATTCCCTGAGGGAAAAGGTTGCCGCAATGCAGGATTATGCCGCCGGGGCAACAGATATGATTGGGGAGTCTGCCGCTATGGATGAAGTTTTTGATACTGTAGGGAAGGTTGCTGGCACCGATGCAAATGTGCTGGTGCTTGGGGAGAACGGTACGGGGAAGGACCTTATTGCCAGGATGCTGCACCAAAGTTCCCCACGGTGCAGGAGGGGTTTTGTGCATATAGATTTGGGGAGCATTCCGGAGCAATTGTTTGAGAGCGAACTGTTCGGGTATGAAAAAGGGGCTTTTACAGATGCCAAGGGGAGCAAGGCCGGGAGGATTGAACTGGCAGACGGGGGGACACTTTTCCTTGATGAGATTGGAAACCTTACCCTTCCAATGCAGGCCAAACTGCTGGCAGTGCTGCAGAACAGGTGCATAAGCAGACTGGGAGGGACAAGGAAGATTCCGCTGGATATAAGGCTCATCTGCGCCACAAATGCAAATCTTGCCCGGATGGTTGAACAGGGTGAGTTCAGGCAGGACCTTTATTACAGGATAAATACAATTGAGATAAATGTGCCGCCTCTGAGGGAGCGGGGGAATGACATTACCCTGCTGGCAAAGCATTTCCTGAAGGAATATTCTCACAAATACCGGAAAAAAGTGCCGCTCCTCACCAGGGAGGCCGCCAACAAACTGCAGAAATACCCCTGGCCCGGAAATGTGAGGGAGCTGCAGCATGTAATGGAGAGGGCGGTGATTATGGGGAACGGATTTTCCATCCACCCTTCAGACATTATACTTAAGGCACCTGTACAAAAGGGGGCCGGAGCATTTGCAGGAGGCAGTACCGGAGGGGGCTGGGCAGGCGGTTCGGGCTGGGCAGGTGAGAGTGTGATGAATCTGGAGCAACTGGAGCAGCAGGCAATTGAAAGGGCAATGGAGGTGAGCAACGGCAATATTTCCGAAGCTGCCAGACTGCTTGGTATAACCCGGTTTGCCCTTTACAGGAGACTGGAAAAACTTGGGATGTAAACAATGCATATGAAAAGATACTCAACAATAGTAATAATGCACATAGTTGCAATAGCTGCATTTGCCGTGGGGTGCTTCCAGGCTTTCCTCCTGGGGATGCCGTTCACAGGTGTACTGCTGCTAATTTTCCTTATAGGATTCGGGTTCAGCCTCTACCGGCTGCAGATGATACAGGTACGTCTGATGCAACAGTTGGCCCGCAATATCCGGTGCTCAGATACATCCATAAATTTTGTATCGGGGTACAGGAACTCCCAGATGGAGGAGATGGTGCAGGAGTTGCGCGAGGCAATGAGGATATACCGTATGCGTACAATGGAGGCCAATGAGATGGAATCGTGGCAGAAACTCATACGGGTAATGGGGCACGAGATAATGAACTCCATAACCCCTATCATCTCCCTCTCAGAAACACTTGGGAGCCGGACTGTAGATGAGAAAAGTTATGCCTATATGCAGCAGGGGGTGCAGATAATCCACAAAAGGAGCAAAGGACTGCTGGAGTTTGTGGAAAATTACCGCCGCCTCACAAGAATCCCCCTCCCCAAAAAAGAAAAAGTTGAACTGGGAACCCTGCTCAGGGATTTAAAGAATCTTTTTCCCGACAATTTTATCCATATCCTCCCCCCTTCCACTGAAATATACCTGCAGGCAGACCGGGTGCAGATAGAGCAGGTTCTCATAAACCTTGTGCGGAACGCCCGGGAGGCGTGCAATGCTGTAGAGTGGGATGAACGTAACTGCAACACGGGTGGTGGTGATTCCGCAGTTTGCCCAAATGCAGCGGCAGTTGCCGGGGCGGGTTCCGGGGCGAATGCCGGGGCAGGCTGCATCGGGCCACGGATTGAGGTATCAGTATCCCATCACCCCGAATGGAGGGTGGCAATTTCCGTTGCAGACAACGGGGAAGGGATACTGCCCGAGGTGCTGGACAAGATATTTGTTCCGTTCTTCACCACCAAAGAGGGTGGCAGCGGCATAGGATTAAGCCTCTGCCGCCAGATAATGCACCTGCACGGAGGCAGCATCACCGCCACCTCCACCCCCGGAACCGGCACTTGCTTTACACTGCTGTTTCCGTAAGATAAATGCAATTATTGTTTTTCCTGGAATATAGCCCCTATATCATTAGGAGGCAGTATTATCTGATTAAGAGGAGAGCCTATTGTCTTTGTAAAGATTACTCCTCTTAGTGATCCGTATGTGAGTGATGCAAATTGCGTCAGCAACTCAGTTGGTGCCGAAAAAGAATTTGATTTTATCAACTGATCTGCTGATTCTTTTTCAATGTAGAAATATGCGGCAAGTTCCGATTTTAACAACACCCCCAGTTCTTGTACAAAAACAGTTGAGACAACACACTTTACCGTATTGTCTTCATAGTTGTATGAAAACTGGAAATTATTGGAAATTTCCACATCTGCATCACTTTCTGAATAGTTTTCTTCAAATGTTGCAAATTGAAGGATTTCCATACCTATGAATCTGAACAAAATTTCTTTTTCCATATCAAGAAAGAATATTATGCGCAACTACTGAAGAAAAAGCACTTCTTTTTACATACTTTGCAGACTGATGAATCTTAAGCGGCGTATTGGTGGCAAGGCCTACATATCCTTTATCCTCATCTATAGGGACCTCTACAAGAGTATGGCCAAGAGCTTTCTCAATTTTGCTGATTGTCTTTATGCCAAGATTCTCCTTGCCGCTCAAGATTTTTGTAATCTGCGCCGGAGAAACTTCCATTTTTTGAGCAAACTCAACTTGTGATATTCCCTCAGTTCTAAGGATACGTCGAATTTTAAGAGCCAACCGTTCAGAGATGTCAAGCCACTCCTTGTTATCTCTGCGTGACTCCAATTCGTTTATCTCCTTCCCGGACATAGGACGGGACAATTCATCCAATTTGTTTTTATCAAATTTCATCTCTTCAACAATTAAAAATCATCACTCTCTTCAATACCGTTTGCTCTAAGAAATTGCAAAACTTTATCAATTTTCTTAAAAACTTCATCTTTAAGTACAGGCGAATTCTGTATTGTTGTTCCCAATTTAATACCTCCACACACTATCAGGTAACAATTCTTATCAATCTTTATTGCATATAGTCTCAATAATGACGGATTGCCAGTTCCATATGACTTCATTGGTTCCAAAGTCCATAGGCATTTATATTTTCCTCCCAAGAAGTGAAAATATTCATCAAAATCTGGCTTTATACCAAGATTCATATTTTCTACCAATTTGCAAATATATTCCTCCAGTCCGTTTGCCTCATCCAATACTCTCTGGGCGGAAATTTCCGGCTCATCAGGATGTAAACCGGCATTTTTCCAAAATGGTGAATCTATATATTCTGCATTATCACAAAAAAACTTTTCGAGATAATCCAAGTTATGCCACTGCTTGAATATCCTTACATATTCATTCAAATCCTCCTCATCAAACTGTATACTATACAGCCATTCTCCATATATTCTGACTACCTCCACAACATTTACCCTTCAGTTAATTTTAAGCAAAAATAAGAAAATATATCCCATAAACAAAAAGATATAATAAATCTTTTTACTTATAGGTTAATTTTTCTATTGTAAAAGAATACATTTTCTGCACCGGAAGATATAGAATCAAAGTTTGTGGAATTACACCCCTATTTCTGCACCAAATGTTGCTCCAGGGCAGAGTTTTGTGCGCAGGAGGGGCATTTTCTGCACCGGAAGTTGTGGCGCAGACGGTTCGGCGCCAGAAAGAGTGTTTTCCTGCACCAAATGTTGCTCCCGGCAGAGTTTGGTGCAAAAATGGGCACTTTCCTGCACCGGAAGTTGTGGCGGGTTGGGTTTCGGTGTCAAAAAGGGTATCTTTTTGCACCATTTCTTGTGGCGCGTAGAGTTCGGTGTCAAAAAAAGTGTTTTCCAGCACCAAAAGTTGCTCCCCGGCAGAGTTTGGTGCGCAGGAGGGGCTTTTTCTGCACCGGAAGCTGTCGGGAAGAGAATACCTTACAGCAACTCAGTGGTGCGGAAGAGGTATATGGTTGGGAATATGAATGCGGCACTGGCAAGAGAGAATATTACCGCATCGGCCATAGGTATGCCGTTGGATTTGAGGAATAGGGATGCTTCGGGGTAAAATGTCCAAAGAAGGATGCATATTGCGGCCCACAACAGAATCACAATGGACATAATCCCAGATACACTGCGCAGGTTCTCCCTTTTGAGTTCCTTTATTATGAGAGAAAGCAATTGCTTGCGTTCTTTCTCCGAAATCCGCCCCTTCTCCAATGATGCAGGTACAGGAAGCAGATCAATCTGCCTCATAAGATTGGACATGAATTTGTCATTGCCAGGAATTTGCAGTTTGTGCTCCTGCATAAAGTCCTTTATATCCTTTTCTGTTGCTGCCATTTTCCAGTTCAATTGTTTTTGCGTTCCAAATATTCTTTCAAATGCTTCCTTGCCCTTGAGAGGTGCGATCTTACTGTTCCGGATGGAATCTCAAGTATCTGCTCTATCTCCTTTATGCTCTTGTCTTCCATATAAAAAAGGAGTGTTGCTGCACGCTCTCCCCAGGAGAGTTTCTCCAGAGCCAGATAGAGCTCCTGATGCCTGAAATTTTTGTCGGGAAGAAAAGATGGGTCTGGGATATTGTTGTATTTCCGGGTATCTTTTTCTTGGGCAATCTCTTCTTCCCTCCCGCTCTTCTTTATCCAATCGTACCAGCTGTTATATGCTATTCTGAAGAGCCAGGTGGAGAATCTGCTCCTCCCCTCAAATCTTTCAAAAGAGAGATATGCTTTAAGCAGGGCTTCCTGTACAAGGTCATCCGCCGTAAATGAATCCCCCTTGCACAGGATTTGCAGGAACCGGCGTAACGGCTCCTGCTCCTGCGATACAAGTTCTATGAACCTCTCTTTGTCCATCAGCGGCTATTCAACCATATTGTCCTGCTTCTCAATCTCTTTGGCAAGATAGTATTTTCCAAAGAAGAAACTGGCCACAAATGCCAGCCCCAGGGCCAGGAAGATGTATCCGAATAAAATGAAATCATCCAGTGAAATGTCTGAACAGCCAATTGCTATAAGGGATATACCAATAAATGACAACACAAGACCGGATGTCATCTTACCATAAAGCTTTTGCCTTACACTCTTTTCTTTATGGGAGAGTGACTTTATAAGTTTCTCGGTATCCACATTTTCCCCGTGTTCAAGGGCTTTTGCCAGAAGTTCTGTCTTTTTACGCACTTCATAACTCTTGAATGCAAACACAATTGCCACAATCAATACCGGCAACAGAAAACAGATTGCAATTGGAATAAAACTATCCATAACCAATGATTTTTAAATTTAACCTTAAAATTAACGTTTTGCATATTAGACTGCAACAGGGAGCGAAATGTTGCAACACTGGGTAAAAAAGATGCCTTTCTGTACCGGAAGTTGTGGCGGGTGGGGTTTCGGTGTCAAAAAGGGTATCTTTTTGCGCCATTTCTTGTGGCGCGTAGAGTTCGGTGTCAAAAAGAGTGTTTTCCTGCACAAAAAGTTGCTTCCGGGAAAGTTTAGTGCGCAGAATGGGCATTTCCTGCACAAAAAAACTGTCGGGAAGAAGATTTTCCTCCCGACAGTTGATTTCTTGAAGGGCCGGATGCTACCAGGCAAGGGCCGATGCGCCGAGGATGGCGGCATCTGATTCTTTGAGGGCACTTGGGAGGAGTTTCACTTTGCCGCCTTTCCAGATGGATACCATATTGGCCTCCATTGCTTCGCGGATAGGTTTGAAGATGAACTCGCCTGCTCTGGCAAGGCCGCCGAATACGATGATGGCCTCAGGGGCGCTGAATGCCACAAAGTCTGCGAATGATTCACCAAGTTTCTTGCCTGTGAATTCAAATATCCTAAGGGCAAGGGCATCGCCTTTCTGGGCTGCCTCAAAAACATCTTTTGAGGTGATGTTGTCAACCTCGCGCAAGAGTGAAGGCTCGTCTGAGAGTTCCAGCCACTCCCCTGCTGTGCGGGCTACACCCATTGCAGAGCAGTATGTCTCCAGGCAACCTTTCTTTCCGCAACCGCAAGGACGGCCGTTGTGCTTTACTGCTGTAGTGTGGCCAAGCTCCCCGGCAAAACCGTCGTGGCCGTAAACCAACTCTCCGTTTATGATAATGCCGCTGCCTACACCTGTACCAAGGGTAATCATAATGAAGTTCTTCATACCGCGTGCAGCACCGTACATCATCTCGCCAACTGCTGCAGCATTTGCATCATTGGTAACGGTTACAGGGAGATTGTCCAATGCAAGGGAAACCTCTTTTGCAAGTTCTACCCTTATACCTTTGGCCCACTCAAGGTTTGCTGCATCCTCAATGGTTCCGTGGTAGTAGTTGCCGTTAGGGGCACCTATTCCAATTCCCTGGATGTTCTCCATTCCAACCTCTTTTGCAAGGTCCCTGATGGTGTCGCAGACAGCCTGTATGAAGAGGCCTGCCTCACCGGATTTGTATTTTGATCCAATTACAGTCTGGGTAATGATGTTTCCCTTCCTGTCCACTATTCCTATTTTAGTTGTCTGGCCTCCAATGTCCACGCCAACTACATAATCTTTCTCCATATTCCTTATTTTTAATTTTGAATGATTTTAAGACGCAGTAATTACCTCTTAAAATTATTCAACCGGGATGTCTTTGTTTACATTCTTGGAACCTACAAGAGCATAGAACAACAGGTAACCCAAACCTGCAACTATTACCCAGTAGCTTGTCATATATGAAGTTGCATCTGCCACGAATCCCTGGATTGCAGGAAGGATACCGCCACCGCAAACCATTACCATAAAGATGCCCGATGCTGCAGCAGTGAATTTGCCAAGGCCTTCAACTGCAAGGTTGAAGATGCCACCCCACATTACTGAGGTGCACAAACCGCAAAGTACAAGGAACATTATGTTTGCAGGAACGCTCAACATACCGAATGAGATGTCCGACTGGAATACAGGCATCATCACTTTTGTCTCAGGAGATGTAAAGATTGCAGCCAATACAAGGCACAGACCAATCACACTTACACAGCTGAGCATTGTTTTGCTTGATACTTTACCCGCAATTGAACCGCCTATAAGACGTCCAACAAGCATAAGGAACCAGTAAGTTCCAACAAGGCTGCCCGCCATTGCAGGGTCAATGCCAAGTTCCTGTGTCATATAAAGGTTGCTGATGTTAGGGATACCAACCTCAACACCCACATAAATGAAGATTGCAACTATACCAAGTACAAAGTGTCTGAAAGACATTGCGCTGTATTTCTTGCCGCCTGCTGCAGGTTTCTCCTCTTTTGCAGCGCTCTCATATGCCGGCTCAGGGATGTTTGAAACTGCAAGCACAATGAATGCCAATGCAAAGATGCCCATTGCAATGAAAAGTGCAGGGTTTGCTTTTGCAATTGTTCTGGCAGCCTCATTTGTACCCATAAGGTAACCTACAAGTACAGGAACTATTGTTGCAGCAGAAGAGTTGCACACACCGCCCAACTGGATAAGCTGGTTTCCTTTGTTTCCGCCACCGCCAAGGGTGTTGAGCATAGGGTTTACCACTGTGTTGAGCATACACATTGAGAAGCCGCTCACAAATGCACCGCAAAGGTAGATGCCGAAGCTCTCTGCCTTGCCCGACACAAATGTTACAGCCACACCGGCAAAACCTATTACCACTGCAAGAAGCGCAGTTTTCTTGTAACCTATTTTGCTTAGCATATAACCCGCAGGGATACCCATACAGGCGTATGCAATGAAATTGGCCAGGTTACCCAGCTGTGAAAGGAAGTCACTCGCCCCAAACTGGTTCTTTACAATTACCCCAAACGGATTCTGCAAACCTGTAACGAATGCAATCATAAAGAACAAAGCAAACATAATTGCTATTGGAAGCGCATAATTTTTCTTTGTTGTTTCCATCAGTTAATTTTTTAAGTTATACAATCATTTCTTTCATTTCCTTTTCCCTACAAATGTAACTAAAAGTTGCCATATCACCTAACCCATTCCACTCATCACCCATTCCATTTCCAAGCACGATAACTCTCAACTGTCGAATGAGGTCCTAAGTTATAAAACATATCTCCATAAACACCGCTCAGGTAGGGCAATATTACCCCCACTTACAGCAGAGGGCTGCAGAGGCGGGCAATGCTCTCGGCAACTTTCTGCCTCTTATCCCTCTTCCCCCATTTGTGGCGGTTGAGTTGCACACAGGCAGATGCCTCGCTGAGGAACCGGTCCTCTATAGTACCGGTGCAATCTTTGTCATATATCACAGAAAGTATCTCAAAATTGTGCTCAAAACTCCTCATATCCATATTGGCTGAACCCACAATGCTCACCTCCCCGTCTATGCTCACCACTTTGGAGTGGTTGAATCCCTTCTTGAAGAGATATATCTTCACTCCGGCCTCCATCAGTTCACTCACATAAGACATTGTGCTGTAATGGGCCAGGAGGGTGTCGGATTTGTCGGGAAGCATAATCCTTACATCTATGTTGCCCAATGCTGCAATCTTTATTGCATTGAGGATTGATTCATTTGGGGTAAAGTATGGGGATACTATGTATATGTGCTTGCGGGCCAGGGTTATGGCGCTGAAAAAGCACTGCATTATGCTGGACCAGTTGCTGTCGGGACCAGAAGCAACTGTCTGCACTGCAATTTTTTTTCCGGTCTGCTCTGCCCCAATTTTTTCTATATCGGGATGAGGGTAATATTTTTTCCTGCGGCGGATCTTGCGGTTGAGGATAAAGTAGCGGTCCAGGAAGAAACTGGTCTGGAGCGATGCCACCGTTTCTCCGGTAACTTTCATATGGGTGTCGTGCCACTCCCCAAGTTCGTTTCCGTAATAGTAGCGGTCTGCAATGTTCACCCCGCCAAGGAAACCTGTGCGGCCGTCCACTACCAATATCTTGCGGTGATTGCGGTAGTTTACCTTTGATGTTGGCATTGGGAGGGTTACTTTGGCAAAGCAGAGCATCTCCACCCCTGCCTGCTCCATCTGCTGTACAAACTCTTTCTTAAGGGAAATGCTCCCCACTCCGTCATAGATTACACGCACCTCAACCCCTTCCCGGGCCTTCTTCTTGAGCAATTCTGCAAATCTCTCTCCTGTACGGTCCTGCTCAAAGATGTATGACTGCAGGTGTATGTGGGAGCGGGCCTCCTCAATGGAACTGTACATAGAATCCAACGCCTCCTTGCCGGTAAAGTAGAACTCAATGGAGGTGTTCTCCTCAACAATTGTATAACTGTTGCGGAGGTTCTGGAAAATTATCTTCTGGTAGGGCTGCAGGTCCCCAAGCACCTGGGGATTATTTATGATGAATTCCCGCTGCTGCGCGGAAGTCTCTTTCCTGTAACGGTACTCCGCATCGCCTTTGAACGAATAGAGCCTCTTTTTGCGGTAGTGCATTCCAAAAAAGAAATAGAGCACAAGGCCGAAATAAGGGAGCAGGATGAGTACCGTTACCCAGGAAAGTGTCTTTACAGGGTCCTGGCGGCGCATAATCATAGAGGTGGCGGCGTAAACTGCCAGAAAAAGGTTCATTATATACAGAACCGCCGAGATTATTTGCCAACCGCTGTTGAGCATAATGGATTACTCCTCTATATAGTCCTCTATATAACCGAACGAGAGGTCATCCAGTCTAAGTTCCCCTTTGGTAACGTGGCCCAAGAGGGTGATAGGGATATTCTCATTGAAAAGGAAATCCACAAGGTCATTCTCCTGCTCCGAGTTCACAGTTACAATTGCCAGATAACTGCTGCGGGCAAAAAGGAACTCTTTATCCTCACACTCTGCATCTCCTGTAATGTCAAAGCCAAGCTCATTTGGGGCACAGCACTCAAGGAGAGAAATGAAGAGGCCGTTTGAAGATATATGGTGTGCACTTGTAATGAGATCCTTCTCTATTGCCTTAAGCAGCACACCAAGGGTATTGTTGTTGAACTGGAAATCGCTCTCATCATCCACCTTGCCCACAAGATAAATAGTATCACCTTTGGCATCAAAAGACATTGAGGTTATCTTTTTCTTGTCTTTAATAAGTCCAAGGGCATTTATGCGGCTGTCATCAGAATTTTTTGTGGTAAGGAAACGGGCACCGGTACACGCCAGTTTAGTAAGGGCCTCTGTTGTGGCACGGGTTACTGCCGTTGCAGGATCGAGTTTGTCCAACGAAGGGGATTCTGCCTTTGAAATGGCAACTGTAAAGATACCTTTTCCAACACGCTCTATATCTGCATCAAAAGGATTGTCAATATATTTCTTCAAGCCTTTCTTGAACTGCGGATCATCAGTAAGAAAACAGGCAATATCATTCAAATCTTCAGTCTGGTTAATTTTGCTTTCGTATAACTCTACCATAGCCGGATTCTTTAAATTATCATTATAGTCTGCTAAAATAACAAAAATTTATGTAAAAACGTTTGGAAATCCCGGAAAAAAGTGCGTATATTTGCACCACTCAAAGGCCCAGATGGTGAAATTGGTAGACACGCCACTTTGAGGGGGTGGTGCCGGTATCGGTGTGCAAGTTCGAGTCTTGTTCTGGGCACGATAAAAAAGAGACCTTTTCAAGGTCTCTTTTTTTGTTTTATATCGCTGATAATCAAGAACTTCCCGTCACCTGACTTTCCATCGCTACCTCACAAGAACTTTCCACCACCACACCCCGCAGGTAACCCGCCGTCAGAGTCACCACATCACCTCCTCGCAGGTAACTCGCAAGAGGTTGGTACAGCAAATCCCCTCTCTGATGCCTACAACGCCACCCAACTCGCCTAACCTCCATCTTCAACCTCAGGTTAAGAATGTCCCTATTCCCAGAAACCTTTCCACTGAACACACAAAGCGGTTTCTCTAAAGACAAACTCGCCTAACCTCTTGGGGAGGGAACTGCTTCCGGTGCGGGAAATGTCTCTTCTGCACACCAAACTCCACCAAGTGATGACCTCTTGTGCAGTAAAACTATTTCAAATTCTCCTGTATGGTCCTGCAGAGGATGTTGCTGGGAGTGTCACCGGCATATTCCCAGAACATTATGCCGCGGAGCCCTTTTTCCACTGCATAGCGGCATTTTACCGCCAGGGAGCGTGGGGTTTCATAGCCGAATACAAACTTCCCTTCCGCATTTGCCAGGTAGGATGCCTGTGCCGTCTCATCCCACTGTTCGGTGAAAGGGCCCAGGTCTGCAGGCATCCTGCTGTAACTTGCCGATGCCTTGAACTCATTGTTGCCCCTCCCGTAGAACGGCACTCCAAGAACCAGTTTGTGCGCCGGAACCCCTGCCGCCAGATGCGCCTCAACAGAAGATGCGGCGGTAAGGTCTGTGGTATTTTCTGATTTGTACAGCGGAGAGTGGTGTTTTGCAATCCCCATTGTCATATCATACGCCATAATGTTCACAAAATCCACGTATGGCATAATTGCAGGGAAATCAATGTATCTGGCATTGCACACAGTTGCCAGGGTAAGGAGTTTCTTCTTCCCGACAGATTTTCTCAAATCCTGCATAAGAAGAGAAAAATTCTCCGTGTCATCCGGGGAAGAGGAAATCCCTGCAGCCGAAACAGTAGGATACTCCCAATCTATGTCTATTCCATCCAGATTGAATTTTCTCACCACCCGGCGGCAATCCTTTGCAAACTTCTCCCTCTTGGCCTGATCCGCCGCCATCTCACTGAAGCGGCCGCTCCCCCAGCCGCCAACGGAAAGCATAACCTTAAGATGGGGATTTTTCTTTTTCAGACGGGCAATCTGCCTTAACCTCTGCGGATTATCCACCTTCACCCCCTGGAACGTACTGTCCACGTGCCCGAATGCATAATTTATATGAGTTACCATCTGCGGATTTGGCATTACACTGCTCCACGAAGTAACATATGCAAGGATAACCTTGCCATCATTATCCTTGGTCTGTGCCGCTAAGGATATGGAAAAGAAAGACAAGAGAACAAAAAGGATACTTGGTTTAAGATAATTCAGTTTGGACATAACTTAATTTTTGAACAAAATTAAGCAAATATTGCTTAATTTATATGCGAGATAACCTCACAAGAGGTTAGTACGTCTCTCCCCCACTGTGGTGTCCTACAACGCCTCTCTGTATGCTTAACCTCAATCTACAGACAGAGGTTAAGGATGCCCAAATCCTCAAAAGCCGCCCTGCAGAACACACAACGCGGTTCCACACAAATCAATCTCACTTAACCTCTTGGGGAATGGGATAATACAAGCAGAAACTGAATTACACCTACCGGAAATTAAGTGTAAATGTAGTTGCTGTGGCATCGCTGCGGGTGAGGGCAAGGGTGCCGTTGTGCAGGCGCATGATTTGTCGGGAAAGGGAGAGGCCTATGCCTGTCCCTTCCTGTTTTGTGGTGTAGAATGGTACAAAGATCTCTGCCTGCCCCTCTTTGCTTATTGGGGCGCCGTTGTTGGTTACCTCTATTACCACATTTTCAAGGGAATCAAGGTCTGCAGAGATCTCTATGCGGGTTGCCCCTGCCTGGGCTGCATTCTTCACAAGGTTAATGAGTATCTGGGCAATCTGGTTCTCATCTGCCCACAGGAGCACATCCTCGGTTTTCTCTACAAATGCCGTTTCAACCCCTGCCTCAGTGGTGTAAGGGGCTGTAAGTTGCAGCACCCTTTCCGCCAGTTCGCTAACAAGGAATGATTTGCGGATTGGAGCGGCCACACGGGTAAGGCTGCGGTATGACTCCACAAAACTGAGCAGTCCCTTGGAGGATGAGGAGATGGTCTCCAGCCCGGAGATGTAATTGGAATCCAGGCGGTCATCCACTGCACATTTGTTGAGAGTGTCACTCAGGGAGATGATTGGGGTTATGGTGTTCATTATCTCGTGGGTGAGCACGCGGGTAAGTTTGTTCCAACTCTCCTCCTGGTTCTCTGTCAACTGGGTGTTGATATTGCTCAAGGAGATGATCTTCACCTCTTTCCCTTTAATTGTAGCGTATGAAGCTGAAAGGAGAATATCAATCCTGGAACTCTCATTGTAATACTCTGCCTTCAGGGCCTTGCCGGGCTGCACATTCATAAAAGCGGTATAAAGGGAGTCGCTCACCCTGCGCAACTGCCTTATGTGCGAGAGGGATTCCATTCCCAGAAGCACCCTGGCATACGCATTATAAAAAGAGATTATGCCGTTCTCCTCCTGAACCACAATTCCTGTCTGCACATTTTCCAGCATATGGGCAAAATACTGCTCCTGCTCCCGCAGTTCAGTACGGCGCTTCTCATAAATGCTACGGAGCCTGTTGAGGGTACGGTTTAGGGAAATGTCAAAAAAGAGCCGCTCCCTGAACCTGAAATTCACATCATCATTATCCAGGGAATCCAGCATATAGGTAAGTTTCTCATTGGTGCGGCGCCACAAATACACCGTGTACAGGAGAACCAGCACAGCAACCACCAGCAATATGAGGATAATTTTCAGCATCCCGACAAATTATTAATGTTTCTTTTCCCTGCCCCAAAATCTCCCCCCCCTTCTCCGCAACTCGGTGCCAAAAGAGGCAGTATTTTGCACCAAAATCCGTTGCAAGCCCTGTTCGGTGTAAAAATGAGTGTTTTTCTGCACCGGAATCCTCACAACCCGCAACTCGGTGCCAAATTGGGCGGTATTTTGCACCGGAATCCGCCGCAAGCACAGTTCGGTGCAAAAAGGAGTGTTTTTCTGCACCAGAATCCTCACAACCCGCAACTTGGTGCCAAATGGGGCAGTTTTCTGCACCAAAATCCGTCGTAAGTCCAGTTCGGTGCAAAATGGAGCAGTTTTTTGCACCGGATTCACAGTGGGCGGCCACGAGCGGTTATATCCCGTACTTTTTCAGTTTCGAGTAGAGTGTTGGGCGGGATATGTTGAGGGTTTTGGCTACCAGGGAGAGGTTGCCGCCGCATTTTTCCACTGCAGCCCTGATGGTCCTCTCTTCCTGCATCTCAAGGGTTTCCCCATGGTATTGGGAAGCACCCGCGGTTCCCCCGGTCTGTACTCCAGCTCCGGCTCCTGCCTGTGTGCCTGCCCCAACGCCTGCCGATGCTCCGGCAGTTGCCGCTCCTCCACCTGAGATACCTTGCGCGGCAGCCAATCCGTCGGGAACCTGAATGCTGAACTGCAAATCCTGCAGGGTAAGGGTATCCCCTTCGCTCATTATCACTGCCTTTTCAATTGAGTTCTTCAGTTCCCTTATGTTTCCGTTCCAGCGGTGCAGTTTGAGCGCCGCCAGTGCCTGGCTGTCTATCTTGGCTACACTCCTGTGGTATTTCTGGGCATACCTTTCAAGGAAATTCAGGGCCAGCCCCTTTATCTCGTCTGTGCGCTCTCTCAACGGCGGGAGTTTAATCTGCATTGTGTTTATGCGGTAGTAGAGGTCTTCGCGGAAACGGCCGTCACGGATCATCTGCTCCAGATCCATATTGGTGGCACATATAAGGCGGATGTCTATAGGAATCTGCCTGGTGTCTCCCACTCTGGTTATGCAGCGGTTCTGCAGCACACGCAACAGTTTTCCCTGAAGATGGAGGGGGATGTTCCCTATTTCATCCAGGAAGAGTGTGCCGCCGTTGGCCTGTTCAAATTTGCCCACGTGGTCCGTATGGGCATCGGTAAAGGCCCCTTTCACGTGGCCGAAGAGTTCGCTTTCAAAAAGTGTCTCTGTAAGTGCCCCCACATCTACACTTACCATAGGCCGCCCCAGACGGCTGCCCAGTCGGTAAATCTCCCCTGCCAGTACATCTTTACCTGTTCCGTTTTCACCTGTAATGAGCACTGTGGCATCTGTAGGGGCTATCTTCTCCACGCTCCTGCGTATCTGCTGCATCTGAGGGGTTGTGCCCCAGAGCATTTTGTCGGGAAGAATGGATTCCTGTGGAGGATTTGTGCGGGTCTCCTTCTGCTGCTTCTGCACTGCATTTGTAAGAATTTCAATAAGTTTCCCGTTGTCCCACGGCTTAACGATGAAATCAAACGCACCGCGTTTCATCCCCTCCACCGCCAGTTGTATATCTGCGTATGCAGTAAAAAGGACCACCTCTATTGCCGGGAAACATTTCTTGAGTTCCGCCAGCCAATAGAGTCCTTCATTGCCGGTATTTATGTCTGTATGGAAATTCATGTCCAGGAGTACCGCATTGGGCTTGAACTCCTGCACCTTGTTTATGAGGTCATTTGGGGTGGAGATGAGTTCCACCTGTGCAAAATGCATTGGGAGCAGAATCTTAAGTGCTCCCCTTATCCCTGCATTATCATCTACAACAAGTATTCTTCCTTTATTTTTTGCAGCCATCATTTTCTGTTTTGGGCAGTTACAAATATACAACTATTTTTTGTGACGTTGACATTATTTCCAATATTCTGGGAACCAGAATATTACAAAATAAAAATCCCGCTCTGATGCGGGATTTTATTTTGTATATTATTGTTTTACAATGATTTGGAAATAATATCAACGTCACAAAGAAATGCCCAGTGCCCTGGCAACACCCTCGCCGTAGGCGGGATCGGCCTTGTAGCAATTGCGGGCGTGGCGCTCTTTTATGAAGGTGGCGCAGCCGGCCATTGCACGGGCGGTGTTTTCAAAGAGGAGCTGCTGCTCTTCAGGGGGCATAAGGCGGAAGAGGTCTCCAGGCTGTGAGTAGTAGTCATCATCGTATTCACGTTCAGGGTAGTTGTAGATGTCAACTCCGGCGGTAGGGTATCCCGGATTGCCGGAGCCGGCAGGACCGGAAGCAGATGCTCCGCCCCGGGCGGCTGAAACCACTCCGGAAGAGTTGTAGACCCTCAACGGAGGTTCCTTCAAAGAAGGATTATCTTTCCATTCCCCGTAACTGTTCGGCTCATACCCCAATGTGCTACCGTAATTGCCGTCAACACGCATCGCTCCGTCGCGGTGGTAAGAGTGTACAGGGCAGCGCGGCCTGTTCACAGGTATCTGGTGCAGGTTCACACCCAGGCGGTATCTCTGGGCGTCGCCATACGAGAAGAGGCGGCCCTGAAGCATTTTGTCGGGAGAAAAACCTATTCCATCAATTATGTTCTGTGGGTTGAAGGCAGACTGCTCCACCTCTGCAAAGTAATTTTCCGGGTTGCGGTTCAATTCCAGGATTCCCACATCGTGGAGAGGGAAATCCCCGTGGGGCCACACTTTTGTAAGGTCAAAAGGATTTATCCGGTAGGTGCGGGCCTGCTCCTGGGTCATAAGTTGTATCTGGAAGAGCCAGCGGGGGTAATCTCCCCTCTCAATGCTTTCAAACAAATCCCTCTGGTGCGACTCCCTGTCTTTTGCTATTATTGCCTCGGCTTCGGCATCAGTAAGGTTCTTTATCCCCTGCAGTGTCCTCAGGTGGAACTTCACCCAGGTCCTCTCGTTCGCAGCATTTATAAAACTGTAGGTGTGGCTCCCGAAACCGTGCATATGGCGGTAAGAGTACGGAATACCTCGCGGGCTCATGGTGATTGTAACCTGATGCAGCGCCTCGGGCAGGAGTGTCCAGAAATCCCAGTTGTTGTTTGCGCTGCGCATATTTGTACGCGGATCCCTCTTTATGGCGTGGTTCAGGTCCGGGAATTTGAGAGGGTCGCGGAGGAAAAAAACCGGAGTATTGTTCCCCACAAGGTCCCAGTTCCCCGTATCTGTATAGAACTTCATTGCAAAACCTCGGATATCCCTCTCCGCATCAGCAGCACCCCTCTCCCCGGCCACAGTGGAGAAGCGGACAAAACACTCTGTCTTCTTCCCGACAGCACTGAATATTGAGGCCCTTGTATATTTGGTAATGTCGTGTGTTACCGTAAATGTCCCGTATGCCCCGGAACCCTTTGCGTGCATACGGCGCTCTGGAATTACCTCGCGGTCGAAATGGGCAAGTTTCTCCAGAAACCAAGGGTCCTGCAGCACCATAGGGCCCCTCTGCCCCGCTGTCTGCACATTCTGGTTGTCCGCCACCAGGCGGCCGTTGTCTGCTGTAAGCTGCTGGGGGGTTGCCGCATTCACGGTTTCCACCGGTCCCTTGCTCATACTTCTCTGCAACTCTGTAAGTCGGGTATTCTTCTCCTTTTTCATAATGGTGAATTTTAGTGTTCACCTCTTAACGGAAAAAGGATGCAAAAAGTTCAAAGGGACGGAAGAAAGGACCCCTCCATATCCAACAATATGCTGTTTCGGTTGCCACCATATATGGGAGCCATCCAGATCTGGCCCTGGGAATTCACCACCCAACTGGAAGGATCCGTAAGATTGTATTCTATAGGGAAAAAGAACCTGTTCCCGAAAGCCGAAACAAGTATTTTGCCGTCAGGAGATATCACAAAACTGTTTGCCAGATAACGCGCAACCCTCTCATCCCCACTCCCCAAACTGTTGTATGGCAGCCACGGCTTTACAGCCTCAACATATATACATCCGCCCCTCTCCAGTGAACATCTGAAATCCGGATTGTCTTCAAAAATTTTTCCGTTATTATAGTCCACATTGCGCTTGATCTGATATTCAGACATCATGGAGTCATTCACATACGAAACAATTATCTTTAGATACCCCTCCCCAAGCAGTTTCTGAAAAAAAGGTATGCCTTTCAACTTTTCAACCATATCCGGGAAATCACGTCTCAAATTATCAAACTCCGGAAACTTCCCGCTGCGCTTCTCAAAAATATATTTGAAATCCATATAATCAGGCATATCCTCAGTTCGCAGCAATGCATAATAAGCCGGAACATCATTCTTTACAAAAACACCGCCGCCTGAGCCGAAATCCATAAGTTGCCCGGCCTCCACCACTTCAAAATCCTTCTCCAGTTCCTTTATCTGCCCCCTTATATCATACACGCCCAATTTATGCATCTCCCCGTTATGCTCCAGCAGCCACAAATCAAGCAGCCTGAAATAGAGTGCATCCCCCTGCGGAGTATGGGTTTCAGCCGCCCCCTTCCACTCATCCTTCACAAAAGGATAAAGACTGTGTGCAAAAAAGTCTCTTCCCGACAGCAATGTATCCTTCCCCCCGCCTCCCCAATGGAGGATTGCCGTAAACTCATTGACCGCATTATATTCATACCAAGGACCGCCCTTCAACACCTGAAGCATATATCTTTCCAGATTTGACCTGTCTGAAAATGACTCCTGGAAAAACCTCCTCTGCATCCTGTTCATACTGAACCTCTTGTAATATTTGTCCCTTTTGTTGTAATTGGAACCTCTCTTCCAAATCTTGTCAGTATCTCTCCTCACCTTTTCGGGATTGAGGCCAAACTCCTCCAGATCAATTCGGGTAATATCCTTACTTGAAATGGCTGCATAGACTTGGGATACTTTGTCGGGAAAAAGAACAACATAAGGCTTCTCAGAGTGTGCCTCAGGGTACAGGTCCACCCATCCGCTTCTGAATCCCCCTTTCTGGATATTTGATATATCCACAAAACCTTCTGTTTTCCAATGAATTTCAATTGAATCGGGAACGGCAGCCTGCATTTGATCCGAAGTCTGCGGAAACGCCGGAGCCGCACCGGCAACCAGGAAAACAACTGAAGCCAGCAGAGATGATAACAGACTTGGACATTTCATAAGCGGAGGCGTTACGATTTATTCTATAAAGCGCAACTATTGTGCCAACAAAAAGAGGGCATTAGTATAGGATATACGCGTATTCTTTAATAACTTTACAGAGTATAAGTTTGAGGCGTATGATACCTAAGGGAAACAGCAGAGAAGAAGTCAAAATTAGAGAAAGACTCATTAAGGACTTCTACGCAGGGTGGATAGCAAAAAACCCCGAGAAAAAGGTGTGGAATGAGAATCTACAGGATTATATACTTGTAAAATTTCTTTCAATTAATGAAACTGCAGAAAAAGCGGCCCGACAGTATAAATCTACCATGGCTGTAATGAGATTATCCGAACTACTCTCCAAAGCATGGGTAATAACTGAGGTACCTGTCAAAAGAGGTACAAAAAACCAAAAGCCATTCTTAAAAATGCTCATTATGCAGTTGGATAATATTAGAATGATAGTTGGAATACAAAAATCTACAGGAGACAAAGTTCAATACTGCATAACAGCTACATAAAAAAACAGCCACCCTTGATGGTGGCTGCTAACTTTGGGGCTCGAAACTGCCAAAACAGAAAGGGTTGTCATCCCTTACGCGAATTCCCCTATTGACACTGCAAAGATATATGGTTTCCTTTAATTTACAAACTTATTCTTAAGGACTATTCCTTCTTCAACTCCTTTATTGGGTCTGAGTTCATCAGGCGCACCGCCTGCCAACTGATGGAGGCCACTGCCACAATGGAGACGGCAAGAAGGGCAAGGGCGTAGATCCACCAGTGGTTGCCTATGCGGTATGGGTAGCCTTGCAGCCATTCCCCCACCAGGAACCAGGCTGCCGGTACGGCAACAGCCGCTGCCAGAGCAATAACCTTAAGGAAAGAGAGTACCATATTGCTGTACACCTCACCCCTGGTGCAGCCGAACACCTTGCGTACACTCCATCCGCGGGCCTGCTGCCTGGCGTAATATGTGCTCATTGCCAGCATTGCCATTGCGGAGAGCATAACCACCAAAACTGTAAAGATTGCTATGAGTTTGAGGTTGTTCTCTTCCGCTATAAAATACTGGCGGTAGATGGCATTCTGGCTCTGAATAATCATAGAGAGTTCCGGCCTGCGCTCCGCATAGAACTCACCAAGTTTTGCAACCGCCTCGTCCTCATCTCCCGAGACCTTCACAACAATGCTCCTTAGGTATACAAACATATCATCTGAGTACTCCATATTCTGCCATACAATATTTGAAGCGGCGCACTCTTCCATTGTCCTGTTCCCCTTCTGGAAATTCCTTATCACTCCGCATATCCCATACGGCTGGCCTGAAAGGACCACATTGTCTGAAGAGTAATCGAGCCCCAGGTTCTTCATGGCACCCTCAGTTATCCAGAAGGTGTTGTTCCCCGGAGTTACCGTACCGGATACAGACATTACGGCAAAACCCATCATATTGAAGGCTGCAGTATCACCATATGTAAGTTCCATCTGCACAGTTTCTCCATTATGTTCTGCACCCCATCCGCTGCGGTTATTATGCGCCGGCACACTCTGTACCCAGCCCACACTCTCCACAAAAGGGAGCTGCCTCAACTGGTCAACCATATAATCCGCCCCTTTCTGGGCACCGGTCACCTGCACAATATTGTCTCTCCCATACCCGGTATCCCTCTCCAGAAGATGTTTCAACTGCAATGACATTGCAAAAGCCACACACAATGTTGCAATTGCCACAATGCTCTGTATCCAGATGAAGATTTTTCCAAGAGTCATCCTGTTCCCTCCTGCAAATACCCCCTTCACCACATCAATCGGGCTGAAGCGGGAAACCATCAGTGCCGGAACCACACCTGCCGCAAATGATACTGCAAACGAAGAGACAACAATCCCTGCTGCCATAGGGAGGGTAAGGTTATCCATAAGATCCACCTCTTTCCCCAACAGAATTTTTGCCTGCGGCCCCAGAACCTGAATCATCAGCAGTGCCAGAGCAAATGAAACCACAGTGAGGAGCATCGCCTCCTTGAAATACCTCAGTACAATCTCCCATTTCTGTTCACCAAGGAGCCTTCTGGAAGCCATCTCCTTGGCCCTGAATCCAATCTGGGCCACAGTAAGTGAAATGTAGTTTAGCAGTGCAAACAGCAGAAGAAGAATCCCTGCTCCGGCAAAAAGTTTTACAAAACCCAGGTTTATCTTCCCGACAAATGGGAAATGGTTCTCACATACCCCATAATGTATCTGCCCGAACGGGGAGAGCCTGAACTCCTTGAACAGTCCGCAATTGTACAGGATATCATTATCCTTAAGTTTCTGGAGAGCCTTCTCCTGCAGCTGCTCCACATCTGTGCCGGGAGCAAGCCTGAAAAAGTTCACTGCAGTACCGTTCCCCTCCCTTATAAGATTGGGGTACATATCCTTTATCTGCTGCACACTGTAAATGATGTCTGCTGCAGGGAATACAGACCTTTCAATATCCTTGTACACTCCTGTTACTGTAAGATCACTTTTCCTCTGCCCCACTGTAAGGGTAATCTTCTGGCCCAGCGGTGATTTGTCGGGAAAATGAAGGTTTGCAAAAGATTCGCTCACCACTACGGCCTGCCTCTCCACCAGGGCCTCCTGCGGGCTCCCCTCCACAAACGGGAAGGTGAAGAACCTGAAGAAATTGGTATCTGCAATTATTGCATTCTGTGGAATGGTCTCCCCTCCTATTGAAGCCTCCATTGCCACTCCCCCCAGCACCGAGGTTGAGAGGAACCTACAAACCTCCTCAATCTCCGGGTATTGCCCCTTCAACACATCCCCCACCGTATAGCTCTGGATACTGAAACTCTCCGAATGACCTACGTAGATGCTTTCAGTACCCTTAAGTTCTTTATCATACCCCAACTCCCCCGCCACAAAAGTGGCAATGAAAACTACAAAAGCCAATGCTATCCCCAGCCCCAGAATCTCTATGGCCGTGTACAATTTATTTCTTGAAACGAATCTTACAAAACTTTTCATAATCAAATAATTACCTTGAAGTCGTGTCTCGACTTCCTATTTTTACCCAACTATCTGTCCATCAAATCTTTATAGAGCCATACGATTATGTTTAACTCTGAACGCCAGGTAGTTGAAGTCAACGGTGAAGTCGAGACACGACTTCACCGTGAGTGTATTTATTCGCTCTTGAGCGAGTTAACCGGATTCTCGGTGGCGGCGCGGAAGCTGCCAACGGTAACAACCAGGAAGACTATTGCGGCAACCAAAAGGAATGCTCCCAGGAAGACCCATACAGAAATTGTGGCACTATGGGCAAAGGTGCTGTACCAATAGTCTATGATGCGCAAGGTAACCGGTGCGGCAATGACAAAGGCCACAAGCAGCATCTTGGCAAACTTTATATTGAACATACGCAAAATGTCAACCACAGAAGAACCATGAACCCTGCGTACACCAATCTCCTTGCGGCGGTACTGGGTCTCAAACATAACCAGCCCGAACACACCCATAAGTGAGATTATTATGGCCAGCACTGTAAACAATGTAACCATTGTGGTAAGTTGCTGCTCCTTGCGGTACTGGCGGCCCAACTCCTCATCAAAGAACCTTACACGGTATTCACTTACATTTGCTCCCGGATTGAATTTGAGGATCACATCCTTTATGGCAGACTCAACCTCCTTGAAAGGCGCACCAGGAACTGTTCTAACATATAGATGGGTAAGATCCCACCAAGGATTCTTTCCAAAAACGTAGAACGCAAACGGGTTAAGTTCATACTGCAGCGGACGGAACTGGAAATCTTCACAAAAGCCGGCAATTTCAGTGGCTGCACTATGCCCCTTGAGCTTGTCCTCCAGAGTAAATCCGTACTTCTCCTTGGCAATCTTGTTGAAAATGAACACTCCGTGCTCGCTCTGCTCATCGGCTTGGGTAAAATCACGCCCCTCAACCACATCAATTCCCATAAAGCGGAGGAAATTCCACGAAACAGGATAAGAATCTATATTTATCTGCTGCCCCTTGAAAGTCCTGCCCCAACCCATACGGGAAGAATTCACCAGCGGACCTGCCGCCCAGGCAACATCCTTTATATGAGGAGATTTAAGAAGTTCATCAGAAAACGCATCCCTCTCTGAATCAGCCACCCCAATTGAAGCCGTAAGGAGATACTCCTTGTTGAACCCCATATCATAGTTCATCATAAAGGAGTGCTGCCTCTTCACAAACATTGCACTGGTAACAAAAGCAATTGATATTGCAAACTGGAAACACACAAGTGCATATCTGAAAGCCTTACCCTTCTGCGAGGTACCCAAGCACCCCTTCAGCGCCATTGCCGGAGCAAATGAGGTGGCATAAAGTGCCGGATAAATGCTTGATGCAAGGGTAATCAGCAGCGCCGCCCCTATTGTCATACATATCACAGGGATATTCTGCTCGAACTCCAAAGTACAACTTATAAGGTTGGCATAAGTGGAACTCTTGAACAGCACCACCACAGCAACTGCTGCACACAAGGAGATAAGCACCAGCACCCCGGATTCCACCATCATCTTCCCGACAAGTTCTCCCCTGCTGCTTCCCAGAATTTTTCTGGTATTCACACCCTTTATCCTCATAGGGACCTGAGCAAAGAAGAAATTCACAAAGTTGATGAGGGTAACCGCCACAATTAGGATTGCCACCACCAGCAGGGTAATTGTAGTGGTCTTATTGCCGCTGCGCCCTGCAGGGGCATAGATCTG
The DNA here is from genome assembly GCA_017625535.1 of Bacteroidales bacterium. Classification (GTDB taxonomy): domain Bacteria; phylum Bacteroidota; class Bacteroidia; order Bacteroidales; family UBA932; genus Egerieousia. The sequence goes on along the minus strand of JAGAKR010000023.1, from coordinate 21,943 downwards.
TGTATTGTAGTACATCTCCCCAAACGGAAGAAGTGTTACCATACTCCTGTTTATCTGGTCATCAATTTCACTCTGGCTTACACTGCCCTTTACAGATTCAGGGGCACTCTCCATCCTTGCCCTCCAGAACTCCTCCACAACTTTTTTTGCGTGGGCCTCAAAAGCCTCTTTACTGTCGGGAGTATTCAATTTTACAAAATGGTTGTAACTCCATTCGCTGAAATCTTCCATTCCGCTGGTCTCCAGCTGGTAGCAGAAAAGTGCATGGATATTGTTCAGGTCTGAGTTCATTGGCATATCCTCATACACCGCAACAATGGTCATAGGCTCCTTGCTCTTTGGGCCCACATAGATTGCATCACCCACTCCAACTCCCATAAGTTTTGCAGCCGACTCACTTATTGCCACAGTCTCATCCTTCTCCATACCATTGAATGTGCCCACTACCGGATTGAACCCAAACACATCCAATGCACCTCTAGTGAGCTGCGAGAAACCAATCTGGTACTCCCTGGCCTCCTCACCGTTCCCAACACGGATATAATTCTTGCCGTCTCCACCAATATAGGCCACTCCCCAACTCTCCACCATACCGGCCTGCTCCAAAATGGCCTTCTGCAGCGGCCTGTTCAGGTTCACCTGATACTGTCCATCCGAGAACCAGCTTGGCGTAGCCATTATATACACCCTCTCCACATCCTTAATCTGCCTGTTATACCCCAGGTCATAATGCACCTGCACCAACAGGATATACAGCGCCGCAAACGCCACCGTCATACCCAGCAGATTCAGAAGGCTCGAGCCCTTGAAATATTTAGCAAAATTTCTCATCTCAATTTAAAATTTATCGTTGCCCTTTTATGCAACAAGTTGATATTCAATATCTTTTAAATTAAACAATTAATAAATACACGAAATCCACATTTGTAACATCCTGATTATCCACCAATTGCACAAAAGGACAACGTAAAAATTACAATTCGTTCTTTACATCACCTACAATCTGTCCGTCAAACAGATTTATGACCCTCTGGGCCACAGCGGCATCCTTCTGCGAGTGGGTTACCATTACAATTGTGGTACCCTCCTGGTTAAGTTCGCTCAAAAGCTCCATAACCTCCTTGCCGTTCTTTGAATCCAGGTTACCTGTAGGCTCGTCGGCGAGGATAAGTTTAGGATTTGAAACTACTGCGCGGGCTATGGCAACCCTCTGCTGCTGACCTCCTGAAAGCTGCTGTGGGAAATGTTTTGCCCTGTGCGAAATGCCCATCCTCTTAAGGATCTCATTCACCTTCTGCTTGCGCTCCCCTGCCGAAATGTTCAGATACCTCAGCGGCAGCTCCACATTCTCATACACATTAAGTTCATCAATAAGATTGAAACTCTGGAACACAAACCCAATATTGCCCTTGCGGAACTTTGTGCGCTCCTTCTCCTTCAACTGCCCAACCTCATTGTCCAGCAACTTGTAACTTCCTCCCGACGGATTGTCCAACAAACCCAAAATATTCAGCAATGTAGACTTTCCGCATCCCGACGGACCCATAATTGCCACAAACTCACCATCATTAATCTCAAAAGAAACTCCATTGAGCGCTGTTGTCTCAATCTCTTCAGTTCTGAAAACCTTGCTTAAATCTGTAACTTTAATCATAATTTTAATATTTAATTGTTTATAAATCAACTTTTTAATATATAGAAGTCGGGTACCGACTTCCAGGAAACCCGGGGACCGGGTTTGGGCCCAAATTTTTTATTCACCTCTCTTCAAAGAGTCCACCGGATTGGAGCGGCAGAGGGCTACGGTATTGGCGGCAACGGTGGCGGCAACAAGGAGCAGAACCACTGCAGAGGCTGCCACAAAATACCACAGATGAACCGGAACTTTATCCACAAAACTCTCCAATACCAGGTCTGAAGTGAAATAGGCAGCCACAGAACCAATTACGGCAGAAACCAGTGCCAGAGCCATTACATCGGCAATGAAAATGCCCAGAATCTCGCGCGGAAGGGCTCCGTTAATCTTGCGGATTGCCATCTCAGCGCTCCTGCGCTGGGTCTCATCCTTTATATATCCAATCAGACCTATCAGGGAAATTATCAGGGAGAAAATCCCTCCCAGCAAAATGGAATCCTTTGTTTTGTCTATATCGGCAAAACTCTCCCTCATACCGTCTGCATAGGCAACCACGCGCAGTTCTTTGTCGGGAAGAAGATCATCTATAACCTTCTGCACCTGGGCAATTACATCCGGGGTAAGGGAAGATACCTTAACGAGTACTCCACTAAAAAATACCTCGGGCCACCCCTGCTCCGCACCAAAACGGATGCTCGGCCTTTTGTCCACAAATACAGAACCTATCTTGTAATCTTCATAAACTCCGCAAATTGTAAAAATTTCATCCATTGTCTGGCTGTGCTCGGTAACGACAATGCTCTTCCCAATGGCTCCGTCACTCCAATCCGCAAACCCCTGCATAGTCTCCACAAACTTGCGGCTCACGGCAACCTCCTTTGGAGAGGTGGCCTCACGCCCCTCAAGGAACTTTATCCCCAGAATCTCTGCAGAACCCTCAGTTGAATAGTACTGGTCAGCCACATTGAACAGTTCCCTCTCATCCCCTGGGAGATATACATTGTTTCCCGACGAACCTGCCACAGGGATATCAGACACCAATGCAGTCCCAACCACACCAGGAATGCCGGCCAAACCGTCCTTCACCTTGTAAAACTCATCAACCTTGGAACCGCCCATATCCACAACCAGCAGATTGTCATACTCATAACCCAAATTTTCATTCAGCATCATATCATACTGCCTGCCAAAAACCACAAGCACAGATGCCAGAAACACTGTAAAAGAGAACTGCACAACCAGAAAGGCCAGTTTCCATCTCCTTTTATTTTCCCGATAGTTCCTGAATGCGGTTGATACCGGTATCCCCATAAAGATTCTGGCAGGAATGAAGCCCGACACCAGAAGGACAATACCACATACTGCAACTGCAGACAAAACAGATACAGGGGTGAAGAGCGATGTGAGCGATGCCCCCAGCAATGTCTCAATCATCCCGGAAAATGCCAGTACTATTGCCGCTGCCACCACAACTGCCGCAGCCACATTTGCAGCCGCCTCCTTAAACAGGAGGGTGAAGATATCCGAGCCCTCTGCACCATAACACTTCATTACACCAACCTCCTTTGCCCTCTGCACCACAGACGATATTGCATTAAGGATATAATTCACCACAGAAGCCGCTATAAGCAACAGGGCCACAATGGAGAGCATAATTACCATATTGCGGTTGGCCTTAACCGTAAAATGCAGTTCATCCGCCCTCTGGAGGTAATACCACAACTTGAGGCCTGCTTTCTCAAACTCCTCAAGGGGCTGATTCTTCTCCTGCATCTTGTGTATTGCCTCCTCAAGGCCTTCCGGATCCACACCTTCTGCAAGTTTTACATATCCGTGATACCTGTCGTTGCCCACCCAATTCTCTGTACTGACTTTTGAATAAGATATCATGGAGAGGAGAATGTCAACCCCTGCAAAAGTGCAGTTCTGGGGGAAATCCTCATACACACCATCAATTGTAAGTTTTATGTTAGGAAGACTCTCATTATAGATGGTCTGCCCTACAGCACCCTCTGCGCCTCCCAACTTCTCCGCAAACGACCTCGACACCATCACCTTTGCAAATTCTGCCAGAACCTTGTGCGGATCACCTGCATAAATCTCCCTCTGGAAAATGTCAAAGAAACTGGTATCGGCCAACAGCAGGTTTGCTGTAAGTTTGTTTTTATCCTCTGTATAATAATTGTTGTTCTCAAAAAGAGGTGTAATTCTGGTGGCAGCCTCAACTCCCGGTACAAAATCCCTGAACCCCGGTGCAACCGCCCCGCTCACCTGATCCGCATTCTCCATCTCCCCTCCGTGTCTCTGCACGCCGGTCATAATCTTGTACACCCTCTCCCTATGGGGATAATAACTGTCATACTGCAATTCAAAACAAACCTTTGCAATCAGCACCACCCCAATTGACAGGCCCAACGCCAGCGAAAGCACCTTTACAATATTTTTTCCAAGTTTCATAAGCCTTAATTACTAAAAATCAGTTTCTTAACTTGAAGTCGTGTCTCGACTTCACTTACAGTCGTGTCACGACTACAGTTACAATCGTGTCACGGGTTCTTTACACTTCAAAAAGTGAACAACGCCCGTGCCAAAACAATCAACAGGCTGAATATGTGTATATTAGACAAAATGTACCAAAAAGAAAAGTGTAAAGAAACTTTACAACTGATAAGTTTCTTTACACTTTTAAATGAAAATTATGTTTACAGAACAACCTTTTATTTATGATACCTGTCAAGCAGATAAACCAGTTGGGTCATTGCCTGTGAGCAGTCTTTCAGCTGCTGCTGGTCAAGCACCTCAAAGTTGTCGTTTGAGGCGTGGTGGTACAGGAAGTAATCTGTGCTGTTGTCGGGAATAAACCACCCTGCAATTGCCCCGAATTTTGTGGCGGTAGGGAAGCGGGTGTAGGTCTCTCCGGCACGGACAATGAATGGGGTGTCATAACCCAGGTCCACATACTGGGAAATGAATGTGTTGAGTGATGCAATTTTTGTTGAATCCCCATACAGGCCAACTCCGCGAGGGTTGCCTATTCCGGAATCAATCTCTATGTGGTAAAGATGGTTCTCACCGGAACCCTCCTTTTTCTCTGCGTATGTGTGGATTCCCTGCAGACCTACCTCCTCATCCTGATAAGGCATAACCCTTATTGTGTTGTATGGCTGGATGCCGGCCTCATTGAATGCGCGGAGGATGTTCATAAGGATAACCACTCCGGAACCGTCATCGTGTGCCCCTTCGGCAATGTGCCAGGAATCCAGATGGGCTGTAACCATAATCACATTCTCCGGGTGCAGCGAGCCTTTTATCTCTCCAATTACATTGTTTCCGGTAGCCTGTTCAGGCCTTGTGTATGCTGTAGATGAGATAGCAAGTTTTACCCTCCTGTTCTCAGCAATTGTCTTTGAAAGTTTCTCAGCCTCAATTGTAGAGATTGCAATTGCCGGAATCTTTGGAGCATTTGGGCTGTAGGTGGTTGAACCGGTATGCGGATGCTCATCCATAAACTGTGTAAGTGAGCGGATTACTACACCCTTGGCACCCTTTTCTGCTGCAAGGCCTGGGCCCTGTCTGCGCTGCCAGCCTGCACGTCCGTAATCGCTGTGGCTCTTCATCGGGTCATTGAAAAATACAATCTTCCCCTTTACATCCTTCTCGTCCAACTCCTTGCGGCTGGTTATCTCCACAACACGCTCCTCTATTACCTTGCCGCCTGTACCCTCTGCAAGACCAAGATTCACACTCGGAACCTCAACAGCCTCCCTGCCATACTTTACAACAACCTTGCTTTCACCGCCATACCAGTTTGGCACCGGCACCTCCATAAGGGAAGCCTCTGCCCCAATCTTGTTGAATTCATTATAAATGTATTCCTGCGCCCCTGCATTTTCCCTGCTTCCCGACAGTCTTGCAGGGTATTCCTTACAGATAACCCTCAAATTATGTATCATTGATGTATCCTGCTGGATGAAGCCCTCAAGTTTCTGAAGATTCTTCTGGTGGTTCTCGGAGCAGCCTGCAAGTACCGCCGCCGCCAAAGTGATTGAAGTAAAAAGTTTTCTCATAATGGAACAGTTTTGTACAAACTTACATAAAATACTTACATCTTATCTCATTAACGCACAATTATCCTCCCCTCCACAGCAGCATAACGGGAGTCTATAACCCCGCCAAGTTCCTGCTGGAGGTAGCGGGAGAGTATTTCTGTGTCCTGGCCCAGATTATCGTGGAGCAGGGTTGCATTCCTGAAGATGCCTCCGTCGCCGGAATCACGCAGCAGGAATGTGATTCCCCCTATTGTATATTCCCGGGAAGGTGCCAGAGGGATATATTTTCCAGAGGCTGGATCCAGCACCTGCACATCAGACACCCTGCGCTGCACACCTGCCGGTACATCCTTGAAGAGACCCGAGGCATCCTGCTCCACAGGGGAATTTACAGAGATATCCACACAAAAGCGGAGTCCGCTCACCTGCAGGAACCCTCCAAAAGGTTCTGGCATAATATATACCGATGCCTCAAGTGCATCCATCAGCTGTTGTCCTGTGAGCGAAACAACACAGGCTGAGTTATTGAACGGAAAAACTGAAATCAGATTGTTGTATGTAATGTCTCCTGCCACAAGTCCGTTGCGGATACCACCCCCATTCACAACACCTATATCTGTACCCAGCATCACCCTGAACGCATCTGCACAGAAATTGCCCAGCGGCATCTCCATATAGCGGGTAAGTCTGTTCCCCTGGGCATCCTCGTGCGGCAGGTCAACCCTGCTCTCCCCAACTATATATTCACCCGCCTCTACGGCCGAGCGCTGTATCTGCTCCACAAACTTCTGCACCCCGGCATCACTCTGCACACTGTCACCCGGCACAAGAACTACAGAAAAATCCCCATTCACAGAGAGTTCCAGCACGCCTATATTCTCAAACTTTGTTCCGGTGGAGGCCAGAAGCACAGGCTCCCCCTCCACATTCTGAACCATACTGCCCGCAATTACACTGTGGGAATGGCCGTCCAGCACCACATCAACCCCTTTTGTCTTCCTTGCGAATTCCACCGATGTGGGGTTCACTCCGTCACTTACATCCCCCAGGTGGGAAAGGGCCACCACATAATCAGCCCCCTGCTCCCTGGCGGCATCTATCTGCCGCTGGATGGATGTGAAGAAACTGTCGGGAAGAAAACTGTAAATTGTGTTGCCCTGCGGGTCCTGGAATGTTTTTTGGGAGACCGATGTGGCTGTGGCTGGGGTTGCAATGCCCAGAAATGCTATTTTCACCGCACCGTAACTCACCATTTCATATGGGGCATACTCCAGTTCTCCGGTTGTAAGGTTCTGGAAATTTGCACATACCGTTGCTGCCTGCAGTTTCCCAATAAGGATTTTCTGCTGCTGGATACCGTAATCAAACTCGTGGTTGCCCAGGGTTACAATATCGTAACCCACCTGATTCATTATATCCACAATATACTCCCCTTGCGACACCGCTCCAATGAGATCCCCCTGCACAAAATCCCCGCAACTCACCGTTGCAACGTACGGAGTCTGCCCTTTGTACACCTCTTTCAGTGCCGCCATTTTGGGATACCCCTCCACTGCACAATGCACATCATTCTCAAACAGGATTATTACCGGACTCTGCGGCAAATCTACCCTCTGGCTGCTGCACCCTGCCGCAACAAAAGCAAACAGCACACTTGCTATAAGGAAAAATTGTCTCATACGGGGAATGTTTTCTCTACGCAAATGTACTGTTTTTTTGTGACGTTGACAGTGATTTGGAATAATGTCAACGTCAAGACCTGACTACCTGGGCAGGATTCTCGCCGGAGGCTTTCCAGGAGCGGAGGGTGACAAGTGCAACGGTTACCGCAAGGACTGCCACAAGGGAGGCGGCAAAGATCCACCAAGGGATGGAGATGCGGTTGGCGAACTGCTCAAGCCAGCGGGAGGTTATCCACCAGGCAACCGGAGCGGCAGCCAGGAACCCGGCAAGAACCAGTTTCACATAACTGTTGTTGAGCATCCCCACCAACTGCCCCCTCTCTGCGCCGTAAACTTTGCGGATGGCAATCTCGCTGCGGCGGTGCTGAGTCTCAAACATCACAATCCCGAACACCCCCATAAGGGCAATCACAACTGCCAGCAGGGCAAAAAGGCCTATTGCAACAGTTGCCTTCTTGGTTGAGTTGTAGAGGTTAGCAATTTTCTCGTTGAAGAAAGAAACCTCAGGTTCATCGCTGTTAGGGGAAAACTCCTGTACAAGTTCCTTCACATAAGTTGTGAAAGCCTTTACATCAGCCCCCTCCCTAAGGCGGATATAGAAAGAACCGAACCCTGTATTGGTACAGCATAAAGCAGTATATATATCATCTTCAACCACAGAATTGAGGCGGAAATCACCGGTAACTCCACATACCGTAAAATTATTCACCTCGTGTCCGGCAGGAACCCCAATCTCCCTGTGCAGATTACCGGAAATAAGCATATCCTTCCTTTTTCCCGACATATCTGTAAATTCATCCCCAACATGCACCTTTATTCCAAAAAACTGTGGCATATTCCACCTTACATACCAGGCATTGAGCATATACTCCTTTCCATTATATTCCCTGCCCCACCTGCTGAAGTACATTGTGAGCGGGCTTCTGGATGCTGTAACCCCAACTGCATCGGGATACTGCTGCAATTTCTCCACCACAGCCTCCCCTTTGCCGGCAAGGTCGTCGGAAGTGAAGGTAATTATATTTTCACGGTCCAACCCAATATCATAATTTATCATATATCTGTACTGCATCCAGAAAGTGGCAGCCACAATAATCAGCACCATTGCCACAGCAAACTGGAACCAGGCAAGTATTGACCTCATTCTTCTTCCCGACAGTGAGTTGCCATATCCCTCCTTTACCCCCAATGAAGCATTGAACCTTGTAATGAAGAAGGCAGGATAGATTGCCGAGATAATCGCCAGCAGAAGCATCAGTACCAGAATGATCATCAGCACAGCCATATTGTCTGCAAGGGCAAGGGAAGAGGTTACATAACCTGTAATGAAACTTCCCTGCAATGCCTGGATAATCCCAAGAGCCAATACAAATGCCGTCATAACCAGACCTATTGCCTCAAAGAGGAAATTGAGCCTCAAGGTCCCCTGCCCTGCACCAAATACCTTGCAGATATTTACAGAACGCATCCTCACCGGTACAAGTGCCATAAAGAAATTCACAAAGTTTATGAAGGCTATTACAACTATCACCAATGCTATGGCAGCAAGGGTAAGGGTTGTGGATTTTTCTCCCTGCTCATATTTCTCATTCGTAAAATTTCCATCGTAGTACATCCTGTCCAGCTTTATCAGCCTTATTGGCAGGATTTCGTCCCCTTCCTCAAAGAAATTTTCGTCGGGATACTTTTCCTTCCATTCCACTACCATCTCCAACATCCATTTGGCATATTTGTCCATCCAGGTTTTCTTGAACAGTTCAAGGTCTGCCCCCTTCTCAAACTTTACAAAATGGCTGTAGTTCCAGTTGTTGTTTCCATTGCCGTCCTTGCAGTTGTCATTCTTGAAAATATGATGGTTGTACAGAAAGGTATTCTTTGGGAAATCCTTGAATATGGCCACTACTGTCTGCGGAAGTTCCGGACGCATATTGTCATAATACCTGCCACCCTCATAGTAAAGCTGGTCACCCACTTCCACACCTGCTGTTGCTGCCGCCGATTCAGAAATTACAATTGTATTGGGCTGGCTCATCTGATCCGCATCTCCGGCAATAATATCAAACCCAAACACCTCGATTGCCTGTGGAGCAACATCATAACTTCCAAGATTCAACTTCTGGAAATCCCCCTCTCCCCTCTTGTTCCAGATTCTGGCCGGGAATGCATAACTCCTGAAATGGGTACTTGCAACAGCCTGAGGATGCATCTCCACAGTCTCAATTGTTACCGGATGCGGACAGTTTGCACTCCACTCTGCATTATTCTCCCCCAGGCTGCCGCCCCACAGCGGCGAAATCATATACACCCTATCAGAATCCTCCAATGGCCTGTTATACGTTACCGAATACCACACCTGCGACGCAATAACATAAAACGCCACAAACGCCATTGTAAGCCCCACTATATTCAACACACCCGCCACCTTGTAGCGCCTGAGTGTCATAAGAAAATTCTTTATCATACCCAAATTTTTCTGGAAGTCGTGACACGATTACAAGTATAGTCGTGACACGACTGTAACTGATTATCTGAAAATCAGAACGTCATTTTCCCCAAAGTTGTCGTAGCCGCTCACCACTACGCGCTCGCCAGGCTCAAGGCCTTCAAGGACCTCGTAGTATTGAGGGTTCTGGCGGCCTATGCGGATTTCACGTTTTACAGCAGAAGATCCGTCGGGAGAAAGGACATAAATCCAGCGGCCTCCGGTCTTCTGGTAGAAGGTGCCCCTTGGGATAAGGAGTGCCTCTTCTGGCTGGCCCAACTGGAGGTTCAGGTAATAGGTCTGGCCGGTACGGATGTTTGAAGGCTGCTCCCCGTCAAACTTGAAGTCTGTCTTGAACTTGCCGTCACGCACCTCTGGATATACCTTGCGGATAACTGTGCTGTAAAGTTCATCCTGCCTTTCAAACTGTGCCTGCAGGCCGGCAACCACTCTGTCTATGTAGTGCTCATCCACCTGAGCCTCAATTTTATAAGAATCCAGATTGTTTATCTGCCCCACTTTTGTACCGGCAGCAATGCTCTGGCCCAGAACCACATCCAGCAGACCAAGCTCACCGTCTATAGGGGCCTTTATTGTAAGATTGTCTTTCCTCTTGCGGATCATACTCATATTCAGGCGCATATTGTCCAGGCTCTCCTCCATCTGCCTAATCTCCACCGTACGGTAAAGGCTATCCTGCTTAGCACGAGTCTCAACCAACCCCAGCCTGTCTGCCGCCAGCATATAATCCTCCTCTGCTTTAAGCCACTCCTCACGCGAAATCAGTTTCTCTGCATACAACTCTTTGGCACTCTCATACGCCCTTTTAGAACGCCTAACCTCAACCCTCAACTGCAGCATCTCCTGATACACGCTCAACTTCTGCTGCTCCATAGAGATCATTGTATTACGGAGCAGATTCTCCTTCTCCGCCAGTTCCGCCTCCGAATTCAAAATCTGAAGATCCAACCCCTCATTGCTCAACACCAGAATCACATCCCCCTTCTTCACTCTAGAGCCCTCCTCTGTAACAATCTCCTGCACAACTCCCCCCTCCAGCGGCGAAATCTGTATGGTTGTCATAGGCTGCACCTGTCCGGTAACCCTAATATAATCATTGAACTCCCCACGTGTGGCATTCCCGTAAGAAAGGGTATCCCCATTCACCCTCAAAGTACTTGAATTGTCCCTGAACACCAGCCACAACACAAACACCACCACAAAAGCTCCCAACCAATAAGGCAATGCCCTCTTTGTAAACACCGCCGCAAAACCTTTTTTCTTCTCAATAATCTTATCCATATCCTATAAATTTTTATTTCTTTTTTTCTTCCCGATAAATTTTCACAAACTCCTGAAAACCAAATTTTTATTTTACAATCGATACACGACTACAAGTATAGTCGAGACACGGGTACAGCCGTTATTGCTCTATGTAAGGTACCCCGTTGTAGTACTCCACCACACTTTTCTTAAGGTAATACTTAAGGAGGGCGTTCAGCTGCTCGGCCTTGGCGGCAAGCCAGTTGCCCGAGGCGGTCTGGTACTCAATTGGGGAGATCATCCCCTGCTCAAACTTTTTGGTGCTGAACTTGTAGGCTTCGGTCTGTACCTGTGCCTGTCGGGAAGCCTGAAGGAATGCTGCTCCTGCCCCCTCCTTGTCCTGAAGGGCTCTGGTAACCTCCGCTTCAATTTCCCTTACCTTCTGCTCATATTGTGCAGTTGCCCTCACGTAGGCATTCCTCTTCTTGGCAACTGTTGCCTGCCTGTACAACCTTCCATAAATAGGGATGCTCATTGAAAGTTGGATGTACTCACCCATATTGTTGGTGAACTGGGTGTGGAATGCCGGGGCAACATAATTCTTTTCGTCGGGATAAGTAAAGTAACTTGTACTCCACCCTCCGCTGAGGTTCAATGATGGGAGCAGTTGCCATTTTGAAGTGTTGAAGGCCCTCTTTGCATTGAGCATCTCCCCTCTGGCAATGTAGGCTGCAGGGAGGGTAGTGAGTGCATTCTGCACAATATCCTCTTTTGTATTCCCTACAAATCCTTCCTCCACAATCCTCTCCCCATTCTGCAGGGCAGCCTCATCGGCCATTGAAAAATCTATCTCCAACTGCTGGTCCAGAGGCCAGAACATAATGTCCTTAAGGGTAAGTAAGGCATCATTGTACATATTGCGGGTGTTTACCAACTTATACTCTTTGGCTGCCAGATCGGCCTCAATCTGAACCACATCTGCATACCCCTTCTGGCCCAACTGTTCCTGTCTGCGGGCCAACTGCAAAGCCTTCTGCGCCGCTGCCACCTCATCCTCAATTGCTTTTGCCATCTGATTGTAATAAACCACATTATAATAAGCCTCCATAGTGGCCAGACAAACCTCATCCCGGGTCTGCTCCTCGCGGCTAACACCCATTGCAGCAGCAGTTTTTGTAATCTTAAGATTGTTTACCGCAGCAAATCCGTTGAACAATGCAAGGCTTCCGCTCGCCTGGTATCCGTTCTGGAAAGAGGTGGTTGACTTGTAGGTGTTGGTTTCCGGATCCACCGAACGGCCGAAATTATAATAGGCATAACTGCCTGCCGAAACCGACGGCGTAAACGCCTCCAATATTGCACTCCTCCGCTCCACCTGCGCATCACGGGTATCCGCCTGCTGTATCCTCATCTTTGTGGAATTGGAAACCGCATACTCCATACACTCCTTAAGGGTCATTGCATGTTGTGGCACCTGTATCTCCTGCGCCATTGCTGTTGCTGCCGTTGCCGCAAAACCTGCCACCGCCGCCGCTATAATAAAATTTTTTAAAAATCTGTTCATAATTAGAAATTTTTGTCAGTCGTGTCACGACTGTAAAGTCACCCGTGACACGACTTCCTTTGAACCAACAGCCGTGCCAAAGTAGCCAACTATTTGAATATATGCGATTTAAGTAAAATGTAGAAAATAAAAAAGTGTAAAGAAACTTTACAACTGATAAGAATCTTTACACTTATTTTTATGAAAATTTGTAAAAAATCACTCTACCACGTGCGGTCTGTGTAAAGGATACCGTCCAGGTGATCGGTTTCATGCTGGAATATCACTGAAGCATAACTGTTTATAGTATCCCTTACAACCTTCTTTGCACTAAGGCTATAATACTCTATTACCACTATAACACTGCGGTCCACATCGCCTCTCTTGCCTGGAATTGACAAACATCCCTCCTGGGATATGGTAATTTCTTCTGAGGACTCAACAATTGAAATGTTGGGATATACCTCATACGGCATTCCTTCCTTGTCAACTCGATGGACAACAATAACAGCCTTGTTTATTCCTATCTGTGGGGCAGCAAGTCCCAAACCGTTAACCGAAGGATGCGATACGGTATATATCATCCTGCGGGCAAGATTCTGGAAAGCTTCGCTGTGGAGCTCCTTTTTGGTAAGGTTGTATGAAGGGGATCTCAACACCTTAAGTTCCTCAGGATTCTCTATTGTGTAGATATGCAGCAAACTGTCGGGATTGGTATTGATTATTGCCAGATCCTGCTCCGAGAATTTATGTTGGCTCCCTACACAGGATGCCAATGCAAGGATGGATGGCAAAATTGCCAGTAATATAAATCTTTTCATATGTTTTATTTCAGTTGGTTTCTGTCCATTACCCTCCATACAGGATGAAGTTCGTTGTTCTGGTGTGCCCTCTTGCGCACTATATCATAGAAGAATCCAAGGATGGCCTGAGGGTCGGCCGCAAATGCAGTATCTTCACGCAGTTTCTGCTCAAAACGGGCCTTGAGTGCAGGGTCCTTTGCAAGCATCTCACGTCCTTTAACCTCCATATACTGAGGCCTTATCCAGAACTCGTTGCCTGCCTGCACACATACATTAAAGAAGCCCCAGTAGGTAAGAGAACCTGGTGCTGCAGGCTCAAACATCCACATTGCAACACGTGATGCCGGCTGGTTCATATCCACAAGGATACTTCCTGCAGGGTACTCAAGGGTCTCGGTCTGGGTTGTAAACTGTGCCTGTACAGGAACGCGTCCCTCACTCTGTCGGGAAGAAAATTTTCCGCCGGTGTAGCGGTATGTCTCAACCTCAACGGTACGCGGCTGCTCCAGCACTGTATATTTCACTCCGTGGAGGTCAAGCAACTCACGCACTGAAGTCCACTGCGGCATAAGGATATATGCCTCCGGCAATTTTACTGAGAATGCAGGTTTGTATGAGGTGTATACAGGAATTGGAAGGGTGATAGGATCGTTGTAATCGTGGATCACCCACTCTCCGCCGCTCAAATCACTCAAAAGGGTGTCACGCCCCCAACTGAGGTAATTTGTCATATACGACTCATCCTCTGTAGCCCTGTACTGGAAACCGAAAGGCTCCACACGTGAAGCGGGAGATGAGGTATAGGCATCAGCCGCAGCCAATGTACGCACCAAAGACTCCTTGTTCTCAGACAAGATGCGGGCAGTTGCAATGAAAGCCTCAACAGTTGCCTCTACACGCTGTTTGTAAGGCTTGTAGATGTGGTTCTCTATCAAAAGACCCAACCTGTTGTGAGCAGCAGCATACCCCTGCGAATAGCGCGGATCAAAGGTATCTGCCACAAAACCGCTCTCAGGGGCATTATATTTCTTGAAACTTCCGTAAAGGAAAATTGGAAAGCCAACCTTCTCCATCTGCTCACAAAGCTGTTTCTCATAAATGTCGCGGCTCCACGCAGTAATGCCCGGCTCCATATTGTTTGTCATATTGTCTATGGCATATGTCATAACATACTGGAAATCCGCACCGTTGGTAACGTGAACATCAATAAAGAGTTCCGGCAGCCAGTAATTGTAAAGTTTCAGCCAGGCCTTCATCTCAGGGGCATCGGCCTTAAGGAAATCCCTGTTCAGGTTCAGCTGCTGCGCAGTATTTCTGGTGCCCAACTCCTCAGGACCGTTCTGGTTTATACGGTTGAGGGCGGTAAAATTCTCATGGCCGTCCACATTGAAGACAGGAATACAGAGGAAACTCACATTATCCAGCACATCAATGTTCTTCTTCCCGACAACCATATCCCTTAGGAATATCATTGTAGCATCCTTACCGTCAGGCTCACCCGAGTGGATACAACTCTCTATGAGAACAATTACCCTACCCTTCTCCCTTATGGCATCAGGGGTGGTGAGTCCGTCCTTGTCTACAATGACCAAGGCAAGGTCCCTGCCCATAGGGCTTGTACCGAAAGATGATATGTTTACCATTGGGGAAGCCTCAGCAAGCCTGTTGAACCAGGCCATTGTTTCGGCAAATTTTGGAGTCTTTACAAATTCCGATTTCTCACAATCTGTGATGAAATCCTTCACATTTGCTTTTTTTGCAGACTGTGCATCCATCTGCAATGCGGCCGCCATAAACAGAACTGCGCAGGCCACAACTTTCATATACTTGTTTTTCATAAAAAAAGGGACGTTAAAAAACGTCCCAAATTTAGTGATTTTCCCAAAGCAACCCAAAGCAAGCTATGGATTATTGCGCAAATAAGGATAACCTCCGTTAATGTCAGATTTGATATCCCATATACTGTTGAAATCAAAACTGCCATATGACCCTTTGTCACTTTTATCGGCAGCATCAAAATAACTTCCCCAATCTATTATCACCGGAAGTGACTCATTCCAGTCATCCCAGGCTGTCCCTTCTTCAATGAACAGTTGGTTCAGACGGCTGTCGGGAAAAAGAGTTTCACCGTCTGCATGGCATCCTGCCATTCCGGGTGCCCTGTAATATGATCCTCCCTCTTCCTGGCTCCTTACCCTGCCTGAAGAGTAACAGTACTCCATAGCCAGATAATAGCTGGCCTTGCCTACAATTCCCCCTGCGTGATAAGTTTCATTGGATGTCCTGGCCAATACAGATCCCCTGTTGTAGCAGTTCTTTATATGCACGTTCCAGGAACTTGTGTTGGAATCCTCAAGATGCCCTGCAATTCCACCCACATATGTGGAATTGGCCCCCGACTGCGTAACCTCAACCGTTCCGGAATTATACGACTCCTTAATGTAAACGTAGTTGTCATATCCGCTTGAGTTCTCTCCAAAGTAACCTACAAGCCCCCCTATATGGTGGAATCCCGCAGTTGCATTCACAGTGCCTTTGTTTGCACAATACTCAATTATCAGAGAATATTTACCTTCTCCTACAATTCCACCTGCTGCGTCCCTGTCTCCGGAACCGGTACCAGTTCCGCTTACGGTACCTGTATTGTAGCATTTGCTGAAAGTAACACTCTTGCTGTTGTTGCTGCCGCTCTCCACATACCCTGCAATTCCGCCAAGGGCTCTCCTGCCTGCTGTCACTGTCCCTGAATTGGTACAATAATATACAGAAATGCCCCCTTCACTGTTGTCGTCATTGTCTATGCATCCCACAATGCCACCTGTATCCTCCCCGCCGGAAACCGTACCAAGATTGGTACAAAATGACGCACCGTCATTTACAAGTTTCCCCACAATACCGCCGGTATACCAGGCTGCAGTCACTTTTCCATAATTCACAAGATTCTTCAGCTCCGCATTGCCGGATACCGAATATCCTACAATACCTCCTGCAGCATCTCCCGCAGCTGCCACCTCCTTGCCGTCATATGTGCAGTTATCAATCACTCCTCCCCTTTCATTATATCCCACCAGGCCACCTATATAGTTCTTTCCATAAACGGAACACTTTACTGTTATATTCCTGAACTCACAATCCGATGCACTTCCGCAAATGCCTCCCACAGAAACTGCAGAACTGCTGTAAGATTCATCCCCGCAAACAATTATGGCAAAATCTGCAGAAAAAGGATTTGCTTTCATCTTGCTGTTCTCAAGACGTCCTGCAATTCCCCCCACATCTGCCGGGCCATTAACCGTTACGCCACTGCCGAACTCAATATTATCCAGAGAAACATTTCTGCCAAGCCCCACAATTCCACCTGCATATTTGTCTCCACCACTCACACTGCCATTGAGATAAAGTGTATCCACAGAGATCTGCGCACACTCTCCAACCACTCCTCCAACATATCCCCCGGTGGCAACAACAGCACACCTCTGTTCAGAATCTCTGATAGTGAGGCTCCCGACAGCTGAATACCCCACAAAACCGCCGACACGGCTTTCCCCCTTAAGTTGGGAAGAACTTGAATTCAAAGACCCGGAAATTTTGAGGCTTCCCTGCAGTTCTCCAACAAATCCCCCCACCTTATCCTTTCCTGTAACCGGAGACTGCACATCAGACTCCACTATGGTAAAATCTTCTGCACTTGAATACCCCACCAGGCCACCCACAGAAGAGGCAGTTCCGGAACCCACAATATTCTCCTGATAGTTTGCAGAAGAGGAATGTGCCACACCGCTGTTATTCACTGAAAGTGTTCCTGTACTATATCCTACAAGTCCGCCACAATACATCTCCTGCGCAAGAATCCTGAATGCAAATACCTGCACCCCTTCAACTGCAAGATCTGTTGCCTGCCCAGCAATTCCGCCCACAATTCTTGGAGCGGAGACATTGGCATCACAATCTGAATATTCAATTGAGTTTCCCGCACTGCCTCCAATCATTCCCCCCACAAAACCTCCGGCACCGGAAGCGGTGGCCTCCACAGTCATATTGTCATTATTTGACTCAGTTATTGCCAGAGCCCCCTCTGCCGCCCCTACAAAACCTCCACACCAATTGGCACCTTTTACTGTACCGGAGCCAAGTTCACACTCCTGAATTTCAAGTCTGCCATCTGCAACTTTTCCAACCAACCCGCCTACACAATCCCCGTTGGAGGCAATATTCCCGGAAACTGATATTCCCGACAACTTCACATTGCCGCTTGTGTATCCGGCAACAGCACCGGTATTGCACTTTGATGAAACAATGCTTACATCATCCAGCACAAGATTGCTTATCTGTGCCCCATCAAGCAGATACTTGAAGAGCCCTATATCCCCGGCCTGGGAATCGGAATGGTAAAGATTTGAAATTTTATGTCCTGCACCGTCAAGTATTCCTGCAAATCCTCCCCCTATTCCGCACCATCCCTGGTCCATAGGCCTGAACGGATCCTTATAATACTCTTCCATATCCAGATCCGTACCCAATTTGAAATAAAGCCCCTTGGCCTTGTAAGTATCCTGTTTGAGCAGAGAGGCCAAAGTTGTAAGGTCCGTAATATTGTCTAAAAGGAGAGGATCTTCGGCAGTGCCTGTACCTCCAATTTTTTTATACTCTTCACTCATATCCGCAGAGGCTGCCGAGACCATCCGCTGCCCCATCATTGCTATTACCATCTTCCTCAAATGGGATTTTCCCTGCCCGTCCCTTACAGACTCCAGAATATATTCACCGTCATCGGGAAGCATATCAATAGGGAAAAATATGGTATAGAACAACTTTCCGTCCTCCTGTCTGTACAATATCTTGAATTCTGTCCTTTCCGCAATGTCTTCAACTGACTGCAAAGTCATAAAAAGGCTGTCCCTGCTTATATCAAACGGCCATTGCTCAGGCAATTCAATTGAGGAGACCACTTTAAGGAGCCTGCCGCCATCCTCCTGCACCACAATCTCCATCCTGTCCTGGTCTTTCCACTCTATAAACTCATTCTTCTCACAAGAAAAAGCCACAGCCATACACATAAGCACACACGCCGCAGCAAATGTTTTTTCCAGTCTCTCTGCCATATCATCAATCGTTAAAAATTTCCACTGTTTGTTCAATGCCCTCCTTCCTGCGGGGCAACCATCATTTTTGAAACATAAGGGAGAGGGAATGCCGTACCTGTACCCACATCAGGAATCATCCATAATTTATTTACAGTAAAATCCCATCCGCCATAAGACTCCACTTTGTCCACTGTTTCCGGAACCAGCAGATCTGCATTAAGTGCCGAATTGATTGCCGCCCAATCTTCATCCCTGTTGCAGCAATATATCTTGTTGTTGGCATAATAATCTGATGCCGCCGTAAGATTTGCAATCACCAGTTCACTTGCGGCATACAGATCAATGCAATTATCCACAGTAACCTTACCACCCGACTTCTCCACAATTGCATACTCTTTTTCAGTGTATTCCCCACCTGTTATACAATCTGTAACAAGCGAGAAATCTGCCATCTTACCCACTATACCTGCACCCTCCGCAGAATTTGCAACATCAATCTTTCCAAAATTGTAACACTGCGAAATCTCCAGTGTATTTGCATCAAAATTCCTCGCTGCCTTTGAAATGGCATTTGCCCCTCCAACCATTCCTGCCACAGCACCTATGGAAACAATGACTGGTGCAAGTGTTCCTCCCGACGCAACAATGCCCGCCCCCATTGCAGCAACTGTAAATCCCATACATACACCCTGTATTATGGTATGCGTCAACTCCTCCTTATGCTTGTTGTGCTCTACTTCCTCATACCTCTCGGCCATTGTTTCATTCAGTCTGTCATTGAAGAACTGGTGGTTGCTTTCATTTGCCCTGTAGAACTCCACTACAGAATTGCGGTTCTGTGCAAGTACTGCAATTGTTGAATCAGACAACTTGAGTTCACTTGGTTTGAATGAGATACTCTTGAGGGAGCCCTTTATAAGTTTCTCCATACTCTCCATATTGGCCTTGTCCTCATCTTCCATTATCTGCCTCAGAACCGACGCCTCCTGGGCCGGATCCCCGTAATGGGGGAAATTCAGCAGATTGGATGAATATCCTATGGTAACAGCATTTGCCAGGGTAAGTCCTATTTCTGCAATGGTATGTGCTATATGGACCCCTTCCATAACAGCCTCTGCACCCAATCCTGCCGCAATACAAAATGCAGTTCCCCCAACACAGGCTGTAAGTACTTCCACAGAACCTATAATCACCTCAGCAATATCCCATCCGCTCCAATCCCTCGGATTGCCTATCTCCCCTGCAATTCCCCCTGCAGATCCTCCTCCCGACAACTTAATGGTGCCATAATTGCCACAATAATGAATGATGGACTGGTTACCCGACTTGCCTATTATACCCCCCACATTGTCATCTGTTGCTGATATGGTACCAAAATTCTGATTCAATGCATATGTACCCTGCTGCACCTTTCCTGCAATGCCGCCAACATTGCTTTCCCCCTGCACTGCTGCAAAGTTGTTTGAATTATGTATTGCAGATACGGAAGTGGTCCCTATTATGCCGCCTGCATAACTTCCGGTTGCAGTAACATTGCCCTTGTTATAGCTGTGTACAGCTGCAAGCTGCGCCTCCCCGCACAACCCTCCAACCATCATCTGGCCGGAAATTTCACCCTCGTTGTGGGAACTCTGTATATATACATTGTTATAGACGGCATTGCTTCCATCTTCACCGGCAATTACCTGGGTACTTCCAACAATACCTCCAACCCCTTTATATCCCGATATCTTGCCGTAATTGTGTACACCTATGAAATTTGCCACACCCGCACCACCGGCAATACCTCCAGCTGCAAGAGCATTCTGTTCACCCTGTGAGGATGCGGTTACATTACCGTAATTTGAGCACGATATCACCTGCAGGGTATCTGCACCTCCCACAATTCCCCCCAGATTCACCATTGCCCCGGAAATTGCAGCATTGTTCGTACAGTTGGTAACCGCTACAGAAGAGCGGGTAACACCTGCTCCCAAAATA
Source organism: Bacteroidales bacterium (assembly GCA_017625535.1). Taxonomy (GTDB): domain Bacteria; phylum Bacteroidota; class Bacteroidia; order Bacteroidales; family UBA932; genus Egerieousia. The sequence goes on along the minus strand of JAGAKR010000023.1, from coordinate 1,421 downwards.
CCTCCAGCACCATAATGGGTACAGGAAATGGCTGTACTGGCAGATACATTGCAACTGTCTATCTGCACACGGGTGCCGGCATCCGTAATGCCTGCTATACCGCCCACACCCACACTTCCTTTGATGGTACTGTTTGTGACTGTGCAATTCTTTATCAGGGAAACGCTCATTGCCGCACCATCACCCCTTACGGCTCCTGCTACGGCACCCACAGCACCGTCTCCTGTTACAGACACATTCTCCAATGTAAGATTCTTTACCACAGCATTGTACAACACTCCAAAGAGGCCTGTTCCCGACTGGTTACCCCTGTTTATGAACATACCGGTAACTTTATGCCCCCTGGCATCATAATGCCCCTGGAACGAATTTGTCTCCGACTTGCCAATAGGCATCCAGCCATATTCCAGGTTCACGTAAGATGAATAATCTGCAAGGTCTATATCTGCAGTCTGCTCAAAATACTCCCCTATGAACCTCTCCTCCCCGCCATCTTCATTCACATACCCCTGCAGATAATAGAGGTCCTTGTCACAATTTATCTTATAAGGATTCTCTTTGGTTCCGTCCCCTCCAAATATATATTTGTCACTTCTTGAGCCGGTAACGGCAAGTTTCCCCTTTACAATCTCAAGCAGGCGTCCTACACCGGTCCTCTCAACTCCGTCCGAGTCATTCTCATTGGTGGCAGCATACTCTATATACAAAAGCATATATTTCCCCTCGGCAAGGCCATAAAGCAGTTCAAGCCTGGCCTCCCTGTCTTTCTTCTCAAAGGTGGCTTCCCTTGAAAAGATATTCCCCTGGGAATCCTTGAATACACAAACAATATCCTTCTGTTTCAGTTCTTCCAGCACACCGTCCAGAAGGAATTCCCTGTATTTCCCAAAATACATAAGATCATCGGGAGGAGGAAGTTCCTCCTTGCTGTGGCATGCAACTGCACTCAACAAAATTATTAGTGACCACAATATCAGTTTAATTCTTCCCATACTTGCAGAATTTTTAATGGCGGCGTCTCCATCCAAATCTGGCAGCCGTCCGTAAAAATAAGAAAAAAACAGGCATACATGATACTGCAGGCCTGTTTTTTCTTAAAAATTACGGTTCTCGGAGCAAAAAAGGTGAAATTCTGCGTTTTGAACTGAGCCATAACGCATTAAACAGAAAACCTCAGAAATAGTAACGATGGCAATTTAGCAAAGAAACGCAAGGTAATGAAATAGAACGGTTGCCAATTCATTACCCGATAATGCAGTAAAGTTTTTCTTTGTGTCGTCACGTTTCATCGTTCTGCATTAGTTTGCATATCAATGTATAACTCGCTGATAACTAATTTTGTAACCAAAAAAGATTAGATTATGCGAAGTACATTTAAGGTGCTGTTCTACGTGAACGGAAGCAAGGAGAAAAACGGTATT
>JAGAKR010000022.1 GCA_017625535.1 Bacteroidales bacterium | reverse complement strand
CCTCCACGCGATATCGACAAACCATTCTTGATGCCTGTTGAGGACGTATTCTCAATTACTGGTCGTGGTACTGTTGCTACTGGTAGAATTGAGACTGGTGTTATCAAAGTTGGTGAGGAGATCCAGATTATCGGTCTTGGCGAGGAGCCTAAGAAATCAACTGTAACAGGTGTTGAGATGTTCCGTAAACTTCTTGATCAGGGTGAGGCTGGTGATAATGTAGGTCTTCTTCTTCGCGGTATCGACAAGAAAGAGATCAAGAGAGGTCAGGTTATCGCTAAACCTAACACAATCACTCCTCATAAGAACTTCACTGCAGAGATCTATGTATTGAAGAAAGAAGAGGGTGGTCGTCACACTCCATTCCACAACAAATACCGTCCTCAGTTCTTTATCCGTACTTTGGATGTAACTGGTGAGATTCTTCTTCCAGAGGGTGTAGAGATGGTAATGCCTGGTGATAACGTAACTATCAATGTAGAGTTGATCTACCCAGTTGCTATCAATGAGGGTCTACGTTTCGCAATCCGTGAGGGTGGTAGAACAGTAGGTGCTGGTCAGGTAACTAAAATTGGTTAATCATTAACCGCACAAAATAAAGGGCTTCCTTAACCGGAAGCCCATATTTAGGGGCATAGTTCAAGGGTAGAATAGCGGTCTCCAAAACCGTTGATGGGCGTTCGAATCGCTCTGCCCCTGCAAACCAAAGGTTACGGTTTGGTTCAATTTTAATCAAGTAACAGCAAGGCTTCCAGTTGTTGTTATTATAATTAAATGGTAATGAACAAATTAACTTTGTATTTCAAAGACTCGTATACCGAGTTGTCTAAAAAAGTAACTTGGCCATCATGGTCCCAGCTCCAGAACTCAGCTATTGTAGTTATGGTAGCTTCTGTTATTTTTGCTGTGGTCGTATTTGGAATGGACATTGTGTTCAAGAACATTATGACCTTCATCTATAATATGTTGTACTAAGCATATGAGTGAGATAGCCAACAAAAAGTGGTATGTTGTTCGCGCAGCCGGTGGAAAGGAGAAGAAGGCTAAGGAATACATAGAGAACGAAATCAAAAGATTAGGACTCACCGATTATGTTTCCCAGGTCCTTATTCCAACTGAAAAGATCTATCAGGTGAAGAACGGCAAGAAGGTTAGTATGGAGAGAATTTTTTATCCTGGCTATATTCTTATTGAGGCTGTTCTTACAGGCGAAATCCAGCATATTATCAGAAATCTTCCCCATGTTTCCGGCTTCCTTACAGAGAAACAGGGTGGCAAAGACAAGGAGCCTTCTCCACTTCGCCAGTCTGAGGTCAACAGAATTTTGGGACGAGTTGACGAACTTATAGACAAAGAGGAGGAGATGATTACACCGTTTGTTGTAGGTGAGGCAGTAAAAGTTACAGATGGTCCTTTCAACGGTTTTGACGGTACTGTTGAGGAAGTCTTGGAAGACAAGAGGAAACTCAAGGTAATGGTGAAGATCTTTGGAAGAAAGACAATTTTGGAGTTAAATTTTGTTCAAGTAGTTAAAGAATAATTAAGAAGTATTATGGCTAAAGAAATTGCCGCATTTATTAAATTGCAAATTAAAGGTGGCGCAGCAAATCCATCACCTCCTGTAGGACCTGCACTTGGTTCAAAGGGTGTTAACATTATGGATTTTTGCAAGCAATTTAATGCCCGTACACAAGACAAGGCCGGTAAGGTGTTGCCAGTGATCATCACTGTTTTCAGTGACAAGTCTTTTACTTTTGTAGTAAAACAACCACCAGTGGCTGTACAGCTTAAAGAGGCAGCAAAGATCCAGTCTGGTTCTGCTGAGCCTAACCGTAAAAAAGTTGCATCTGTTACCTGGGAGCAGGTTCGCGCAATTGCACAGGACAAAATGCCTGACATGAACGCGTTCACTTTGAAATCTGCAATGAGCATGGTTGCAGGTACTGCAAGAAGTATGGGTATAACAGTTGAGGGAACTTTTCCTGCAGACGTAAACTAATTAATCACAACACACAATGAGTAAGCTTACTAAAAATCAGAAAATAGCTAATGCCAAGGTTGAGGCTGGCAGACAGTACAAGGTATCTGAGGCTTGCGCTTTGGTAAAAGAGACTTCTCTTGCCAAATTTGATGCTTCAGTTGATATCGCTGTCCGTTTGGGTGTAGACCCTCGTAAGGCAAACCAGATGGTTCGTGGCGTTGTGACTCTTCCACACGGAACAGGAAAACAGACCCGCGTACTTGTACTTTGTACACCAGACAAAGAGGAGGAGGCAAGAAATGCCGGTGCCGACTTTGTAGGTTTGGACGAATATATTGATAAAATCAAGGCTGGTTGGACAGATGTTGACGTTATCATCTGTACTCCTTCAGTAATGGCTAAGATTGGTCCTATCGGTAGAATCCTTGGTCCTAGAGGTTTGATGCCAAACCCTAAGACAGGTACTGTTACCATGGAGGTAGGCAAGGCTGTTACAGAGGTCAAAGCCGGTAAAATTGACTTTAAGGTTGACAAACAAGGTATTGTTCACGCTGGTATCGGCAAAGTGTCTTTTGATACTGCCAAACTTGCTGAGAATGCCAATGAGTTCCTTAATACAGTTATTAAACTTAAACCACAGGCACTTAAAGGTACCTATGTGAAGAGTGTATTCCTTTCTTCAACTATGGGTCCTGGAATCTGCGTTGATTGTAAAACAATCGGTGCTGCTGAATAATAAAATGATCGGATTATGAGAAAAGAAGATAAAGCTCAAATTATTGAATCAATGGCAGCACAGCTTAAGGAGACTCCTAACTTCTATGTTGCTGACATAGAGGGTTTGAATGCGGAGACTACTACAAAGCTACGTCGTGCTTGCTTTGAGAAAGAGATTAAACTTGTAGTTGTTAAGAATACCTTGTTCTTCAAAGCTTTGGAGATGAACCAGGTTGCTGACTACGAGCAATTTGCGAGCGTATTAAAAGGCTCAACAGCAGTAATGTTCTGCAACACTGCAAATGCCCCTGCAAGACTTATCAAAGAGTTCGGCAAGGACAACGGCAAACCGGTACTTAAAGGTGCCATGGTTCAGGACTGCACATACATTGGTGCTGACAACCTTGAGACACTTGTTAACATCAAGTCTCGTGAGGAACTTATCGGTGATATCATCGGTCTACTACAATCACCTGTACAGAACGTTATTTCTGCTCTTACATCACAGGGCGGTGGCAAAATTGCAGGCATTGTAAAAACACTATCAGAAAAAGAATAATAATAACACATTAAAATTATAAAATCATGGCAGATATCAAAAAATTTGCAGAAGAGTTAGTTAACCTTTCAGTAAAAGACGTTCAAGAGCTTGCTAAAGTTCTTAAAGAGGAGTACGGAATTGAGCCAGCTGCTGCTGCAGCTGTAGTTGCAGCTCCTGCTGCTGCTGGTGCAGCCGCTGCTGCTGAGCAGACTGAGTTTGATGTAATCCTTAAATCAGCTGGTGCAGCTAAACTTGGTGTTGTAAAAGTTGTTAAAGAGATCACAGGTCTTGGTCTTAAAGAGGCTAAAGAGCTTGTAGACGGTGCTCCTAAAGCTGTTAAAGAGAAAGTATCTAAAGCAGAGGCAGAGCAGGTTAAAGCTCAGCTAGAAGAGGCTGGTGCAGAGGTTGAGGTTAAATAAATGTCAACCCCCGTTTAGCGGGAAATAGTCAGGTTTAGGGCGTAATAGGCCCTAAACCTTTTTGTCGTTTTTTTAAGTTTATTTTCAACCAACCAACAAACAATGTCGCAAAATACAAACAATCAGCGAATTACATTCGCGACTTCTAAATCACTTCTGGATTATCCCGATTTTCTTGAAGTGCAGTTGAAGTCATTCAAAGACTTTTTTCAGCTCGACACAACAGCAGAAAACCGTAGAAACGAAGGTTTGTTTAAGGTTTTTCAGGAAATTTTCCCAATCACTGATACACGCAACAATTTTGTCCTGGAGTTTATTGATTATTTCATAGACCCGCCACGCTATTCAATGGATGAGTGCCTTGACAGAGGCCTCACTTACAGCGTTCCGTTGAAGGCTAAATTGAAACTGTATTGTACTGATCCTGAGCATGAGGATTTTGATACAGTTATCCAGGATGTTTATTTGGGAACAATTCCTTACATGACACCTAGGGGTACATTCATCATCAACGGTTCTGAGAGGATTGTAGTTTCTCAGTTGCACCGTTCTCCTGGTGTGTTCTTCGGACAGAGTATGCACGCAAACGGTACAAAGTTGTACTCTGCCAGAATTATCCCGTTCAAGGGATCGTGGATTGAGTTTGCTACAGACATCAACAATGTGATGTATGCATACATCGACCGCAAAAAGAAATTGCCTGTAACCACTCTTTTGAGGGCTATAGGATTTGAAAGTGACAAGGATATCCTTGATATCTTTGGTTTGGCTACAGAGGTTAAGGTAAACAAGACCAACCTCAAGAAATGCATTGGCAGCAAATTGGCTGCGAGAGTCCTCAAGACTTGGAACGAGGACTTTGTGGATGAGGATACAGGAGAGGTTGTATCAATTGAGCGTAATGAGATCATCATTGACAGGGAGACTGTTCTGGAGGAGAGCCATATTGACGACATCCTTGATTCAGATGTAAGCACAATCCTTATCCATAATGAAGATGCAAACTCAAATGATTTTGCAATCATTCACAATACACTTCAGAAGGATCAATGTAACTCTGAAAAAGAGGCCATTTTCTATACATACAGACAGTTGAGGAATTCAGAACCACCTGATGAGGCAACTGCAAGGGATGTCATTGACAAACTGTTCTTCTCTGACAAGAGATATGATTTGGGAGAGGTAGGACGTTTCCGTCTTAACAGGAAACTCAACCTTGGAACACCTAACGATGTAAGGGTACTTACCAAGGCTGATATCATTGAGATTATCAGATACCTTATCCAGCTGATCAATGCCAAGGCTACAGTTGATGACATTGACCACTTGAGCAACAGAAGAATCAGAACTGTTGGCGAACAGTTGGCCAACCAGTTCAGCGTAGGTCTTGCACGTATGGCAAGAACCATAAGGGAGAGGATGAATGTAAGGGACAACGAGGTATTTACACCAATTGACCTTATCAATGCCAAGACTTTGTCTTCGGTAATCAACTCTTTCTTTGGAACCAGCCAGTTGTCGCAGTTCATGGACCAGACCAACCCGCTTGCTGAGATGACCCATAAGAGAAGGTTGTCTGCCTTGGGTCCTGGCGGTCTTTCAAGGGACAGGGCAGGTTTTGAGGTGCGTGACGTTCACTACACCCACTACGGAAGACTTTGTCCGATTGAGACTCCTGAGGGTCCGAACATCGGTCTTATCTCTTCTTTGTGTGTATATGCACGTATCAATGAACTTGGTTTCATAGAGACTCCTTACCGCAAGGTGGAGAATGGTGTTGTGGATTTGTCGGCGAAGGGATGCGTTTATATGAGCGCTGAGGAGGAGGAAGATAAGGTAGTTGCACAGGCAAATGCACATATTGATGAGAACGGTAACTTTACTGATGACAGGATCAAGTGCCGTTATGAGGCGGATTACCCTGTTGTAAGCAAGGATAAGGTGCATCTGATGGACGTTGCCCCTAACCAGATTGCTTCAATTGCCGCTTCTTTGATCCCATTCCTTGAGCACGATGATGCGAACCGTGCATTGATGGGATCCAACATGATGAGACAGGCAGTACCAGTTGTAAGACCGGAGGCACCTATTGTAGGTACAGGTCTTGAGGCTGCCGTTGTAAGGGATTCAAGGACTCAGGTATCTGCAGAGACAACCGGTGAGATTGTTTATGTTGATGCAAATGAGATTCATATAAGATATGACAGGACAGAGGAGGAGAAATTTGTAAGTTTCGACCCTGAGATTACTGTCTATAAACTTCCGTTGTACAGGAAGACCAACCAGAGCACCTCAATCCATCTTAAACCTATAGTGAAGAAAGGTGACAAGATTGTGAAGGGACAGATCCTTACCGAGGGTTATGCAACCCAGAAGGGTGAGCTTGCTTTGGGAAGGAACCTCAAGGTTGCATATATGCCTTGGAAAGGTTACAACTTTGAGGATGCGATTGTGCTTTCAGAGAGGATCTTGAGGGAGGATATCTTCACTTCAATCCACGTGGATGAGTACATTATGGAGGTAAGGGATACCAAACGCGGTATGGAGGAACTTACTTCAGATATTCCTAACGTAAGCGAGGAGGCAACCAAGGACCTTGATGAGAACGGTATCATCAGAATTGGTGCGAATGTTGAGCCTGGTGACATCCTTATAGGTAAGATTACCCCTAAGGGTGAGAGTGACCCTTCACCGGAGGAGAAACTTTTGCGTGCCATCTTCGGTGACAAGGCAGGTGATGTGAAGGATGCTTCTTTGAAGGCTTCTCCATCTTTGTCGGGAACAATCATTGACAAGAGACTCTTTGCAAGAGTGGGCAAGGAGGCAAGCGGCAAGAAGGGCAAGAACAATACCAAGGCTCTTGTGCAGCAGGCTGAGGATACATTCAACCGCAAGGCTGGTGTATTGAGAGACAGGTTCCTTGACAAGCTTGAGGTTCTTGTGAAAGGCAAACTTTCTGAGGGCGTGAGTGACCTTTATGGTGTTGAGATCCTTGCAAAAGGTGAGAACTTCACCAGGGAACTGCTTGATTCAATTGATTATGAGAACATCAATCCAACCAAGTGGACAGAGGACAAACACGCGAACGGACTTATAAAGACACTTATAAACAATTATCTGATTGCGCATAAAGAGTATGATGCCGAGTTGAAGAGGATAAAATATAACCTTACTATAGGTGATGAACTTCCAACCGGAATCATGCAGTTGGCAAAAGTATATGTGGCCAAGAAGAGAAAGATCAGAGTGGGTGACAAGATGGCGGGTAGACACGGTAACAAAGGTATCGTTGCTAAAGTTGTAAGGGATGAGGATATGCCTTTCCTTGATGACGGTACAATTGTTGACATTGTTCTGAACCCTCTTGGTGTGCCTTCACGTATGAACTTGGGCCAGATTTACGAGGCAGTATTGGGATGGGCCGGTAAAGAGCTGGGTGTGAAATTCGCAACCCCAATCTTTGATGGTGCAAGCCTTGATGATATCTGCGAGTATACAGACAAGGCAGGCCTGCCAAGATATGGAAAGACTTATCTGAGCGATGGCGGTACAGGTGAGAAATTTGACCAGCCGGCTACAGTGGGTGTTACATATATGATCAAGTTGGGCCATATGGTTGATGACAAGATGCACGCACGTTCAATTGGACCTTATTCACTCATTACCCAGCAGCCTCTTGGAGGTAAGGCTCAGTTCGGAGGACAGAGGTTTGGAGAGATGGAGGTTTGGGCACTGGAGGCATTCGGTGCTTCGAACATCCTTCAGGAGATCCTTACAATCAAGTCTGATGATGTTGTTGGTAGGTCGAGGGCTTATGAGGCAATTGTTAAGGGTGACCCTATGCCTGCTCCAGGTATTCCTGAGTCACTCAATGTGCTTCTCCACGAACTCCGCGGTCTTGGACTCAGCGTAAATTTGGACTAATTGGTTTTTGATAATTTGAAATAACAAGTAATATGTCTTTCAAGAAAGAGATTAAGGTTAAAAGCAATTTCAACCGAATTACTATAGGACTGGCTTCACCGGAAGAGATTCTAGACAGATCTTCCGGCGAGGTTTTGAAGCCAGAAACCGTAAACTACCGTACATACAAGCCTGAGAGGGACGGCCTTTTCTGCGAGAGGATCTTTGGTCCTTCAAAAGACTACGAGTGCCACTGCGGTAAGTACAAGAGGATCCGTTACCGCGGAATCATCTGTGACAGGTGCGGTGTTGAGGTTACAGAGAAAAAGGTGCGTAGGGAGAGAATGGGCCACATTACCCTTACTGTACCTGTAGCACATATCTGGTATTTCCGTTCTACTCCTAATAAGATTGGCTATCTCCTTGGAATACCTACCAAGAAGCTTGACGCAATCATCTATTACGAGAGATATGTAGTTATCCAACCGGGTCTTGCCGCTGAGAAAGGTGTAAAGGAGCTGGATCTCCTTACAGAGGAGGAGTACCTCGACATCATTGATTCCCTTCCAAAGGAGAACCAGATGCTTGAGGATTCTGATCCTAACAAGTTTGTAGCAGGAATGGGTGCGGAGGCAATCTACACCTTGCTGTGCAAAGTTGACCTTGATGATTTGTCTTACAGCCTCAGAAGCAGGATTGAGACGGAGACATCGCAGCAGAGGAAGGCTGATGCCCTCAAGAGATTGAGCGTAATTGAGGCTTTCAGGGATTCAAAGGATATCAACAGACCTGAGTGGATGATCCTTAAGGTGATTCCTGTAACCCCTCCTGAGTTGAGGCCTTTGGTTCCGCTTGATGGCGGCAGGTTTGCAACATCAGACCTGAATGACCTTTACAGAAGGGTTATCATCAGAAACAACCGTCTTAAGAGACTTATAGAGATAAAGGCTCCTGAGGTTATTCTCCGCAATGAGAAACGTATGCTCCAGGAGGCTGTGGATTCATTGTTTGACAATTCAAGAAAGTCAAATGCAGTAAAGACAGAGGCAAACAGAACTCTCAAATCTTTGTCTGACAGTTTGAAGGGTAAACAGGGACGTTTCCGTCAGAACTTGTTGGGTAAGAGGGTTGACTACTCTGCACGTTCAGTAATTGTTGTAGGACCTGAACTTAAGATGCATGAGTGCGGTTTGCCTAAATTTATGGCTGCAGAGCTTTACAAACCGTTCATCATAAGGAAACTGATTGAGCGCGGCATTGTAAAGACAGTGAAGTCTGCGAAGAAGATTGTAGACAGGAAGGATCCTGTAATCTGGGATATTCTTGAGAATGTGATGAAAGGTCATCCGGTATTGCTTAACCGTGCACCTACCCTTCACAGATTGGGTATCCAGGCATTCCAGCCTAAACTTATTGAGGGTAAGGCAATCCAGCTGCATCCTCTTGCATGTACTGCATTCAACGCCGACTTTGACGGTGACCAGATGGCTGTGCATCTTCCACTTGGAAATGCTGCCATTCTTGAGGCACAGTTGCTGATGTTGGGTTCACACAATATCCTTAACCCTGCAAACGGTGCCCCTATTACAGTACCTTCACAGGATATGGTTCTTGGTCTGTATTATATAACCAAGCCAAGACCTGGTGCAAAAGGCGAGGGTATGAACTTCTACGGTCCTGAGGAGATAATCATTGCCCACAATGAGGGCAGACTTGATCTTCACGCAGAGGTTAATGTAAGGCTTCCAAAAGATATGAAGGACCTTTCCAAAGGCTATCAGATGGTAAAGACTACTGCCGGTAGAATTCTTGTAAACCAGTTGGTGCCTGTGGAGGTTGGATATATAAATGAAATTCTTACCAAGAAATCCTTGAGGGATATCATCGGTAATGTATTGAAGGCTTCAGGCGTTGCCAGAACCGCACAGTTCCTTGATGATATCAAACATCTTGGTTATACAATGGCGTTCAAGGGTGGTCTGTCATTCAACCTGGGTGATGTGATCATTCCTGAGGAGAAGGCAAAACTTGTAAGCGACGGTTATGCACAGGTTGAGAACATCCAGGCAAACTACAACTTGGGTCTCATTACAAACAATGAGCGTTATAACCAGGTTGTGGATATCTGGACAAACACCAATGCAAAACTTACAAACATTGTGGAGAAACAGATCTCTACAGACAACCAGGGATTCAACCCTGTATACATGATGCTTCATTCAGGTGCCCGTGGATCAAAAGAGCAGATCCGTCAGTTGTGCGGTATGCGTGGTCTGATGGCAAAACCTCAGAAGTCAGGTTCTACAGGTGCAGAGATCATTGAGAACCCTATCCTTTCAAACTTTAAGGAGGGCTTGTCTGTATTGGAGTACTTCATCTCTACACACGGTGCACGTAAAGGTTTGGCCGATACCGCTTTGAAGACTGCGGATGCAGGTTACCTTACACGTAGGCTTGTTGATGTTTCACACGATGTAATCATCAATGAGGAGGATTGCGGCACTTTGAGAGGTCTTGTGGCTACAGCCATAAAGAACAAGGACGACATTGTTGAGAGCCTTTACGACAGGATTTTGGGTAGAACCACTGTTCACGATGTATATAACCCTCTTACCGGTGAGAAGATCATTGGTGCAGGTGAGGAGATTACCGAGGATATTGCAGCACTTATTGAGTCACTTCCAATTGAGGCTGTTGAGATAAGATCGGTACTTACCTGTGAGAGCAAGAAGGGTGTTTGTGCAAAATGTTACGGACGTAACCTTGCAAGAGGCCGTATGGTTGAGAAAGGTGAGGTTGTGGGTGTAATTGCAGCACAGTCTATCGGTGAGCCAGGTACACAGTTGACCCTCCGTACTTTCCACGTGGGTGGTACTGCATCGGGTAGTGTATCTGAGAGTGAGATCAAATCAAAATATGAAGGTAAGGTTGAGTTTGAGGAGTTGAGGACAATTACAAAAGAGGAAAATGGCGAGAGCAGGGAGATTGTAGTTGGACGTACTGCAGAGATGCGTATTGTTGACCCTAACACTGGAATCACTTTGTCGCAGTACAATATCCCTTACGGTGCTGACTTGTACAAGAAAGAGGGTGAGTTGGTTTCAAAAGGCGACCTTATCTGTAAATGGGATCCATATAACGCCATTACAATTACCGAGCTTGCGGGTAAGGTAATGTATGACGGCCTTGTAGAGGGTGTTACATATAGAGAGGAGTCTGCAGACGAGTTCTCGCTCCATAGAGACAAAGTTGTAATTGAGAGCAGGGACAAATCAAGGAACCCTATCATCAGGATTGTTGACGCAGATGGCAACGAACTCAAGCAGTACAACTTGCCTGTGGGTGCACACATCATGGTTGAGAACGGCCAGGATCTTGTTGCAGGTGACATTCTGATAAAGATTCCTCGTGCAATCGGCAAGTCTGGTGATATTACCGGAGGTCTTCCTCGTGTAACCGAGTTGTTTGAGGCTCGTAACCCTTCAAATCCTGCAATTGTATCAGAGATCAACGGTGAGGTTCTGATGGGCAAGATAAAGAGAGGTAACAGGGAGATTATCGTAAAATCAAAGACTGGAGAGGAGAAACGTTACCTTGTTCCGCTTTCAAAACAGATTCTTGTTCAGGAGAACGACTATGTACGCGCAGGTATGCCGCTTTCAGACGGTGCAATTGCACCGGCCGACATTCTGGCAATCCAGGGCCCTACAAAAGTTCAGGAGTACATTGTGAATGAGATCCAGGAGGTTTACCGTCTCCAGGGTGTGAAGATCAATGACAAGCACTTTGAGATTATTGTAAGGCAGATGATGCGTAAGGTAGAGATTGTTGATCCGGGTGATACAAGATTCCTTCCTGAGCAGTTGGTTGACAAGTGGGAGTTCATGCAGGAGAATGATGAGATCTGGGACAAGAAAGTAGTTCTTGATGCAGGTGATTCTGAGAACCTGAAAGCCGGTCAGATTGTTTCTGTAAGGAAACTCAGGGATGAGAACTCTGTATTGAAACGTCAGGACAAGAAACTTGTTGAGGCAAGGGATGCAGTTCCTGCAACTTCTAACCAGGTGCTTCAGGGTATTACCAGAGCAGCATTGAAGACAAGCAGCTTTATGTCTGCAGCATCATTCCAGGAGACAACCAAAGTGCTTAGCGAGGCTGCTATCCACGGTAAGGTTGATACTTTGGAGGGTCTTAAGGAGAACGTTATCTGCGGTCATCCTATCCCAGCCGGTACAGGCCAGAGGGAGTATGAGAAACTTGTTGTTGCCTCTATGGATGATTACCAGAGAATGGTTAAGGCCAAACAGGCTAAGGAGCAGGCAGAGTAACATTTGCTTAATCATAATAAAAAAGGGGAGACGCAAGTCTCCCTTTTTTTTGTACCTGGTATGGGAATTGATTTTTTGATTATATTTGCAAGTTATATAAAATTATCGGGAAAATGGCAATTATCAGAGAGTTGAGAGGGTTTACCCCCAAGTTTGGCAAGGATTGTTTCCTTGCGGAGAATGCTGCAATTATTGGGGATGTTACAATGGGTGACGACTGCAGCATCTGGTACGGCACAGTACTGAGAGGTGATGTAAATACAATTAAAATAGGCGACCGTGTGAACATCCAGGACGGGGCGGTGGTGCATACGCTGTATGAGAGGTCTGTGAGTGAGATTGGCAATGATGTTTCTGTAGGGCACAATGCAATTATTCATGGGGCAAAAATCGGCAACAATGTGCTTATTGGAATGGGTGCAATCATTATGGACAATGCAGTTGTACCGGACAATACAATCATTGCTGCAGGTGCTGTAGTGTTGAGCAATGCGGTGCTTGAACCTGGCGTGTATGCCGGAATACCTGCCAAGAAGGTGAAGGATTCTTCTGAGGCGGTTTATCAGGCTGCCCACAAGAATGCACAGGGATACCTTATGTATAAAGAGTGGTATAAAGAGTAACAAACAACAACAAACTTTATAATTATGAAAAAATTATTTCTAATTGCTGCAGTAGCAGGTCTTGCTGCCTGTTCTGCACAGCCTGAGACAGGTTACACAGTAAATGTAACTGCAAACGGCGATTTGGCACAGTTGCCAAATGATACTCTTGTTTTCACCGGCGGAACCAGAAAGGCTCCAGTTGTGGATACAGTTGTGCTTGTAAACGGAAAATGCACAATTAAAGGTGAGACAAAGACCCCTACTTACTACACCCTTACTTTTATGGGCCAGAACAGGGCTTTCAAGAGGTTCTTCCTTGAGAATACCAAATTTGATGTTGTTTTTGATGCTGCAAAACCTGCAGAGGCAACTGTGACAGGTGGTGTTGCACAGGCTTTCATCAACGAGTTCAGCGCAAAACAGAAAGAGCTTTCACAGGCATACGGCATAGATTCACTTATGAAGGACTATGCAAAGGCTTCTGAAGAGGAGAAGGCTGTAATTGAGGAGACATATGACAAATGGCAGAAAGAGTGCGAGGCAATCCAGAATGCATACCTTGCAGAGAATCCTGTTTCTGATTTTGCTTTGGCATATGTTGCTTCTGAGGTTGGAAACCTTCCTATTGAGGAGGTTGAGGCAAAATTGGCCGCTTTTGACACTATCCCTGCATTTGCAGAGAACGTTGTATTGAAAGAGACTAAAGAGACTGCAGCCCTCATCAAATCACTTCAGCCAGGCAACCAGGCTCCAGATTTCGTTCAGAATGACCCAGATGGAAAACCAATCAAGTTCTCTGACATCTACTCAAAGAACAAACTTACAATGATTGATTTCTGGGCAAGCTGGTGCGGTCCTTGCCGTGCATTCAACCCTGAGCTTGTAAAGATTTACAAGAAATACCACAAGAAAGGTTTTGAGATCCTTGGCGTTTCACACGACAGTGACCACGCAAAATGGGTTAAGGGAATTAAGGATGACAAACTTGTATGGCCACAGGTTTCAGACCTCAAATACTGGGAGAACGAGGTTGGAAGGATGTACTATGTAAGATATATCCCTCAGAACATCTTTGTAGACCAGACAGGTAAAATTGTAGGCAGACAGATAGACAAACCCGAGGTTGACAAATTTATAGGCGATTTCTTGGGCAAATAATCTTCCCGACAGCAACAATAAAAAAGCACCCTTTCCGGGTGCTTTCTTTATTTTAAGCGGCAGGGATGCCTGAATTATTCCTCGTTGCGGAAAATGGTCTGAACCCTGTCTGGCCCAAGTGAAATCACTGAAATAGGAACATTAAGTTCTTTCTCAATGAATCTTACATAGTTCATGAACTCGAACGGAAGTTCCTCCTCTCTTGTAATCTGTGAAAGGTCTTTGTTCCATCCTTTGAACTCTTTGTAGATTGGCTCAATCTCTGCGTATGTGTCGTAAGGAACCTGGTCTGTCTCAACACCGTCAACCTTGTAGCCGGTTGCAACTTTGATGGTATCGAAGGTGTCCAATACGTCTGCCTTCATCATAATGAGTTCAGTTACGCCATCGAGCATAATTGCATATTTGAGTGCAGGAAGATCCAGCCAGCCTGTCCTTCTTGGACGTCCTGTGGTTGCA
The DNA here is from genome assembly GCA_017625535.1 of Bacteroidales bacterium. GTDB lineage: Bacteria > Bacteroidota > Bacteroidia > Bacteroidales > UBA932 > Egerieousia. The sequence continues at coordinate 80,237 of JAGAKR010000022.1, read as the reverse complement.
CCGAACTCAAAGCCTTTCTTTCTGAGTTCCTCGCCGGTTTCATCGTTGAGCTCTGTAGGGAACGGACCGCTTCCAACCCTTGTACAATATGCCTTGAAGATACCGTAAACCTTGCCTATTTTGGTAGGGGCAACTCCCAGACCTGTACATACACCTGCACAGGTTGTTGAAGATGATGTAACGAATGGATATGAACCGAAGTCTACATCCAGCATTGTGCCCTGAGCACCCTCTGCAAGGATTTTCTTGTTCTCTGCAAGGTATTTGTTGGCAACATACTCACCATCCACAAGCTTGAATGTCTTGAGGTACTCAATAGCCTCCATCCACTCGCTCTCCTTCTCCTCTGCATTGTACTCGTAATCGTATTGGGTAAGGTATGCGATGTGCTTGTTCTTTAGGGTAAGGAACCTGTCTGCAAAGTCTGCAGCAAGGATGTCTCCAACCCTCAGGCCGGCGCGACCGGTCTTGTCCATATATGTAGGTCCTATACCTTTGAGAGTAGAACCGATCTTTGATTTGCCTTTTGCAGCCTCTGATGCGGCATCAATGATTCTATGGGTAGGAAGTATAAGGTGGGCTTTCTTGGAGATAACAACCCTCTCCCTTACAGGAACACCTGTAGCCTCAATCTCCATACACTCTTCCTTGAAGATGATAGGATCTATTACCACACCATTACCTATGATATTTACTGCATTTTTCCTGAATACTCCCGATGGAACTGTGTGAAGTACAAACTTCTTGCCCTCAAAATGCAGAGAGTGACCTGCGTTTGGACCACCCTGGAATCTGGCAATGACAGGGTATGAGTTTGCAAGAACGTCTACAATTTTACCCTTGCCTTCGTCGCCCCATTGAAGGCCCAGTACTACATCTACTTTCATAAAAATTTTATCTGATTTTGGTTTGTTTCAAGTTTTGTAAAGTTAGAACGGAAGGTCATCCGAGGTGTCTTCAACAACCGGAGCGGAGAAACTTGGCGCAGGTGCCTGAACCTCTGCCGGAGCGGCAGGTACGGAACCCTTCCTGTCGAGCAGCCTTATGTTGTCTGCCACTATCTCGGTTGTGTATCTCTTTGCACCGGTCTGGTCTGACCAGCTCCTTGTACGTATCTTCCCTTCCACAAAAATCTGGGCACCTTTCTTTATGTATTTCTCGGAAAGTTCGGCCAGATTCCTCCAGCAAACGATATTGTGCCATTCTGTCTGGTCCTGCAGTTCTCCGGCCCTGTTCCTGTACCTTTCTGTAGTGGCCAAAGTGAAAGAGGCTACCGCAACACCTGTCTCCAAGTGTCTCACCTCAGGATCTTTTCCCACGTTACCTATAAGTATAACCTTGTTGAATGACATCTCTTAGCGTTTTTTTAGCAGTCAAAATTACAATTTTATTTGCATATAGGGATAAAAAAATGGCAAAAGTTTTCCACATATTGCATACTCCAATGCTACAGCCCCATAACCTCTTTCATGGGTGCTGTAAGTGGCTCTTCTCCTGTAAAGAGCCTGAATGCGGGAATAGCTTGATTATAAAGCCAGTATCTGCCGTCTATATAGAGTCCGGCATCTCTGTGGGCCAGGTTTGGATGAACATAATTTGCCTCAAATACAATTTTTCCCTGTAGCGACACTCCGCGCAGGGGCTCAATCTCCATTGAGAGATTGTATACAATTATATCTGTCTGCGGGAGGAGGAGGGGGATCTTATCCAGCGGCACATATTCAACCCCAATCTTTTGGGCAAACGGTGCTGCCGCGTGGGAACTCCTGTTTGCAAAATATACATCCAGCCCCATATCCTTCACCGCCAGTGCGGCAGCCTTTCCGGCACCTCCGGCACCAATCACCAGGGCCCTGCATCCCGGATTGGGGATGAATGCCTCCAGGGTGTTCCTTACCCCGTAATAATCTGTGTTGTAGGAGTGAAGTTCCCCGTTGCGGGAAATTATTGTGTTGGCGCTTCCAAGGGTAGAGGAGATACTGTCGGGAAGAGATACATATTCCATTACCTCATCTTTGAATGGGGAGGTTATATTTATTCCGGTAAATCCCTCTTCTCTAAAGCGTTGCATTGCCTTTTGGCAGGTTGGCGCCTCTATAAGGGAATATGTGTGCGGCCCCTCTCCGTATGCAGCCCTGAACAGGGCAGGGCTTTTGGAATGGGAAATGGGGTTGCCTATGAGTCCGCATTTTGCCATTTGTCTTTTCTTTGTGTTTTTTTTCTGTGCAAATGTACAATTTTCCGGGAGTAAAGGTGGAATATTGTGCCGTAAATGAGCAGTTGTGCCAGCAGCAGAGTCATCTGGGGCACAACATTGTGCAGGTTGCCCCCCATTGAGTTGAGTTTTATATACCCTTCAATGGCTGGGGAGGTTGGAAAAATGTAGTGCACAACTTGCCAGAAATGAGGTATCTGCACCATTGGGAATGATGTTCCCGACAAAAAAATAAGACCTACGGAGAAGAAGGGGACATAGAGCATAACCTCTTCCGGATCTTTGAGCGTAAGGGTTGCGCACGCTGTGAAGGCAGCAGTGGCAAGGATGAAGAGCAGCAGGAAGAGGTAGAGTTCAACCGGGGAGGCGAGCGAAGGGAGGTTGAACAGGCGGGGAATGAGCCCCGTAAGGAAAAATGAGAGGAGAAAATACCCCGCAGCAAGGAGGGGAAGGTATCTGTAGGGGTGCATTGTGCCGCTTCCGGCAAGTATCCCTCCGCTCATAAGCATTGTCTGGAAAAGTATTACAATTATTGCTATGGGGAGGAGGTATGAGCCGTATCCCCCGTTGCTGTTGTATACGGCAACGGTATCTGTTTTGAAGGAAGGTGTCTGTGCCATCTGCAGTTTTTGGGCCAGCGGGAGGGAGTTTACGGTTGAGATGCGGAGGGTGTTGTTCAACTCCTGCATTGTGGATGCGGCTGCCTTCTGTATTGTAAGGTAGTAGAGGAAGGAGGCAGTGGTTTCGTATACTGCAAAAATGGCCTCTTCGCCCTGTGCCACGCGGGTGGCAAAATCGGGAGGAATACAGATGATTCCCTTAGCCCTGGCGGATTCCATAAGTGTGGCGGCCTGCTGCAGATTGCCGCATTCTGCGTATATGTGTATTCCCTGTGTTGCATCAAGTTTTCGGATGTATTCACGGCTGAGGGGGCTCCCGGAGAGGTCTGCAACTGCAACGGGAACCTCTGTTACTGTATTTGGGGCATAGAGGAGGCCATAGAGGAAGCCGTAACCTATGGTGCCGCCCAGCATTACTATGGCAACACCCCACATTGACGGGAGTGGGGAGGTCCATCCCTTGAGGATTGCCCTTTTGAGGAGCGGAAGGGCTGCAAGGCATATTGCAATTGTGAGCAGCAGGACTGCATAATTTCCCCAGCTGTATTCAAATCCGGCGTTGTTGTAGGCAAAGGCCTGGTAGGCCAGTATAAAATGCCTTACAGGGAAGAGGCTGCATATGACCCTGAACACAGGGTACATGTTCTCTATGGGGAATGTGACCCCTGATGCTGTTGCTCCAAGTGCACCCAGCATTGATGCTATGCTTATTGCTATGGATATTTTGGGAATTATGGAGATTATTGCGCATCCAAGGGCAATAGTTGCAATTACCAGCAGGATGGAGGAGATGTTTGCAGCAAGGAAGTTCCCCTGCAGGGGTATCTCTTTAAGGAAAAAGAATGTGAAGTTTGCGGCAACGGCCTGGAGCACAAAGATTGCGGCATAGGGGAGCAGTCTCCTCCATACGGCTTTGGCCATACTTCCAGATGATCCGGCAAGCCACTTCCTATCCATATCTGTTCCAATGACATATACGGTAAATGTAAGTATGAATATCTGGAAGAATATGAAGAAGAAAGGGTATGAGAGGAACACCCCGTAATTGAGAGAACTGTTGTATGTAGATGTAAAGACTCCGTTGGTAGGGAATGTTATGGCCTGCTGCTGGTATGTGGAAAGCCCTGCATTGTTCCCGTATTCACCCACCAGGGATGCGGAGGTGCTTCCCAATGCCTTTACAATAGCACCCTGTATCTCACCTCCTATGGCAAGCAGGGCGTAGTGGAAGTGGCACTCCACAGCGGGTGTTTCCCCTTTTAGCAGGTCTTGGGTAAAATCCTGCGGTATTGCAATGTACCCGTATATCTCCATATTCTGCATAGCCTCTTTTGCCTGGGCCCGGTTGCTGAAGATGTGTTCCTGTTTTATCTTCAGAACAGGGGAGGCATCTGCCCTCCTTATGATTTCCTGGGAGAAAGAGGTGTTTGAGCCGTCTACCACCCCTATGGGGAGATCCTCTATTTTACCGTCTCCAAATATGGTGGCCATAAAGATGAGTGAGAACAGCGGTATTGCTGTTGCAGTTATGAGGAGTCTTGTCCTTTTCATTGTTAGGGTGGTTTATTTCTCTTTATAATGGATTATTACACTCATTCCCGGACGGAGTTGGGAGGCCTCTTTTGTATGCTTGTGGGGGCGTGCCTTTACCTTAAAGGTTACAAGATCGTATGATCCGCTCTGCCTGCTGCTCTGCCAGGTTGCATAACTGCCGAGCGGAGAGGTATAGTACACCTCAAATTCCATTTCGGCATTGTTTAGGGCAGGGACTTTCCCTTTGAATTTTTTCCCTTGGCGGAAGTGGTGGAGGAGATTTTCCGGGATGTTGAGCACCACGTGGGCATCTTCCAGTACCAGCAGGTTCATTATGGAGGCTCCGGGCATAACCAGTTCCCCCTGTGAAGGGTATATTTCCGATATCATTCCGTCTGCCGGGGCGGTGAGCCTGCTGTCTTTGAGCAGGGCCTTAACTTCATCAACTCCTCCCTGTGCCGCCTCTACAAGTGCTTTTGCAGCCTCTTTATCTTCTTGTTGAGCCCCTTCAAGGGCCATTTCATACTGGTATCTGGCTGCTCTCTCGGCAGCGGCAGCGGCACTTGCAAGTGCATTGGCCTCCTCTTTGCGCTGCAGTGTTGCAACACTGTCTTTGTAGAGCCTTTCAATCCTTTCATTTGTGCTTGCCGCCACATTGGCCTGGGCCTGAGCCGCAAGCCAGGCCTCTTTAAGTGAGGCGGTAATCTGTTCCCTGGCCCCTTTGTCTATCTTGCGGTTTTCAGAGGCGGCGGCATCTTTCATGGCAGAGGCGCTGAGCATAAGGGCATCTGCCTCCGGACTGTTTATCAGGAGGAGGGTATCCCCGGCCTTTACATAATCCCCCTCCTTTACATTGAATTTTTCAATCCTTCCAAGGAGTTTTCCCGATATCTTTATCTGGGTGCATTCCACCTGCCCCTGCAGGAGGGTGGGTGAGTCTTTGTAGAGCACCATCCCGAATATGGAGATGATTGCCACTATAACAACAATGAGGGTTGTTATCTTTAAAATGAGTTTGTTGTCTGTATCCATAGTGTGCTGTTTTGTCAGTTGCCTGTTATTGGAGCGGATGCGTTGTGCAGCCTTATGAATTCGTCTGTTTCTGAACTCAGGGCAAGAAGTGCGGCCAGAGAGGTGCAGTATTGCCATCCGGCCATTTCAAGGGCAGTCTGTGCCCGGGTGAGTGCAGTGCGTGCCGCCACAATGTCTGTGGAGGTGCACATCCCCTCTGCAAAACTCTTTTCCCTCTCGCGGAGGAGTTCCTTGGCAAGGAGGATGGTCTTCTGCAGGGTGCGGATGCTGTGTGATGCATCAGACATCTTCCCCCTCAGGGCCTGTGCTGCTGTGAGGAGGTCGTTTCCGGCCTGGGCTGAGGTATATTCCATCTCCTCCAGTTCCAGTTTCCCAGCCTTTATCTCCTTTTCCCTTGCAAAGCCGTTGAATATCTCCCATTGCATTGCAACCCCTATTGTGGTGCGGGGCATCAGGTTTTTGGGGATATTCCTGGAGTAGAGGTTCTGTTTGGCAAAGAGGGCAAAGTTGGGTATGTAGTTGCTCTTGGCAATCTTTACTTTGTTCTCAAGAATCTCCTCCTGGCTCTGGAGGATTTTCAGTTGGGGGTTGTGCTGCAGTATGCGTCCGTAGAGGGTATTTATGTCGGGAAGAGAATCCAGGACAAAGAAATTTCCCTGGGGTATTGCATCTTTGAGCCTCTTGCCCAATATGGCATTGAGGGCATCCGCTGCTGTGCGTGTGTTCTGGAGGGCAGATTCATATTCCCTTGAGGCTTCGTCTGCCGCCACCTGCACCACCAGGTATTCTGCTTTGTTTATGAAACCTTCCTGCATAAGCCTTGATGCGTTGTGGTGCAGCCGGTTCATATATTGGAGGTTTTCCTGCTGCATCTGCTCCGCCTTGCGAGATAATTTTAGTGTGTAGTAGGCATTGAGCATAAGGGCCATCTGGGCGTTGGAGGTGAGTGTTTCCAGATGCCGGGCCGATTCCTCAAGCTCCTTGCCTATTCTGCCTGCCCATATCCTTTTCCCTCCGGTTATCAGGGGCCAGAGTGCTACTGCATCAAAAGTGGTTACATCCTGCTCTATAAGTGGTACGGAGAGGGTTGAGCTCCCAATGGAGGTAATAATCTGCTGGAATTGGGGGATGAGTTGTGAGATTATCTGTTCAAGCCCCTTGATGCTCTCCGGCAGGTTTGCGGCTATTCCCTGAGAAAGTTCCCCTACATTGGCATCTGCGGATATGTCGTTTGAAAAATGCATATATCCTCCGGCTGCCATTATTGTGGGGTACCATGCGGACTGCAACTGCTGCCTGCGGGCCCTTGCCGCCTCAACGGTATTGCGGGATATCTTTATTGCGTTGTTGTGCTGCTGAAGGATTGATACGGCTTCCTCAAGGGTAAGGGTGTATGTTTCCTCCCTGTCTGCTTCCGTTGCGGCCTGCAGAGTGGATTGGGCATACCCGGAGGCGGTGTTCAGGAGTACAGCCATCGGGATTATTGTGGCATACAAAAAAAATTGTCTCATAAGCATCTGTTTGCTTTAAGACAATTTTATTCTGGTTTTGTTTGCGGAGAATCCTATTTGCTGCACCTTTGCCTTACAGCCTCGTAGCAGAGGACTGCGGCGGAGACAGATACATTCAGGGAATCCAGTTCCCCCAGCATAGGTATTTTTATTTTGGCATTGGATGCCTTGCGCCAGAACTCTGTAAGGCCGGTGGATTCTGTTCCCATAACTATGGCGGTTGGGGCTGCCATATTGGTGTTGTAGTACCACTGGGAGTCCTGCAGTTGGGCTGTGAAGATGTTTATGTTGTTGGAGCGGAGCCATTCCAGAGCCTCCTCATTTGTACAGGCTGCAACCTGGTTTGTAAAGATGCCTCCAAGGCTGGAGCGGATGAGGTTAGGGTTGAAAAGGTCTGTAAGAGGGTCACATACGAGCACAGCATCTACACCACAGGCATCTGCAGTGCGGAGGAGGGCCCCAAGGTTGCCGGGTTTCTCCACACTTTCAACCACAAGTACAAGGGGGTGTTCCCATCTCTTCCCGAACTTGATGTCCTGCAGTTTGAGTTGTTTTTCCTCTACAACTGCAACAATTCCCTCTGTGTTTTCCCTGTAGGCAATTTTTGAGTATGCTGCAGGGGTGACAGAGAAAATTCCGGGTTTTGCAGCGGATCCTGCGGGGAACAGATCCTCTATCTGTTTGGGGGATACTATCCCGTTGTTGAAGAAGATGCTCCTTATTGTGTAGCCGTTCCTTATGCAGGCAGCGGTCTCCCTTACCCCCTCCACTACAAAGAGTTTTCTGGAGCGGCGCTCCCTTGATTTTTCAATAAGGGTTGCGGTATCCTTTATTTTGGGGTTCTGGGCGGATGTGATTTCCTGAATCTCCATATCATTAAAAAAATCCGGCAGCCTTTTCTGCCGCCGGACTGTGTCAATAGGTTTGTTACTTGTAGCTCTCCGGTCTCATCTGAGGGAAGAAAAGAACATCCTGGATGGTTGTCTGGCCTGTCATGAACATTGTAAGACGGTCTATTCCAATACCCATACCTGATGTAGGTGGCATACCGTACTCAAGTGCACGTACAAAGTCCATATCTATGTACATAGCCTCGTCATCACCCTTGTCCTTGAGTTTCAACTGGTCCTCAAAGCGTGCCAGCTGGTCTATAGGGTCATTGAGCTCGCTGTATGCATTTGCAAGTTCCTTTCCACATACAAACAGCTCAAAACGCTCTGTGAGGTTAGGTTTGCTCCTGTGGCGTTTTGTAAGAGGTGACATTGAAACAGGGTAGTCTGTAATGAATGTAGGCTGGATAAGGTGTTTCTCGCAATACTCACCAAAGATTGCATCAATGAGTTTGCCCTCACCCATCTTCTCGTCAACCTCCACGTGCAGTTTCTTGCAGGTTTCGCGCAGCTCGGCCTCGCTCATTCCCTCAATGTCAACACCGGCATACTCCTTTATTGCCTCAAGCATAGGGAGTCTTCTGTATTCTGCACCAAAATCAACCTCTGTGCCGTTGATGTTCACTTTTGTTGTGCCGTTTACAGCCTGCGCAACGGTCTTGAGCATCTCCTCCACAAAGTCCATCATCCAGTTGTAGTCTTTGTATGCAACATAAATCTCCATACAGGTGAACTCAGGGTTGTGGGTTCTGTCCATACCCTCGTTGCGGAAGTTCTTTGCAAACTCATATACACCTTTGTAGCCGCCAACGATAAGTCTCTTCAGATACAGCTCGTTTGCAATACGCAGGTAAAGAGGCATATCCAAAGTGTTGTGGTGGGTGATGAACGGTCTTGCGGTTGCACCACCCGGTATAGGCTGGAGGATAGGGGTCTCAACCTCAAGGCAACCCCTCTCATCAAAGAAGCGGCGCATTGTTGAGATGATCTTTGACCTCTTCATGAATGTCTCCCTTACCTGAGGGTTTACGATGAGGTCTACATATCTCTGGCGGTATCTGAGCTCAGGGTCTGAGAATGCGTCAAATACCTCTCCGTCTTTCTCTTTTACTATCGGGAGTACCCTCAATGATTTGCTGAGTACTGTAAGTTCTTTTGCGTGTACAGATTTCTGGCCTGTCTGGGTTACGAATGCAAAACCTTTTATGCCTATGATGTCTCCGATATCAAGAAGTTTCTTGAATACGGTGTTGTACATTGTCTTGTCTTCGCCGGGGCAGATCTCATCTCTTTTTACATAAACCTGAACCCTGCCTTCCTCATCCATAAGTTCTATGAATGCTGCTGCACCCATAATCCTGCGGCTCATTATACGGCCGGCAATGGCAACATCCTGGAAGTTGCCCTCCTCCGGGCTGTATCTCTCTCTAATGTCTTCTGTAGTTGCGTTCACAGGGTACATTGCAGCCGGATACGGCTCAATTCCCAGTTCCCTCATCTGTACAAGAGCATTGCGCCTGTTCAGCTCCTGCTCGTTCAAATTCAATTCCATATATGTTCTATTTTAATTATTCAGAGTAACTTCTTCCCGGCAATTTTTACGGGAATTTACAAAACGTACAAAAATAGTGTTTTTTTACTTAAAAAACCACCAGTTTTTTTATTGTTGACGTTGACATTGTTTCCAAACTCCTTATTATAAACCACTTGAAAAATGCGGTAATTGGCCTTTGTGAAAATTTGATTTTGGAAACAGGTGATAATCAGTAAATTGGAAATAATATCAACGTCACAATAAAAATTGTTGAAGAAAGATAAAATTCTTACCTTTGTGTGTTATGGAAATTAATAATATAGGCAGAAAGTGGATAGTGAAGGAGCCGGGAAATCCGGCAACTGTGCGCCGTCTGGCCCAGGAGTTGGGAACAGACCCCGTGCTTGCCAATCTGTTGGTACAGAGAGGCATTACTACGTATGAGGAGGCCAGGACATTCTTCAGGCCGGACCTCTCCATGCTGCACGACCCTTTCCTGATGAAGGATATGGACAAGGCAGTGGCACGTGTGCGCAAGGCTATTGAAAACAAGGAGAAGATTCTCGTTTATGGAGACTACGATGTGGACGGCACATCTGCAGTTTCCCTGGTATATACATTTTTGAGCACAATTACAGACAATCTGGAGTATTATATCCCTGTAAGGTATGATGAGGGGTATGGCATTTCATACAAGGGGATTGACTGGGCCCACGAGGGGGGATATACCCTCATAATTGCATTGGATTGCGGCATAAAGGCGGTTGAGAAGGTGCAGTATGCAAAGGAGAGAGGGATAGATTTCATCATTTGTGACCATCATCTTCCCGATGAAACCCTCCCTGATGCCGTGGCAATCCTGGACCCGAAGAGGGAGGACTGCCATTATCCGTTTGATGATCTGTCGGGATGCGGAGTGGGATTCAAACTGGTGCAGGGTTATGCGAAGAAATATGGTATCCCTTTTGAGCAGATTGTGCATCTGCTGGATCTGGTTGCGGTGAGCATTGCAACAGACCTTGTGTCTGTGAAAGGAGAGAACAGGGTGCTTGCATTCTATGGCCTCAAACAATTGAATGAGGCACCACGCAAGGGGCTTCTTTCTATGATAAAACTGAGCGGCCTTGAGAAACATACAATTTCCATAGATGACATAGTGTTCAAGATAGGGCCGAGGATAAATGCGGCAGGAAGGATGGAGAGCGGAAGGATGGCCGTTGACCTGCTCACTTCAAGGAGGGAGGAGGATGCCCTGAACATAGGAAAAGAGATTAATGTCCATAACAACGAGAGGAAGAATGTAGACCGTGAAATTACCATAGAGGCAATTGAGATGGTGAAGCATTCCCCCGATTTTGAGAAGAGGAAATCTACTGTAGTATATAATTCCCAGTGGCACAAAGGTGTGGTGGGTATTGTGGCAAGCCGTCTTGTTGAGGCTTATTACAAGCCTACAATTGTTCTTACCAATTCAAACGGTTTTGTTACCGGTTCTGCAAGGAGCATTCCGGGTTTTGACCTTTACGAGGCAATTGAGAGTTGTTCAGACCTGCTGGAGAACTTTGGCGGACATATGTACGCTGCGGGAATGACCCTTAAGGAGGAGAATCTGGCGGAGTTCTCGGAGAGGTTTGAGAATTATGTGGCGCAGAAGATTACCAAGGAGATACTCACCCCAATAGTGAATATTGATTCATTCCTGGACTTCAAGCAGATTACCCCTAAATTCTTCAGGATTCTGAAGCAGTTCCAGCCGTTCGGCCCGGGCAACAGTTCTCCGGTGTTTGTAACTGAAAACGTGTACGACAACGGAAACGGAAGGGTGGTTGGAAGCGACAACGGACACCTTAAACTGGAACTGATACAGGAGGATGAGCCGTACAGGCACATTTCTGCCATAGCGTTCAACAAGAGCGAGCATTTCAGCCATATGCAGGGGGGCAATCCGGTGGACATCTGCTATTCAATAGCAGAGAACTACTACAGGGGAATTGCCAATCTGCAACTGAGGATAAAGGATATCAGGAACAGGGAAGACTTCATATAGAAACCTGCCCGAAAGGGTAAAAATTGCAAAAGGATATAACATGCAGGAAGACGAAGTTGTAGAGAGGGAAGATGCTGTAGAGGAGATTCTGGAAGGCCAGGAGGAGGGAACCGGCAAGTACGGGAAACTCATACAGGACGGTGAGAACAAGTACAAGCTTACCGGAATGTACAAGGACTGGTTTCTGGATTACGCATCTTATGTAATTCTGGAACGTGCAGTTCCGCACATTTCTGACGGCTTCAAGCCGGTGCAGAGGCGTATCATGCACGCCATGAAGAATATAGATGACGGCCGTTACAACAAGGTTGCCAACATTATAGGACAGACAATGCAGTATCACCCGCATGGTGATGCCTCCATTGGAGATGCACTTGTGCAGTTGGGGCAGAAGGACCTGCTGGTAGATTGCCAGGGAAACTGGGGAAACATCCTTACCGGTGACAGCGCAGCGGCTCCCCGTTACATTGAGGCACGCCTGAGCGAGTTTGCAAAAGAGGTTGTCTTCAATCCAAAGACTACAGAGTGGATGAACTCCTATGACGGCAGGAACCAGGAGCCTGTGAACCTACCTGTAAAATTCCCGCTCCTGCTGGTGCAGGGTGTTGAGGGTATTGCAGTGGGTCTGGCATCAAAAATTCTTCCGCACAACTTCAACGAGGTTATAGATGCTGCAATTGCCCACTACAAAGGGGAAGAGTTTGAACTGTATCCCGATTTTCCTACAGGCGGCCTGATAGACTGCGGCAAATACAACCGCGGCCTGCGTGGCGGAGCGGTTAAGGTGAGGGCCAAAATATCCAAACTTGACAAGAAAACCCTTGTAATCACAGAGATACCTTTTGGAAAGAGCACCTCTGTGCTCATTGAAAGTATCCTTAAGGCAAACGACAAGGGGAAAATAAAGATAAAGAAGGTGGATGACAACACTGCAGCAAATGCTGAGATTGTAATCCATCTGCACAATGACATTTCTCCCGACAAAACCATAGACGCACTTTATGCATTCACAGATTGCGAGGTATCCATATCACCGAACTCCTGTGTGATTATGGACAAGCATCCGCACTTCATTGGGGTGGATGAAATCCTCAGATACAGTGCGGATTATACAAAGGAACTGCTGCGCCGCGAACTTGAGATAAGGATGGCGGAACTGGAGAACGAGTGGCACTATTTCTCTCTGGAGAAGATATTCTTTGAGAACAAGGTGTACCGTATCCTGGAGCAGGAGGCCAAGACCTGGGAGGCCCAGTTGGAGGAGGTGCACAAGAAGATGCTGGAATATCAGCATCTGGTACACCGCCCAATAATAATGGAGGACATTCTCAAACTTGTGGAGAAACCGGTGCGCAAGATATCCAAGTTTGACGTTAAGGCGGTGGATGAGAAGATTCTGAAACTGGAGGAGGAGATGAAGGTGGTTAAGGACAATCTGGCCCATCTTGTGGAATATGCAATTTCATATTTCAGGAAACTGAAGAAAAAATACGGTGCAAAATATCCAAGGCTTACGGAGATAGGCAACTTTGAAACCATTGAGGCTACAAAAGTTGTGGTGGCAAATGCCAAACTTTATGTGAACCGTTCCGAAGGCTTTGTGGGTACAGACCTCAAGAAGGATGAGAATGCTGAATATCTGTGCGAGTGCTCGGATATTGATGATATAATTGTGTTCCTGAAGAACGGAAAATATATTGTAACCAAAGTGCAGAACAAGGCATTTGTAGGGAAAGACATTTTGCATGCGGCGGTGTTTGTGAAGAATGATGCCCGTACAATCTACAACGTGGTGTACAAGGACGGCAAATACTCTGCAGACGGCAAAACAGGAACTGTATATGCCAAGAGGTTCTCTGTAACCAGTGTTACAAGGGACAAATGGTATGACCTTACCCAAGGGAAGCCCGATTCCACAATAGTATGGTTCTCTGCAAACCCCAATGGAGAGGCGGAGGTGCTTAAGGTATTCCTCAAACCAAGGCCAAAACTCAAGAAACTCATCTTTGAGTATGACTTTGCGGAGTTGGCCGTTAAGGGAAGGGCATCAATGGGAAATATCCTCTCAAGGAATCCGCTGCACAAGGTTCAGTTGAAATCAAAAGGAAAATCCACCATAGGAGGCAAACCGGTGTGGTTTGATACAGACATAAACCGCCTGAACGAAGATTCGCGTGGCCTGTTGCTTGGCGAGTTCCAGAGCGGAGACCGCATACTGGTAATCTGCAAGGACGGCACATTCTACACCACCAACTTTGATCTGAGCAACCGTTACCAGGGGGATATCCTTAAGGTGGAAAAATATGATTCCCAGAAGACCTACAGCGCAATATATATAGACGGTGAAACAGGATTCCATTATATAAAGAGGTTCTCGTTTGAGCCTAATGACAATATGCCTGTACTCTTCATCTCGGATGCACCCGGTTCCCGATTTGTGGAACTCTCCGAAGACCTCCATCCGCAGGCCCTCATCACCTTTGGCGGCAAGCACGCAAAGAGGGAGGCAGAGGCAATTGATGTGGAGGAATTCATAGGGAAGAAGGGTTTCAAGGCAAAAGGAAAACGTGCCACAGCATTTGAGGTGCAAAGTGTGAAATTCATTGAGCCTCTGCAGAAAGAGGAGGATGAAGATAATCTTCCCGACAGCAATCCGGAAGGTGAGGATTCTGCAGCGGCAGGTCATGAAGGGGGGGCAGATGCTCCGGTAGAGGGGTTTGCTCCGGGGAGCACTGTTGAATTTGACGAGCCAACTTTGTTTTAGCTGATTTTTATCGGGAAGAAAATGATAATTACTCTATGCGGTTTTATGGGTTGTGGAAAAAGCACCATTGGCAGGGGGCTTGCCGCGGCATGCAACTGCAGGTTCATAGATCTTGATGATTACATAGAGGACAAATGGGCCATGAGCATCTCCACAATTTTTGAGAAAAACGGGGAGGAGTGGTTCAGGCAGGAGGAGTTTGCCTCCCTGAAAGAAATTGTGGAGGAGTACAATTATCTGAATTCCAAAGAACCTTACACACTTGTGCTGGCCCTTGGTGGCGGTACGGTAACATATCCGCCAAGCGCGGAGGTAGTGAAAATCTGCACATCGTGCGTGTATCTCCAGTGCCCTAAAGATGTCCTTCTGGGACGTCTGACAAAGAACAACTCCCGCAGGCCGCTGCTTACCGGAAAATCTGAGGAGGAGCTTTCACAATCTATAGATACCCTTATGGAGCGGCGGGAGAACATATATCTGAATTGTGCCCAATGGATATACAATACCGGCGAAAAGAAGATGGGAGGACAGATTAAGGATTTTACGGAAAAATTCCAGTTGGAACGGAAATGAGAAAATCTTGTATTTGCAAATACAGGATTTTTTTTTATCTTGCAAATATCGTTCAACCATTCTAAAAATTGAAAAGCCTATGAAGACTCTGAGATTTTTTCTATGCGTTTCTATGACTCTTGTTGTGTTGTTCTGTGCATGCGATAAAAGTGATGAACAGCTTGAGCATAATTCGTTGAGCATAGCCATGCAATCTGAAGCAAGTGGTTGTCTTGATAAAAGCAAGACAAAATCTGTGGCAAATCCGATAGCAAATGTCATTACCTTGGAGGCAAGAGGTAATACGCTGATGGTGCACAGGAAGGGGGAATTCAATTGTGGTGCGAAGATTCAACTGTCTGTCAGCAATGAAGGGAATACAATCACATTAAAGGAGGAGAATCTGACAGGTGTAGCGTATTGTGGTACTTGTCCTATGGAGTGCATTTGTGAAATAGTTGGCATGAAAGAAGGGGAGTATGTTATAAGTATTCAGCATTATTATTCAAAGGAGTTTTATGATCCTATTGTTTTTTCTTTTAAGGAAGGAGCTGAAAAGACTGTTGATTTAGGATATAATTTATAGAGACAATAAATGAAGAGGGCCACTTGTGTGGCCCTCTTCATTTAATATATGTAGCCGAACTTCTTGAGTTCCTTTTTGCTTTCCCTCCAGTTGGGGTTAACCTTTACAAACATCTTCAGGAATACCTTCTTTTCAAAGAATTTTTCCATATCCTTGCGGGCCTGGGTCCCTACGCGCTTGAGGGCAAGTCCTTTGGGGCCTATGATGATTCCTTTCTGTGATTCCCTTATTACGTTTATTATTGCACTGATGTTGTAGATCTCCTCATTTTCTTCAAATGCATCAATCACCACTTCTGTGCAGTAAGGGATCTCCTTGTTGTAGTTGAGAAGGATTTTTTCACGGATAATTTCAGATGCAAAGAAGCGCATCGATTTGTCGGTGAAGACATCCCTGTCGTACCAGGCGTGCTGCTTTGGAAGCAGTTCCACAAGGCGGCCAAGGAGTAGGTCAATATTGAATTTGTTGAGTGCGGATATTGGAAGGATTTCCGCTTTTGGAACGGTTGCGTGCCATTTCTCCACAAGTTCAATAACTTTTTCCTGCTTGGTTTCATCTATCTTGTTTATGGCAATGATAACCGGACACTCAACTTTGTTGAGCTTCTCTATATACTCCATGTTCTTGTCCATTTTTTCAATGACATCGGTTACATAGAGGATGATGTCTGCATCGCCGATGGCTGTCTCCACAAAGTCCATCATGCTCTCCTGGAGCATATAGTTGGGCTTGAGGATACCTGGAGTGTCGGAGAATACAATCTGGTAGTCCTCGCCGTTTACAATACCCATAATGCGGTGCCTTGTTGTCTGGGCCTTGGCCGTAACAATGGAGAGTTTCTCTCCAACAAGGGCATTCATAAGGGTGGATTTGCCCACGTTAGGATTGCCTATTATGTTTACAAAACCAGCCTTGTTTATCTGGTCCATTCCGTTTTCCATTTCCATAATTGCAGCGGAGTTTTACTCAAATGATCCCATTTTCAACATTGAAACCTCAAGGTCTGTAAGGAATCTCCACTGTCCTCTGCGGAGGTTCTTCTTGGTGAGGCCTGCAAAGTATACACGGTCGAGTTTCTTCACCTTGTAACCGAAGTGCTCGAACATTCTCCTTACAATCCTGTTCCTGCCGGAGTGGATTTCAACTCCAACCTGAGCCTTGTCCTCATCTATGTATGAGAGGGCATCTGCCTGGATGAAGCCGTCCTCAAGTTTTATACCCTCAAGAAGGGCATCCATATCTGTACGCTTGAAGTTCTTGTCAAGGAACACGTGGTAAATCTTCTTCTTCTCAAATGAAGGGTGGGTAAGTTTGTCTGCCAATTCGCCGTCGTTGGTAAGGAGCAGCACACCTGTGGTGGCTTTGTCCAGTCTGCCTACAGGGTAAACTCTCTCCTGGCACTTGCCCTCTACAAGCTGCATTACGGTGCGCTCTGCGTGAGGGTCGCTCATTGTAGTTACAAAATCCTTGGGCTTGTTCATTACAATGTAAACTTTCTGCTCTCCTTTGATGCGCTCGTCGTTGAACCTTACAACATCGTTAGGGTATACCCTTGTACCGAGTTCTGTAATTGTAACGCCGTTTACACTTACAAGACCTGCCACTATATAGTCATCTGCCTCCCTTCTTGAGCAGATACCTGAGTTTGCAATGTATTTGTTGAGCCTTACACCCTCATCAGCCTTTGCCTTAGGGGCACGCTGTGCAGGGGTGTAGTTCTGTACGCCTCTGTAGTTCTTCCTCTCTTCAAGGGATTTGCCTACCATACCGTAAGCCCTCTTTCCGGTAAACTCCCTCTCTGCGAAACTTCTGTTCCCCTTCTCTTCAAAATCCCTATCACCGCGGAAGCTGCCTTTGCCCCCTTTGTCAAATGATCTTCCCGATGAAGGTTTGCCGAATGGTTTCTCATCCCTGAATGATTTGCCTGCAGGTCTGCTGTCCCTTGATGGTTTATCAAAGGATTTGCCTCCTCTTGCAGATGAAAAATTACGCTTTGCTGAGTTCTCTTCAACTGAGCCATAAACTGAGCCTTCTGCGGCTGAGTAGCGTCTTGCAGGTCTTCCCTGCGCAGCACCTTTTGCAGGAGATGAAGCTCTTCTGCCGCTTGGTGCGCCTGTACGTCCTGTACCTCTTGTACCGGTGGTACGTTTGTTGTTAGTGTTGTTTCTCATCTATATAAGTAAAAATAGGGCGCAAAGTTATGTTAATCTATCAGATTTTCCTACTTTTACCCAATAATTTGTGGAGGAACGGACGTGGAAATAAAATCTCTTTTTTCGCCTCTTGTGAGGGAGAATATAAGTGTGGCAATGAAATCCATAAGGAGCAACAGGCTAAGGTCTCTCCTTACAATTGCTATAATTGCGGTGGGAATTACATCTCTGGTGGGGATCCTTACAGCTACGGATGCCCTCAAGAGGGAGGTGTTTTCCAGTTTTGAAAAGTTCGGCACCACATCTTTCTCTATAGTGCCAAAGTATTTCTCTGTTGAGGGTGGGATACGTCCACGTGTGAGGAATGCTATGGCAATCACCTATTCCCAGGCCAGGATGTTCAAGGAGAATTTTAAGGAGAACTGTACAGTATCCCTTTATTCCAGGGCCGTTTCAAATGCTACAATAAAGTATGAAGGTGAGAGCACCAATCCTACAGCAACAGTGTTTGCGGCGGATGAAAATTACCTCACATATACAAATACACAGGTTTCAAAAGGGAGAGGGATAGGTGAGACTGATATGAAGACCTCCTCTTTTGTATGCGTGGTGGGAAACGGCATTGTGAATACACTTTTCAAGAACAATGAGGAGCCTTTGGGGAAGATAATTTCCGTTCAGGGGGTGAGGTTTGAAATTGTGGGGGTGCTGGAGTCTGTGGGCGGTGCATTCGGAGGAAGTGCAGACAGTCACGTGATAATTCCAATACCTGCAGCAAGGGGGTATTTTATGGGGGAGAACAGTTCGTTTACAATAGGGGTGGTGCCAATGGAGTTTGATGCAGATGGGGATTACCAGGGCAAGGCAGAGCAGGTGATGCGTGCAGTAAGGAGGCTTTCCCCTATAGATGAAACTGACTTCAGGATAAGCAGCAGTGAGGCAATGATTACAGAACTCTCTGAGGTTATGGGGGTGATAACCGTTGTTTCTGCGGTGATAGGACTCATTACCCTTCTGGGGGCGGCTGTGGGACTTATGAACATAATGCTGGTTTCAGTTAAGGAGAGGACAAGGGAGATAGGTACCAGAAAGGCGTTGGGAGCCTCTTCCAAAACCATAAAGGAGCAGTTCCTGATAGAGTCTGTGGCCATAAGCCAGATAGGGTGTGCTGCAGGAATTGTAGCCGGAATACTGATTGGCAACATTGTTGCAGCGGCAATGGGTGCGCCGTTCATAATTCCGTGGCTGTGGATGTTTGCAGCAATTGTGGTTTGTCTGTTTGTGGGGGTTGCAAGCGGTTATCTTCCGGCTGTAAAGGCCTCCAGGCTGGACCCTATTGAGGCCCTCCGCTACGAGTAGAATTTATGGTGCAACAATTTCTCCGTTATCTTAATTATCATTACATTTGTGCCCGTTAAAAAATGAACATTATGCTATTTACACTTTTACAGGCAGATGTGGCAGCAGAGGCTGTTGCAGCGCAGGAACTGAATTTTTCACTCATTGATATGGCATTCAAAGGGGGCTGGCTTATGATTCCCCTTTTCATCCTTTCCATAATTACAATTTACCTGTTTGGAATGAAATGGTGGGCAATAAGGAAGGCAACCAAGATTGATCCCAATTTCATGAAGGACATACGTGACTTTGTACATAACGGAAAGGTGAAGTCTGCAGTTGCATTGTGCCAGCAGACAGATACCCCTGTGGCAAGGCTTGTAGAGAAAGGCATAGAGAGGATGGGCCGTCCGCTGCAGGATATCCAGACTGCTGTGGAGAATATGGGAAATGTGGAGGTTGCCCGTCTTGAGAAAGGGCTCCCTATGCTTGCAACAATTGCCGGTGGTGCCCCTATGATAGGATTCCTTGGTACAGTTATGGGTATGGTGCAGGCCTTCTTCAATATGGCCCAGGCGGGGAGCAATATAGACATCACTTTGCTGTCGGGAGGAATATATACTGCAATGGTTACTACTGTTGCCGGTCTTATTGTGGGTATTATGGCATACTTCGGGTACAATTTCCTTACAGCTCAGGTTTCTGATGTGGTGTTCAAGATGCAGAATACAACTGTGGAGTTTATGGATATGCTGCACGAGCCTGCGGGAAGACAATAACATTTAAAACAGAGAGTTATGGCAATCAAACAGAGGGCTAAGGCAGAGGCTGGGTTCAGTATGTCTTCAATGACAGATATAGTGTTCCTGCTGCTCATTTTCTTCCTGGTTACATCTACACTTATAAATCCCAATGCCCTTAAACTGCTCCTTCCAAAGAGCACAAACCAGATATCGGCAAAGCAGCAGGTGAGTGTTTCCATAAAGCATTATACAGACAAGAACACTTTCTCATTCCATATAAACGGAAACAAGAAGCCGGTGAGGGTTGATGAGATAGAGCCGCGCCTGCAGGAATTGCTGCAGGAGAGTGATGATCCTACATTCTCCATATATGCAGACAAGACTGTTCCAATTGAGCAGGTTGTGAATATGATGAATATAGGCAAGCGCAACAAGTACAAGGTGATTCTGGCCACCTCTCCGGAGTAGTGGAACGGCACAGTTATTGCCTTGGCAATGGCTGAAATTTGTGCATTATGAACAGGACTGAACAGAGCAACAGAAAAAACGAAAGGGCTGGCCGCAGGGTTGGTCTCCTTTTTACCGTTGCAGCACACGCAGCCCTGTTTTTTGTTTTTCTTAATGTGGCCCTTGAACCTGAATATTCTCTTCCCGACAATTCCATAATACTTCTGGATTTTACAGAACCCCAGGTGCAGCCCGAGCCTCCAAAACCCATTGAGGTGAAGGCGGGGAATGAGCCTAAGGCACAAGTTGCAACCCCTGAAGAGGAGGTGAGGCTGGTGCAGCAGGCACAGGCACAGGAGGTGGGACAGAAACCAGTGCAGCCCCAGGAGACAACCATGGGGAATGAAGGGGATGTGGCAAAACCTGAACCGCCGAGGCCAAAACCTATAGACAAGAGGGCTCTCTTTTCGGCTGCAGGATCCAAGAAAAAGGATACACTTGCCCCTCAGACAGCCCAGAGGGTTTCGGATGCATTGGCAGCCGGACATCCGCAGGGCAACACAAGGGTGGGGGATACCGATGGAATGCCTACAGCACGTCTGCAAGGGAGGAATACGGTTGGTGCGCTCCCGTTCCCTGAATATACTGTAAACAAGGCGGGGAAAGTTGTTGTAAGGATTCTTGTAGACCAATATGGAAAGGTTGTGGGTGCAACTCCGGGTGTTGCTGGCACAACGGTTCAGGACAAGACCCTCTGGGAGGCTGCCAAAGAGGCGGCCCTGAAGGCACAGTTCAATGTGAGTGCCGCTGCAGATGTAGTGCAGGAGGGGACAATCACATATGTTTTCAAACTTAAGTAATTGGTGGATTGTTGAGGCGCCCACGAGGTGACCACGAGGTGCCCAAGAGGTTAAGAGACTACACCCTGCATATATGCTTTGTATCGGTGGTATGCTCGCTTAACCTCCGGTTTTATGTTGAGGTTAAGTGAGGCAATGTGGCTTGTACGAGTTTCTGAGGGGGTAGACGTGACTAACCTCTTGGTGTGCGAGGTCTTGTGGCCTCTTCGGGGTATCCTACATCTACCAGGAACAGGGCATTGCCGGGAACGGAGTGGCCTGCTGCGCTTCGGTTCTTCTGCTTCAGCATCTGTTTTATCCATTCGGGTTCCCTTTTGCCGGAGCCAACTTCAAGCAGCGAGCCTACCATTGCCCTTACCATATTGCGCAGGAAGCGGTTGGCGGTAACGGTGAATACGTAGTGTGTGGGCTCAGGAGCATTTGATGTCCCTGATGCACCGGCGGTTCCCTGTGTTTCAGCAGTTCCCAAGATACCGGAGGTTCCTGTGGCTGAGGTTGTTCCTGATGCACCGGCGGTTCCCGGGGCACCGGCATTGTTGGGATAAAACGGTTCCCAACGGGCATATGTCACATTGCAGATGGAGGTCTTGTTTCCTCCGTTCACTTTTTCCAGACTGCTGAAGTCTTGTTCTCCCAGGAAATACCGGCAGGCCTCATTCATTTTTTCAATGTTCAGTTTGCGGGCCGGAACAAAGTAAGAAAATTGAGAACAAAACGGGTCTTTTTCTGTATGTATATAGTATTTGTAAGTTCTGCTTGTGGCACTGAAACGGGCGTGCATATCCTCAGCAACCGGCCATATCGAGTGTATGCTTATCTCTTTTGGTAGAATGGCATTCAATTTGTAAATGGTATGGGGTTGGTCCGGCATGTTGCCGTTATAGTTGAAGTGGGCTATGTAGTTCCTTGCATTTACACCGGCATCTGTCCTCCCTGCTCCAACAACCTCTATGGGTTGGCGGAGGAGTGTTGAAAGGGCTTTCTGGAGTTCTGCCTGTACGCTGTTGGCATTCTCCTGTATCTGCCAGCCGCTGAAGGCAGAACCGTTGTAAGACAAACAGATGAAATATCTCATAAAAATTGTAAATTTGCAGGTTGCAAAAGCGGTGCCGCCCAAAGGATGGGCCTGTTGGCACAACAGCAAAATTAGTGAATTGGAACAATATTATAAAAATTAAAAATATATAAGGTTCATATGGAAACTGTTAACATTAAGGAATTGAATGAGAGGATCCAGAAGGAGAGTGCCTTTGTGGATATCATTTCAATGGAGATGAACAAGGTGATTGTTGGACAGAAGCACCTGGTGGAGAATCTCCTTATAGGATTGCTTGCAGACGGACATATTCTGCTTGAGGGTATGCCGGGACTTGCAAAGACCCTTGCCATAAACACTCTTGCAAACATAGTGGATGCAAAGTTCAACAGGATTCAGTTTACTCCTGACCTTCTCCCTGCAGATGTTATAGGAACAATGATTTACAGCCAGAAGAGCGAGCAGTTCCAGGTTAAGCAGGGACCAATCTTTGCAAACTTTGTACTTGCGGATGAGATAAACCGTTCCCCTGCAAAAGTACAGTCTGCCCTTCTTGAGGCAATGCAGGAGAGACAGGTTACCATAGGTGACAACACATATAAACTTCCAAAGCCTTTCCTTGTAATGGCAACCCAGAACCCTGTTGAGCAGGAGGGTACATATCCGCTTCCTGAGGCACAGGTAGACCGTTTTATGCTTAAGGTTGTTGTAAGTTATCCGAAGAAGGAGGAGGAGAAACTCATCATTAAGATGCACAATGCAAGGGAGTTCCCGAAAGCATCGGCAGTACTCAAGCCTGAAGATATAGTAAGGGCACGTGAGGTTGTGAAGGATGTGTATATGGATGAGAAGATTGAGAAATACATTGTGGATATAGTATATGCTACCAGAACACCAGAGGAGTATGGCCTTGGCAAATTGAAGGACCTTATCCAGTACGGAGCATCACCACGTGCCAGCATTTCTCTGGCAATGGCTTCAAAGGCATATGCTTTCATAAAGAGAAGGGGTTATGTGATTCCTGAGGATGTGAGGGCCGTATGCTATGAGGTGCTCAGACACAGGATAGGTCTTACATATGAGGCTGAGGCGGAGAATATTACCACAGAGAATATCATTACAGATATAATAAATACAGTTGAGGTTCCATAACAGCGTGCGGAGGATTTGCAATGGATAATGAGTTGCTGAAAAAAGTAAGGAAGATAGAGATAAAGACAAAATCCCTCTCCCACCAGATCTTTGCCGGAGAGTACCATTCTGCCTTCAAGGGGCGTGGTATGGCCTTCAGCGAGGTAAGGGAGTACCAGTTTGGGGATGATGTGAGGAATATGGACTGGAATGTAACAGCCCGCCTCCGCTCTCCATATGTGAAGGTGTTTGAGGAGGAGAGGGAGATGACAGTTGTACTCCTTATTGATGTAAGTGCATCCGGCATATTTGGTACAACCACAAAGACCAAGAGGGAACTGCTTGCAGAGATTGCGGCGGTGCTTGCATTTTCCGCATCTGCAAACAATGACAAAGTGGGAGCCCTGTTCTTCAGTTCAAAGGTGGAGAAGTTCATCCCTCCAAAGAAGGGAAGGAGCCATCTGCTTAGGATAATAAGGGAACTGTTGGAGTTCAGGCCGCAGACACAGGGGACAGACATCTCCGAGGCGTTGAGGTTCCTTACCAATGCCATAAAGAGGAAATGCACCGCGTTCCTCCTCTCGGACCTTATGGATGTGGACCAGCAGAGCAGGCCAAACTATGAGGAGGCCCTTAAGATTGCAGTAAACAGGCACGACCTCTCCGTAATAAACATCTATGACCCGCGTGAAAGGGAGATTCCGGATGTGGGGCTTGTAAGGGTGTGTGATGCCGAGACCGGCGAGCAGTTGTGGGTGGATACATCAAGCAAGGCTGTAAGGGAGCATTACAACAACTGGAGTACCGGGGTGTTGAGGGAGGCAAAGAGCCTTTTCAACAAGTTCAAGGTGGACAGTGTGAACATAAGCACAAGCGACGATTATGTAAAGGGGCTCATTTCCCTTTTCAAGAGCAGATAATTTAGAGTGAAACTGATGAGACATTTTGCAAAGATATTTTTGGCGGTGCTTCTCTTCTGTGGAGGGGGGATTCTCCACGCACAGGAACAGATGATTCCAATATCGCTGCCCCAGTGGCTTGAGGTGAAGAGTTCTTCACTCTCCAAAGACTCAATCCTTGTGGGTGAGCAGGTTGTGTGGAGCACGGTTATGGCAATGCCGCAGCAGCAGGAGATAGCATTCCTCCCATATGCTGCAGTTGTGGAGGCGGAGCAGGCCCCTGTAGACGTTGTGCGCGACTTCAGGCTTGATACCCTTTCCATAAAGAACGGCATAAAGGAACTGGAGGCCAGGCTGCTCCTTACATCATTTGACAGCGGCTACTACAAGTTGCCCCTTATGGTGGCGCTTACCCCGCAGGGTGATACAATATATCTGGATTCCCCTTTCCTTGATGTAACCAATATACAGATAGACACCGCAAACTTTACAATGCATCCCATAAAGGGGCAGATGAGGTATCCGCTCACATTCAAGGAGGTATTGCCTTGGATTCTCCTTGGCCTGTTTGTAATTGCAGCGGCATATCTGCTGTACAGATACATAAAATACAGGAGGGAGAACAGGGATTTCTTTGGAAAACCTGTTGTAAAGGATCCTCCTCATATCATTGCCCTAAGGGCTCTGGACAAACTCCGCAGCGAAAAATTGTGGCAGAACGGCAAGGAGAAACTCTTCTATACCGGCATTACAGATACATTGAGGGAGTACATTGAGGCAAGGTACAATGTAAGCGCAATGGAGAAGACTTCGGGTGAAATTATGGAGAGCCTGAAGGATAAATCAATTGAAGAGAAGCAATACGGGGAACTGGATGAACTCTTCAAGACTGCAGACCTTGTGAAGTTTGCAAAATATATACCTCAGGTGCACGAGAATGAAGAGGCCATTCCGGTGGCTGTAAGGTTTGTGAACTCCACATTCGAACAGACTCTGGAGGAAGATAAACAAAAGGAGGAGAAGTAGTTATGTTTTTTGAATATCCCAATTTATTATGGCTCCTGCTGCTGCTTGTCCCTGTAGTTGCAATTTATATCTATCGGGAAGCAAAGGGGCGCAGGCCTTACCTGCTGGTTTCTTCCGTTGCTCCGTGGAAATACAGCGGAGGGGGTGTGAAGAAGGCTGCAAGGCATCTGCCGTTCATACTAAGGATTGTGGCTCTTGCCGCAATTATTGTGGCCATTGCACGCCCAAGGTCATCTTCCAGTTTTGAGAGGATAGACACGGAGGGTATAGATATAGTTCTGGCACTTGACGTCTCTACCAGTATGCTGGCAAGGGATTTTAATCCCGACAGAATTGGAGCTGCAAAGGACATTGCAATACAGTTCATTGCAGAGAGGCCTTCGGACAGGATAGGAGTTGTGGTGTTTGCAGGGGAGAGTTATACACAGTCACCCCTTACAACAGACAGGGCAACCCTCATAAACCTGCTTAAGGAGATTGAGTGCGGCATAATTGAAGATGGAACAGCCATAGGAAACGGACTGGCAACCGCTGTGGCAAGGCTGAAGGATTCACAGGCAAAGAGCCGTGTGGTGATCCTCCTTACAGACGGTGTGAACAACTCAGGTGAGATTTCACCCCAGATGGCTGCAGAGATTGCCAAAACTTACGGCATAAGGGTGTATACCATTGGTGTAGGTGCAGAGGGTACTGCACCGTATCCGGTAATGACCCCGTTCGGTATAGACATACAGCAGGTTGAGGTGCAGATAGATGAGCCGCTTCTGCAGGATATTGCACAGGAGACAGACGGCAAATATTTCAGGGCTACAGACAACTCCAAACTGCTGGAGATTTACGGTGAGATAAACAAGATGGAGAAGAACAAGACCCTTGTAGACAGTTTCCCTATCTATAAGGAACTCTTCATGAACTTTGCACTTGCGGCACTTGCGGCACTTGTGCTGGAACTTCTCCTTAGGATGTTTGTAACAAAGCAGATTCCGGATTGATCCTATGCTTTTTAACGGAAAGAGAAAAAGGATTTTGAGATGATACATTTTGCACAGGCACAATATTTATTGCTTATACTTCTTATCCCGTTCTTTTTTGTGGGATATGCCCTTTTCCGCAGGGGCAGGAACAGGAAAATTGCAAAAATAGGTTCGCCTCAGCTTATGGCGGCACTTATGCCAACCCGTTCAAAGGCAAAAGGATGGGTGAGGGTTTCGTTTTTTGCAGTTGCCTGGTTCTTCTTTGCCATAGGCCTTGCAAGGCCGCAGATGGGGGCAAAGATTAAGGAGAGCAACCGCAAGGGGGCGGAGATAATGATTGCATTGGATGTCTCCAACTCAATGCTTGCACAGGATTACTCCCCAAACAGGCTTGAGAGGGCAAAACTTGCCATTTCGCGTCTTGTGGACAAACTCCACGGAGACCGTATAGGACTCATAGTATTTGCAGGGCAGTCTTTTGTACAGTTGCCTATAACTACAGACTATGTTTCGGCCAAGATATTCCTCAATACCATTGGAACCGAATCTGTTCCGGTGCAGGGAACCGCGCTGGGCGATGCCATAAACACCGCCATAAAGAGTTTCAGCAGCGAGGCCCAGATGCAGGAAGACAACAAGGCAATAATACTCATTACAGATGGCGAGAACCACGAGGATGACCCTGTAGAGGCGGCCCGTATGGCTGCAGAGGTGGGAATAAGGGTATTCTGCATTGGAGTTGGCTCACCGGAGGGCAAGCCTATCCCTTATGGTCCGGACGGGGAACTTATGAAAGACAGGGAGGGGAACATAGTTGTAACAAAACTGGATGAAAAAATTCTGGAAGAAGTTGCAGCGGCAGGTGAGGGTGCGTATATTCGCGCCGGAAATGCCGAGTTCGGCCTCAATCCAATAATTGATGAACTCAAACAGTTGCAGGAGCAGCAGTTCAAGTCTGTTGTTTTTGAAGATTTTGAAGAGCAGTATATGTATTTCTTTGCTATAGCGTTGGTATTTTTGTTGCTGGAGTTCCTTGTGGGCAACCGCAGGGTTGCAAAGAAAATGTTTGCAGTGGCGCTGCTGCTTGGTTTCTCTGTGGCATCGGCATATGCCCAGACAGACCGCAAGGAGGTGCGCAAGGGCAACAGGTTCTTTAAGGAGGGCAATTACAAGGAGGCTGAGGTTGAGTACCGCAAGGCCCTTATAAAAGATTCACTTTCTGTGGCAGGAAACTACAATCTGGCCAACACCCTTATGCAGCAGGAGGATGCTGCAAATGCAGAACTCATTTATGCGAAACTTGGGGACTCCATCTCCAGAGTGCAGCAGAATGTGGATTGGGAAAAAGGTTCGGTGGAGGTTGGGAAGAACACCCTTCCGTCTGACTATTACCATAACCTTGGCAACTCGTTCCTTGCACAGAAGAGGTATCAGGAGGCTGTGGATGCATACAAGAATGCCCTGAGGCGGAACCCTGCAGATGATCTTACACGCGAGAACTATATCTACGCAAAGAAGAAACTGGAGGACCAGCAGAATCAGGACCAGAACCAGCAGCAACAGCAACAGAACCAGAACCAGGATCAGCAGAACAACCAGGACCAGCAGAACCAGAACCAGGACCAGAATCAGGACAAGCAGGACCAGAATAATGATCAGAACCAGGACAACAAGAATAATCCCGACAAAGATCAGAATGACAAGCAGGACCAGCCGCAGAACGGCAACCAGCCTAAGATAACACCTCAGGCTGCGGAGCAGATGCTGCAGGCAATGCAGGAGAAGGAGAACCAGACACAGGAGAAGGTGAAGGAGGAGAAGGCAAAGGCCCTTAAATCGAAACAGAAGGAGAAGAACTGGTAGTTTTACTTAAAAGAGATTAAAATTTGTGTATATGAGATATTTGAGAAAGGTGCTTCTATTGCTGATGCTCTTTGTGGGCGGCAGCGCTTTTGCCCAGAACACTTTTACGGTTGATGCCCCAAGGGTAGTTGGAGCGGATGAGATTTTCAGGGTAGTGTATACTGCAGACGGGGAGATCTCGGATTTTGTAAACCCTACAGTTACAGGTGCGGAGATTCTGGCGGGTCCGTCGCCATCCAGGATGCAGAGCACCCAGATAATCAACGGCCAGAGGACAGAGCGGCTGGAGATAAGTTATACATTCATCCTGAGGCCTACAGGGGAGGGGATTGCAAAGATTTCCCCAGCAAGTGCCACTATCGGGAAGAAAGTATATACAACCAAGGAGATTTCCATTGAGGTGGTGAAGGGTGAGGCCCAGCAGGGTGGGCAGCAGAGTTCCCAGGCTGAGGCTACAGGCAATGCTCCGGCAGGGCAGAGAAGTTCCCAGGGGGAAATTTCTGCAAAGGATGTGTTCCTGAAACTCTCTTTCAGCAAAACCAAAGTTGTGAAGGGTGAGCCTATAATTGCCACACTCAAACTTTATACCAGGGTTCCTATTGCGGGTTTTGAGGATATCCGCTTCCCTGTATTTGACGGTTTCTGGAGTCAGGAGATTGAGACCCCGCAGAACATAAATTTTGTAAGGGAGAATGTGGACGGCCAGATATATAATTCTGCTGTACTCCGTAAATATATGCTCTTGCCGCAGCAGACAGGTGATGTAACCGTAAAACCTGCGGAGATGATATGCCAGGTGCAGGTGAGGACAACCCCAAGCGGCGGACGCTCCATCTTTGACGATTTCTTTGATTCGGGATACCAGATTGTAAAGAAGAGGATAAATTCCGGCCAGGCAACCATAAAGGTATCATCGCTTCCGGCAGGTGCGCCGGCATCGTTCGGACAGGGTGTGGGAGAGTTCTCACTTGATGTGAAATTGAGCAGGGACAGCGTTAAGGCTCACGAGGCTGGTTCTCTTGTTGTAACTGTAAAAGGCAGCGGCAACCTTAACCTTATAGAGGCTCCAAAGGTGGAACTGCCTGCAGATTTTGAACTGTATGATATGAAGACCTCCAACAACTATTCGTATGGAGTGAACGGCATACAGGGGAGCAAGACTTTTGAGTACCCGTTCATACCAAGAAGCGAGGGTGTGTTTGAGATACCTCCGGTTGAGTACAGTTACTATGATGTAAAGTCAAACAGGTATGTAACGCTCAAGAGCCTTCCTGTTGCAGTTAAAGTTACAAAAGGTGACAATGTGGTTTCTGGCGGCAGCCTTATACAGGGTGTTTCAAAACAGGCTGTGGCTTCTCTGGGCGAGGATATAAGGTATATCCTGCAGGGTGGTGCAGGCTTCTCTGCCAAAGGGAGGTTCTTTGTGGGCAGTGTGCTCTATTTTGTGGTGCTGGCCCTTATAGTTGCTGCTTATGCGGCGGTATACCAGTTCCTGCGCAGGAGGGCAAAACTCCGTGGCGATGTGGTGAGAACCAGGAACAGGAAGGCCAACAAGGTTGCAAGGAAGAGATTGAAACTTGCCGAACAGTATATGCAGCAGAATTTGCGCTCACCATTCTATGAAGAGATGCACAAGGCACTGCTTGGATATATAAGTGACAAACTGGCCATACAGTTTGCGGATATGCAGCGCGATACCATTAAGGAGACAATGGAGGCCAAGAAGGTTTCTAAGGGCAATATAGAGGAGTTCATGCAGTTGCTTGAGGATTGCGAGATGGCCCGTTACTCTATGGACGGCGGGGCAGGGGAGATGTCTGCCCAGTATGCAAAGGCAATAGCGGTAATATCTAATTTGGAGGGAGAGTTGTAATATGAACCATAAGATAAAATATGTTTTTGTGGCATTGTGCCTTATGATTGCTGTTAACCTTAGCGCCAACAGCAACGGCCTGTTGTGGAACAGTGCAAATGATGCCTACTCTATGGGGCAGTATGAGACAGCCCTCAATGATTACCTTAAGATAGAGGAGAACGGGGTGCATTCATACAAATTGTACTATAATATAGGCAATGCATATTACAAGACAGGCAGTATGGGCAAGGCAATCCTCTATTATGAGAAGGCCCTTAAGCTCAATCCTGCCGGGGAGGATGCAAAGACAAACCTGCAGATTGCAAGGTTGCAGACACTTGACAAAATAGAGGTGGTGCCGGAGTTCATCCTTTCCACCTGGATAAAGGAGATACGCAATATGATTTCATCAAACGGATGGGCATATGTTTCGGTGGCACTGTTTGCGGTTGTTGCACTGCTTATGCTGCTGTTCAAGTTTGCCCCTACAACCGGCCAGCGCAAGTTCTCTTTTGTAATGGCCTGCATTGTGTTCCTCTTTGCAATCTTTGCAGTAATTTTTGCAGCCAATCTGAGGGCAAATGCCAACAGTGAGGATGAAGCCATTGTAATGGTGCCGGTGAGCAATGTGAAGAGTGCCCCAAATGCTACGGGAAACAACCTGTTCATCCTGCATGAAGGCTCAAAGGTTGAAATTCTGGAAGAGGCCGGCAAATGGTGCCGCATAGAGATCTCGGACGGAAGACAGGGGTGGATGCAGATGAATGATGTTGAGGTGATATAAAGCAACAGGTTGGCCAGCGGCCAACCTGTTGCTTTATATCAATCTCAGCCCAATTTTTCTATCCTGTCGTCAATCAACTCTTTATATGCATATTTTAAAGATAATGACAAGAATGAACTTTCTATCAATTCAAACCATTTACTTCTGTTTTTTATCATCCTGCCAATAAGTTTATTGGCTATTACGGAGTCTATCCCGCTAATGGCCATAGCTTCCAAAAAAGATGCTCTGTTATAGCCCAAGAAACTCTTGTCGCTTTCAAAGTTATATCCCGTCAATGGCATGGCAAGTTCATCTTTGTCATCTATTCCTGTCAATAGAACAGCAAGCAAATCATAAGCGGGAGATAAAGTATAACCTATCCCGTCCCTTTCCATAAGGGAGAAATTTTTGCAGTGCATATCGGAATTACCGGTAATCCATGAGAAAATGACTATTTCCCAATAGCGCTGTATATCCAAAACAGGAACTGCAGAATATCTTTTTATTATGTCTGCCAACTGTGTATATGTCCCCAGATACTTATGCTCTGTGAGTCTGTTGCTCAATTGGCACATATCCAGCATTGAAATTTTGGCGCCATTGCTTTTCCTGTCCATCCTTTTGGTAATATAGGCCAACTCACCGTCTGACATCCGTATCAGACCATGTACAGCCGTTTCAATTTTTGCTGCAGAAGCCATCTTCATTGTAAGATCCTCCAATTCTGGCAAAGAATTGAATTTTGGGCTTTGCGGCTTAAGTATGTAATTACCCCATAGCCCCACAATTGTAAGGCGGTCGGGTTCATTCTTTGCACCTTTATTTATATCCAATGATAACTTGGGCTGTACACCTGTAACGGATGTCCTTGACTTCAGAATCTCAAGTGCGAGATCTCCAATATTGTTTCTGGAGTATGGCATTACGGGTGCCTTTGTGCTCCCAAACAGTTTGGAAGCGCACGAAGCATGATATCCTGCCTCCCCCTTCTTTAATTCTCTATAACAATATAAACACTTGTTTTCCATTTCAATCATCATAGCTTCTTACACTAATATTACCTATACAATCCTTACAGCATGCCAACAGCAAAGACATTCTGTCCCTTGGATCTATTTTCCACGTATTATGCACTATATCAAGCATCCAGCCTTCAGGAATCAGCCCGTCAAAAACCGGGAACATTATTTCCTTCTCATACTCCTCGTTCTGGAGAGGCATTGTAGGACTTACAGGTTTTGCATTATTCATAGCCAGATATTCAGGTGTATATTTGAATCCATAGCCGTCTGGACCTTCAGTAAGTATTCCACAAAAAATATCATCTATATATATTTTTGCCCGTTTCATAGATTATCTTTTATTTTACCAGGTTGAAGTTCTTCTCCAAACAATAACAACACTTGATTCACTTTATCCATCCTCACAGTAGGTTTCCCGTTTTCGAGTTCCCTAATAAACCTATAACCAACCCCTGCTCTCTCTGCAAGTTCCTGCTGTGTAAGATTAAGGAGTTTACGCTTTTTCCTTATATACTCATCTATTTTCATACGCAATCTATTATCCCTTTCGGGTACAATTCAAAACAAATGGATATAAAATCATCCTTATCGGGTACAAAAATAATAAAATTATTTTAAAATCATCCCGATAGGGGCTATAGTATAATTATCAGGCTTGCGAAAATGCAATTATTTTCATATCTTGCCAATGGTTGTGGTGACTTCCATTTTTTCATTCTCAGCAACCTTATAGTTAATTATTGACTTAAAGATTACAGACTATGAAAAAGACCTTATTTGCAATTCTTTTTTTGGGCGTATTTCATATAAGTTCATCTGCCCAGGAAATTCTGGATAATACTGCATATTACAGAGCTGAATATACCTATAGGTTTAAGAAAGATTCTACCAAAACAGGATATTACAAGGATACATACTTTTTGGATATTTGCAAGAGCGGGCATTCTTATTTTTACAGCAGGGCGAACCAATACAGAGATTCTGTATCAAAAGCGCTGTTTGCAGAAGGCATGCATTGGATGGAGGTGGTGGAGCAAATCAGGCCTCTTCCGAGAGGAGTGAATTGGAATCTTGACAAGAGATTTGTGGAGGGCAAATATCATTATACAAACAAGTTGATGATAAATTTCTACAGAGCAGTTGAAGATTTGGAAATGCCACAGTGGAAATTGGAGCAGGATACACTTACCATAAATGGTTATCTGTGTCATAAGGCAGCAGCAACTGTTGCAGGGAGGTTATGGGAGGTATGGTACGCACCACAGATACCTGTAAATGACGGACCTTGGTTATTATGGGGATTGCCTGGGCTTGTAATGCAGGCAAATGACTCTAACGGGTATTTCAAATTCACTTGTGAAAATGTAGGGCAGTTGGCTGAACCATATAGAGTCTTTTTGCCGGCAGACAATAAGGATGTTAGAGAGATGAAAATAAAAGATCTGCTAAGGGCTGAACGTATGGCAGAAACAGATCATCAAAAATTTGAGAAAATATATTTTAACGTCATTTCATCATCTTCTACAGCACCACCCAAAAAGAGGTACTATATTCCTATATACCTGATAAAATAAACACCGGCTATGAAAAGAGTGCTATTATTGATAATCTGTACCCTTTTCTGTTTCCATGCTTTGTCTCAGACAAGGGTAAGCGGCAATATCTCTGATGTTGCGGGCAATCCTTTGCCCGGTGCAATAGTCACAGTCTACAATAACGACAAGGTTATCTCATATGCAATTGCACAAGACAATGGTGCATATGACCTTAAAATACCCGGGAGTTTCACAAATCTGGATTTTTATCTGATGGGGTATAAAAGAACCTCTCTACGGGTAGATATGAAAGGGGCAACAACACTTGTGAAGGATGTTGTTCTGGAGGAGGAGAATTTACAGTTGCCAACCATTACAGTAAAACCTGTTACAATTAAGGTTGCCGGGGATACCGTAACATACGATGCCAATACATTTGTAAGAAAAGAGGACAATTCCCTGCAAGAGGTTCTCAACCGTCTGCCACACGTACAGGTTACAACCACAGGACAAGTAAAGGTCCAGGGCGTTAATGTGAACAAGGTCTATATAGAGGATATGGATTTGTTGGGAGGCCGTTATGGCCTGGCCATAAAGAATATACGACCTGAAGATATCTCTGCGGTAAGTGTATATTATGAGCACCAGCCAATCAGGGCACTGGAGGGGCTTGTAAAGAGCAATCAGGCAGCCTTGAACATAAAACTGAAAGAGAAGGCAAAAAACAGGTGGATCTGGACTATAGGAGGACATATAGGGCTTCCCGATATATTATACCAGGGGAAGGTAACGGCAATGAACTTTGGCAGTGGCCGGCAGACTATGGCAATTGCCAAGACCGACAACTCCGGCGAAGATATAATAATGGAAACAAGAACCCAGAATCTGCAGCCTGGAGCATATAGACTATCGGAAATCCAGGGGGGAGGACTGGAAGATCTGTTTCCTGTGAACAGTGTTAATCTCCCTGTTCCCAAAAACTACTATTACAACAACAAATCCAATGCAGTTTCTGTGAACAATTTGAACAAGCTTTCTGCGGATGCCGCATTACGCCAGAATGTAGTATTCTTTTCAGATATCAGACGGGATGAAGTGTATACAAAGTCTGTAGTTACTCCGGCAGATATGGAGCCTGTTGTCATTGCTGACAGTATGTTGCGCAAACGCTCAGACAAACTGCTGGAAGGTGAGATAACCTACACATTCAACGGCAAACAAAAGTACGTGGAGAATGTATTCTCAATAAAAGCCCTTTTCAATGAGGCAGGAAGTGTGCGTAAAAGTTTGCAGGGAGGCTATGTGCAGGATTATGATTTGCCAAATTTCATTGCAGAAAACAAACTGTCAATTGTCGGGAAGAAAAATTCAAAAGTCCGGAAATTGAATGTTGATATGCATTATTCCCGACAAAACCAGTCTATGGTTGTGCTTTCAGATAATATAAGTTCCTTGTTCGGGGGAAATGAAGTTGTACAGGACTTCTATACAGACAACGCAAGGGCCAATGTCTACTCTTCATTTTCCAGACAGATGGGAAACGGAACATTTACCTTTACTCCAGGTGTAAAGGCGGAATATAACGGATATGAATCTATAGTTACACCACATATAGATTCCATGTACAATAACCTGCATCTTTTTATGGTACAGCCATATGCGGATGTATCCTATTTTATGAAATACCGGAAAACCAAAATTGATTTTGGTGCACCTTTGGCACTAAGGGGCGATTTCCTGGATGGAGACAGCAGGATGTATTTGATTTATGCCCCTTCTGTATATGCAGAGCATAATCTTTCCACTTCTCTTGCAATTAAGGGCAGGGCAAGCATAAGCAACAGTGTGGGCGGAATTGGAACTATGGGAAAAGGATATATATACACCGGATACAGGAATCTTTACAAATATGATGCGGTACCGGAGAGAATCTCCCAATTCTACAATTTGTCATTGTCACACAGCAGTTTTGCAAGTATGATATTCTGGAACCTTAATGTGTCATACAATGTTTTCCATTCCAGTGTTGCACAACAGGATATGTATCTGCAGGATTACACGCTTGTAACTTATATAGATGAAGGGACCGATAACAGGAGATTTTCAGTTGGAGCCAATGTGAAGAAACTATTTGGCAATGTGTTCTCGTTGAAGGGGGGATTTGAGTACTCCTTGAACCGAGCAGAACAATATTTGCAGGGGGAGTATTACCAATATGATACAGAGGGCGTCAGTTGCAGTGCAGATATGGAGTTCACCCCATCAGACAACTTTTCGGCAGTATGTTCGGGTTCATATACCCACAGTATATTCAAAAGCGGCAAATCACAGGGGATAGACCACATAACAGCAAAGGCAACGGCAAACTGGTTCCCAGTAGAGAAATTGTTGCTTAAAGGGGAATTGTACCATTACTGGCAGACCTCCAGTGACAAGAGATATGAAGATATCTCACTGCCATTCCTGGATTTTAGAGCAGAGTACAGTTTTGGACCAAAGATGAAGGTCTATGCCCTTTTGAGGAATGTGCTGGATACCAAAGAGTACAATTACACTTATTTCAGCGGAGCATCAACAGTGAGCAAAGCAACTGTCCTTAGGGATGCTGAATATCTGATAGGTTTTTCATTAAATTGGTAATGTCACAGATTGTCTATAACAGAAACAGGTTGGCCGACGGCCAACCTGTCTCATTTTACAAACTATTTCTTGAATGTTTTTGCTTTCCTTTCAACTCTACGTTTATCAATCTTTTCCTTTACCGTTTTCATATATTGGGCCCGCTCTTCTTCTCCTTCTATATGAGGTCCTGTGTGCCATTGTCTAATAACATCTTCAACTTGATAAATCTTTATTTTCCCATTTGGCTCCTTTTCCGATAAATCTACAAGATATATTGTCCGCTGCATTTTATTTTCATTAAGCATTTTATTTCTCAATTCAGGTCCTAAATATTCCTTAAAATCTATGCGTATCATATCCTTTATATCTTCCCAATATATACAATCAACAGAGTTTAAGAATGAACTATCTTTATAATACACCCGGTGTTGATCTTTAGACTCAATTTTTGTTTTACCTAATTTAGGTTTAACCAAATAAAAGTGCCACAATCTTAATATTGGGTTATCACTTGTTGTTAAATATGCATTAAAAATAATTACACTATCCCGATACGCAAAATAAGTATTATCAAAATACTTACTTTTTATCACTTTGCCTAACACACTTCCTTCATTTGACTTATATTCAGATTTTACGACAAAATATAATCCGTTCTCATCTTGAGAAAATACCTTTATTCTTGGAATTATTAGACATAGCACTAATATCAAATATAACTTTTTCATATTTTATAGATAAAAACCGTTTATTATCAAATAATTTATTATACTCTCTTGCTGATCCTTTGGCAAATTATTAAATGCCTCAGTTTCAGTAAGACTGCTCCATTTTATTTTATCAATCTCAGAACCACCCAGTAGGCTACTTATAATATTAGCTATTTCATCTAAATAGTTTGCAGCAAAAAAATCATGGGATGCTTCATTAAAATTTTCTTCATTTTCAATATAGTACTGGTTAAAATTAGGAAGAACATTACCAAGCGTACTCCTATTTTCTCCTACTAATTTGGCGTAAATATTCAAGTGAAGCATTTCGTGTAATACTATAACTTTTTGGGCAGATGAACTTAATAAAGATATATTGCTTCTAAACCATATCGTATAATCTTCACCAATAAATGCATCTTAAAGTTGGTTGAATTCTGCAAGGAGTACTCCTTGGCCTGTTGAAGTGAAAATTTTTGATTCTCTGAGTTGTTCAGGAAATCGGCCTCACATGCAGTTATGACAAACATCACTAGAATGAGAATAACTGCAGGAGGCATCATTAGGTGTCTGATGCGTTTTCTTCTCATAGAAATTATGTTTTTAAGTTATGTTCTGGTAAGATACAAAAACTGTACAACTTTTGCAAGTATCCTAAAACAACAACAGGTTGGCCGGCGGCCAACCTGTTTAATTTTATAGACTCCAGTATCCGAACCTGGATATCTTTCCTTTGTATTTCCCTTTGATGTCCACGAGTATGCCGTCGGGATTAAGCCATTGTGCAAAATCCTCTTCCGTAAGGTTCTCATACTCCTTATGTGATACGGCTGCTATTACTGCCTGATATTTGCCTTGTGGGGCAGAGGCCATCTTTATGCCGTATTCCCATTCAACTTTTGCAGGGTCTGCGTGAGGGTCCACCACATCCACCTCTATGCTGAAACTTTTTAGTTCCTTTACAATGTCCGCCACTTTTGAGTTGCGGGTGTCTGCAACATTCTCCTTGAAGGTTATGCCCAGTACAAGTACCCTGGCACCAATTGGGGAGATACCGTTTGCAATCATTTTCTTTACGGTGTGCTTGCCAATGTAACCGCCCATAGAGTCATTTACAAAACGTCCGCTCTGTATTACGTGAGGGTGGTAGTTCATCTCGTTTGCCTTGTACACCATATAGTACGGATCCACACCTATGCAGTGCCCGCCTACAAGGCCGGGGTAGAACTTGAGGAAGTTCCACTTGGTTCCGGCAGCCTCAAGGACATCGTATGTGTTTATCCCCATACGGCCGAATATGATTGAGAACTCATTCATAAGGGCAATGTTCACATCCCTCTGGGTGTTCTCCATAATTTTTGCACTCTCCGCAACCTCAAGTGTAGGGGCCTTGTGCACACCTGCCTTTACAACCCTCTCATATACTTTGGCAATGTTTTCAAGTGCCTGTGGGCAGCAGGCAGATACAATCTTCATTGTATTCTGCAGGCTGTGCTGTACATCGCCTGGGTTTATCCTCTCTGGAGAGTATCCCACATAGAAATCTTCCCCCATTTTCATTCCGCTCAGTTCCTCCAGTACCGGCACACACCTTTCCCTTGTGCAGCCCGGGAATACAGTTGATTCATAAACTACATAATCACCTTTTTTAAGGTGTGCCGCAACTGTTCTGGTGGCTCCAAGCAGAGGTGCAAGATCAGGCGCACGGTGGCTGTCTATTGGGGTAGGTACAGCAACAATAAAGAAAACCGCCTCATCCAATGCCGAAGGATTGTCTGTAAATATGATGTCCGAGCCTTCAAAAGCCTCAGGTCCAAGTTCGCGGCTTGGATCTGTATGCCCGTTGAGCAGGGAAATGTTGTTCTTGTTTATGTCAAATCCTATAACCTTAAAGTTCTTTGCAAGTTCAAGGGCCAATGGCAATCCAACATAGCCCAATCCTATTACCGCAATGCTTCCTTTCTTTTCTGCCAATCTGCTGTACATACTTTTCTGTTGTGTTTTACCGGCTCCAAAGTTAGAAAAAAAGAGTAAATTTGTAGGTATATATACAAAAGCCAATACAAAAAACAATCAAATATGTTAAGGACATTTACAAAAAGACTGCTTGTGCTGCTTGCTGCAATATGCTTGGCAGCAGGTGCTTATGCACAGGATTTTTCGTTTGCATATCTATCGGATGTGCATATTTCCGTAGGTTCCGGCTCTGTGGATGATGCCAGAAAATGTGTAGCGGACATCAATAACCAGAAAGGGCTCTCATTTGCAATCCTTGCGGGTGACATTACCGAGTTCGGTTCTGATGAGGAGATAAAACTTGCAAAGGAGATTTTTGATGAACTTACAATCCCATACTACATAGTTGCAGGAAACCACGATGCAAAATGGTCTGAGAGCGGATGCAACACCTTCCTTGAGGTGTTCGGGTATGAGATGTTTGATTTTGAGAAAGACGGTATCCGTTTTGTGGGGTGCAACAGCGGCCCTAATATGAGGATGGCCCCTGCACTTGTCCCAAGGGAGACAATAGTATGGCTGGATTCCCTCTCAAAGGCAATTGACCCTGCCCAGCCGCTGGTATTCATAAACCACTATCCTATGGATACATCTGTGCTCAACTATACCCAGGTGCTGGACATCCTTAAAAACATGAATACCCAACTCATTATGAACGGGCATTGGCATCAGGATCGTGCAATGGTATATGAGGGTATACCTGGTATGATTGGCCGTTCTACACAGAAAGCCGGAAAACGCGGCCCCGGATACAATATTGTAAAGGTAAAAGGCTCTACAATAACATTCCAGGAGAGGGTTGTAGAACCGCAGATTACAAGCACCCCTTGGTTCACACTCAGAATGAGCGAGGGCAAGCCGTTCAAGACAAACATAGAGTATCCAAGGCCCGATTTCTCAATGAACGAAAACTGGCCCAATGTAAAACAGGTATGGAGACGTACAGACAATACAGACATTGGAGCCGCTGCAGTGCAGAGTGGAAAATATGTTGTATATGCAAATACATCGGGAATAGTATATGCACTTGATGCCGCCACAGGCAATGAGATATGGAAATACAGGACAGACGGCAAGGTATTCTCAACCCCTGCAGTTTACGGAAGCGGTGATGCAGCATCTGTAATAATAGGATCCTGCGATACATACATATATTCATTAAGGATAAAGGACGGCAAGGTGAACTGGAAATACAAATGCGGAAAATCTGTATTGGGCTCCCCTACAGTATTTGGAGGAAAAGTATATATTGGGGCATCAGACCACACCTTCAGGGCCCTGAATGCCAAAACCGGAAAACTCATTTGGGAGAACAAGGATGTGAAGGGCTTCATAGAGGCAAAACCATACGTGGATAAAGAGCAGGTAGTGATAGGTGACTGGGCCAACAGGCTCTACTCATTCAACCCTACAAACGGCAAACTGCAGTGGGAATGGAAAGTGAAAGGAAGCAGGATGCTCTCACCGGCAGCTGTATGGCCAATCAAAGCCAACGGCAACATAATCTTTGCAACTCCGGAGAGGGTAACCTACGGCCTTGATGCCAAAACCGGAAAACAACTCTGGAGAATCCGCGGAGGCCGTGAATCAGTAGGCCTTTCTCCCGACAGCAAACACTACTATGTGAAGGTAATGAAGGACTCAGTATATGCCTTCACAACAAAGATTGAAGGCACTGCACCGCAGAAAAAATGGGGCTCAAATGCCCAGTTCGGCTATGAGATTGCCCCAACCCCAATCACCTCTGTACCATACGGCGGCAAAGAGGACAAAGGACTGGTATTTGTCCCTACAGACAAAGGCAACATTGTTGCCCTCAACCACTCCGACGGCTCAATTGCCTGGAAACACAAAGTCTCATTTGCCCTAATAAACTACATACAGCCATTGAAAGGGAACAGGCTGCTGGTAAGTACAATGGACGGAATAGTAACGGTACTGGAGTATTGATAAAAACAAAGACAGGTTGGCCGGATGGCCAACCTGTTGTGCTTTATCGGTATTTGCAACAGTCAGATATTTTTTTGTATCTTGCCAGAACATAACTTAAAAACATAATTTCTATGAGAAGAAAACGCATCAGACACCTATTGATGCCTCCTGCAGTTATTCTCATTCTAGTGATGTTTGTCATAACTGCATGTGAGGCCGATTTTCTGGACAGCACAGAAAATCAACAATTTTCACTTCAACAGGCCAAGGAGTACTCCTTGCAGAATTCAACCAACTTTAAGATGCCATCATCTGCACCACTTTCCAAATCAAGGTCCTATAGCGGAGTAGAATATGAGCCTCTGTGGGAAAATGCAAAATATCATGAAATCCGCTTCCCCGACAAAATTGCCAGAACCTATGAGGTTCCGCTGAAAATGGATGCCGGCATTGGTGGAATATTGCTCAAAAACGGCAATCATGCATCGGAAGCGGCCAAGATGAGCAGTTCTCTGATTATCCAAGAATTTGAGCAGGGAGATAAAAGGACCAGACGCCAGATAATGGCCACCATTGTAGGCAATGATTCTGGAGGTAACACATCAAGTGCTGCATTCAGCTATATGGGAAGCAGGGAAACCTTTACCGGATTTATGATAGTATCTACTGTGTCAGGGAAAATACTTAACATCTTCCAGTACATAAACGGGGAGCGTACAGTAATGTACCTTAAGACAGACGATTCGGAATCCCCAGCAGGTTACTATAAAGGTATCCGTTTTGTAAAATCACTCACAACCAGAGCCGCCGGAGGAGGTACAATATTTGGAGTGTGTTATATGTGCGGAAAAACAGGAGATGTATATCCTGACTATGGCCATATATGTGCAGAATGTCTTGACGAGTCTGAATTTTTGGATGATGTATTAGTAGACGGAGAGTGGCCAAAAGGTGATGAAGGAGGAGGAAGCGGTTGTACTTGTACTGGTGGCAATTGTAATTGTCTCAGCACAGGTTCTTTGATATGTACATGCACTCCTGAAGATAATCCTGGTACGGGGTGTAGTTATTGTCACTTACTTGGGTGTAATGGAGAATGTCAAACCGGTGGCGGAGGTAATGGCAACAGCAACAACAGTTCAAGTTCTCTAAATATCAATTGGACAAATAACACTTCTTTCAATGCTACATTTCAAAATGTGCTTGATACTGAGAACTCCTTAGTAGATGAAATTATTGCCAATGTAGAAGATGCTAATATTGAGATTGAGCTCTCCTTCTCAGATACATTACGGCTTATTGCAGCCGGTGTATTCAGCCTCAATAATGCTTTTGCCGGGAATCCATATAAAATCATATTCAGCTATGATTTTAATTCACTTAATCCTGCCATTCAAAAAGTAATTATATATCATGAAATACTTCATCTGAATATTTACGCGATGCTAAAAGGAGCTTCCGCAAGTACAATAGAAACAGCTATTCCTGGAATGAATTACTGTTATAGTTTATGGGGAAATGATCAAAATGAAATGCAGCATGAATTTTTCGCTAGAAACTATCTGAGTCAAATAGCTGATATGATCAGAACTGTGGCGCCAAATTTAGATGCAGAAAAGGCAAAATGGGGGAGTCTTACAAGAACAAAAGAATTTGAAAATTTAGATATTGATAACCAAGTCTCTATTATTGAATACCTAAAGAATAATAACTTATATTAAAATAACACGGATATGATAAAAAAGTACATTAAGCTGATAATGACTATTTTAGTTATATTAACTACAACTGATATCAAAGCGCAAGATAAAGATGGAATATACATAATTATAGGAGCGCAAAAGATAAAGGATTTATCTGAAAGGACAGAATACGCTGTACGTACAACCTATGTTAGTGACAATTATAAAGATTCAGTTCAAATCTTTCAATTGTATGTCCAATCAAAAGATGTTTGTCTTTGGAGATTATGGCACTTCTATATGATAAAGCCAAAAGCTTATGAGTCAGCCATAAACCCTAAAGACCAACACAAGACATTTCTCAAAGACAGTTCTTTCTTAAATATTGTTGAATGCTTATATTGGGATGATATAAAGGATCTGGATTATGGAGATGCGAGAGATTATATCGGATCTTTGCTATTTCACAGAATGCCGGATGGAA
Organism: Bacteroidales bacterium; assembly: GCA_017625535.1. Classification (GTDB taxonomy): domain Bacteria; phylum Bacteroidota; class Bacteroidia; order Bacteroidales; family UBA932; genus Egerieousia. The sequence continues at coordinate 37,859 of JAGAKR010000022.1, read as the reverse complement.
AGAAAATAAAAAGGACTATTTATGTTATTGATTTGGCGGAGAAACATCCTGATGGTAAAATCAAGCTATACCAGGTAGAGGATATGAGAAAGGAATGGGAAAAGACAATCTTTTGGGATGATAATGACAAGCAGGAATGGATAAAGCACACTAAAGTAGTGAAAGAGAAAATGGATAAACGAAGAGGACAAAGAAAACTGAAACAATTTAAGAGATAAATTCAGATAAGACATGCATTGCTTTAGAACAAATTTTTGATAACTGGCTTCAAGGATATAATAGTTAAAGCTTATGAAATTAAATATTTTTTTTAAAAAGATATTGTATTGTCTTTCCTGCCTGCTTGTCATATATATTCTTTATGGAATTTACAGGACCTATCAGGAGTCGGATATTGTACGGATAGACTATGTTGGTACTAACCCTACCGAATATACGTTCCCTGTTCCAATAGATAGTATAAGGGAATGCATATTGCATATTGGCTATTATGGTAAATTCAAGGGCTTGAGAATGATGGATTATGATGGGGATTCTTTAATATTGAGAGATATAGTGCCTGCAAAGTATTCTTATGTCTATACATATAGAAATAAAAACAGACGGGAATCTGCTCCAAATCCGCGTCAGCATTATGAACTTGCAATTGATTTGATTTCCGTATCTCCTGAGGAGACAAAAGTTAGGATAAACACTATAGGACACACTATTGTAAGTGGCGTGAAATATTGGACAAGTCTGACATTTGATGACAGATATGTGGCAAAATCAAAGGATGTTGAATCAACAACAATTGAAGAATATGAATTGCTAAGGTATATTGGCAAACTTCTTGGACATATAGATTCAATGCCTTATGTCAATTACCCATCCAGTTTGTCAAAACAGGAAATTCTCCGGTTGTTTGGTGAGGAAAACCCATTTTCTGAGGAAGAAATGTTCAATAGTCTATAACAAGAACAGGTTGGCCGTCCGGCCAACCTGCTTCATTTTATGCATCAAGTATCTCCAGCAGTTGCTTCATCCCTTCTGTGGCGGGAGCCTGGATCTGTTGGAAGTTAGGGATGTTCAGGTTCATTGGGGCAGGGTCTATGAGGTAGATTCTGCACCCTTTTTTTGCATAGTGGACAAGGCCGGCGGCAGGGTAGACATTCAATGATGTCCCTATTATAATGAGAATATCGGCCTTTTCAACTGCCTTGGCACCGCGGCTGAGTTCGGGTACTGCCTCGCCGAACCATACAATGTGGGGGCGGAGCTGGCCTCCGTCGGGAGCCAAATCACCTATGTTCAGTTCTTTGTAGCCTATGTTGTAGGTTGGGCCGTAGTCCGAGAATTCGCTGCGGGCTTTGGTGGCTTCTCCGTGCAGGTGGATGATGTTGGTGCTGCCTCCCCGTTCGTGCAGGTCGTCTATGTTCTGGGTTACTACGGTTACATTGTATTTCTCTTCCAGTTTGGCAACTGCCTTGTGGGCTGAGTTTGGCTGGGATTTCTCCAGTTCTTTTCTCCTTTTGTTGTAGAATTCAAGTACAAGTGCCCTGTTGCGGTGCCATCCGTCTATGGAGGCAACATCTTCCACGTTGTAGTTGTCCCACAATCCGTTTCCACCGCGGAAGGTCTGGATTCCGCTCTCGGCGCTTATGCCTGCGCCGCTGAGTACAACAATGTTCTGTTTTTCCATATCAGTCTGCGAAAAAATAGGTTGTGAACCACAGTTTGAACAGCGGGTCAAGGAATGTGGCCGGCTTCTTTTCGTTGAATGTGATTATCTCCTTTTTGGTAAGGGCCTCCTTCAGCCTGCTTACATTGGCAGATGAGTTGAGCCTGTATTTGTCCAGCACATCGCCGGAGGTGAATTTCACAACACCTTCAAGTGCGGCCTTTATCATACGCACCTGGTATTTGCTGAGGCTGTATACTATGGAGTGGAATTCAAAGTCGTGCAGGTTTATAAGTTGTTCTGCAGCCTGTTTTATTATCCCCTCGTTCACAAATCCTTTGGTAAGGTTGAAGCAGATGGATGCCAGATGCTGTGTGTACCAAGGGTCTCCTTCCACAAGGTTGTATATGGAGGCGGCCTGTTCAGGGTGTATCACTTTACCCCCCTTCTGGAACCCTTTTACTATGTAGTCTGCAAATATCTTCTCATCTATAGGGGCAAGTTCAAGGTGTTCTGCAAAGTGGTAGAAGTATTTCTTCTCCTGGAAAATCTCCTCCATTGCATTGAACCTGTCTCCTGTTATTATGAAATTGGTGTTCCTGTTCCCTTTCCATATTTTCTCCAGAAGGAGGAATATCCTGTGCGGGTTGTCGAACAGGAGGATGTCCTGGAACTGTCGGAAGTATATTATTACGTGTGTGCCGTATTCGGCGGCAAGTCTGTCGGGAAGACGGAGAATCTCCTCTATCTGGTTGTCTGAGAGGAGGTCTTTTGTGGTGTAGGTGTACTGCTTGTGCAGGGATGATGTGTCCATCACATATGGTGCGGACGGGATGTACCTGTGCATTATGGCATTCCACTCGGTTTCCGATTCTGCAAAATGGGATACTATCTCATTGGTAAAGCGGAGCATGAATGCCTCTATACACCTTATGTTGAAGAGGTTTATGTCGCAGAAGGTGATGTCGCTATGGTCGTGCCTGAGCAGGTCCATAGAGTTGTATACCAGTGATTTTTTGCCAATTTTGGCAGGGCCGTACATAAGCACGTTCTTGCGCTCCCTCAAAAGGTTGCACAAAAGGGACATTTCTTTGTTTCTGCCAATGAATTGGGTGCCACTTACAAACTTGTTATACTCAAAGGGAGATTCCATCATCTTCTCTAACCGGATTTTTGTGCGAAATTACAAAAGATTTTTTGTGTAATGGATAAAAAGTGTTACTTTTGTGGTCCATAAATAGTAAAAAGGTAGTTAAGCTATTGAATAAGAGTTAATTAGTGATTAACCGCTTGCTATCATAACCCGTAAAAACAAATTATAATGTACGCAATCGTTGACATTGCAGGACAACAGTTCAAAGTTGAGGCTGGTAAAAAAATTTATGTACACCGCCTACAGGATGAGGTAGGTGCCTCAATCTCTTTCGAAAAAGTATTGTTAACCGACAATGAGGGTGCTGTTAAAGTTGGCGCTCCTTACGTTGAGGGCGCAGTTGTTAAAGCAACTGTACTTGACCACGTAAAAGGAAACAAGGTGCTTGTGTTCAAGAAGAAACGTCGTAAAGGCTATCAGAAAATGAACGGTCACCGCCAGTGTTTGACACAAATCCAAATTGAATCAATTGCTTAATTTTTAAAATTTAGAAGTTTATGGCTCACAAGAAAGGTGTCGGTAGTTCAAAGAACGGCCGTGAATCACAAAGCAAACGACTAGGTCTTAAAATTTTCGGTGGAGAGAATTGCAAGGCAGGCAACATCATTGTTCGCCAGAGAGGTACAGTACACAATCCAGGTTTGAACGTTGGAATGGGTAAAGACCACACTCTATACGCTCTTATTGACGGCGTAGTAGTTTTCAAGAAGAAAGCAGAGGGTAAGTCTTATGTTTCGGTAATGCCTTATCAGAACTAAGGATTGACCTGAATACACAATAGGAAGGCATCCTTGTACAAGGATGCCTTTTCTTTTATAGAACATCAAGTAATTGTAACGCAATATGTTGACACTAAAACTTTTGAGGGAGCAGCCTGATTTTGTAATTGAAAGGCTGGCTGTGAAGAATTTTGACGCAAAGGAGATTGTGGCAAAAATTCTTGAGGCTGATGCTGCAAGACGTGCGGCTCAGACAAGCCTTGACAGTGTTCTGGCAGAGCAGAATGCAAAGGCCAAGGAGATTGGAATGCTTATGAAGCAGGGTAAGAAGGATGAGGCGGAGCAGGCAAAGAAACTGGTGGCATCCCTGAAGGAGAAATCGAAGGAACTTGAGGTTAAGATGGAGGAGCACAACAAAGAGATGAACGAATATCTTGTGCTGCTTCCAAACATCCCTTGTGCAGAGGTTCCTGCAGGCAAGAGTGCAGAGGACAACGTGGTTGTGAAGGAGGGAGGAAAGAAGACCGAACTTCCTGCAAATGCAAAACCTCATTGGGAACTTGCAAAATCATTGGATATAATTGATTTTGACCTTGGAGTGAAGCTTACAGGTGCAGGTTTCCCTGTTTATAAAGACAAAGGTGCAAGGATACAGAGGGCGCTGATTGCCTTCTTCCTTGATATGAATACAAAGGCAGGTTATATGGAGGTGCAGCCGCCGCTTGTTGTGAATGAGGCTTCTGCCTATGCAACCGGCCAGCTTCCCGACAAAGAGGGGCAGATGTACCACATTGGGCTCGACAACTTCTATATGATCCCTACAGCAGAGGTGCCTGTTACAAACATCTATAGGGACTGCATTGTGAACAAGGCAGACTTCCCTATAAAGATGACCGCCTATACCCAGTGTTTCCGCAGGGAGGCAGGTTCATACGGCAAGGATGTAAGGGGCTTGAACCGTCTGCACCAGTTCGACAAAGTGGAGATAGTGCAGTTGTCATTACCTGAGAAATCTTATGAGGCTTTGGACGGTATGGTAAAACACGTTGAGGGCATCATACAGGCTCTTGAACTTCCATACAGGATATTGAGGCTCTGCGGTGGTGACATGAGTTTCACATCTGCACTCACCTACGATTTTGAGGTTTATTCAGAGGCACAGCAGCGCTGGCTTGAGGTAAGTTCAGTTTCAAACTTTGAATCATTCCAGGCAAACAGGCTCAAACTCAGGTACAAGGATGATGACGGCAAGACACAGCTTGCCCATACCCTTAACGGTAGTTCACTTGCATTGCCAAGGATACTTGCGGCACTTATTGAGAACCACCAGGATGAGCAGGGCAGGATACATATCCCTGCAGCCTTGAGGGAGTACACAGGATTTGAGTGGATAGACTAAATCTTCCCCATGGCTCCCCAGAACACAGACAAAATAATACTTGGAATAGACCCCGGAACCCGTATATTGGGTTTTGGGGTTGTCCACGTTATTGGAAGGAAGGCCAATTATGTGGATATGGGGGTGGTGAACCTGAAGAAGATTGAGGATCATTTTGTTACCCTTAAGACAATCTACAAGGAGGTTCTGGCAATAATTGAGAAGTATAATCCCGACGAACTTGCCATTGAATCACCGTTCTACGGAAAAAATCCCCAGGTGATGCTGAAGTTGGGAAGGGCACAGGGGGCGGCGATAGCAGCGGCACTGGAGAGGTGCATGCCCATATTTGAGTATGCCCCAAGGAGCATAAAACTGGCGGTTACAGGAAAAGGGGCGGCCTCCAAGGAGCAGGTTGCAATGATGGCCCAGAGGTTGCTGGATGTGGATATTCCGCAGGAATACCTCGATGCTACAGATGCACTGGCAATTGCCTTGTGCCACCACTATCATCTGATGAATCCGGTTGCGGCGGTATCATCTGCAAAAAGGGGCGGAAAAAAACTGTCGGGAAGTTGGGAACATTTTGTAGAGGCCAATCCGGGGCGGGTAAAGTGACTTTTTTTTGCCTGTGCGGGTTAAACTTTCCAAGATTTGGGGTGTCAAATGTTCTGTTGAAAAAAATTAAGATTGATATATGTTCAGAAAATTTACATTTTTGATTGCAGCGCTCTTATGCCTGGGTTTTATGGGGGTTGAGGCGTATGCGGATGAAACAGATCCGCAAGTTGGTACAAAGGCAAAAGGTACCTATTTCAGGGCAATTGTATTGGATTCACTTACAAGGGAGCCTATTGAGTTTGCCACCCTTCACGCGAAGTATGTGGGTGACCAGCAGCCAAGGAAATATGCCCTTACAGATTCTGCCGGTGTAGGCGTGCTTCAGGGGCTTCCTGTTGGAAGGGCAACCATTACTTTTGAGTATATGGGATACAAGAGCAAGAAGTTTACCTATGACATTAAGAAAGGTGCCAATGAGTATGGCGAACTGCTTGTGTCTGAGGATAACCAGATGCTTGATGCCGTAATTGTTTCGGGTGTGGCAAACCAGATGGTGATTAAGAAGGATACCATTGAGTACAATGCCTCTTCTTACAAGATACAGGATACGGACATGCTGGAGGAACTTATAAAGAAACTTCCTGGTGTTGAGATAGATGAGAGCGGAAACATTACTGCAAACGGAAAAACCATCAACAAGGTTATGATTGACGGAAAGGAGTTTTTCCTTGATGACCCTAACCTTGCAACCAAGAACATTCCTGCAAAGATTGTAGAGAAGGTGAGGGTAGTGGAGAGAAAATCTGAGCAGGCACAGTTTACCGGCATTGATGACGGTGATGAGGAGACAGTGCTTGATTTGGGCATTAAGGCCGGTATGATGCAGGGATGGTTCGGTAACCTTAGTGGCGGTCTGGGCAATCCTCTTGCCAGCGGCGGTGATATGAAATATGAGGGTGCGGCAATGATAGGACGCTTTACAGACAAAACACAGATAAGCATCATTGCAAACGGAAACAATACCAACAACCGCGGTTTCTCGGATATGGCAGGCTCAATGATGGGCGGCATGCGAGGCGGCGGAGGCGGCTGGATGGGCCGTGGTATAACCACTTCGTGGATGGGCGGTGTAAATGCGAACACCAATCTGAAGCAGGAGAATTCAGACATCCAGGGTAACCTTATGTACAGCGGAAGCGACCGCCTTATAGAGGAGACAAAAGACAGGACAACAATGCTTGCTCCCGACAAAAACCTCTACAACCACGAGAGCGGTTATGACAAGACATATTCCGATGGTATCCGTTTTGGCGGTGAATGGGATATGAAACTATCAAAGAATGTGTCATTCCTGTTGAGGCCTAATTTAAACATTGGACGTGGTGATTATGAGTCGTTCAATGAGTTCAATACCCGTACCAATGCAGATTCAACCAACAGGGGTTACAGCCGTGATTATGGTGAGAACCACAATGAGAGGATAGGCGGTATGATGTTGTGGAGATTCAGGTTCAACAAGCCGGGACGTACAATGTCGTTGAATATGAATGTGAACTATTCAAACAACGAGTCTGACGGTTACAACAAGTCTGAGACACATTACTTCAAGAACAATATGATTGATTCAACTTCAATCATAGATCAGAATGTGTTGAGACAGGAGAAAAGCAACAATATAAGTGCACGACTCTCTTATATTGAGCCTCTGGGAAAGAACTTCTTTGTTGAGGGTACCTACAGGTACAACTATAAGAAGACAGACTCAGACAAGGAGACTTACAGCAGGGATGCAGCCGGCAACTACAATATTCTGGACGAGAGGTATACAACAAATTACGACAATACTTTTGTTACCCAGCAGGCTGAGTTGAACTTCATGAAACAGGAGGAGAAGTACAACATTACAATTGGTGCCAGCATGCAGCCAAGTTATACAAAGAGTGTGGGAGAGGGACGTGATACTTCTTATACAGTAACAAACTTCTCGCCTGCAGCCAGAATTGACTACCGTTTCTCGGATGACAAATTCCTTAGGGTAAGGTACCGCGGACGTACTTCACAGCCAAGCATCAACCAGTTGATGCCTGTGAATGACAACTCGGACCCTCTGAAACAGACAGTGGGTAACCCTAACCTGGATCCTGAGTTTACACACAGCCTCTCTACCGAGTACAGGAGCAACAACAGACATAATTTCAGTTTCTTCAGTGCAAGTGCAGACTTCTCATTTACACAGAATGACATTGTTGCAAAGAAATACTATACAGAGGAGGGTGTGCAGATCTCCACTTATGAGAATGCAGACAAGAATGTATACTCTGCAAGCGGTAGGATAATGGTAAATACTCCAATTGCAAAATCAAACTTCTCTGTAAACTCATTTACAATGGTGAGATACAACAACGGCTACAGTTATGTAAGGGATGCGGGTGATTGGACAGAGAACGAGACCTCCAACCTGAACATCTCGCAGATGTTGAGGTTCACATACCGCAATGATTGGGCAGAGGTTATAGTAGGTGGAAGGGTGAACTACAGGAACGCCTGGTATACCGTAAGTTCTATGGATGATGTATCTACCTGGACAAACTCAATAAACGGTTCCATCAACTTTACAATTCCTGGCGGACTGAACCTTGTTTCAGACATCAACCATACATTCTATGTGGGTTATGATGAGGGTTACAATGAGCCTGTAACCGTATGGAACGCTTCTCTTGCAAAGAACCTGTTCAAGAATACCGCAACTTTGAAGTTCAAGGTGTATGACATACTCAAGCAGTCGCGCAATACATCTGTAACAACTACAGAGAACTATGTGCAGAATGTTACAAACAATACCCTTGGCCAGTACTTTATGGTTACCCTTACCTGGAGGTTCGGAAACTTCGGCAACCAGAAAGGCGGAATGAGAATGGGAGGCCCTGGAAGAGGAATGGGACGCGGACCTATGGGTGGCGGAATGAGAAGATAAAAAGGGATTCTTCAATGATAAAGGGGAGATTGCACCAGCAGTCCCCCTTTTTTTGTACCTTTGCGGAAATTGTTATATTAGCGGAGATTTATTCACAAGATATCTGTCGGGAATATGAAAGGAAAAAAGAATTCTTCTGCAAAAGGGGAGAAATGGTATTGGAACTGGTTTACCAGACATCTGTATATGGCAGTTGCGGCGGCGGGCATTGTTGTGCTGCTGCTGTTCTGGATACTGAACATAATTACAAGGCACAATCAGGAGTTTGAGGTCCCTTCATTTATGGGGCAGTCTGTTGCCCAGGCACAGCAGATGGCGGACCCTTACAGTTTCAGGCTGGAGGTTACAGATTCTGTGCATATACCACGTATGGAGCCGGGGGCAATCTACAGGCAGAATCCGGCTGCAGGAAGCAAGGTGAAGAAGAACAGGAGGATTCTCCTTACCATAAACGCAAAGAGTCCGAAGATGGTTAAGATGCCTTCTGTTACGGGATATTCTTTGAGACAGGCACAGTCCGATCTGGCATCTGCACAGTTGAAGGTGGGCAGGCTCATCTATGAGCCGGACCTGGCAACCAACAATGTGCTTGGGCAGTTATATAAGGGGAAACCGATAGAGCCGGGTACAGAGATACCTACAGAGAGCGTCATTGATCTTAAGGTTGGGCAGAATGAGGCCGACAGCGTTACCTTTGTGCCTAATCTTTTGGGCAAGCCTTATTCAATAATCAAGGATTATCTTATAGACAATTCGCTGAATCTTGGAAAGGTTTATTTTGATGCAACGGTTGTGGACCTGCAGGATTCCCTTTCTGCATTTGCATACAGACAGGAGCCTTTCAAGGCTGACGGTGACACTACAGTGTGGCTTGGCACCCCAATAGATGTATATTTCAGTTTGGACAAAACATTGATACCAGCAGATGAGCCAGCAGAGGAAGAAGAGAGATAATATATTTGACAATTTCTCCAATATAGATGATTATATTGAGGCAAAAGATGCCGACTTGGATGTAATGGACCAGGAAGAGGGGGAGATGGATGGGGAAGGGGAGATTGACTCCATGTTTGAACACTACAGGTTTCCTGTAGACAAGGGACAGACAATGCTGAGGATAGACAAGTATCTTACCCAGCATATGGAGAAGACTTCACGCCACAGGATACAGCTGGCAATTGATGCCGGGTATGTGAGGGTGGACGGGCGCATTGTAAAGGCCAACTACAAGGTTAAGCCAAATGAACTTATTACCATTGTAATGCCTTACCAGAGGCGTGGAATGGAGATAAGGCCTGAGAATATACCGTTGGACATAGCGTATGAAGATGATGACCTGCTGGTTGTGAACAAGCCTGCCGGACTTGTTGTGCATCCGGGCCACGGACATTTCAGCGGAACCCTCATCAATGCACTTGCATTCCATCTGGGTGTAAGCCAGGGTCCCGATGGAACTGATGAGAGGATGGGCATCCTGGTACACAGGATAGACAAGAATACATCGGGGCTTCTTGTTGTGGCCAAGAATGATGAGGCGCAGATGGGGCTGGCCAAACAATTCTTTGACCATACCATTGAACGCAAATATATTGCAATTGTATGGGGAAATGTGAAGGAGGATGAAGGTACAATAAATGCCAATATAGGGAGGGATCCCAATGACAGGATGAGGTTCAAGGCATTTGACCCTGAGAACGGGATAGGAAAACACGCTGTAACCCATTACAAGGTGCTGGAGAGGTTCGGGTACGTTACCCTCATTGAGTGCAGGCTGGAGACCGGAAGGACACACCAGATAAGGGTGCATATGAATTCAATAGGGCATCCGCTGTTCAATGATGACCGCTACGGCGGGGACCGTATCCTTAACGGAACCATATACAGCAAGTACAAGCAGTTTATAGACAACTGTTTCAAACTGCTTCCGCGCCATGCCCTGCACGCAAAGACACTTGGATTCACCCACCCTGTAACGGGCAGGCATGTATTTCTGGAGAATAATATTCCCGATGATATGCTGGCACTTATTGCCAAGTGGCGCAATTATTCAATGAGCAAAGTTCTGGAGGAGGAAGAATGATTATAAACGAGTATTTCAAGGGGATTTCCCCAAGGCAACAGGAGCAGTTTGAGATGCTGCAGCCGCTGTACGAAGATTGGAACAGCAAGATTAATGTGGTGAGCCGTAAGGATATAGACAAACTTATGCTGCACCACGTGCTGCATTCCCTTGCCATTGCAAAGTTTGTGGATATGGCAGATCTCTTCCATCCGGGCACCAAAGTGATGGATGTGGGTACAGGGGGCGGATTTCCAGGTATTCCTCTGGCTATAATGTATCCTCAGGTGGAGTTCCTGCTTGTAGATTCCATCGGGAAGAAGATAAAGGTTGTGGAGGCTGTGGCACAGTCTCTGGGGCTGGAGAATGTGAAGGCTGTAAAGGCCCGTGCAGAGGAGATTGACGGCAAGTTTGATTTCATTGTTTCCAGGGCGGTTACAGATTTGGGCAATTTCCTCCCTTGGGTTAAGGGGAAATATGAGAAAGGTATAATTTATCTGAAGGGAGGGGAACTGAATCCGGGGGGAGAATTGTACAAAGAGATTGAAAATGCCGCCAACAAATGCCGTATAAACAAGAAAACCATAACATTCTGCTCAATTGACGAGTGGTTCAAGGACGGGTTCTTTGAGCAGAAGAGGGTTATTTACATTCCAAGGTAAAAAAAGTTTGGTATTTAAAAATTTAAAACGTACTTTTGCACTCCCATTTGAAAATTATAAAATTGTCATAATATGAAACGCACATTCCAACCATCACAGCGCAAACGCCGTAACAAACACGGATTCCGTGAGCGTATGTCAACTCCTAACGGTCGCAGAGTTTTGGCTGCAAGACGCCGTAGAGGAAGAAAAAAACTTACAGTATCTTCTGAGGACAGATTCTAATCTCACCCCATTGGATAATGACAAGCGGACCTCCCCTGAAAGGGTGGTCCGCTTGTCGTTCATATATGCCTGACTATATGGGGGAAATATGTGTGTTACAGTTTTATATTTGGATGGTTAGGGGAATTTTCATACCTTTACAAGGTTAATGAAATAACTTAAATAATAATCTGATGAAAAAACTTTTTCTACTTGTGCTTATGGCATTCAGTTCTGCAATGCTGTTGGCACAGCCAATTGCTGTAAAAGGTACAGTAGTTGGTGCGGAAGACGGATTGCCAATCATTGGAGCCTATGTTCTTCAACAGGGAACCAATAATGGTACATCTACAGACATTGACGGTAACTTTGTTCTTGAAGTTCCAAAAGATGCAACTCTTATAGTATCTTCAGTTGGATTCAAGACCCAGAGTGTGGCTGTTAACGGCAGAGCAGTGCTTAATATTACTATGGCTACTGAATCACAGGCTCTTGATGAGGTTATGGTTGTAGCTTACGGAACAGTAAAAAAAGGATCTTATTCAGGTTCTGCAGCTGTTGTAAAGGATGACGCCCTCAAGGACGCTCCTGTAATGAGTTTTGAGTCTGTACTTGCAGGTAAAGCTCCTGGTGTACAGGTTTCAGCTTCTTCAGGACAGCCAGGTGCCCAGGCCGACATCTCTATCCGTGGTTTCGGTTCGTTCAACGCAGGCAACCAGCCTTTGTATGTAATTGACGGTGTTCCAGCAACCAGCGGTGACTGGTCTTCAGGTAACATTTCAACTACAGCGATGTCATTCCTTAACCCTTCAGACATTGAGTCTATCACTATCCTTAAAGATGCTGCAGCCGCTTCACTTTACGGTTCACGTGCATCAAATGGTGTAATTTTGATTACCACCAAGAAAGGACAGCAGGGTAAAGTACAGTCTACCTTCAAAGCAAGCGTGGGTGTTTCTTACTTCGCATACAACAACTACGAGATGGCAAGCGAGCAGGAGACTGAGGACCTTATCAGAATGGCTTGGTACAACTATGGTGAGAATACTCCAAGTGCATGGAACAAATCATACGCTACTCTTGACGCATACGCTGAGGCAAAAGTTAACCAGATCTATCCTAAACGTGACTACAGCAAATATATCTACAAGGATTGGGAGGATGTATTGTTCCGTAAAGGTATTGCCCAGAACTATGAGTACAGCATCTCAGGCGGTGGCGAGAAAGGCCGTGTATATGCTTCAGTGGCATATTCAGACCAGCAGGGTATGACCACTATAGAGTACTTGACCCGTTTCTCTGCAACTGTAAACGGTGAGGCTAAAGTTAACAAATTCATTAAAGTTGGCGGTAACTTGCAGTACTCACGTACTTCACAGTCTGGTCACCAGGAGAACCACAGTAAGGATGACCCTTACACAATCTGGAAAAAATCTTTGAACCCAAGATGGCCTTATGCTTATGCATCAGACGGTTCATTGTATACAGAGCAGTGGATTTCAGGTGTTACATCAGTTAACCCTATCACTTATTACGACAAACAGATCAACGACGCAAAACAGAACCGTCTGTTGTTGAAAGGTTGGATGCAGGTTACATTCACTGAGTGGTTGACCGCAAAATCTACAATAAGCAACGACTGGTTGAACGTACACGACAGGTTCGGGTGGTTGCAGGGGCACCCTAACTTCTACGCATACAGCGACCAGGGTGGTTATATGTCGGACCGTCACAGGAATGTGAACAGACTTGTAAGTTCAACAACCTTGAACTTCGACAAAACTTGGGACAAACACCACGTATCTGCATTGGTAGGTTGGGAGGCTGAGGAAGAGAACTACCATATGACAAGAGCAGGTAAGACCGGTTTCTCTTACCAGGGTGCAACTGAGTCTATCTTCGGTGCAGAGTATGACACTTCATACTCTTGGAGCCGTGAGGAAGGTTTGCTTTCTGCTTTGGCAAGCTTGAACTATGATTATGATTCAAAATACTATATTACAGGTACTTACAGACGTGACGGTTCTTCAAGACTTGCTCCTGAGACCCGTTGGGGCGATTTCTGGTCGGTATCAGGATCTTGGAGATTCTCAAACGAGAAATTCCTTGAGGATGTAGAGTGGTTGAATGACGGTAAAATCAGAGGATCTTACGGTACCAGCGGTACTCTTCCTTCAGACCGTTTCGGCTATATGTCATTGTATGACTACTGGGTATACGGCGGTGAAGGTGCAAGTTATCCTTCAAGCCTTGCAAACTCAGACCTTACTTGGGAGAAGAACAAGAACTGGAACGTTGCAGTTGATGCTACAATCTTTGACAAATGGACCCTTTCAGTTGAGTACTTTGAGAAAGAGACTTCAGACTTGTTGTTGAATGCCAAGATTCCTTCACTTACAGGTTTCACCAGCACACTTACAAACATTGGTGCAATGAAGAACAGAGGTTGGGAGTTGGCATTGAACGTTGACATCCTTAAGAAGAAAGATTGGGATTTGTCAGTAGGCGTTAACTGGTCTACTCTTGACAATGAGATTCTTGCGCTTTCAGAGCCAGGTGAGCAGCAGGTTTCAAGACCTTGGATCAGAACTGAGGGATACAGCTTCTACCAGTACAGACTAAGGGATTGTTTGGGTATTGCACAGGAGGATTTCGTTGACCTTTATGGCAAGACAATCAAAGCCGGTGACCACTACTTTGCTGAGGGTTCATACTATGAGAAAGGTGACATCGCTGACCAGTACATCAAATTCAAGGACGGTACTGAGGTTCAGGAGGGTCAGACAGTTCCTAAATCAGGTTTCAACTATGCTCCTACAAGGAGAAACACTGCTTCTGCAATGATTCTTGAGGGCAAGACTTCCCTTCCTAAGGGATTCGGTGGTTTCAACGTTGACCTTAGATGGAAAGACATTTCATTCTCAATGGCATGGTCATACAAATACGGCCACTATATCTTTGACAACTGTACAGATGACTTCTTCTCAGACGGTTATTTGACATACTACAGAAACATTGTGAAAGAGCAGGTAGACTGCTGGACACCAGAGAACAAGGATGCAAAATATCCTAAACGTATTGCCAGCAACAGCCAGTCTGGTAACTACTATGACTCAGACAACTTCCTGTTCAAAGGTGACTATTTGAGACTTAAGAATGCAACAGTTTCTTACAACTTGCCTAAGACATTTGTAAACAAAGCAGGCATCACCAGCGCACGTGTATATGTTGCCGGTGCCAACTTGCTTACTTTCTCAGGCCTTCACGTAGATCCAGAGATCCAGCAGAGCGGTTACTACAATATGAACATGCCTGCAATGAGAACTGTAACATTCGGTGTTGAGGTAAGTTTCTAACAATTGAAGAATATAATTTGATATGAAAAGATTTATATACAATATAGCAATTGCCGCAGGTGTTGTTTTGGGTATGTCTTCTTGCGAGGGCTTCCTTGACAAAGTGCCTACAGATTCAGTTGTTGCTGAGAGTGCAATGGTTACTATGGCTGATGCCAAAGTGGCGGCAAACGGTCTTTATACAGACTTGAAATACTACAACATGTATGGTACATACATGATATGTTTGGGTGATATGAGGGGTGACAACCTTTATCCAAGGGAGCTTAACGGTTCATTCAACTCATTCTATATCCACAACTTCTCGGCTTCACAGACCAACTACTTCGGTTTGTGGCAGAACTACTACAACATTATAATGAAAGCAAGTACTTTCATTGCAAACGTAAATACAATTCCGGTAAGCAACTCTTCAGACGAGGCTGTAAGGGATGACCTTATGGGACAGGCTTATGCTGTAAGGGCTCTTTGCTACTTTGATTTGGCAAGATTGTACGGCTATCCATACTTGAAGGACAATGGTGCTTCTCTTGGTGCAGTTATCCTTGACCACTCTAACGAGAAACAGGGTATTGTTTCTCCAGAGGAGGCAAAAGAGATGACCAGAGGTACAGTTGCTGAGACTTATGCACAGGCAATGTCTGATATCCAGGTTGCATTGGGCGTATTGTCAAAATCAAAGAACACCGGCCACTTCAACTATTGGGCTGCCAAAATGCTTCAGGGCAAGATGGCTCTTTACAAAGGTGACTATCAGTTGGCATTCTCTGCAAACCAGGAGGTTGTTGAGCAGTCTCCTTATAAAATGGTTGACAATGAGGATTATATAGCTTATTGGAGCGAAGAGGGTAACGATGAGTCAGTTCTTGAGTTCCTTGTAAGCCCAGACGGAGACATTGACGGTGACGGTGGTTTCGACACTATCTATCACTCTATGTGGTTTGAGAGCACAAACGCAGGCCGTTCTGTAATCCCTACCAAGAAATGGATGGATTTGTTCAGCGAGACTCCTAACGATGTACGCGCACAGTTCATAACTGAGAACGACCCTTCTGCTTCAGGTGTGAGTGAGGAGTGCTTCTGGTTGAAGAAATTCACAGGCAACAAGGCTTGGGAGGCTCTTACTTTCAGACAGAACAACCCTAGAATCTTCAGAATTACCGATGCTTATCTTATGGCTGCTGAGGCTGCACTTAAGACTGGCAACCAGTCAGTTGCAGACAACTACCTTAACGCTGTAAGACAAAGGGCTGATGTAACTGCAGAGGCTGTTGCAGCAACAGAGGAGCTTATTATGCTTGAGCGTCACAAAGAGTTCATTGGTGAGGGCCACAGATTCTTTGACGTTATGAGAACAGGCGGTGAGATTGTAAGGGATATGGATGTAGACGTACGCGACTACGACGGAGACCCTAAACGTGTTATCACCTGGAATGACCATATCATTGTTCTTCCTATTGCTGACACTGAGTTTACAGTTCATCCAAAACTTCAGCAGAATCCTGGTTACTAGGATTATTTGAGTGTGTTAAGAATCCCTTGGGTTTTGTCCCAAGGGATTCTTTTTTTATATTTGTGGAACTTAACTTAAAACACAGATTTATGATTAAAAAACTATTGATTCCGGCAGTGGCTGCTTTGGCTCTTTTTGCAAGTTGCGGCTCAAACAACAGCAATAATGCAGCGGCTGAAACCAAGAGCGTGGCTGATACTGTAGCAGTTGAAGCTGACAGCGTAGGCTATATTGTAAAATTGGGAGATGTTGCCCCAGATTTCACCTGCACTCTTACAGATGGTAAAGAGGTTAAACTTTCAGATTTGAGGGGCAAGGTTGTAATGCTCCAGTTTACAGCAAGCTGGTGTGGAGTCTGTAGGAAAGAGATGCCTTTCATTGAGAAAGATATCTGGCAGAAACATAAAGACAATGCAAACTTTGCACTTATAGGTATAGACAGGGACGAGCCGGTTGAGACAGTTTTGAAATTTGCGGAGACTACAGGTGTAACATATCCTTTGGCTCTTGACCCAGGCGCAGACATTTTTGCAAAATATGCAGTAAGGGATGCTGGCATTACCCGTAATGTGCTTATAGACAAAGAGGGCAAGATTGTGATGATGACACGCCTTTACAAAGAGGATGAGTTTGCATCACTTGTTCAGAAGATTGATGAGATGCTGAAATAATCAGAACATCTTTTTAAGGATTTCTTTGGCCCGCTTGAGGCGGGTTCTTACGGTATTTAGCTCAAGATTAAGTTCTTGGGCTATTTCGTTATATTCATACTCTTTAATGAAACGGAGCCTTGCAGGTTCCCTGTATTTTTCATCAAGGGATTCTATCATCTCTATGAGGCTCCGGTACTCCTGTGCACTTATGAGTTTGTCTTCCGGGGAGTTCTTCAGCCCCCCTCCAATGTTTGTGAAATCCTTTATATTCTCGGGGGTAATGTTTGCCCCAATGGATATTTTCCTTTTGCGGGTATAGTCTATTGCTATGTTCCTGGCTATATTGTATAGCCAGGTGGAGAACCGGTACTGCGGATTGTATGTTGGAAGCGACTGGAAAGCCTTGTGGAAGGCCTCCTGCACAATATCTTGGGGCTCTTCTGCAAATTCAATTATTCCGTCCTGATTCTTTAGGGTGCCTATGAACTCCTGCACATAAAGGTTCAGCCCCTCCCTGTATTTGTGCACAAGGTGGGTGTATGCATTCTGGTCTCCCTGAAGTGCCGCATTTATGAGCACCATATCGGGAGTATCCTGCCTGTTCTGTCCTTTATGTGTCTTCTCTGTATCCATTTCAGCATTTAGTGTGCCTGCAGCCAGTTTTCCCCTTTACCGCACTCTGCAATGAGGGGTATCTGGAGTTTTATCACATTCTGCATCTCCTGTACCACAATTGCAGATACCTTTTCTGCCTCTGATGGTGCCACATCAAATACAAGTTCGTCGTGCACCTGCAGAACCATCCTGCTCTGCAGCCCTTCGGCGGCCATACGGCGGTATACATTTATCATTGCCACCTTTATTATATCTGCGGCACTTCCCTGAAGTGGGGCATTTATTGCATTCCTCTCGCTGAAACTCCTTACAACAGCATTGCGGGAGTTTATGTCGGGAAGAAACCTCTTGCGCCCGTATATGGTCTCTACATATCCCTTCTCCTTTGCCATTGCAATCATATTGTTCATATACTCCTTTACTTGCGGGTAACTGCGGAAATACTCCTCTATGAGGGCCTTTGAATCTGTGCGGCTCATTCCCAGCCTCTGGGAGAGGCCGAATGCTGATATTCCGTATATGATGCCGAAGTTGGCTACCTTTGCCCTGCTCCTCTGCTCCTTGGTAACATCATCTTCAGATACCTTGAACACCTTTGCGGCTGTGGCGGTATGGATGTCCATCCCCCTGTTGAAGGCATCTATAAGGTGAGGGTCACCGCTCATATGGGCCATAAGCCTCAGTTCTATCTGCGAGTAGTCTGCAGAAATTATGAATCCGCCGGACACAGAAGGAATGAAAGCTTTCCTTATTTCCCTTCCCCTCTGGGTACGTATAGGTATGTTCTGGAGGTTAGGGTTGGTGGAACTCAACCTTCCGGTAGCGGTAAGTGACTGGTTGAAAGTGGTATGTATCTTCCCTGTCCTGGCATTTATAAGTTGCGGCAAGGCATCTGTATATGTGGAGAGGAGTTTCTTTATACCCCTGTATTCCAGGATTTTTCCCACAATAGGGTGGAGATGGAGCATCTCGTTGAGAGTCTCCTCATCTGTAGGGTAACTCCCCTTTGCGCTCTTCTTCACTTTTGGATTCAACTGCAGTTTTTCATACAGCAGTATACCCACTTGCTTTGGAGAGGAGAGGTTTATTGCCCCTTCCCCTGCAAGTTCCATAGCCTGAGCCTCAATTTCTGCCAGTTCTCCCGACAGCAATGCGCTGTATTCCTTCAACTGACCGGTATCTATCTTTACCCCTGTATGTTCCATATTGGCAAGGACTTCAACCAGAGGGGCCTCAATATCCCTGTACAGGGAGAGTTGCCCTGCCTGGGAAAGTTCCTCCTCAAGTTTTCTGCGCAACTGTACAAGCAGGCAGCATTTTATTCCTGCAGTTTGGGCAGCAGAATTGTCGGGAGCCAGGGCCTTCTCCTCTTCCTGTGGAGCAGAGAAGAGATCCGGTTCAGATGCCATTGAGAAGAGGTCAATCTCTGCAGGTGCAGTTTCCTCCTTTGCAGAATCTTCTCCCTGCACAGCAATATCCTCTACATTCACTCCAAGATAACCTTTCAGGAGGGCATCCTCCTTGTGGTTCCTTTCCGGATTGAGGATATAGTGCATCAGTTCAATGTCATTTATATTGCCACGGAGATTTATCCCTTCATCCCAAAGGGTTTTGTACAGTTCCTTGAACCCATATCCTGTTTTTGAAATGGCCGGGTTCTCCAATATCCCCTTCAACTGCTGCAGTTGCGCAACAGAGGCAACCGTATATGAGTTGCCGCATCCTGCCACAAGCCCCTTCTCCTTAAAATTATATATTGCAAATTCCCCCTCAGATGCGGCTGTGGCTGCAAATTCCTGTGCAGAGACCTCCTTTGCCTGGGGAATGTTGCAGGAGGTGCATACTTCTTCTTCAGTATGGGACTCATCGGTTGCAGTGCTGCCATCATCTGAAATCATCCACTGCGGAACCAGTTTCCTAAGGGAGTTGAATTCATACCTGTTGAATATTCCCTGCAATTGTGCGTTTCCGGTACCCTTGAACTGTATTTCATCAAGTGAGAGGGGGAGTTCTATATCCTTCTTTATGGTAACAAGGAACCGGCTCATCATTATCTGGTCCATGGAGGATTTTATGGAATCCTGCTGCTTCTGGGGAAGTTCATCCACGTGCTCAATAATCCCCTCAAGTGAACCGTACTTTGCAATGAGCTTCTTTGCCCCAACCTCGCCTATGCCGCGGATACCCGGCACATTGTCTGATGCATCACCCCAGATGGTAAGGATGTCAATCACCTGATCGGGCTCACAGATCCCATAATTTGCACACACTTCATTCTTCCCGATAATTTCCACCTCATTCCCACCTTTCCCCGGTTTGTACTGGAAAATGTTTGGGGAGATGAGCTGCCCGTAATCTTTGTCGGGAGTAACCATATATACCTGTGAATCTTCATTTTCCCATTGGGTTGCCATTGAACCTATAACATCATCCGCCTCATATCCGGGCATCATTACAACCGGTATGTTGAGGGCACCCAATATCTCCTGCAGAGGTTCAAGGGCTGCCTTTACCAGTTCCGGTGCGGCACTGCGGTTTGCCTTGTACTCCGGATATGCCTCGTGCCTGAATGTCTTTGCCGGAGGGTCAAATGCCACAGCAAGATGGGTGGGATGCTCTTTTGAAATGAGCTCCAGAAGCATCTTTGTAAATCCGAACAATATGGATGTGTCTTCACCTTTTGAGTTTACCATAGGGCGCCTCATAAAGGCATAATACATCCTGAATATCTGGGAATGTCCGTCTATAAGGAAAATCTTCTTCATTGAACCTCTTTTTAAATGTTGTCTGATGCAAACCACTCTGCATATGAGCCTGCTGTTTCATATAGCCTCAGGCTGAAGAGTTCAACCCCATGCGGCAGTTTGTCTGCAATGGCCCGGGCAAAATGGCAGATGAGGTTCTCTGTGGTGGGCTGGAAATCAACCATAACCACATTGCCGTAGCCCTCTGCTATCTCCTGGGCCGCAACTGCGCCGTTGCGGAGGATGAGGGCGTGGTCATAGATGTCTATTATATTTTCATTTACAATGGATTTGAGTTCCTTGAAATCCACCACCATCCCCTCTTTTGGTGAATCTGTGCCGTTGAGAGGTTCACCCTTTACTGTAACATACAATATATATGAATGCCCGTGTATGTTGCGGCATCTGCCGTCATATCCCGGGAGGGCGTGGGCCCCTTCAAATCTGAATTCCTTTGTAATTCTAAGTGTTGGCATATGAAATGTGTTATAAGACAAAGTTAACCAAATTTGCCCATTTATAGAAGGGAGTGTGAAATTGTTATAATTTGTAGTTTTATTCATAAAAATGTTTGAAAATTGTTTATGATGTTAGAGTTTTTGCTAAATTTGTAATGTAACTTTTAAAACTAAGGATATGCAAGTTGATTTCAATGAGTTCCTTTCAGCAAGTGCAAAGGGTATGAAGCCTTCTCCAATAAGGGCTTTGCTGAGTGTGGTAAACCAACCGGGTGTAATCTCATTTGCAGGAGGTTTCCCAAATCCGGCAACATTCCCTATAGAGGATCTTAAGAACATTATGATGGAGGTTCTTGAGGAGGAGGGTACAAAAGCGCTGCAGTATGGAGGTACAGATGGAAATGCACAGTTGCGTGAAGAGCTGGCAAAGAGATACGTGAGGGACGGCCTTGATATAGACAAGGACAACATAATAATTACAACTGCTTCGCAGCAGGCAATAGACCTTACTGCAAAGGTGCTGTTGGATCCGGGTGACATTGTAATCTGCGGTTTGCCTTCGTACCTTGGCGCGCTTCAGGCATTCGGTACATACCAGGCCAAACTGGTTGGTGCAGAGAAGGATGAGGAACTTGAGGCTGTTGTAAGGGCAATGTGCCTTGCAGGCAAGAAGCCTAAATTCATTTATGCAATACCTGATTTCCAGAACCCTACAGGACTTACAATGACAATTGAGCAGAGGGAGTATATGGTAAGGATTGCAAGGAAGTACGACATTCTCATTCTTGAGGACAGCCCATACAAGGAGATCCGTTTTGAGGGTGAGCATATGCCTTACATCTACTCAATGGCTCCGGAGCGTACAATCCTGTTGGGTACATTCTCCAAGACTTTTGCACCGGGATTCCGTTTGGGCTGGATTGTTGCGCCAAAAGAATTCATAGGCAAGATAAATATTGCAAAACAGTCTGCAGACCTGTGTTCTCCTACATTCGACCAGATGGTTGCTGCAAGATATATGAAGAAAGGGCTGTTTGAGAAGAATCTTGTTGGTACAGTGGAGATGTACAGGGGCAAGAGGGATCTTATGCTCAAGGCTCTTGAAGAGTATATGCCTGCGGGTGTTACCTGGACAAAACCCGATGGTGGCCTCTTCCTGCTGGTAAAACTGCCTGAGTGGTGTGATGCAAAGGAATTGTTTGACATTGCCATAAAGAAGAATGTTGCCTTTGTGATTGGTGAGGCCTTCTTCTGCGACGGAAGCGGAAAGAACACTTTCAGGGTGAACTACTCGTTTATGGATGATGAGGGAATTGTTGAGGGTGTTAAGAGGCTGGCTTCTGCAATTGAAGAGTTCATATTCATGAAAAAATAGTTTTGTGACAATGATTTGTATCCCGGTAAGGCACGTTGCTTTATCGGGATACTTTTATTATTTTTGCACCCTGTTTGAAAAATTGACAAATAACAAGAAATAAAGAGATTATGAGAAAGAAAATTGTTGCAGGCAACTGGAAGATGAACACCACAGTTCCAGAGGGTGTACAGTTGGCTAAAGATGTTTTGGCAAAGGTATCAGAGGTACCTGCTGATGTTAAACTTGTTGTTGCACCTCCATTTGTGCACATTTCTTCAGTTGGAGAGGTACTTGCTGGTTCTGCAGTGGGTTTGTCTGCACAGAACTGTGCTGATGAGGTTAAAGGTGCCTACACCGGTGAGGTTTCTGCAAAGATGCTTTCTTCTGTTGGCGTACAGTATGTTATCCTTGGCCATTCTGAGAGAAGGGAGTACTATGGTGAGACAAATGAGAAACTTGTAAAGAAAATAGGTCTTGCTCTTGGCGAGGGTCTTGCTCCAATCTATTGCGTTGGTGAGAAACTTGAGGAGAGAGAGGCTGGCAAACACTTTGAGGTTGTTGGTTCACAGATCAAAGAGGTGTTGTTCACCCTTTCTGCAGAGCAGATGAAGAATGTGGTTATTGCTTACGAGCCAGTTTGGGCTATCGGTACAGGCAAAACCGCTACAAGTGAGCAGGCACAGGAGATCCACGCTTTCATCCGTGCAACTTTGGCTGAGCAGTTTGGTGCTTTGGCAGAGGAGATTACTATCCTTTACGGAGGCAGCTGCAAACCTTCAAATGCAAAAGAGTTGTTTGCACAGAAAGACATTGACGGCGGCCTTATTGGCGGTGCGGCTTTGGTTGCTGATGATTTTGTAGCAATTGCAAAATCATTTTAATCTGTTCAATTAAAGTTTCCAGGAAATGAATTACATAGAAGTTGCAATAAAGATTACCCCTTACACAGAGGAGAATGCTGAGATTGTAATGGCTATGTTGGATGATATCCCTTTTGAGAGCTTCTCTACGGAGGAGCCTCTCTTGAAGGGTTATATCGGTCAGGATAATTTCAACCAGCAGAACCTTAAGACTGTACTCAGTTTCTTTGCCGGCGGGGCTTCGGGATTTGAAGTCTCGTATGAGACATCCTTCATACAGGAGGAGAACTGGAACAAGACTTGGGAGTCTGATTTTGAGCCCATATTCATAGACGGTGCCGTAACTGTAAAGGCTCCGTTCCACAAGAATCTTCCACTTACAAAATACAATATACGTATTGAGCCAAAAATGGCTTTCGGTACAGGTCATCACCAGACAACTACAATGATGATGAAGGCTATGCTTGATCTTAACAATGAGGGTGAGAAGAGTGCTCTGCTTTGTGGTGCTTCAGGTTTGCTTGGAGGAAAATGGAGGAGTATGAGGAACAAGCAGGTGCTTGATATGGGAACCGGCACAGGCGTGCTTGCAATTCTGGCTGCCAAGATGAAGGCAAAGAGGGCTGTTCATGCAATTGACGTTGACATTGTTGCCGTAAACTCTGCAAGGGAGAATGCCCACAAGAACAGGCTTGGTGCTGCGGTACATACACTTTATGGAGACGGCTCGCTTATACAGGCAAACAAATATGACCTTATTCTGGCCAATATAAACAGAAATATCCTGCTGCAGGATATGGATACCTACTACAGGGGTATGCGCAGTGGCAGTGTGTTGGTCTTGAGCGGCTTCTACACAGAAGACATTCCGGTTCTTGAGGCCCGTGCAGTTGAGTGCGGCTTTGGGATGGTGATGACCAGGGACATTGACAACTGGGCGAGCATAATTCTGTACAAAGAGTAGGAATTTTTGCTTTGCAGCTATAAAAATTTGCAATTGTAAAAATAATTCCTACCTTTGCAATCCCAATCGCGGAAATGCGGGCGTGGCGTAATTGGTAGCCGCGCTAGACTTAGGATCTAGTGTCTTGCGACGTGGGGGTTCGAGTCCCTTCGCCCGCACAAAAAACCAGCAGAAATGCTGGTTTTTTTGTTTTATACCTGCAATATCGTACAGCAGTGTCCGTTTCCGGACACTGCTTTTTTTATGCCTGTACTGATACACAGCCAGTTAGTTTTGTGGCAGCAATGTTGCAAAAGGAAAGGGCAAAAGTAAAGGCACAAGAAAAGGAAGAGATACAAGAGATGGTATTGTAGATGGGCACAGCAGAGGAACTGTGCGGCAACGGGAATACAACAAGACAATTAAAAACTTAAAAGCAATGGACAGAGAGATAAGCCGGGAGGTAAGGCAAAGGGAGCGAAGGAGAAGGTGGCTCAAATGGGCAACTGCGGCAGTGGCATTGGTTGTGGTGATAGTGGGGACGGTAGGGTTTTCGCAGAAGAGTGTGGATGGGAAGCATCTGGAGTTTTATGCAATAGACAGGGGGCCGATAGAGATAAGCGCCTTGGCAAACGGTACGGTTGTCCCTATTTTTGAACAGGTGATAAATTCCCCAATCAACAGCCGTATCCTTGAGGTGTATTGCCAGCAGGGGAGCCTGTTGGAGGAGGGTACTCCAATCCTGAAACTGGATCTGCAGAGTACGGAGAGCGAGTACCGGAAACTGCTGGATGAGGAGAAGATGAGGGGGTATCAGCTGGAGCAGTTGAGGGCAAACAATGAGACTGCCCTGGGGGATATGGCAATGAAGATGGAGGTTGACAGGATGAATCTCCAGCGTCTGGAGGTGGAGTACAGGAATGAACGGTATTTGGACAGCATAGGGTCCGGTACCACGGACAAGGTGAGGCAGGCGGAGTTTGCATACAAGACGGGGCTCCTGGAACTTGAGCAGCAGCAGAAACAGTATGAGAATGCAGTAAAGAGCAAAGGGGCAGACCTTAAGATAAAGGAACTTGAGTATGATATTTTCAGGAGGAATCTTGCCCTTATGAAACGTACCTTTGAGGATGCGCAGGTAAAGGCTCCGGCAAAAGGAATCCTTACATTTGTGAACAGCCAGATTGGTGGGCAGGTTACTGCCGGGAGCCATATTGCCACCATCTCTGATCTGAGCAGTTTTATGGTGCAGGGGGAGATTACAGACATATATGCAAACAGGGTAAAACCGGGTGGAAGAGTGAAGATAGAGATAAACGGCAGCGCCAGGGAGGGGTATATAAACAGTGTGAATCCACTCTCCAAGGACGGGGCGGTTGCATTTACCGTAATGCTGGAGAATCCCAGGGATGAGGATTTGCGCAGCGGACTTAAAGGAACCATACACGTAATACTGCATAAAGTGGAGGATGTCCTTAGAATAAAGTACAGCCCGTTCTATGTTGGCAAAGGGGAGTACCAGCTGTATGTGAAGACTAAAAAGGACCGTCTGGAACTCAGAGATGTAAAACTCGGCAACTCCGGGAGCGGATATATAGAGGTATTGGAAGGGTTGGCCGAGGGTGAGGAGGCAGTACTCTCCGATATGGCCAGATTCGGCAAAAGCGGAACATTGAAGATAAAACACTTATAATATGATAAAAACCTATTTCAAACAGGCCTGGAACATAATAGGGCAGAACAGGCTCTTCAGTTCCATCTATATAATTGGAACGGCCCTGGCAATTGCCATTACAATGACATTGTTTGTAATCTATTATGTAAAGATTGGTCCGGTTTATCCGGAGTACAACAGAGGAAGGACATCCGTAATAAAGGAACTGCTTATAGAGGTAAAGGGGAAGAACAAGGACGGGGAAACAAAGATTTTTGCAAGTTATAATGCCGGAATAAACAGATTTTTTATTCCCGATATACTTGAAAAAATAGAGAATGTTGATGCCTGTACTGCAACACGCACTTTTTATGCAGATGATATTGCAGCAGACAACGGGAAAAGTTATCAGGGTAAAATTATGGTGAGATATGCAGATCCTGCATTCTGGAAAGTGTTCACATTTGATTTCCTGTGCGGACGCCCCTTTATGCAGGAGGATATGGTGGAGCCCCCGCAATCTGCAATAATCTCATCAAAACTGGCAGAAAAACTGTTTGCCTCAACTAAGGTGGCAGGAAGGGAGATAACAATAGAAAACAGTACCTACAAGATAGTTGGAGTTGTAAAAAGTCCCTCATCATTTGCATTGGATTCATATGGAGAGGTGTTTGTCCCTCACAAAAACAATCTGAATACAGACAAGCCTTTTGCCACATCAACAGCACACGGAATGTATGGGATATACTTTACAGCAAAAGCGGGAAGATATACAGAGAAGATATCGGAGGATATAGACAATGTGATAAAGAGGATGAATGTTGAGGCAGAGGATGCATTTGAGAAGGGATTGGCGGGAGAGCAACTGAGCCAGATAAAGGAATTTGATGTAAAGCCGTTCTGGAAATTGCAGCTGGACAATGACTCGGCAAAAGGCTCCATGATGGAAACCCTGCAGAGACTTGCCCTGCTCATATTCTCATTGCTCATTGTTCCAGCAATAAATCTCAGCAGCATGATAAGCAGCCGCATGGAGGAACGTAAGGCGGAGATAGGGGTGCGTCTGGCGTTTGGGGCAACCAGAGGTTCTGTAATGAAACAGGTGCTATGGGAAAATATGCTCCTTACAGGGATAGGTGGCGTTGTGGGGCTGTTGTTCACAATTGTGCTGGTATATACAGGTGCCGAATGGGTGCTTACCATATTTGACCAGGGGGAGATATTTGAAGTTGCACAGAGGGAACTGAATGCGGATATGCTTATGAATCCGTATATCTTCATTACGGCATTCCTGTTCTGTATGACAATAAATATTGCCTCGGCCTGGCTCCCTGCCCGTTGGGCATTGAAACATTCAATTGCAGATTCATTGAACTCAAAAAAATAGAGGTTATGTTAAAGATGATACTCAAACAGATGTGGGTCCAGCGCAAAGAGAACGGTTGGATATTCCTTGAAATGGCAATAATCTCCTTCTTCCTGTGGAAGGCTATGGATCCCATATACACCATTGTAACAATGCACAATTTCAATAAAGGATTCAATACAGAGAAGGCATTGGCAATAGATGTGGAGATCTCTATGGATGAGGAGACCCAAGAGGCACTGGATGGGGTGGCAGAGGCAATAAAATTGAACCCTATGGTACAGGATGCTGCAATCACAGGAGTCTTTTCATTCCCAGGTTCAACGGTAAGGTCTTTATATTCAATTAAGTCCGAACAATGTCCGGAGTGGATTGGAATGGCAACATACTTGGGGTTTGCCAACTATGCCCAGAACTATATGAATATAGTGGGATACAGGGATATAAATACAGGGATGCCGCCGGTAATTGATGCAGGCATACCGGTAGAGAGCATCTGCTACATTTCCAGAATGGCTGCAGCAAAGCTTTTTCCCGACGGATCAAATCCGGTAGGGCAAAAAGTATCCAGAGGCGGCGGAGGCTCTTTTACCGTGGCAGGTGTGATTGAAGATGTTACTCCATCATTCGGTACCTATGAACCTGTGATAATCTGGTTTGAACCATTTTTAGAAAAGGTGTATTCGGTAAATGCAATAGTGAAATTGAAAGAAAACGCAGATGAAGTATTGTTCAGAAAGTCATTTATGGAGAACGACGCGGCAAAACTATCTACGGAGAAATGCAGGATAAGGGGTATAAAGTCTTTTGGAGACATTTATACAGAAAACCGCATTATGATTGGTGTAGATGGCCAGATGAGGCTCCAATATATACTCAGTTTCTTCTTCATTGCCTGTGCATTTTTGGGAATAGCCGGGACAATATGGATGAAATGCAACAGCCGCCGCAGCGAAATAGGTCTCTACAGGGCTATGGGAAGCACAAAAAGGGGGATATTGGGAATGTTCTTCCTTGAATCTGCCATCCTTGTAACTTTGGCATACTTGGTTGCACTTGTGCCGCTGGTAGCAATAATTCTGGGAAACAATGAATTCCTGTACTCAAACATAATGTTTGACCTCTCAATAGACAACACCTCCCCATACCTGTACAAGAGGTTCCTACCGCATTTTGGAATTGTGAGCCTCATTACATACGCCATCCTTATGGGAACGGCATTCATTGGAACATACATTACAGTACACAAATATTCAAACCTGCAGCCCTCAGAGGCGCTGAGGGAGGAGTAATTTTCTTCCCGACAAATAATCACAAACCATCAAAAAACAGATACAGATATGACACTTATAACATTGAAGAACATAAACAAGGTATACCGCACAGATGAAATTGAAACCCAGGCACTGGAGAACGTGAACATTCAGGTGCGGAAAGGGGAGTTTGTAAGCATTATGGGGCCGTCGGGATGCGGAAAATCCACCCTGCTGAACATTATTGGGCTGCTGGATGCCCCTACAGGGGGAGAAATTGAAATCAATGGGGTTGATGTGCTGGGGATGAAGGACAAGGAACTTTCTGCCTTCAGGAACAGGAATCTGGGGTTTGTGTTCCAGAGTTTCCACCTTATTGGCTCCCTTAATGTGCTGGACAACGTGGAGGTGCCGCTGCTCTACAGGAACATCCCTGCCAAGGAGCGCACCAGGCTGGCCAAGGAGATTCTGGAGAAGGTGGGGCTGAGCCACAGGATGCATCACTTCCCTTCACAGCTGTCGGGAGGACAATGCCAGAGGGTGGCCATTGCCCGTGCTGTTGTGGGGAATCCGGAGATTCTTCTGGCCGATGAACCTACGGGAAATCTGGATTCAAAGATGGGTGCGGAGGTTATGGAACTGCTGCACAAACTGAATAAAGAGGAGGGGCGCACCATTGTTATGGTTACCCATAATGAGGCCCAGGCCAAGCAGACAGACCGCATTATAAGGTTCTTTGACGGAAGGCAGGTGGAGTAATGAAACTGAAGCACTTCATATTTGTGGTGGTGGTGCTGCTCCTTGCCCTGCCGGCTGCCGGGGAGAGCAGAAGGCTTACCCTGCAGGAGGCCATAGCATTGGCAAAGGTTCAGAGTGTGGATGCAGTGGCTGCGGTGAATGAGTTCATTGGGGCGTATTGGGAGTACCGTACATTTAAGGCAGATCTGTTGCCGGAGATAAATTTCTCCGCTTCGCTCCCCAACTATAACCGGAACTATACCACCTACCAGCAGGCAGACGGCAGCTATACATACGTGCGGAACAATTATCTGGGGATGAACGGTACTGTTTCTATAGACCAGAACATACCGTTTACAGGGGGTACAATCTCCATAAACACCTCTTTGGATTACCTCAAGCAGCTGGATAATGAAAAAGGGGAGAGGTTTATGAGCATACCGTTTGCCGTTACCCTTAACCAGCCCATTTTTGGTACAAACAGGATGAAGTGGGAGAGGAAGATAGAACCGGTGAGGTACAGGGAGGCTCAGGCAAAACTTGTAGGGGCGCTGGAAGAGGTGAAGATGCAGGCCATAAACTATTATTTTAACCTGCTGCTGGCAAGGGAGAATGTGGGGATAAGCCGGCAGAACCTTGCCAATGCCCGGAAACTGTATGAGGTGGCAAAGGCAAAGCGGAAGATGGGGCAGATAAGTGAGAATGACCTGCTGCAGATGGAACTGAATGTGCTGGACTCCCAGTCTGAACTTACAGACAATGAGAGCAATTTTAAAAGTGCAATGTTCCAGTTGCGTTCATTCCTTGGGCTGGATGAAGAGGTGGAGATAGAGCCGGTAATTCCCAATACCGTGGTGTGCCGCCCGCTTGTATATGAGGATGTGCTTGAGAAGGCCAGGGAGAACAATTATTTTTCCAGAAATATTCTCCGCAGACAACTGGAGGCCCAGTACAATACGGCAACTGCAAAGGGGAACCTGAGGAGCATAACCCTGTTTGCCCAGATAGGGTATACCGGTACCGATGCTGCATTCAGGGAGGCTTATTCCAATCTTAAGAACAATCAGGTTATACAGGTGGGATTGAAGGTGCCTATCCTGGACTGGGGGAAACGTAGGGGTAGGGTGAAGGTGGCCCAGAGCAACCAGCAGGTGGTTGAGAGCCGGCTGAAACGGGAGGAGATGGAATTCAACCAGAACATTTTTATCCTTACCGGGCAGTTCAACAACCAGACAATGCAGCTGGAGAATGCCTCTGTGGCAGATTCCATTGCGGTGAAGAGGTATTCAACAAATGTGGAGACCTACCTGATTGGGAGGATATCCACATTGGATCTGAATGATTCGCAGACCAGAAAGGACCAGGCAAGGCAGAAGTATATAAATGAGATGTTCTGGTGGTGGTATTATTATTACCGGATAAGGAGCCTCACTTTGTGGGATTATATTAATGATGTGCCTATTGGCATTGACTTTGAGAAAACATTAAATTTGTAGAATGATACTGATTGCAGATGATGACAAGGCTATAAGGAGTTCGCTCAGTTTTCTCCTTAAGAAGAGGGGGTATGAGGTTGTGTGTGCCGCAAACCAGCAGGAGGCAATGGAGGTTGTGCGGGGCACTGAACCTCAGCTTGTAATTATGGATATGAATTTCTCTCTCTCCACTACAGGTGATGAGGGGCTTACCCTGCTGCGGCAGGTTAAGGTGTTCCGCCCAAAGGTGCCGGTAATACTCATTACAGCCTGGGGAACCATAAACCTTGCGGTTGAGGGGATGAAGGCGGGGGCGGTGGATTTCATTACCAAGCCTTGGGACAATTATACCCTTATGCAGAGGATTGAAACGATACTTCAACTCAGTGGGGATGGGGCTGCCGGAGGGAATGCCTCTTCTGCGGCCGGTGATGGGGAGGATGGATTTGACAGGGGAAAAATTATCGGGAAGAGCAAGGGGTTATGTGATGTGCTGGAGAGGGTTAAGAGGATTGCCAGGACCAATGCCTCTGTGCTCATTACGGGGGAGAGCGGTACCGGAAAGGAACTTGTTGCGGAGGCAATTCACAGGAACAGCCTGCGCAATGGGGCCCCTTTTGTAAAGGTTAACCTGGGGGGCATTTCGCATTCCCTGTTTGAGAGTGAGATGTTCGGGCACAGGAAAGGGGCGTTTACAGATGCATATTCAGACCGGGAGGGGCGTTTTTCCATGGCGGACAAGGGGACAATCTTCTTGGATGAGATTGGGGATCTTGATCTGGGTTGCCAGGTTAAACTGCTCAGGGTGCTGCAGGAGCAGACTTTTGAGCCGCTTGGGGAGAGCAGGCCCAGGAAGGTGGATGTGAGGGTGGTGAGTGCCACCAATGCCAATCTGCAGCAGATGGTGCAGGAGAAGGGGTTCAGGGAGGATTTGCTTTACAGGATTAATCTCATTTCAATTCATCTGCCGCCGTTGAGGGAGCGTGCAGAGGATATTCCGCTGCTTGTGGAGCATTTTGTGGCGCAGACCTGCAGGGAGAATTCCCTTCCAAAGGTGAGGGTTTCCAGGGATGCTATGGTGTGGCTCTCCACTTTGCCGTATCCGGGAAATATAAGGGAACTTAAGAATCTGGTGGAGAGGACTGTACTCATAAGCGGAAAGGAGGAACTTGGGGCAGAGGATTTCAAGGGGCAGTATTCTTCCTCAGCCGCTATGGGTGGAGTTTCATTGCAGGGGATGTCACTGGAGGAGATTGAGAAGGCCACCATTTGTGAGAATCTGGAGAAATTCAACAATAACATCTCCCAAACTGCCCAGGCGCTTGGAATAAGCAGGGCTGCCCTATACAGGAGGATGGAGAAATATAACATAAAGTAGTATGATTGCCCTATATCTTGCAACTGCCGTTACGGCCATTCTGTGCATCTGCCTCATTTTTCTCTATTACAGGAAAATTAAGGCAATGAACATTATAATAAGGGGTACAGACCTTATTAAGGAGCAGGATTTTGCGAGCCGGCTAATTCCTGTAGGGCAGAAGGATGCAGACAAGATAATCCTGCTGTTCAACGGGATGATGGAGCAGTTAAAGAGTGAGAAACTCAGATTGCAGGAGCAGAACCATCTTTTGGACCTGCTGGTGGAGAATTCCCCTATGGGGGTGATAATTCTTGATTTTGACGGGAAGGTTACCCTGTGCAATGGGGCTGCTGAGGGGTTCCTGCAGGTTGGGGAAGGAATTGCAGGGAAGAGGATAGAGGATATTGACTCCCCTTTGGGGCGGGAAATTGTGCCGATTGGGATGGGGGAGGAGAAGAGTGTGAGGCTGGGGGATTCCAGGATTTACCGTTGCTCAAGGCTGGGGTTTATGGACAGGGGATTTGTACGGCCTTTTATTCTTATAGAGAATCTTACCCAGGAGGTGATGCTTGCAGAGAGGAGGGCTTACGGCAAGGCCATACGGATTATGGCCCACGAGGTGCAGAATACAGTTGCAGGGGTTATTTCAACTTTGGCCTTGCTGAAGGAGGAGACTCCTGGCGGGGAATCTGCGGAACTGATTGATTCCTGTACGGAGAGGACCCGTGAGATGAGCCTTTTTGTAAAGAAGTTTGCAGATATTGCCAAGATACCCCAGCCGCAATTGCGTGCAGTGGATCTTGAGGAGTTCCTGCGTGGCAGCAGGCTGTTTCTGGAGAGCCTCTGCTCCGGCAAAAACATTTCCTTGGAGTACTCTCTGGAGGGCAACTGTGGGGAGGTGATGCTGGATACGGTATTGTTTGAGCAGGTGGTGATAAACATTGTAAAAAATGCAGTGGAGTCGGCCCCAACCCATATAAAGATTGCAACATACAAGACTCTTTGCAACTCTACGGCTCTTGACATTTCCAACAACGGGGCACCCATACTGCCAGATGTTGCCGCAAAACTGTTTACCCCCTTCTTTACCACAAAACCCAACGGGCAAGGCCTTGGTCTCACCTTTATCCGTGAGGTCCTTACTTCCCACAACTGCCGCTTCTCCCTGCAGACCCGGGAGGACGGGGAAACACATTTCTGCGTGGAGTTTTAGATGGTTTAGGGGGCATTTTCTGCACCGGAAGTTGTGGCGCAGTTCAGTGTGCGGGATTTGGTGCCAAAAAGAGTGCTTTTCTGCACCGGAAGTTGTGGCGTGGCCGGCTTGGTGCACAAATGGGGCATTTCCTGCACCGGAAGTTGTGGCGTGTGGGATTCGGTGTCAAAATTGGGCATTTTTTGCACCGGAATCAGCAGGGGCAGACAGTTTGGTGTCAAAAAGAGTGTTTTTCTGCACCGGAAGTTGTGGAGCGGCCGGTTTGGTGCAAGAAAGAGTGTTTTCCTGCACCAAAAGTCATCCCCGGCCGAAAATAGTGCACAAATGGGGCATTTTCTGCACCGGAAGTTGTGGCGCAGTTCAGCGTGCGGGATTTGGTGACACATAGTGGGTATTAAAAAGTTTAACATCTTTAAATTGCAGTATGTCAGTAAATTAAACGTGCTTATTCATACTTGTGAGCAATATTCATTGTTTTGGAATTGATTGAATATGTGACTATTACAAAGCAATCTGGAGTAGAGATTTCTTTTGCAGGGAATTTGCCAGAGTCCTATATTTGTATACCTTACAATATAACATGAAAAAGTATGAAGCATTGTTTTTACATCCTATTAATGTTTACGTTGGTTGCATGCAGTTTCAGAAATGGCCTTGCAGATCATGAGGCAATATGCAATATAAGTGGAAAAGGGTTTGATACAAAAATTGTAAGGGTTGCCCTCGCATTCTCTGATATAAGGTTTGACCCCTATCAGGAACTGGATGTAAAGGATGGATGTTTTGATTCAAAAGTGGTTCTTGACACCAATCAGGCTTATGAAATTCTTATTCCCGATCCTGAATATGGTTTCTCCATGTACAGATCTTTCGTATTTTTTTACTCCAAAGATGGTGTAAGATTTGAAGATAAATTGATACAGGATGAAAAACATGTTGTATTGGCAGAACCAACAGGCTACAACAAGATTTATTGTGATTATCACAACTGGAAAAGCAATTTGCATGCAGCGTGGATTGCAGATTTGATGGAGTCTCAGGACAGCCTTTTCAATATTGGACAAATGTATAGCCGGCATTTTAATGATTTGGGTGAACAGTTGCAGGAAGAAAATCTTCAGGAGTCAGTTGTGGACAGTTTGAGACGTGAGATACAGAAACTGCAGATGAGTGGAGAAGACAGGACACCGGCCGGGCAGATGTGGATGCAGGAATATAGGCGCTATAAGGCAGCAAAACAGGAGTGTGATTATAATCATTTGGATAGTCCGGAACCTGATCCAACCTGTATGTATATTCTATTGGACAATATCCGTATTTCAAAGCAATACTATGAAGACATTTCAAAATGGCTTGATATTTATGAAAGGAAATATAAAGGACTGTTTCCCGATAACAGGATACACGGACTTATTGCAGCCGAAAAGGAGGCAGTGGCAATGAGAGAGGGTAAACAGTTTGTAGATTTTACCCTTAAGGATGCAGATGGTGCAGAACAGACACTTTCCAAAATTATTGATGGTAAAGTTGCAGTGCTTGAATTGTGGGCTTCCTGGTGCGCTTCTTGCAGGTTAACGGCAAAAACGTTCAAGCCTTTGTATGAGAAGTACAAAGATTCCAACTTTATTGTAGTAGGTGTGGCAAGGGAGTATAAGGAGACTGGCAGTTGGCTGAAGGCTCTTGAGAAAGATGCTTACCCTTGGCCAAATATGGTGGCACTTGAAGAGAATCATAATATCTGGGCGCAATATGGATGCCCAAATTCTGCCGGCAGAACACTCCTTATAGATAAAGAAGGGAAGATTGTAAAAATAGATCCGTCTGCAAAAGAGGTGGAAGAATATTTGCTTGCTTTATAAAAGGAATACAATAATGGTGAAAACTTTAATGCTTGCAGCCTTTGTTGCTGTCTCTGTGTGCAGCTGCACCGCAGGTTCCGGGAATAAATGCATTGTAGAAGGTAATCTGCAGGGAGTGGAAGGGGAAGAGTGGATATATATGGTTGATGCCTGGAACGGCAAGGAGGTGCTATGAAAAAGATTGTTTTGATACTGCTGGCTGTTATTGTATCATCAACTATGGGTGCACAATCAATCACTTCTTTTGAAGATTTCAAGGCGCATCAGGATTCTTTGAAAAATGCTTTCAGCTCGGTACTGAAGGAATGGAACCGTGAAATACCGCCGTATAACATTGAGGCTGGAAAACTGGAAGAGGCTGCCAAGTCTATTTCTGATAGTGCGGAAAGGGATTCTTTGCTTGCTTTGGCAGCATCTAAGAGAAATTATGCAAAAGAGAAAATGAAGTTCCTGCAGGGTGAGATGAACCGTATTACTGCAGAACAGAATGCTTTTGAAAAAGAGTATGAACTTGTTTTTGAAGAAGCGTTTCCTTATTTCCGCCTAAGAAAAAGAATGGACAAGGACACTTTGTCCAAAATCCTCAAATCCGCTTCACCTCAGATACGTAAATCCCAAACCGGAAAAGCTCTGAAAAGTTACATTTCAAACCGTCAGATAACTGTAGGAGAGCGCTTCAGAACTTTCACTTGTTATGACAACAAAGGAAAACGTTTTGACTGGAAAACTATTAAAGGTAAAAAAGTGTTCCTGATTCACGACGGTTTATGGTGTATGACACACGGAACCAACAATTCAGCCCTGCGCAAGTTCCTTGCCGGAACAGTTGGAAAACATCCTGATTGCTTGCCGCTTATTGTGGTAAACTGCGCTACCCCAGAAGAACTGCAAGAGGATATTGAACTCTACGGATTGCATGATTTCATTGTTGTAAGCGAATTCAAGAATAAATTCGGCAAATTGAATTGGCTGTATAATGACCAGACAACACCTACTTGCCATTATATAAATGAGCAGGGAATTATCTGCAATACTACGGAGGGTATTGATCAGGATTATCTGGAAAAAGAATTCTTGAAATGAAAAGAATTGCATCTCTTATTACCGCATCACTATGCATAATGGTTTCACTCACCTGTTGTAACAGACAGGAAAATGAAACATCCGGAATACTGGACAAAGCGGAGGAATGTCTGGAGCAGTATCCCGACAGTTCCATGGCCATCCTGAATACCCTTAAGATTGACCAAATCCAGAACAAAGCCAACAAGGCGAGGTATGCCCTGCTTAAATCAATTGCCCTTGACAAGAACTATATTGATGTAACTGACGACAGCCTTACATCAATAGCGGTTTCATACTATAAAAAGCATGGTACAGCAGATGAAAGGTTGAAGGCATATTTGTATAGTGGAAGAGTACATAAGAATGCCAAGGACTACGAACAGGCCATGAATGATTACCTTCATGCAGAGGAGTTTGTGAAGAATTGTGATGATAATATTATAATAGGGAGATTATACACTGCAAAATCACTTCTATACAATATAATTTTTGATGGACAGTCTGCTATTGAACAATTGGGGTTAGCTTCACAGTATTTCCTACAAGGAGGTGATACTGTCAGATTTTTAAATAGTCTGAATAATACTGTCATAATAATGCGCACTAACAGTTTGTTGGACTCAGTGGCTTTGGCTGACTACAATAATCAAATGGAGAGATATTGGGAGAGATTGACACCATCTCAAAAGAATACCTATTATTTTATTCAGCTTGAAATGATTCCCAAGACAGATACAGTTGCAATAAATTTGATGATAAACAAATATTTGAATTCAAATCTTGGGGAGGATAATATAAGTTGGCTGTCTATAGCCGATGCATATTTAAAAGTGGGGAATATTGAAGAGTCCTTGAAATCTGTCAAAAAGCATAAATTGGACGGCAGTATTACGGATGCAACTTATTATTCAATACTATCCAAGATTTACAGTAAAAATGGAGAATATGAGCAGGCTTATAATTTTTTGTCAAAGAATAGAAAACTTATAAGTGACAGATATTATAGGACAGTGAAGTCCGATACCAAATTTCTGGAAGAGAGGTATGATGCCAAGGCTCAGGATGTAAAGCAAAAACATCTGATACTATTCCTTGTAATGGGAATTGTAATAATCATACTGGTGCTGTTCCTCCTAAAGAAGCACTACAAAAACGTTTCGCTTGAGCATCAGATGAAACTTCTTGCATTGGAGGAAGAATCCAAAAGGCAGCAGCAGGAACTTGAGTGCCTTGCCGCAGAAAAGGAAAACTATCAATTGAAATGCAGGGATGCCATAAAGGAACAGGAGGAATTGAAAAGCATAATTGAACAAGGCCGGTCAAATATAACCTTGAATCCCGATATCCTGCAGCTGCTTACACAGCGCCTTGCCATCCTGGACAAATTCATTGCAGCAAACATTTCAACTGCATTCTCAAAAGAGGCATTGGAAGAATTGGACCAGTTGATGCAGGATAGGGCCAGTTTCCTGGAATCCACAAGAATCTCATTCGCCCTGTCACACCCCAAATTTATAGAGCATCTCTATGAAAAGGGACTCACAGATAAAGAAGTTTCCTGCTGCTGCCTCTACTGCATGGGACTGAACGGAAGTGAAATCTCCAACTACCTTGAAATGAAATCCTTCTACAATTTCAGCAAAGTAATAAGAAGGAAACTCTCACTCAACCGAAGCATGAATATAGACACTTACCTCCGCATCCTGCTGGAGCAATTGCAAAAATAAAAGCTCATATGCACACAATAATGTCCATATTCAAATCCTTCCTGGCGCTCATTTCTGTTTGTGCGCTGGCGGGTTCTTGCGTATATGATTATGAACCCAAGGATGCTCGTGTGCAGGGCCTTGGCAAACCGCTTGTGGTCATAGACGGGGACATTATTGTAGGTGGAATTACAAAAGTTAAGGTAAGCCTCACAGAACCGCTTGCCGAAGATGCTGCAGTATTGCCGTTGGGGGCAAATGTATGGGTAGAATCGCAATCTGGAGAAATCATCCCGGGATT
>JAGAKR010000021.1 GCA_017625535.1 Bacteroidales bacterium | reverse complement strand
TTGCCTCAAGTCGCTTTGTGGGGTAAGGGGATAGTATGCGCATTGAAACGGATGCGAGGACTTAATGGCTGTCTTACGAATCAAAAGTCCATTCCTCTTTATGTAGGTAGCACTTCGGGAATGGAGTTGCGGATTTAAGGTTTATGAAAGGGGGAAATCAAAATATATGCCAAAAAAAATATGTTTTATATTTAACAAAGAAGCGCATTTATGGTTACATTTGAAAATAATTTTTAAAAGAAAAGGATGATGAGAAGATTGGTTTTATCAGTTTTTATGGCTTGTGTGGCCCTTCTGGGTTTTGCGCAGGTGAATCCTCAGGCTCCGCTTGAGTTGGACAAGAAAGTTAAATACGGCAAGTTGGACAACGGCCTCACCTATTATGTACTGCATAATGAGAAGCCGGCACAGAGGGCGGATTTCTACATAGTTACGAATGTAGGTGCGGTGCAGGAGACACCGGATCAGGATGGACTTGCCCACTTCCTTGAGCATATGTGCTTCAACGGTACAAAACATTTCCCTGGCAAGGGGATTATCTCATATATGGAGAGCATAGGCTGTGCATTTGGTGCAAACATAAATGCAGGAACAGGTTTTGAGCAGACAATGTATATGCTCAACAATGTGCCTGTTACAAGGGAGGGAATCATAGACAGTTCGCTCCTTATCCTTTTTGACTGGTCTGCATTTGTTACAAATGACCCTGCTGAGATTGATGCTGAAAGGGGTGTAATCCTTGAGGAGAAACGTACAAGGGACACTTACCAGTGGAGGCAGACCCTTGCTGTAAGAAAGGCACTTTTCAAAGGTTCGGCTTTGGAGAATGTATCGCTTATAGGTTCTGAGGAGAATCTGAAGAACTTCAAGCCTGAGTCTCTTGTAAATTATTACAAGACCTGGTACAGGCCAGATATGCAGGCAATAATAGTGGTTGGTGATGTGGATGCGGATGCTGTAGTGGGCAAGATAGAGAACCTGTTCGGCCAACTTCCTAAGGCAGAGAACCCTAAGGCCAAGGAGCCTGTGGTTGTTCCAGACAATGCCACCCCTATTGTAAGCATATTTACAGACAAGGAGATGAATTCTACAGGTGTGATGATGGCTGTTAAGAGCCCTGCAATTCCTGCGCAGTTCAAAGGTACAGGTGTTGCCCTGCTTAACGGCATTGTTGAGGATCTTGTATCCATTATGGCAAATGAGAGACTGGGAGACATATCGCGCAAGGCGGATGCTCCGTTCCTGGGCGCAAGCCTTGGTTTTGCTGATGTGAGCAACGATGTCCACGCCCTTATGGCAGATGTATCATCTAAAGACGGGGAGGCTATACCTGCCTTTACTGCACTTGTTACAGAGATGGAGAGGATAAAGAGATATGGCTTTACTCCCGATGAATATGAGCGTGCAAAGACCAACCTGCTGAAGAGATATGAGACAGCAATGAACAATGCGGAGAGCAGGCAGAATCCTCAGTTGGTTCAGGATATGATGAACCATTTCCTTACAGGCATACCTTATCTTGATCCTGCGTATGCATACAATACCGTACAGCAGTATCTTGCAATGATTCCGCTTGAGATGTTGAATATGGCTTCAAAACAGTTGTATGGAGACGGCAATATTGTATTGTTCTACACTTCACCTCAGAGGGAGGGGCTTGCTGTACCAACAGAGGCAGAACTTGTTGCTGTGCTGGAGAATGTTAAGGGTGCGGAGATTGAGGCCCCTAAGGTTGAGGTTTCAAATGAGCCTCTTATGGATCCTTCATCCATTGCGGGGGCACCTGTAATGAAAGAGGAGGCCGGCAAGTTCGGTACTACAGTATGGACACTCAAGAACGGTATGCAGATAGTTGTAAAACCTACAGATTACAAGAAAGATGAGGTATTCGTAAGAACAGTTGCAAATGGTGGCCGTTCAATCCTGCCAGATGAACTTATACCATCTTTTGAGATGAACATATTTGCAACATATTTAAACGGTTCAGGTGTAAGCAAATTCCCTAAGAGCCAGCTGAACAAGATGCTTACAGGCAAGGTGGTGAATGTGTCACCTTACATAGAGGATCTGGAGCATGGCGTAACTGCCGCAGGCTCTCCAAAAGACATTGAGACAATGATGCAGTTGATATATCTGTTCTATACCCAGCCGCGTTTTGAGGCATCTGAGTTTGAGGCAGGCTTCAACCAACTTAAGGCAATTGTCCCTAACTTTATAAAACAGCCTAATGTGGCATTCTCAAAGGCCCTGCAGGAGTCTGTGCTTTCAAACTCTCCAAGGAGACCGTTCATTTCGGAGGAACTGCTTGAGAAAGTTAGCATAGAGAACATAAAGAAGGGTTATACCCAGTTGATGGCAGACCAGGCCGGCCTTAAGGTGTACATTACCGGAAATGTTGATCTTCTGACCCTCAGACCTATGGTTGAGAAATATATTGGTTCACTTCCTGTTCTATCTGAAAAGGGTACCCAGTGGAAAGATGAAGGAATAAGGTCTCCTGAAGGTGAGAAGAAGGTGGAGATAAAAGTCCCTATGGAGGCACCAAAAACCTCTGTAGCTCTGGTTTATACCGGAAAATTGGAGAAAGGCCTGCAGAATGACATGAAGATGATGGTACTCAAGAGGGTATTGGACCAGTTGTATACCAAAACAATAAGGGAAGATGAGGGTGGTACTTATGGTGTGAGCATAATGGCAGAGGTTGCAGGTAAGCCGCTCCCTGAGTTCTCAATTATGATAATCTTTGATACAGACGTGGCCAAGGCCCCTAAATTGATTGAACTTGCAAAGCAGGGCCTCAAGGATATAGCTGAGAAAGGTCCGGATCCTGAGTATGTTGCCAAAGCAAAGGAGAATTTTGTGAAGGCATTCCCTGAGCAGCAGATAAACAATCCATATTGGCATAATGTGGTTTATGAGTATTTCTCAAACAACAGGGATTATTTCAACGGCTACCTTGATGCTGTTGAAAAGGCTGCAGTGCCTGCAACAATCCAGGAGTTTGTGAAAGAACTCCTTTCACAGGGCAATGAACTGCAGGTAATAATGAATCCTGCAGAGTAATTGCAGAATACAGGATAAAATAAAACTGTCGGGAAGAAAATTCTTTTCCCGACAGTTTTTTTATAAACCGCTCGCGCGGCTTCCGGCCTTCCGTGCAGTTTATACAATCATTCCTCCGAACTCACCAAGGAACTTGCCTTTCTCCAATGTGTGTACACCGTTTACTATAACGTGCTCAATACCTGGAGAGTACTGGTGAGGCTGCTGGTATGTTGATGCCTCTGCAATGGTTTGAGGGTTGAAGATTGTAACGTCAGCCGCATAGCCTGGAAGGAGAAGTCCCCTGTCCTTCAAACCTATCCTTGATGCAGGTAGTGATGTACATTTCTGTATACCCACCTCAAGAGGGCAAATCTTGTCTTCCCTTATATATTTTCCAAAGAATCTTGGGAATGTTCCGTAAGATCTTGGGTGAGGGATCTCTGCGCTCAATGGACCCTGTGGAGAGTATACGCTTCCATCTGATGCCGGCATTCCAAGGCTGTGTGAAAGGAACATCTGTACGTTCTCGTCTTTCATTGCAAAGCCCACCATCTGCAGGTAGTACTCTGAAAGGAGTATCTTCTTTATCATTGGCCAAGGCTCAAGACCTGTAAGTTCGCAGCACTCTGCCACGTTCTTGCCCGAGAACATTGCGTTTTCAGGTTTCTCGCACGCTGCAATAAGCACATTCTGAGGTCCGCCCAATCTCTTCAGACGGCTGTCTGCATATTCTGCAATGATCTTTTCAGTTCTTGGGTTACGGATTCTTGCCTGTACCTCTTCCATAGAACCTTGTCTCATATCAAGCGGAACGAAGCAGTTCATGCCGGTGGAGAATGCAATATATGGGTAGCGGTCAAATGCAACATCAATCCCTTCAGCCCTTGCATCCTCAATGAGTTTGAGCATATTCGGACCTTTGTGCCAGTTTGCTGCATTCTGTGCCTTGAGGTGTGAAATCTGCAGTCTTACCCCAGATTTTCGTGCAAGGTCAATAGCCTCTGCAATAGCCTCCTCAACGTGGTCATCCTCATTCCTCATATGGATTGCAAACAGACCGTTGTGTTTTGCAACAACTTTAAGGAGTTCAACAATCTCTTCGTTGCTTGCATATGAACCCGGTGCGTACTCAAGGCCGCAAGAGAGTCCGAGGCTGCCCATCTCCATCTCTGCATCCAGGATGGCAAGCATCTTTTTCATCTGCTCAGGAGTTGCCTTAACAGCATTGTCACCTACAACTGCAGAACGCAACTGACCCTGACCTGTATATGTCTTGTAGTTGATACCTATCTTTTTGGCTCTAAGTGCATCATAGAAGCCGTCTAGATCCTGCCAGAATGGGAATCCAAGTCTGTCGGTACCCTGTTTTGATGCAAAATATTCGTCTGAATAAGGGAACGGTGAATCACCGCAGTTTCCACCTATATCGGTTGTGACACCCTGGTATATCTTGCTGTCACCTACAGGTGCTATGAGCAGGTTGGTGTCGGTATGTGAGTGGATGTCTATGAAACCTGGCGAAACAGCAAGTCCCTGTGCGTCAATCACCTTTTTGCAGTGCTCGCTCAGGTTTGCGAGGTTGCCAAGTTTGCCTACCTCTACAATCTTGCCGTCCCTGATACCCACCATTGCATTCTGCAGAGGTGCTTTGCCGTCTCCGCAGTATACCACACCATTTGCAATTATGGTATCAAAATGCTCTTTGGTGGTGGTGCAGGAAGTGAGGAATGAGCCCAATGATGAGGCTCCGAACATGGCTGCTCCGGCAGCACCGGCAGCAAATGAGGCAGTTTTGATGAATCCCCTGCGGGACATCCTGGTGCTCTCATCCAAGTTTTTCTTCAGATTCTTGTTTTCCATTGTGTTATGTTTTATGTGTTATTGTATTTTTCTGTGGTGTATCCCCTCGGTTGCAAAAACCTTCAGGTTTTCCTGCTCTCCGTAAACAAGCAGTGCCTCCATATCGTTTGATGCACGGAGGAACTTCTTTGCCTCTTCAACTCCTATTACCATAAGGTATGTGGCGTAGGCATCCGCCATAGCGGCTGTGGGTGCCATTACTGTGGCGCTCAACAGATTGTGTTTTACAGGGTATCCGTCTCTGGCATCTATGGTGTGGGAGTACTTTTCTCCGTCCTTTATGTAGAATTTGCGGTAGTTGCCGGATGTGACAAGCCCTCTGTCAGAGACCTCTATTACAGCTTCAATGGATTCTCCCGGAATGAAGTTGCCGTCTATCGGTTTGTCTATCCCTACGCTCCACTCTTTCCCTTTTGCATTTTTACCTCTGCAGAAAATTTCTCCTCCAACTTCAAGCAGGTAGTTCTGTATCCCCATCTTTTCCAGTTCCCCGCAGATGAAGTCGCAGGTATAACCCTGGGCTATGGCGTTGAAATTCACCTTCATCCTTGGGTCAGCCTTCTGGAGGTATGATGCCTTGGAGACTGTATCGTAAACTATTGCAAGTTTGTCCATCCCCACAAACTGCATTATACTGTCAATCCTGCTTTGTGGGGTTTCAATTCCGTTGCCGAATCCGAACCCCCATATTTCAAATAAAGGGGCTGCCGAAATGTCAAAAGCGCCACCGGTGTTGCCGTATACCTCTTTGGAGAGGTTGAAGCACTCTATGAACAATGAATCAAGAGGAGGGTTTTCCCCTCTGTTTATCTTTGAGACAAGAGATGTTGTATCGTATCCGCTCAATGATTTGTCAATGAGGCGGAACCATTTCTGAAGGCTGTCGGGAAGATTATGTGCCTGGGCATCTGCAGGTTCCTGATATACAAGGTGGAAGGTGCCTCCCTGGGCAAAGCCGTCTATTGTGGTGTATGGTGCTCCGGTTTTGCCGCATCCTGTGGCAATGAGGGTTGCAACGGCAAGTGCAAAGTATATGAAAATGTTTGAATTTCCGGATTTTCCAGTCATAAGGCATCAATTCTGTGCCGGAGCGGGTATTTTAATGGCACGATTTTAGTACAAATGTAGAAAAAATATTACTTTTGTGCTCATTTTATACCAAATAACCAGATGAAAATAGAAACAGTCAGGATAGCGGGCCTGGAGTTGTTCAGGTCATTGAAAATAACAGCAGTATGTCTGCTTTCACTTGCTTTTGTCTTTGCTTCTTGCGACAAGGATGATGATGAGGAGGAGACATTGCTCACTTTGGACGGCTCTCCGGTATTTTACCTCCCTATGTATGCGGTTCCGGGAGACACCATAGAGATGCATGCTTCGGGAGTTTCCACAAAAGGGGCCTATTACGATTGGTCTTTTGGCGGGCTTGATTCCCTTTATGCCTCTGATGACTACCTTACAGTGAGGGCTTTGGCTCCGGATTCACTTGCAATATATGAGGTTACACTTACAGCAGACTGCGGTGAAGAGTATTACAGTTCTTCACTTACCCAGTTCATAACTGTAATAAATGAAACCAGCCTTACAGGGGTAGACACTTCTGAGGTTACTTTTACAGACCCAAGGGACGGCAATGTATACGGAATTGTGGAGATAGGCAATCTGGAGTGGATGGACAGCAACCTCAAGTGGAACGGCAAAGGCCAGGGGTATGGCAAGACAGATGCGGCTGCATTGCTGTTCGGAAGGCTTTATACCTGGAATGATGCTACAGGTGGTGTAAGTGGAAGCGGCCTTGGACAAGGTCCGCAGGGTGTATGCCCTCCAGGCTGGAGCATCCCTACAAATGAGGACTGGACAGATCTTGCAATGGCAGTGAGCGGTGGAAAGGAGACAAACTTTATGGACAACTGGAAAGGTATTGCACCAGACCTTATGGCAAATGCAATGTTCAACGGTTCTGCCCTATG
This sequence comes from Bacteroidales bacterium, assembly GCA_017625535.1. Lineage (GTDB taxonomy): Bacteria > Bacteroidota > Bacteroidia > Bacteroidales > UBA932 > Egerieousia. The sequence goes on along the minus strand of JAGAKR010000021.1, from coordinate 137,677 downwards.
GACATATTCACCGGATGTTACCCCAACCAACAAATACGGATGGAATGCACTTTCAGCAGGTTGTTCTACAAATGATTACAACAATTACAGCAATATGTACAAGTATGGTTTCTGGTGGAGTTCAACAGAGAAGGACAGCAACAGTGCCCATTACAAGTACATCTACAATGAGTATCCCGACCTTTCTGTAAATTATGGTTCAAAAGACGGTATGGGTGCATCTGTAAGGTGCGTGAGACTTAAAGCGGTAAATCAATAAAAATTAAGGAGGAATTTGAGATGAAAAAAGGATTGGTTGCAATTTTGGTTGTGGCAGCGGTAGTACTTGGAATCTTCTTCTGGTTCCAGAGCACCTACAACGGTATGGTAAAGATGGACGAGGGTGTGCAGGCCGCATGGTCGCAGGTAGAGAATGTATATCAGAGAAGGGCAGACCTCATCCCTAATCTTGTGGCAACTGTAAAAGGTTATGCAGCACACGAGCAGGAGACTCTTGAGGGTGTTATAAGTGCAAGGAGCAAGGCTACACAGATTACTGTGGATCCGCAGAACCTTACACCTGAAGAGATTGCAAAATATCAGAAGGCACAGGGCGAGCTTGGCTCTGCATTGGGCAAATTGCTTGCAATAACAGAGAATTACCCTGATCTTAAGGCAAATGAGAATTTCATGGCATTGCAGTCGCAGCTTGAGGGTACAGAGAACAGGATAGCTGTGGAGCGTCAGAAGTTCAATGAGACTGCAAGGGGATACAATACAGTGATAAGGCAGTTCCCTAAAAATATTGTGGCCGGAATGTTCGGGTTTGAGAAGAAACCTTATTTTGAGGCACAGGAAGGTGCACAGCAGGCTCCGGAAGTGAAATTCTAGCATAGAGGGAGGCACTATGAAAGTAAAGGAATTCATAGGCAGGAACGGGCAGGAGCAGATAGTGAATGCAATAAAGGAGGCTGAACTCAACACCTCCGGTGAGATTAGGGTGCATATAGAATCAAAATGTACATCAGATCCGCTTATGCGGGCGGTGTACATTTTCAATTATCTGAAGATGTACAATACCCGTGCCCGCAATGGAGTGCTCATATATGTTGCAGTTGAGAGCCGCAAGTTTGCCATCATTGGGGATGCAGGGATCAATAATGCTGTTCCCGACAATTTCTGGGAAGGGATAAAATCCCGTATGGGTGAAGCCTTCTCAAAAGGGGATTATGCAGGTGGCCTTTCCCGGGCAATAAAGGAGGCAGGCGACTCCCTTAAGAAATATTTTCCATACAAGAGTGATGATATAAACGAACAGCCGGATGAAATCTCTTTTGGTGAATAAATTACGTACAGCCTTAACCGCAATTCTATTGATGGCGGCTTTTGTTTCTGTGGCCCAGGTGCCTAAGAGGCCTAGTCCCCCTGTGCTCGTAAATGATCTTGCCGGAATCTTATCAAGGAGACAGAACGCTGCTCTGGAGGAGAGGGTTGTCTCTTTTGCAGATTCCACATCAAACCAGATAGCAATTGTAATAGTGCCGGAACTATATGGCTATGACAAGGCCCAGCTTGCGTATTCCATTGGAGAGCAGTGGGGTGTAGGGCAGCAGAAGTTTGACAATGGCATAGTGATACTTGTAAAGCCCAAAACAGGAAATTCCAGTGGAGAGGTGTTCATCGCAACCGGGTATGGACTTGAGGCTGCTGTAACAGATGCTTTTGCAAGAATGGTGATAGAGAGGGCAATGATTCCCCATTTCAGGGAGAATGACTATTACGGCGGAATAAATGCTGCACTTGACGCCCTTATGCCGGTAATAAGCGGCGAAATATCTACAGATGAATTTGCAGCCGGCGAAGATGACGAATGGCTTCCGGCGCTTGTATTCATATTCTTTTTCCTGATTTTTGTATTGGTGCTGATATCGGCCTCAAAAGGTAACAACCAGAATATGGGTGGAGGCAACCATAGGGGAGGAAGGGATTTTACAGCAACAGATGCCTTCATATTGGGATCAATCCTTGGAAATGCCACAAGTTCGCGCAGCCGAGGAGGAAGTTTTGGTGGCGGCTCATTCGGAGGCGGCGGATTCGGCGGGTTCGGCGGGTTCGGCGGATTTGGTGGCGGTTCTTTCGGAGGCGGTGGTGCCGGAGGAAGTTGGTAAAAAATGCCTGTAAAGGGTAAATTCAAGGCAAGCGTAACGCAGAATTTACCATTTACAGGCATTTTTTATGTATAGACTTCTTATTCCTGCTCTGAATCAAAGATCTTCACTATCTTGCTTACCAGAGGATGCCTTACTATATCCTCTTTGTTGAAGTTTATGATGCTTATCCCCTTTACACCTTTAAGCATCCCGACACCTTTTGCCAGACCTGAATCGGATTTGTTTGGAAGGTCTATCTGGGTGGCATCTCCGGTTACAATGAATTTTGCATTGTTTCCCATACGGGTAAGGAACATCTTCAACTGTCCCAGGCTTGTGTTCTGTGCCTCATCAAGTATTACAAAAGCACTCTCCAGAGTACGGCCCCTCATGTATGCAAGAGGTGCAATCTGTATGGTGCCCTCTTCCATAAGGAGTTTGAGTTTCTGCGGAGGAATCATATCCAGCAGAGCATCATACAGCGGCTGCAGATACGGATCCAGTTTGTCCTTCAGGTCTCCTGGAAGGAATCCCAACCTTTCACCTGCCTCAACAGCCGGCCTGGTAAGGATGAGTTTCTTCACCTCCCTGTTCTTCAGGGCCCTTACTGCAAGTGCAATGGCAGTATATGTTTTTCCTGTTCCGGCAGGTCCAAGGGCAAAGATGAGGTCGTTTTTGTAATACTCCTCCACCAGCTTCTTCTGGTTTTTGGTGCGGGCCCTTACTATCTTCCCATCATTTCCAAATACTATTATATCGCTCTTCTCATCTGCAAATCCCCCCTTAAGCCCATCCTGTGTCATCTCAAGCGTGTTCAGGGCACTGCTCCCTATCCCGTAGTCGGAATCCTCAAACAGCTGGTCTATGTCATCCATATTCAGGTTCCTCTTTTTAAGGCGCTTGTTTATGAGGGCGTCTATATTGGACTGGAAATTGGCAATATCTTTGGCAGAACCCTTCAGGGTTATGGTATTCCCTCTTGGGACCACCTTAAGTTTAGGATAGTAGTTTGCCAGCCTGTTTATAAGCCTGTCGTTGACCCCAAAAATCTCTACAGGGTCTATCTCAAAAAGTTCAATCTTCTTCTCTGCCATATGGAATGTGTTAAGTGTGTCTACAAATGTTTTATCAGGTTACGGCTAAGGAAATCCCGGTATGTTTCCTCCATCCTCCTCTGCTGTACCGTATCTTTTGCCCCATCTTCCTTCCCCATAATTTCCTTTACAGGGACAACCGTATAGTCACGGTCATATTCCCCTTTCTTGAAGCACCACAGGAACTCTATTTCAGGTTCAGGCAATGTTATGCCGCCTGTCTGGAAATTCTTTACAATGTGTATGGTTACCATAAGTTCCAGCTGAGTGAAATCAGGGGTTGTCTGGTTGCTTATGTAATTTCCTAGTGAGTAGAAGAGGATATTTTCACCGGAAATCTCTGCGGCCTGCGGTACGTGCGGATGGCTTCCCACAATTATCCTTACCCCTTCCCTCTGGAGCATCCTGGCCCATCTCCTCTGGTGTACCGAAGGCTTGAGCATATACTCTTCCCCCCAATGTGGCATACATATCATTATGTCCGCTCCCATATTCCTGGCCTTCCGTACAGTCTCTTTAACGTGCAGACTGTCCATAAGGTTCACGGTACAAGGCTCAGGTACTGCAAATCCATTGGTCCCGTAGGTGAAATTGAGGAATGCAACCCTTATCCCCTTTATATTCAGGAAAACCGGATTCAAAAGCTTCTCCTCCTCTTTGCTGCGGTATGCCCCAATATATCTCCCTCCCATATCTTCATATACCTGTATGGTGTTAAGAAGCCCCCTCTTGCCGCGGTCAAGTATGTGGTTGTTGGCAAGGAGGAAGAGGTCTATTCCGCACTCCTTGGCTTTCCAGGCTATGGATTCAGGTGCGGAGAATGCCGGATAACCTTTGTATGGTGGCGTACCCAGCGGTAACTCCATATTTGCAACGGCAAGGTCTGCCATCTTCAGTTTTCCCTCAATATGTCTGAAGGTGAGGCCGTAATTGTATGAGTGAGGGTCATTGGGATTTGCAGTGTCTTGCAGAGCGGCTGCCAACTGTTTCCCGTGCTGCATTACATCCCCTATGAATGTTATGCTTATTGTGTCATACAGTTTTATTGCCCTTTGTGGAAATTCCACCTTTGTATGGATGAAGTTTCTTTCCGGCCGGTATTGTGGCATCTGCATCTTTAGGGGCTGCACCACTTCCTTGTGCCCCCTCTTTTTGCCATAGGCAGAGCCGGCACAGGCAAGGGCGACTATGCAGAGAGCAATTGTATATGAAAGCCACTTTTTTGTCACTGTTGTTCAACCATTATCTTCACATTTGGCACCTCAAGCCTTATGGCAAGCCATTTGCCCATCTTCTCCTTCTCTTCATCAGTTATGGGAGAGGAGAGCCTTATAACTGCAACCACCTCTTCAGTTACTGATTCTCCCTTTGATTCCATAAGGAGGATGTCAACCATTTCACCCCGTGCAAGGGTTATTGAGAGGAGCTGCGGGTATTGTGCCACCAGTTCCCTGGCAACCTGGCAGGTAGGGAACTTTTTGGAATTGAATGCTTTCAACTGGCTCTCCATTTGGGCAATCAGGGTCTCCCGTCTCTGTATTTCCTGCTCATTCTGCTCAAATATCCCTTTGAGGATTTCCTGTTCAGACCTTTTGTCGGGAACAAAAGTTCCGGACTGGTTTATTATAAGCTGCCCTTCCTGCATCCCATGTTGTTCCAGCCTGTTGTGGAGTGTGGCAATGTCCTCCTCGGACAATGCTTCTCCTGCAATGGATATTGTAATCTGGGAAGGTTTATGGGCATTGTGCTTTATTTTGTAGTTGTAAATGTAGCTGTTGCCTATATTCCTGTTCTCCTCTATGAAGTGTTTTGCTGTCTGGTTGAAATTGTTCTCCTTTACTACCATAAATGCCGAGTAGATACTTGGCAGAATAAGGATTATTGTGAATGCTGTTATGCTCCTGTTCACCTTTTTCTGCTTGTCTGGATCTGAAAACTTGACAAGTGGAAAATTGAGCGTGCGCACTGTAAGGAATGTGGCAAGGGCAATGAATACTGAGTTTATGAAATACAGGTAGCAGGCTCCAATGAAATAGGAAAAGGTGCCGTGGGCAAGACCGTATCCGGCAGTACACAAAGGGGGCATAAGGGCTGTGGCAATGGCGGCTCCCGCTATAACTGTGCCCCTCTCTTTGCGGCATACTTCCATTATTACGGCAAAACCTCCGAACAGGGCTATGAACACATCGTATATTGTAGGATTGGTTCTGGCAAGCAGTTCTGTAGGCTCTTCAAGGCTCAACGGACTTATGAGGAAGAATAATGTTGAGGCCAGGATGCTTATGGAAGTCATTATCACAAGATTTGTGAGTGCCTTCTTGAGCAGGGTGGTGTCATTTATTCCAAGTGCAAGGCCCACCCCCATAATGGGACCCATAAGGGGTGATATGAGCATGGCTCCTATTATTACAGGTATTGAGTTTACATTCAGCCCCACACTTGCAATTATTATTGCAAAAGCAAGAATCCAGATGTTGGGGCCCCTGAAATCTATGTTGGACACTATATGGCTTTGTGCGGCACCAATGTTGATATGGTCTGTAATGCGTGCAATTTCTTTTATTTTATCAAATAATCCCATATGCTTGAATTGTGTTGCGGTTCCAGATGTAAATATACATTTTTTTTGGTATTGAGCCATTATTTCCTACATTTGTAAGAAGATGATTTTTGATTATATGGGGTACTTTTCCAAATACAGATTTATTGTTGCACTTATCATTATGGCCCTCTCCCTACAGGGGTGCGATTGGGTTAAAGGGATGGTGGGAATGCCTACATCAGAGGACATTGCCAGGATGAAACTGGAACTGCAGCAGCAGGAGGAGGCAAGGCAGCAGGAGGTTGCCAGGGCGCAGAGGATACAGGACTCGCTGCAGATGGCAGCACAGCAGGCCCAGACCAATGAAGTTGGGGGGTATTATGTGGTGTTGGGTTCCTTCAAGGACCACAGGAATGCGGAGGCTTTGGAGAAACTGGTAAAAAGTTTCGGTTATGAGCCTGAACAGATATTGCTCAAAAACGGATTCATGATGGTGGCAGTTGGCGGACATTCCACATATTCCGGTGCATACCGCACAATGGAGAAGATAGGGGACCAGGACTTCTGCCCTTATGATATGTGGATATACGGTGCCTCACAAGGATTGCACAGCGGGAATTAAATTACATAAACACTTTATTTATATATGAAAACTACAGCGTTTACCCAAAAGCACATTGATTTGGGTGCAAAAATGGTCCCATTTGCAGGCTACAATATGCCTATTGAGTATGTGGGAATTAAAGACGAGCATAATGCGGTAAGGAACAACGTTGGCGTATTTGACGTTTCCCATATGGGAGAGTTCTGGGTTAAAGGCCCAAATGCACTTGCATTCTGCCAGTATGTGACTTCAAATGACGTTTCTGTCCTTGTGCCCGGCAAGGTACAGTACTCTTGCTTCCCTAACGGAAAGGGCGGTATTGTTGATGACCTTCTTGTATACTGCATAGACAGCGAAACCTATTTCCTTGTTGTTAATGCAGCAAACATAGAGAAAGACTGGAACCACTTGTGTGCAATTGCACCTAAATTCAACATTACCCCTGGCAAAGAGCTTTACAATGCTTCTGATGAGATCTGCCAGTTGGCTATCCAGGGCCCGAATGCCCTTAAGATTATGCAGAGGATATGTGATGCCCCTGTAGAGGATATGGAGTACTATACTTTCAAGAAATGTACAGTTGCAGGCATTCCAAATGCAATCTTCTCTACAACAGGTTACACCGGTTCAGGCGGATGTGAGGTTTATGTTGCCAATGAGGATGCGGACAAACTTTGGAACGGCATTTTTGAGGCGGGTGCCCCTGAGGGAATACGTCCTATAGGTTTGGGTGCACGTGATACCTTGAGGCTTGAGGCAGGTTTCTGTCTGTATGGCAATGATATTGATGATACCACTTCTCCACTTGAGGCAAACCTTGCATGGATCACCAAGTTCAATGATGTGAAGGGTGATTTCGTTGACAGGGATTATATGCTCAAACAGAAGGCTGACGGCCTTACAAGAAGACTTTGCGGTTTTGAGCTTGTAGACAGAGGCGTTCCACGCCACGGCTATGAGGTTTGTGATGCAGAGGGCAATGTAATTGGAGTTGTAACTTCAGGTACAATGGGCCCTACTTGCGGTAAAGCTGTAGGTCTTGCATATGCTGCTGCCCCTTATTACAAACTCGGTTCTGAGATCTACATTAAAGTAAGGGAGAAATTGCTCAAGGCAGTTGTTGTAAAACCACCTTTCTTCAAATAAGGAGAGGTTTGTTGAATGAACTTTAATCCTCCGCATCCTGCGTCTGTGGTTGCGGAGGATTTTTTTGGTACAGATTTGGCAATGGTGTGTCCGGTGTAAATTTAATTGGCAAGAAGATGAAAAGAGTATTGGCTGTATTGTATTTTCTCCTGTTCCTTATCCCCACTGCGGTATTTGGACAGAACCTTGATTCCATAGAGATTTCCATTAGGGAGAATGTGGCGTATCTTACAGATCCCGCAAGGCTGGGGCGTGGAGCCGGAAGTCCTCAGGAACTGAAAGTTGCACGTTACCTATATGGGAAACTTGCAGATGCCGGGGTAACAATGCTCTCACCCCAGGACGGGGAGGATTTCTATATTGCCGTGCAGGGGGATACAATCCACTCCAGGAATGTGATTGGTATTGTGGGAGGATATGATCCGCAACTCAGGGATGAGTATGTGGTTGTGGGTGCCCACTATGACCATCTTGGAACATCGGTCCTCAAAAAGGACGGGAAGGACCAGCTGCAGATCTATTATGGGGCAGATGATAATGCTTCCGGTGTGGCAACCCTGCTGGAGGTGGCCAAACAGGTTTCTGCCCAGAATTATCTTTTCAGACGTTCTGTGATTTTTGCCCTCTTCGGGGCGGAGGAACTGGGTATGGTAGGAAGCTGGTATTTCCTCAACCGTTCCTTCCAGGAGGTTGACAACATTGTTGCAATGATTAACCTTGATATGGTTGGGCGCAGCGGTAGGGATAACAGGATGCAGGTTTACACTGCCGATGCCAATGTGGAACTGATGGAGATAATCAACGGATTGTCGGGAAGGGCATTGAGCATTGCACCCCAGTATACCCCTACAGACTATTTCCCTTCAGACCACAGGCTTTTCTATGAGAAGGGGATTCCTGTTGCCCTATTTACATCCGGAGTGCACAGGGATTACCATACTGTAAGGGATACTCCCGACAAATTGGACTACAAGCAGATGGAGAGACTCTCGGAGTATGTATTTGCAATGACAGAGGTTATTGCAAACAGGGAAGGGAGGATAAAGGCAGCATCAAGACATAACCTTGAGGATACAAAGGACAATAAGGGGGAGGAGAGGATCTATACCCAGAGCACAGTGGACCAGAAGGCAACATTCCTGCACGGGGATGAGGTGCAGTTCCTGAACAAATGGGTATATGAGTATATCAAGTATCCCGACAGTGCCGTGCGCAACGGAATTGAAGGGCGTGTAGTGGTGGAATTTGTGGTTGACAGCAAGGGAAAAGTGAAGGATATTGAGATTGTGAGGGGTGTGGATGAAGAACTTGATGCCCAGGTTGAGAAAGTGATACTTGCATCACCAAAATGGAAACCGGCCCGGATAGCAGGCAGGGAGGTGAGTGTGAGGATTTCAATTCCGGTGGAGTTCAAACTCACAAAATCCCCGACATTTAAAATAAAGAAATAAACAAATTTGTACTACATTTGCGGGTTGAATAAATACAATCTGGAAATGGAGTACAATTTTTTAGACATTGAGAAAAAATGGCAGGAGTTCTGGGCCAAGAACCAGACATTTAAAGTAGAGGCAGATTCTTCAAAACCAAAATATTATGTTCTGGATATGTTCCCATATCCATCTGGAGCAGGCTTGCATGTAGGACATCCTCTGGGATATATTGCAAGTGACATCTACAGCCGTTACAAGAGACTTAAAGGTTTCAATGTGCTCCATCCAATGGGTTATGATGCTTTCGGCCTCCCTGCAGAGCAGTATGCAATCCAGACAGGACAGCATCCGGCCACAACTACAGAGAAAAATATAAACAGATACCGCGAGCAGATGGACCGCATAGGGTTCTCGTATGACTGGAGCAGGGAGATAAGGACCTGTGATCCCGGTTACTACAAATGGACCCAGTGGGCTTTTCTGAAGATGTTTGGTTCTTATTACAACAATACAGCAGCAAAGGCCTGCCCTATAAGTGAACTTGAGGAGATTTTTGCAAAAGAGGGCAACACCGGTGTTGATGCGGCATGCGGTGATGTTCCTGCATTTACAGCAGAGCAGTGGAATTCTTTTACAGAACTTGAGAAGAGCAATATCCTTATGCAGTACAGGATTGCATACCAGGGTGAGACTGCAGTGAACTGGTGCCCTGCATTGGGTACAGTGCTTGCCAATGATGAGGTTAAGGAGGGCCTTTCTGTAAGGGGAGGACATCCTGTGGAGCAGAAGAAGATGAAACAATGGCAGTTAAGGGTTTCTGCATATGCAGAGAGGCTTCTGGCAGATATGGAGGAGCTGGAGTGGACAGATGCCCTTAAGGAGATGCAGAAGAACTGGATTGGAAAATCACAGGGTGCTGAGATGATATTCAAGGTTGCCAACACAGATCCTGCTGAGGGCCAGGCGGCTGAGTATGATATGACAATCTTCACCACCCGTGCGGATACTGTGTACGGAGTTACATTTATGGTATTGGCTCCAGAGAGCGAGTGGGTTGCAAAACTTACAACCAAAGGGCAGAAAGAGGCTGTTGAGGCTTATCTGCTTGAGGCAAAGAAGAAGACAGAGCGTGAGAGAATTGCAGAGACAAGAAAAGTGACCGGTGTATTTACAGGCTCTTATGCAGTGAATCCGTTTACAAATGAGCAGGTTCCTGTATGGGTATCCGAGTATGTTCTTGCAGGTTACGGTACAGGTGCAATTATGGCGGTACCTGCACACGACAGCCGCGACTACAACTTTGCAAAGACCTTCAATCTCCCTATCATTCCGCTTATTGAGGGGTGCGATGTAAGCACAGAGAGTTTTGATGCCAAGGAGGGTGTTATGTGCAACAGCGGTTTCCTTACAGGAATGACAGTTAAAGAGGCTATCCCTGCTGCAATTGATGAGGTTGAGAGGCTTGGAATAGGAAGAAGGAAAATAAACTACAGATTGAGGGATGCAATTTTCTCAAGACAGAGATATTGGGGAGAGCCGTTCCCTATCTATTACAAAGATGGCATTGCAACCCCTGTACCTGAGGAGGAACTTCCTCTCCAGTTGCCTGAGGTTGACAAATTCCTCCCAACAGAGGACGGTGAGCCGCCATTGGCAAGGGCAGAGAACTGGACATATAAAGGTTATCCGCTTGAGAAGAGCACAATGCCTGGCTTTGCCGGCAGCAGTGCATATTACCTCAGATATATGGACCCTGCAAATGATTCAGCCCTTGTAGACAAGGAAATTGATTCTTACTGGAGGAATGTGGACCTTTATATTGGAGGTACAGAGCATGCAACAGGACACCTCATCTACTCAAGATTCTGGAACAAGTTCCTTTATGACCTTGGTTATGTTGTGGAGAAGGAGCCTTTCAAGAAACTCATAAACCAGGGTATGATCCAGGGCCGTTCAAACTTTGTATACAGGATAAAGAATACAAACACATTTGTTTCATACGGCCTCAAAGATGAGTATGATACAACAGAGATTCACGTGGATGTGAACATTGTTGTGAATGACAGGTTGGATATGGAGGCGTTCAAGGCGTGGATGCCAGACTTTGCTAATGCGGAGTTCATCCTGGAGAATGGTGAGTATATCTGCGGATGGGCAGTTGAGAAGATGAGCAAATCTATGTTCAATGTGGTTAATCCCGACAATATCTGCAACTCTTACGGAGCAGATACATTGAGGCTTTACGAAATGTTCCTGGGACCTCTTGAGCAGAGCAAACCTTGGGATACAAAAGGAATTGACGGTGTGAACAGATTCCTGAAGAAGTTCTGGAGGATGTTCTGGAACAGGGAAGGAAACTGGGTGGTATCTGATGAGAAGGCTGCACCTTCAGAGTTGAAGGCCCTGCACAAACTTATAAACAAGGTTGGAACAGACATTGAGAACTTCTCATTCAATACCTCAGTAAGTGCATTTATGATTGCACTCAATGAACTTCAGGACCTCAAGTGCTGCAAGAGGGAGATACTTGAGCCGCTTGTGATTCTCCTCTCTCCTTTTGCACCTCATATTTCAGAGGAGTTGTGGAGCCTTCTTGGACATACAGAGAGCGTCTCTACAGCATTGTTCCCTGAATATGTTGAGGCATATACTGTGGAGAACACATTTGAGTATCCGGTATCGTTCAACGGCAAGATGAGGTTCAAGATGGAACTTCCAAAGAGCCTTTCTCCTAAAGAGGTTGAGGAGGCTGTACGTGCCAATGAGAATACTGCAAAATATGTTGGTGAGAACGGAATAAAGAAGGTTATAGTTGTTCCGGGCAAGATCATCAATGTGGTTTGCTAACAGAAGAGTAGAAATAATAAAGGACAGAAAATGAACAACAGGCTTGGAAATGTTTTGGCAGAGGTAAAGGCATATGTGATAATAACATTCGGCCTTCTCCTCTATACATTGGGGTGGATAGTGTTCCTTATCCCGAACAATATGGTGGGTGGTGGAGTTACCGGTATTTCGGCAATTCTGCTGTATGCATTCAATATACCTGTGAGTGCATCGTTTTTTGTAATCAACCTTGTGCTGCTCCTTATAGCACTTAAGGTACTTGGAAAGGCGTTTGGAGTCAAGACGGTTTATGCCATAATCATAGCATCAATATTCTATGAGGTTGTGCCGCCGCTGATTCCGGATGTCTTCATTCAGGAGATAGCAATTTCAAACGGAAAACTGCTTTGTGCAATATTTGGAGGTGTATGTGCCGGATTGGGAATAGGCATAAGTTTCTCCCAGGGAGGAAGTACCGGAGGTACAGACATTGTGGCACTTATGATTGTGAAGTACAGGAATGTGTCTGCCGGCAGGGTTATACTGCTTCTGGATATCTTCATCATTGCATCGTCCCTGCTGCTCCCTCCGAATGAGGTTGTGGATGCTTCCGGGGCAGTTGTTGGAGTTGAAAGCTGGGGTGAGAGGTTTGCAACCATCCTGTATGGCTATATCCTTATAGGTGCCTGCAGTTATTCCGTGGATATGTTCATTTCTGGAACAAAACAGTCTTTGCAGATATTTATATTCTCCAAGAAATATGCTGAACTTGCAGATGCAATCACTTCCCAGACCGGAAGGGGCGTTACCCTGATTGATGGTGAAGGGTGGTATACAAAACAGAAGAGCAAGGTGGTGATGGTGATTATGAGAAAGGATGACATGAGTTTCCTTTACCGTATGATAAGGGAGATAGACAAAGATGCATTCCTTTCAGTGGCAAGTGTTTCCGGTGTTTATGGCAAAGGTTTTGATGAAATAAAGAAATGATTTAAAAAAGTGTTCTTTAAAAAAAGAAAAAAAGGGGCCTGTAAGGTCCCTTTTTTCTATGTATGGGGGTGTGGCTGAGTACTTTTGCAGAGGTATCAACTAAACTTACGTGTTATGGATCTCAAAATCATTTTTACAGCCCTCTCTCTTTCCGTATCTGTGTACTGTCTGGTAAGGTGGTGGAGAAGCGGGACATCTTTTTCAGGGAATGAACAGATGCTGTTCCCCATATTGCTCTCCTGTTTTGTACTGTTGCCGGGGCCACCGGTGATTCAGGCCCTAAGAGTGGCGGTGAACTCCTCCCTGTTTGGGGCATATGTATTCTGGAACACTATGCTCAAGAAGGGGAGGAGGCCTGAAGTGCCGCTGTTTGTATATTCTGCTGCAGCAGTGCTCCTTTACGATGCCGCAATGTTTCTGGCAGGTGCGGGTATGGAGATATTTTGCAATGGGTATGTATATCTGTGCACAGTATTGTGGGGCGTCTTCTTCATATATTCATACCTCCTTAAAGAGAGGCACAAGGGGATGAAAAGTTCAATAAGCATAAACAAACTGCTGGAAAAGGTTGCTGTGGTGGCACCATTCGTAGTGCTGTCGGGAGGAGCAATGTCATTTTTTGCATCAGGCGGGAGGCCTTATGTTGCAGCACATATCTACATATATGCATCGCTGCTGCTTCATTTGTGGTATATGTTCCATGAAAGGCCGCTGTTTATGGATCCAAAGGTGCAGGATGCGGTGAATGCGGCAAGAAAGAGGGGGTATGTTGCAGGCAGGGTGCAGATGGGAGGGCAGATGCTTGAGGATGAAGGGGGAACTGCTGCTGATGAGGGGATTGTGGAGGATGCAAGGATCATACACGCACTTATGGTGTTGTTTGAGAGGGAGAAACTCTTTATGAATGTGGATATAAAGATTGCCAATGTTGCCCTTATGATAGGGACCAACAAGACATATCTCTCCAGGGCTCTGAACACACGCCTTTCCAAGAACTTCTGCCAGTTTGTGAATTATTACAGGGTAAGGGAGGTGTGCAGCCTGTTTGTTGAAAATCCCCATATGGATATGAAGGAACTTGCCGAACAGTGCGGATTCAATTCCAGCAGCAATTTTTCAATAGTGTTCAAGTATATAACAGGATTCACTCCGGGCGACTGGAGCAGGATGATTAAAATGAAACTGGATGGACATGAAACTGTTTCGGTGGATGATTACTTGGGTTAGGGGCCTTTTGAGGAGGCTGGGGGAGAAGATGACTGTTATGGGGCTTGAGTATGACAGCACACTTTCCCAAATGGATTATGGGTGTGAGTGCATTGTTGAACAGCAACGGTTCCTTGACCGCCTTGAGGAGATTTCATACAAGGTGGATGCGGCAATGTATGCCAGGAAACTCTATCTTGACAAAGATCTTACGCTTGATTCACTCGCCACTGAGGTGGGGACAAACAGGACATATCTTTCAAGGGTGTTCAACCAGAAGAAGAAAGTCCCTTTTCTGGTTTATATAAACACCCTGAGGCTCAATTATGCATCGGAGTTGGCAGACAGCGGGGACTATGATGTGCATACTCTGGTGGAGGAGTGCGGATTCCACTCAGAAAAGGCTTTTTACAAGTCTGTTATGGAAGCGGGGAACGGGCGATGCAATTTGCTTAAAAAGAAGTATATTTGCCTAAATTTATTCAGTGATATGGCAGACGAAAAGATTATTTTCTCAATGAATGGCGTAGGCAAGGTTTTGCCTGCCAGCAACAAGACAATTCTAAAGGACATTTACCTTTCTTTCTTCTATGGGGCAAAGATAGGAATCATAGGTCTGAACGGTTCCGGTAAATCAACCCTGATGAAGATTATTGCAGGTATAGAGAAATCTTACCAGGGAGAGGTTGTCTGGGCTCCTGGATATTCTGTAGGCTATCTGGAGCAGGAACCTCAATTGGATGACAGCAAGACCGTAAAGGAAGTGGTTGAAGAGGGTGTGCAGGAGGTTGTTGATGTCCTTAAGGAGTATGAAGAGATAAACGCCAAGTTTATGGAGCCTATGGATGATGACCAGATGGCCAAACTTATAGAGAGACAAGGTGAACTTACAGAGAAGATAGAGCAGATGGGGGGATGGGAGATTGATTCCAAACTGGAGAGGGCAATGGATGCCCTTATGTGTCCCGAGCCTGATGCTTTGGTGAAAAACTTGAGCGGCGGTGAGAGGAGAAGGGTTGCATTGTGCAGGCTTCTTCTGCAGGAGCCTGATGTGCTTCTCCTGGATGAGCCTACCAACCACCTTGACACAGAGAGTATCCAGTGGCTTGAGGCACACCTGCAGCAGTATAAGGGTACCGTAATTGCGGTAACCCACGACCGTTACTTTCTTGATAATGTTGCCGGATGGATTCTTGAACTTGACAGGGGTGAGGGAATTCCTTGGAAAGGAAACTACTCTTCTTGGCTGGACCAGAAATCGAACCGTCTGAAGATGGAGGAGAAGCAGGAAAGCAAACGCCGCAAGACTCTTGAGAGGGAACTTGAGTGGGTAAGGATGGCTCCTAAGGCCCGCCACGCAAAATCAAAGGCACGTTTGGGCGCATATGAGAAGATGTTGAATGAGGATGGAAAACAGAAAGAGGAGAAACTGGAGATTTTCATACCTAACGGACCTCGTCTTGGTACAAACGTAATAGAGGCGATTGATGTTACCAAAGCCTTTGGAGACAAAGTGTTGTATGAGGGGCTGAACTTCAAGTTGCCGCCTGCAGGCATTGTGGGTGTGATTGGACCTAACGGTGCAGGAAAAACAACACTGTTCCGTCTCATTATGGGATATGATTCTCCAAACAAAGGTGAGTTCAAGGTGGGCGAGACTGTGAAGGTTGCCTATATAGACCAGCAGCACAAGAGCATAGACCCCGATAAAACCGTATATGAGACAATTGCAGAGAATTCTGAGTACGTGAAACTGGGCAACAAGGAGGTGAATGCCAGGGCTTATGTGTCGCGTTTCAACTTCAGCGGTGCAGACCAGGAGAAGAAATGCGGAGTGTTGAGCGGCGGTGAGAGGAACCGTCTGCATCTGGCCCTCACCCTTAAGGAGGGTGCCAATGTGCTTTTGTTGGATGAGCCTACCAATGATGTGGATGTGAACACTATCCGTGCTCTGGAGGAGGGCTTGGAGAACTTTGCGGGCTGTGCTGTTGTAATTTCCCACGACCGCTGGTTCCTTGACCGTATATGTACCCACATCCTTGCCTTTGAAGGTGATTCAAAAGTGTATTTCTATGAGGGTACCTATTCTGAGTATGAGGAGAACAAGAAGATGAGGCTTGGAAATGTGGAGCCTAAAAAATTCAAGTACAAGAAACTTATGGAGTAAAGAAAAGGGGCCTTTAGGGCCCCTTTTACATATTTTATCTTCCAAAAACATATTTGGCAGATGGAACCAGAATAACATTCAATTCCGGATCAGGCATATCATAATCTACAGGGAATATAGGTCTCATGACACGTTTGTATGGAATCTTTGCAAGATCTTGGTCTACTCCGCCTCTTGTCAAAGCCATAACCCAATCTGCTTTTATATTATACCATTGAGGTACAAGATAACCTTGTTTAACCATCACAATATCCATCTCTTTAGGTTCAATACCTGTATCTTTAAGTGGAGGTGTAGGTGAAGATGTTCCTACTACAATATATATGCTTCCGGTCCTGATAATTGCAATATTACTTCGGAATCTTCTTCTTTGTGAATCTTGTGACGATGATGCAATATCCTTTTTAGGATCTGGGCTGACATAGATAACTTCTCCTTCCAGTAAAACAGGATTTCCAAATGTTTTATCTGTCATGGCACCTACATAACCTTTTACTGTTTTACCTACACCGGCTTTACGTGCTTTGTTAACAAGTTCTTCTCCAGGAATAGAGCAGTAAAGAAGTTTCTTGGCATTAGGATCCTTGAACTCTGGTCGTTTTAACAAACGTTCCAGTGTCCAGGTTACCTCACCGGATCCACCACCGCCAGGATTGTCACCTGTATCACTTATAAAGAAAGGTTTCTTATCGCTGGCAATAGCTAAATCAAGACATTTGTCAAGTTCATATCCTGGCGCCTCAAGGGTGAACTCCTTGCGTACATCCCAATATTTTTGAGCAAGCATCTTTGCACCTGTAATAACATTATCCTTGTCATCTCCATACACCATTACAACACCTTGGTTGCGAACATCATCTCCCCATGCATATGCAATCCAGATACCTGCATCCACAACTCCAGGCATGGCCTCTACCTCAGGTACCATAGCGTAAAGTGATTTGGCCGGTTCAACTCGTGTACTTGACCACTCTCCAGAAACGAGGATAGGAACAGCTACCCATGCTTTATATGCCGGACGACCTTTTCCTGATTCTATACGCTCTATAAGGTTTTCAACACCTCTACGATGAGAAATCTTTGAATCATCGTGAGGCGCCATGCGGAATGTGGTTATTAAATCTGAGTAGAGGGCAACCTTGAGTGAAGGATTGCCATGAAGGTCCATGGTTGTTGTTGTAAGACAATCGTTGCCAATAACTCTACGTACTTTCTCCATAAAGTATCCCTCAGGGTCTTCCACTCCTTCTACGCTGCACGCTCCATGCATATAAAACCAAAATGCATCATATGGCATATTTTCTTCAATTTTTTTAATAGTTTTCTCTACAAATGCATCATAAGATTCTTTTGTAACAGGGCCTCTTCCACTACCTCCACCAATATAAGTTGGAAACCATTCTGCAGCTTTTCCTAAAAGAGAATCACCGTGTAAATAATCCGGGAGCCTAAGGTCTCTGGCGATCATTTCTTGTCTGTTAGGAATAAAGACACTATTCTCAATTTGAATTCCTGCAATACCTATACGAGGTTTTGTTTTCTCTTGAGCAGAAGCATTATGACAGCAAATAGCTGAGATAGCACTGATTAAAAGGGTAAATAATAACTTTTTCATAAGAGGTGATATTTAAAGTGAATAATTATACAAGTTTGTTATAAAATAGAAGTATTAGTTTAAGCCTTATTTCTTTTTGTCTATTCTATAGAAAATAAGAGAATTCGTAGTGATTTATTCTTTTTTGTAACAAAATGGTTGTAAAAAATGGTAAAAAGGGAATAAATTTTAGTGTTTATGGGATAAATATAATGAATTATTGGAGAATGGGGCTGAAAATAGGGAAATCTTTATTATTTTTACAATACCCCCTTAGCTATATAGCTCATGTTGATATTAGAAGATAATTACCTCATATTAACTTAAAACTATACGCTATGTATTATCAAAACTTTTTTGGCAGGAAAGTGAAAAGGTTTGCTTTTCTGTTGGTTACAATGTTATTTGCCATTCAGGCAAGTGCACAGTCGATAGTTGTAACAGGTACGGTTTCAGACCAATATGGCCCTATTATAGGGGCTTATGTCTTTGTTAAAAATACCAATAACGGAGCTACAACAGATATTGAAGGAAAGTATTCTATTGAGGTTCCTGCAAATGCAATCCTGGAATACACTTATGTGGGGTATAAATCGCAGTCAATACCCGTTAATGGCAGAACAGTCATAAATGTTGTGATGCAGGAAGATTCGGAAATGTTGGATGATGTTGTTGTAGTAGGATTTGGTACACAGACAAAAGCGAATCTTACCGGCGCGGTGGCTACTGTTGATACCAAGGATATGGAAACACGTCCTATCACAGACTTGAACCAGGGATTGCAGGGTGTGAGCCCGGGTCTTACGATTATGTATTCTTCAGGTCAGTTGGGTGGTGCCCCTACAATTAATGTGCGTGGTACAGGTACAATTATTGATGGAGCTGCAAGTGGTAGCCCGCTTGTTCTTGTGGATGGAATTCCTACAAGTCTTGAATTTGTGAATCCGGATGATGTTGAGAGTATATCGGTGCTTAAGGATGCTGCTTCAGCATCAATATATGGTGCCCGTGCAGCATTTGGAGTTGTTCTCATAACTACCAAGAAGGGTGAAAAGTTTGACAAGCTTAAATTCAGTTATACAGGAAGCATGGGATTCAGCCGCGGTACAGAGTATCTGGAGCATATGGAACCTTTGAAGGAACTTAATGCGATCATTGAAACTGCGGCGGCAAGAGGAGATGTGTCGGAGTCTTGGGGAGCTTACCATACTGTAACAATCAAAGGTGTGCAGAAGTGGTATGACAATTATGCAAGCAAGAGAAAGTGGAACGATCTTGAGATGGTTTATGGAGAGGACTGGGAGAATGTAAATGGTACCACCTATTTCTATAGAGTATGGGATGTAAACAAACTTATGTATGATAACGCAGCCCCTACAACAAACCATTCGTTTAATGTAAACGGTAAGATTGGAAATAACACCAGCCTTATGGCCTCACTCGGATACAATTACAGAAAAGGTTTGATGAAAATGAATCCTGAGGAGATGCAGAGGTACAATGCTTCAATAAATATCAATACCAAGCTTTCAAAATGGCTTACAGCTGATATCAGAATGATGGCTTCACGTCAGGATTATCAGGAGCCGTTCAACTATAATGCATCCGGCGGATTCTCAGGTGGTGGTAACAATGGATACTTCGGACACATTTATAGATATGGAGCTTATGCACCTTATGGAACATATAAGGGTATATCATTTGGTTTCCCTGCAATTATGTTGAGGGAGGCAAATACAAACCTGAGAAGGACAGATTATCTCAGACTTTCATTGGGGTTGAAGGCCCAGGTTACAAAGGAGATTACTCTTAACGCCGAGTATAGTGTAGGTCAGCAATATATGAACTGGACTATGAATGGTGGAATATTGAATTTGTGGAGATATCAGGGTGCCATGGTGGATCCTAACGGAACACCAACTGCCATTCAGTCTGTAGGAAGTGCCTATGATGCCGTAAGGGTTGTAAATTCAAATGAGACAACTAACGTATTCAATGCATATGCAAGGTTCAACAAGAAATTTAAGGATGTCCATAATGTTACTGCACAAGTTGGTATAAATACAGAGTGGGAGACATTCAAGAGGACATACAGTGAAAGAAGAAATTTGTTGGACCCTACAAAACCGGAGTTTGTATTGGCTACAGGTACTGAGTACTCGGTTTCTACATCGGGTTCTTTCAGACCTGCCCATACTGAATATTCAATTGCAGGTGTGTTTGGAAGATTGAATTATGATTATAAAGGCAAATATTTGGTTGAGTTCAATTTGAGATATGATGGCTCATCTAAGTTCCCTACCCATTCTCAGTGGGGTGTATTTCCATCAGGATCAATAGGATGGAGAGTGTCAGAGGAGCCTTTCATGAAGAGTGCGAAGAAAGTGTTGAACAACCTTAAACTCCGTGCTTCTGCAGGTACTATAGGTAACCAGAGAATCAGGGATAATGCATTTGAGCCTATTATGTCAAGTTCTCAGGCTTACTGGTTGGGCAACGGTTCTTCAGTTAGAAATACTTCTTACGGACTCCCTTCTACAACAAGTGAATCACTTACATGGGAGAAAGTAACCACATTTGATGTTGGTATTGATGTTGGCTTGTGGAGAATGATAAATATTACTGCAGACTGGTACCAGAGGAATACCAGTGGTATGTTGGCAGCTGGAGAGGCTCTTCCTGAAGTATTTGGTGCAGATGCTCCTCTTACAAATGCCGGAGACCTCAGGACAAGGGGTTATGAGATAGACTTGTCATTCAACAAGGTTATCAATGAGAATATTTCTGTAAATGCGAGTGTAGGATTTTCTGACTCAAAATCTGTAGTTACCAAGTGGAATAGTGCAGGCGTGCTTGGTTCGATGTATGAGGGTATGACAGTTGGCGAGATTTGGGGTCTTACAACAGACAGGCTGATTCAGGAATCAGATATAGTAAACGGACAATTGAATCCTTCTCTTCCAGACCAGTCCCTATTGGTTAAATCAACATTTAAATTTGGTGCAGGAGATGTATTGTACAAAGATCTTGATGGTGACGGCAAAATTACAGGTGGTAAAGGAACCAAGGAGGATCATGGAGATTTGAGTATTATTGGATATAGCAGACCAAGATATGAGTATAATTTCAGATTGGGAGGAAATTTCTACGGATTTGATGTAAATCTGTTCTTCCAGGGTGTAGGCAGAAGAGATATTGCAGGAACAAGTTCTGACGTGTTTATGCCGTTCCAGCGTGGTTATTATGATTTGCTGTATGCTCATCAGGATGATTATTGGACACCAAAAAATACAGATGCATATTACCCTCGTTTGTGGAGATATTCAGGAAGTACAGCTCTAACAGGAGTATATGGCTCAAACAACTCCATTACACAGACAAGATATCTCATTAATATGGCATATTTGAGGTTGAAGAACTTAACTGTAGGATATACTATTCCTAAGAAGGTTACAAGCAAGATTAATGTGGAAAGGATAAGGGTATACTTCAGCGGTGAGA
Source organism: Bacteroidales bacterium (assembly GCA_017625535.1). GTDB lineage: Bacteria > Bacteroidota > Bacteroidia > Bacteroidales > UBA932 > Egerieousia. The sequence continues at coordinate 116,445 of JAGAKR010000021.1, read as the reverse complement.
ACTTGCTTACATTCAAGGACAAGCATCTCCCAGTGGACCCTGAGGTTACACAGACAGAGCATATGCTCGGTAGGAGTTTCCCATTACTCAGGACATTGTCATTTGGCGTGCAGGCTACTTTCTAGGCTGTATTATATGAGCTTACTGAAGATTTTAATTTAATTAGATGCAGATTATGAAAACAATTATAAACAATACAATAAGGAAGGCGGTTTTTGCTCTGCTGTTTGTCTCTATAGTTGCTACCAGTTGCAGCGATTTTCTGACAAAACCGCCATTGACAGATTTTACAGATAACAATTACTGGACATCTGAAGCAAATGTGAGAGCATTCTCATGGAACTTCTATAATATGTTCTACGGCTACGGACGTGGTACATATGGAGAGTTCTATTGGCAGACTCTTGGGAACAACAGTTATGAAATGAAGTTCTCTGAGGATTTGCTGCATTACACATTCTTGGGTTTCCCTTCTGGAGTGTATACTTCTAATAGTATGTGGGAGTCTTATTATAGCAATATCAGAAGGGCAAATCTTATGATAACAAGGGTTTCAGAGATGGAAAGCCTTACAGAAGATGCAAGAAACCATTGGCTTGGAGTTGGTAAATTTTTCCGTGCCATGAACTATTTTTCATTGTTGAGCTCTTGGGGTGGTGTTCCTATGCCTTTGTCGTATACAAGCCCTGATGCAGCGGAGGAAATTTATCTTCCTAGATCTGACAGGAAGACTGTAGCGGATCAGATTATTAAGGACCTCAATGAGGCTGCAACATCAATGAAAGCAAGTGACGGAGCTGATGCTATCAACAAGTATAGTGCGTACGCACTTTTGGCCCGTGTGGCTTTGTTTGAGGGAACTTTCAGAAAGTATCATTCTCTGGGTGATTATAATACTTACCTCCAGCAGGCGGTAACCGCTGCAGAGGCATTGATCTCAAGCGGTAAATTCAGCCTTGCAGATAACTATAAATCAAAATGGATATCTGATGATTTGGCAGGTAATCCTGAAATGATACTTTACAAACGTTACGAGCCAAATATTATGTGCCACTATCTTCAGGCTCATACCCACTGTTCGGCTCCTGAGATTTGCGGACCTACCAAATATACTGTGGAGAGTTTCGTATGTTCAGATGGTCTTCCAATTTCACAGTCCCCTTTGTACATGGGTGACAAAGGTATTGCCAACGTAAAGGCCAATAGGGATATCAGACTTGTGGATATGATATTTGATGAGATAGGTTACTACGGACAGCCAATTTATGACATCCTTGTTTCTTCTACAGGTTATGTATCATCATTCTATGATAATCCTGCAGTAGATAAGAAACATCCTGATGTAACAACAGAGAACAGAAACCATACTGATGCACCTATATACACAATTTCTGAGATATATTTGATTTTGGCAGAGGCCAAAGCTGAGTTGGGAACACTTACCCAGACAGATTTGGACAATACCATAAACAAACTCAGGGAAAGGGCAGGTGTGGCTAAATTGGAACTTTCCGGTACAGATGGTGCTATGGCAAGCGGAGTTGAGATTAATGATCCAAAGAGAACTTCTTCATTGGAGTCTGCAACTAAAGGAGGTATAGTGTCTCCTATCCTTTGGGAAATCAGAAGAGAAAGAAGAGCTGAGCTTTTAGGTTGGGTGTATTTGAGACATCTTGATATTGACCGTTGGGCAAAAGGTGAGTATATGGATACAGAGCTTAATCCTGATGTAATGTTGGGTGCCTGGATGGAGAAGGCTCCTGCAGGTTATGAGAAGAACCTGAATGCAGATAATTATATTAATACACATTCTCAGTATTCAAGAAAGTTTGAGGATAAATATTATCTGGATCCAATTCCTCAGGATGAGATAATACTGTACAAAGACAAAGGTATTGATCTTACTCAAAATGCTGGATGGTAATGAGAAAATTTAAATTATTCATATTGCTAGCTGCAGCTATATGCTGCAGCCGGCTTTCTTATGCACAGGAAGCGAAAGCCAATGAGTATCTGGTAATTGCCGGAACTTCTGTGCAGCAGGATACACTCTGGAACAAGGTAGCCCTTGAACTTTCCAGGAAACACGGGGATGCTCCTGTAATATATTACAAGAACCACCCGAATGAACTGTTGAAAGAGATTCAGAAATATAATCCGAGGTATGTAGGTATAGTTGAAAAACCCGAAAACCTCTTCAGACAGTACATTATAGATTTGAATCTGTTCTCAAGAACCATAGATGATGATATTTATGCAGATTTCTTGTGGGGTATAATTACCGGCTATGATCATGAGAATGCCATGCGAATGGTTAAGAACAGTACAGAGCCTCTTTTGATGAAGAGCTGTGTCTCTACCATAATGGAGACAGATGATGGAAAGTGGTTTGATTCTTACTTCTATATGGATGATCAGAATAAGGGAATTTATGGTTACAAGATGCCGTGGGAAAACAAGACAACCAAATATTCGCTTAATCCTCAGCAGATAGAGGCAACCAGATTCCGTAGAGACGGCAAGGTGCCTAACCTGCTCCCTTTGTTCTACGATGCTTATGCAAAAATTGACCCCGATGTTGTGATTACAGCATCGCATGGTTCGGAAACAGCATTGGAGATGCCTTTTTCTGCCGGATTTATCAGGGCAAAAGAGGGTAAATTGTATGCACAATTCCCTGAGGGAGACAAGTTCTTGGTGGAGTCTGGAAAGAGGAGAGTATATTTGCCTATAGGCAATTGTCTGATAGGTAATATAGACAGTACAAAGAACAGTATGGCAATAGCATGGATGAACAGTGCCAATGTCGCAACTTATGTTGGATATGTTGTAACTACATGGCATGGAAGAAATGGTTGGGGCGGATTGAAATATCTTGTAACAACTCCGGGCAGATATACTGTTGCAGAGGCATTCTACATGAATGTACAGGATATGCTGTATCAGATGAATGAGTGGTATCCTGCTCTTGTTGACGAACCATATCCTCATGGGGAGAGAGAAGGACGCAAGAATGCAATGGCCAGGATAGAGAAAGAGATAAAAGGTAAGCCTACAATGGATCAGCTCGGTTTCTGGCACGACAGGGATGTTGTGGCTTTCTATGGTGACCCTAAATGGAATGTGAGACTTGATACAATAGAGGAGGAGAATGATTTTACTGTAGATACAAAGATTGAGGGCAAGAAGTGTACAATTACCATTAAGACTGGCGTATATTTCAGTCCGGATAAGATAGCCGGTGACAGGTTCAAGCAGGTTCACGTATTGGATATCCCATTCAGTCATTTCTTTAAGGAGAGGTTGAACAATCCTAGACTTGCAGAAGGGCAGCGCTGGAAAGTGGCTTTGGATGAGAACTTTATCTTAATATATGGTAACAGGTTACGTCCTAATAATACTTATACAATAGTTTTGGATATAGATTAGTATTATGAAGAATAGATTTTTGTGGATATTTCCTGTATTGTTGCTGATGTTGTCGGCATGTACAGGAGGTTCGGATTATACAGTTCAGGTACAATCAGATTTGGATAATAAGATTGAGGTGCTCAAAGGTGGGGAGCCATTATCTGGAGCGTTTGCATTGGCGGAGGAACTGCAGAATGAACTGTCAGGAAGAACAAATAAGTATAATCTTACTTCCGACGAAATTGAGAGTCTCAAGTTCTTGTATGCATATATGCCGGTGAATGATATGGCAGAGAACTCATTTGAGTACTTTGTGAATATTGTCCGTTATGCGCACAAGACAAAGGATATGCCTTGGGGTGAAAGTGTCAGTGATGATTTGTTCAGACATTTTGTACTTCCTCCAAGGGTGAATAATGAGACATTGGACAATGCACGTGAGATCTTCTACAATGAACTGTATCCAAGAGTTAAGGATTTGTCCATGTATGATGCAGTGATTGAGATAAATCACTGGTGTAGGGAGAAAATTGTCTACACACCTACAGACGGAAGGACAACCCCTCCTGCCCAAACTGCACTGAGGGCATATGGAAGATGTGGTGAGGAGTCTACTGTGGCTGTCGCAGCTTTGAGGAGTATGGGTATTCCGGCCCGTCAGGTTTATGTTCCGCGTTGGGCACATACCAATTCAAATCATGCATGGGTTGAAGTATGGGTTGATGGAACATGGTACTATTTAGGGGCATGTGAGCCTGAACCACTTTTGGATAGAGGCTGGTTTACCGCGTCTGCATCCAGAGCTATGTTGGTGAATACTTATGCTTATGGTCCTGTGGTGCCGTCTGAAGATACCCAAATAAAGGGAGAGATTATTTCTCAGAGCGATCTGTTTACTGAAATAAGCAGTACTGCAACGTATGCACCGGTGAAGAAAGCTGTTGTTAAAGTTGTGGATACCGGCAGCAAACCTGTTGAGGGGGCAGCCGTTTCATTCAATATCATTAATGGTAATTCTTTAAGCCCTATGGTTGAGAGAATTACAGATGAAAAGGGTATTGCTTACCTTACAACTGGATTAGGAACCTTTATAATTGAGGTGTATTTCAAAGATGCCAATGGCAATGAGTTCTACAAAGCTGAGGAGCTTAGAGTTCCAGATACAGATGAACTTGTTGTAGTATTGGATGGAGATCAGAGAAAAGGTAATGGAAAGGATAAGTTTGCGATTGCAGATTACAGGGTTACCCCTCCTGCCGAAACCAGATTCCCTAAGGCGCTCAGTGAGGAGATGCAGAAAGAGCATGATGCCAAGTGTGCTGAAGATGATTCCATCAGATTGGCACATACTGCAACCTTCAAATTCAATTCTGAGGAGAAAGCTTCGGCATTCAGCAAGAGTATGGTTGACAAAGGTATGAGCAGTAAGTTTGAGAAGGATTTGACAAATCTGATGATGCAGACACTCAGCGGTGGTGAGAATGTAGAGAATTTCCTGCTTTCAGTGGATGGCTCCAACCTCAATCTTGCAGTACAACTGTTGAAGGTGATTAGAGTTAAGGATATACAGGAGATTACTACTGCCGGATTCCAGGATTATCTCAATGGCGTGCTCAAACTGGGCAGTGTATATGATGCTGATAATCCTATGTTTGTGCAGACTGTACTGAACCCTAGATTTTCAAATGAGTTGCCGGTTGCATTCAAGGAGAAGCTATGGAATGAGCTGGTTGCGTGCGGCATGAGTGAGCCGGGTGCAAACGTACAGACATTGGATGCCATAAACAAGGCTTTGGATAAGGTGGTAATTGTTGATGACTCCAGGTTCAATCCAAGGAATTTCTATATGACGCCAGCTTCAATAGCTGAATTCGGAATGGCGGACAGCCGTAATTATGTTGTGTATGCAAGGGCTTTGTTCAATACGGCAGGTATTCCGGCAAGAATGAATAACCAGACTCAGGAAATCCAGTATTTGTCGGTAGGAAAATGGGAGATTTTCCCTTTGAAGATATCCAAACCTTTGCCTGCTTCCCAAAGTGAAGCAAATGCAGTTTTGAGAATCAGTGACCCTGAGGGCAAAGCTGCCGGCAGAAGATATCTGTTGCAGAAGTGGCAAGGTGATTCTTATGGATTTGCAGGTGGTTTTGGCATGGGTAGAGGCACTCAGAGACAAGGTGATTCCGATGTTTCCGTAATGAATGTAGAACCGGGATACTATAGGATTCTCACAAGTATACGTGCTGCTGACGGCTCTATGTTGGCAAGGACGATGACTTTTACTGTAGAGCCTAATACTACAACCGATATTACAGTTGAATGGTATCCTGTAGAGAAGGATGAGCTGGTTGTAATAGGAAGTATGGATGCTGAATGGAGGTATTCTGATAAGGACAGCAATCCATCAGATGAAGTGACATCTATCCTTAATACTGTTGGCAGGAATTTCTTCGTATTGGCATTTATTGAGCCTACAAAGGAGCCTTCCCAGCATTTTATAAGGGAACTTACATCCAAGGATGATGATATAGCAATTCCAATCCTCATTATGTTCAATGATAAAGAGAAAACAGACTTTTTCTTTAAACAGAATTATGGCCTGAATGACAAGATCAACTATGGTTTTGATTCACAGAATGTAGTGCTTAAAGGATTGGAGAGATCACTGGCAACAACAGATTTGCAGGCCAGATTACCTGTAGTGGTAGTTGCAGATTCATTTGGGAATATTTATTATCAGTCTGTGGGCTATAACATAGGTGTGCCTGAGACAATCTCAAAATTGAATCTGCCTATACATAAATAAAATTTTAGGTTAAAGGTTACGGTGAGGGTAACTCAAAAGATAAGAATTTATCCTTTTGGGTTACCCTCTGTTTTAAAAACAGATAATATGGTAAGATTTGGAATAATAGGTACAAACAATATCTCTGACTGGTTTATAGCAGGAGCAAAGATGGATCCGAGATTCACTATTTCGTGCGTATATTCCAGAACACGTGAGAAAGGGACTGCTTTTGCTGCAAAATATGGTGTTGAAAAAGTATTTACCACTTTTGAACAGATGCTTGAGCATATTGATGCTGTGTATATTGCAACTCCAAATTATATTCATGCAGAACAATCTCTCTTTTTCCTAAGAAACGGGAAAGCTGTGTTGTGTGAAAAACCTCTGTGCTCAAATGCCAGGGAGGGACGGATGGTTATTGAGCAGGCAAAGAAATATGGGGTGCCATTTATGGAGGCCATGATATCTACGCTGAATCCAAATTTTCTTGAACTTAGAGAGAGACTTCCTCAAATTGGAAGGATAAGAAAGTATTTTTCAAGTTATTGCCAATATTCAAGCAGATACGACAAGTATAAGAGTGGAATTATAGAGAATGCCTTCAAGAGAGAGCTTTCCAACGGGGCTTTGGTAGATATAGGGATATATACGATTTATCCTATGGTTGTTTTGTTTGGCAGGCCGGTTTCAATAAAGGCGGTGGGGACAAAATTGGAAACAGGTGTGGATGCACAAGGTACAGTTGTTTTTGAATATGGCAATGGTATGGAGGCTACGGTGGTTTACTCCAAAGTTGCGGATTCCTATTTGCCTACAGAAGTGCAGGGTGAGGAGGGGACTTTATATATGGAGAAGATCAATATACCAAGAACTCTTACTCTGAGACAAAGGGGTGGAAATCCAATTGATGTCTCTCCTGCCCATTGTGGAAACGACTATTTTTATGAAGCAAGGGATTTTATGGATATGATTGAGAAAAAGCAGATTGAGCATGAAATCAATTCTTTTGAAAACTCAATCATTACCCTGGAAATAATGGATGAAATACGTAGGCAGGTTGGGGTAGAGTATCCTGCAGACATAATGTAAGAAAAGAAAACCGGGTCAATCTTTTATATAATTGATCCGGTTTTCTTGTAATGTCAACTTCCTGAAAATTAATCTACAAAAGGAACCATCTTGGCTGAAAGGTCAGGATCAGGCATATCCTTGTCTATAGGATACATAGGACGGTTTATCCTCTGATATGGCAATCCTGCAAGATCCTGGTTAACGCCTCCAAGGGTAAGGGCCATCATCCAGTCTGCCTGCATATTGAAAAGTTCAGGTTCAAGATATCCTATTTTTACCATAACAATATCTGCAGTGCGCGGATTGAGTCCAAGTTTTGTAAACTCGTGCTCCTTGTGGAATCCTTTCCTTATTTCCGTTACAATAACATCAATGCTGCCCACCTTTACTGCCACCTCTGAATTTACAGGGTGGTCATATATTGCAGTAACGGTACCTTTCAGGCGCACAGAGGGTGCATAGCGGTCATCAACTTCCGCTCCAGCAACCATATCAATTTTACCGCCAATCCCAACTTCCTTGGCTTTTGCCACAAAATCTTTGTCGGGAAGAGAAGCATATATGAGTTCAGGCCCGTCTGCATTGCGGAATTCCTTGCGTGCAAGCAGTTGGGTGAGTGTCCAGGTTACATCTCCTGCACCTCCGGCTGTTGGGTTGTCTCCTGTATCACTTATGTAGTAAGGCCTTTTTGCATCCTTCTTAAGGGCATTTGCAAGACACTCCTCAAGAGTAGTTGTAGGGGCCACAAAATCAAACTGGTGGCGTACGCTCCAGAAGTATTGTGCAATCTCTTCTGCCGCTTTTACAACAGCCTCCCTGTCATCTCCGGTAGCCATTACAACTGCGTGGTTGCGCGGCTCATCAGCCCAGGCATAGCCTATCCAGATTGAAGCGTCAATCACCCCTTCACGCTCGGGATATGTAAGATCGTAGAGCGATTTTGCAGGTTCCACACGGGTTGATGTCTGCTCTCCCGGCAACAGGATCGGTACCGGAACATATGCTTTGAATTCCGGTTTCCCTTTTCCGCTCTCCAGACGCTCTATAAGTATTCTGGCTGCCCTCTCCCTTGTCTGCCAGGCATCCTCGTGGGGAGCCATACGGTAACAGCAGATCATATCAGAATTCTCTGCCAATGTCCAGGATACATTTCCGTGGAGGTCCATAGGTGTGGTTACAACCACATCATTCCCTATAACTTCCCTTATCCTCTTTATCATATCACCCTCGGGATCATCAAGTCCCACAACACTCATTGCACCATGGATATCATACACAAGGCCATCCAAAGGGAGGTTTGCCTTGAGGGAATCCAAAATTATGTTTACAAACTTCTCATATGTCTCCCTTGTTACGGCACCACCCGGAGTTGCTCGTGCAACCAGAGCAGGTACCCACTCAGCCCTCTCCCTCAGTGGCTGCCCTTCGTTAAGGTAAGGGATCATATCAAAAATCTCATCCCCTATTGCAACATTGAACGACTCCTCTGTACTCCTTGCAGGGGAGAAAGTGCTGGATTCAATTTTTATTCCTGCAATTGCAATCTTGGGAAGCTTGTTTTCCTGTGTGCAGGAAAACAATACGGCCACCATTAGCGGCAATAGAAATGATTTGGCTAAAATGTTCCTCATAATGTGTATATTTGTATAAAACAAATATATTAAAATATTTATAATTATATGCTTGTACACATAGTTATGTGGCGCTTCAAGGATTTTGCAGAAGGCGCCTCAAAAGAAGAAAACCTCAAACAGATGAAACAGAGGCTTGAAGGCCTGGTAGGCGTTGTTCCCCAACTGGTCTCTGCAGAGGTTGGAATTGATTTCAAACATACTGAAATGAGCTATGATGCAGTGCTCATAAGCAAGTTCCGCAGCGAAGAGGATCTGGCTGCCTATAAAGTATATCCTGCCCACGTGGAGATAAGCAATTTCTGCAAGAAATGCAGGGAGAGCAGGGTAGTGTGCGATTATTGGGAGTAAATGATGGACACACCTACCCTGCAGCCGCAATGGCGGCCTTAATTTTCTCTACAGAACTTTCTGTGCGGGTAAAGTCTCCGCCAAGTATCTCCGGTGTAAATGAGACTCCTTCTCTGTAGATCATTGGGGAGTCATAATTTTCGGATCCGGAAAAGTGTATCTCCCCGGCACCAGAAACAGTAAGTATCTCCTTTATATTGCCGGCATTTACCCCTGCCCCGGGCATTATTATTGTCCTCCCGGCAGCAATGGAGTTCATCCGGGCAAGGTTTTCCAGCCCTTCAAGGGCAGATGGCTTTCCTCCCGACGTAAGGACTCTGTCAACACCCAGTGAAATTACATCTTCCAGAGCGGAGAAAATGTCCCTGGCCCTGTCAATTGCCCTGTGGAATGTAACGGAGAGCCCCAGATGCTTTGCTACTGCAACCATTGCCCTGCAACTGTCCATATCCACATTGCCATAAGGGTCCAAGGCCCCTATTACAACTCCGTTTACACCAATCTTTGCACAGGTCTGTATGTCTGATATCATCACCGCTACCTCTTCTGATTCATATAGGAAATCTCCGTGCCTTGGGCGGATAAGTACATTGATGTCTATTTTCAACCTCCTGCGTGCCTGCTCTATAAGGCCGTATGATGGGGTTATTCCCCCAAGGGAAAGTGCAGAGCAGAGTTCAACCCTTTGTGCCCCTGCCTGCTGTGCATTGAGCGCACTCTCCAGTGAGCCGCTGCAAATCTCAAATGTGTATTTTGAATCCATATCCCAAATTTAGGATTCTTTGTACAAATGTCCAAATCATCCCTCCCCCCAGTTGAAGATCTTGAGTCCGAACTGTGGTGCCACCGCTATTGCGTGCTCTGTAATCTGGGATTTCACCCCCTCATAAATTACCCAGCTCTTGTTGCGGGTAAAGCAGTATATCTGCACAGGCAAACCGGTGGAGGTTGGGTCCATATACCTGACCATTGTAAGTATGCTGTTGTTTATCCCGGGATGGCGGTGTATGTATGTGGCCAGGTATATCCTGTAGAGTTCCAGGTTGGTAATCTTATCCGCATTGGCAGGTATCTGCACTGTGTCTTTCAACTGCACCAATTCGTCGGGAGTACAGAAATGGACATAGTCCATATCTATGTTAAGGTTTACTGTCATCCTCCTCCCTCCGCTCTCATCCATTCCCCTCCAGTTCTGGAAAGATGTTGTTACAAGGGAGTAGGTTGGCACAGTAACAATAGTGTTGTCGAAGTTCTGCACCTTTACGGTAATGAGGGAGATGTCTGTAACAACACCGTTGGCAAGTGTGCCCGGGACCACAATCCAGTCACCGGGGCGGACCATATCATTGGAACTGAGCTGTATTCCCGATACAAATCCCAGGATGGTATCCTTGAATATGAATGAGAGCACTGCTGCAAAAGCACCCAGGCCGGTGAGCAGTTTGGCAGGTGACTTGTCCATAAGGATTGCAACAATTATAATCCCTCCAATGAAGAACATTATTATCTGCATTATCTGGAATCCCCCTTTGAGGGAGGTTTTCCGGTACTTCACCTTGCTATAGAGCAATTCATAAGTTGCCTTCAGGATTACATTGAGTATTGCCATAAACATTCCAGTTATGGCTATTGCATTGAACCTCAGGAACAGGGAAACCAGTTTGTGCTCTTTGTCCCATATTAGCGGCACAGCTATTATTGTACCCAAAAGGAGTGCTGTAACCAGCACTTTCCACCAGAGTTTCTGGAAGTAGTACCTTGTCCAGCTTTTTTCTGCTTTCTTCTTTTCCATTTGTTGCATTGTATTTTCCGTCTATTCATTAAACAATGCATATTGGAAATTGTTATTGAGGAAAAATCTGGTTGCTATGAACAAGAAACAGCTGGTGAAGAGACTTTCACAGGAAACCGGACTTACATTAGCGCAAAGCAATGACTTTTTGAACTCTGTATTGGGTATTGTTTCAGACACTTTAAAGAAGAAGGAGGATGTATTTCTGCGCGGATTCGGCTCCTTTATGATAAAGGACCGTAAAGAGAGGCGCACAATGAGCCTGAACACAAGGGAGATGATTACTATTCCCGGCAAAAAGGTGGTGAAATTCAGAACCCAGATGCTTGATTAAGTCAATTCAGGCGGCCCTTTTGGACCGCCTGAATGCATTTTCTTCACGTAAGTTGGTGCACTATTGTGCAGCCCATTTCTGCATTATCTCAAGTTCTTCTTTTGTATAGAGCAGGTTCTGAAGTATTCCTTTCATATCTTCCTTGAACAGGATCATAAACAATACCACTACGGCCAGGAATACCGCTGCTGTAATTGCCCACATCATCCATTTGCGCTTGGCCTCCTTTTTGGCTGCCACATCGTGGACTTCCTGTTCTTTTGCTGGAGTTGTCTTCAGCGGCTCTGCAATTTTTCCAGGTGCTTCAGGCTCCTGCAAAGGTTCTTCTGCGGTTGGTTCTTCTGCAACTGTTTCCTGTGGGGCAACTGTTTCCTCTACAGGCTCATTCTCCTCAAGGGAGATGGATTCAAGGGCAAAGTTGTCGGGAGCAAAATCAAACCCCTCAGCAAGGGTGAATTTAACCTCCCCGGCCCCATTGTCTGCAAAAATGCCGAATCCGGGCACCTCAAACTCTCCATTCTGTACCAATGCCTCCCTTATTCTTCCCGACAGTTCCACCAGTACCGCATCCTGATCTCCTGATGCAGCCTTCCCTGTTTCTTCCCCTGTTACAGGGATAAAGCGGAGTTTTTTGCTTGGGGGGACAATTGTCTTCCCATCCTCCAAAAATGCGGCAGGAAAACTCTCCACAACAAATTCTCCGGTACCTGGAAGCACAACTCTCTCATTCTTAATCAGTAACTCCTGAATCTGGGCGCAAATAAGGTTAAAGTCCATAAAATTCTCCGTTGCTTAATTAAGACAAAGATAAAATTTTTAACATTTTTTTGCTAAAAAATTTGGAGCGTAAGAAAATTTGTCATACTTTTGTACCCGCTAAACGAAACGAACGTTAGCGGACATAAATTCCTGAATAGCTCAGTTGGTTAGAGCATCTGACTGTTAATCAGAGGGTCCCAGGTTCAAGTCCTGGTTCAGGAGCAGAAAAGCACTCAAGAAATTGGGTGCTTTTTTTGTTTTGTTGGGATGAAATGTCAGTTGCTATGTTTATCTTTACAGAAAAGAACAAATAATTGAATTTTATGGGAAAATCTTTGAAGATAGTGGCGGCATTTGCTGCCGTGGCCTTTATGGCGGTTTCTTGTGGCGTTGTTTCGTTTACAGGGAGAAAGCAGATGCTCCTGTTTTCCGACAGTGAGATTATGGCGTTGTCTGACCAGTCTTATGCGGAGTTTATGAGTACGGCAACGGTTTCAAAAGATGCTGCTGCAACAAAAATGGTTAGGGAGGTTGGTACAAAGATGGTGGCGGCTCTGGAGTCTTATTTGAATAAGAATGGGCAGAGCGGTGCCCTGAAGGGTCTGAATTGGGAGTTCAAACTGGTGAATTCTGACCAGGTGAATGCCTTCTGTATGCCGTCGGGAAAAATTGTGTTTTATGAGGGGATTATGAAGTATGCAGATACTCCGGATTATATTGCTGTTGTTATGGGGCACGAGATGGCCCACGCAATTGCAAAGCACGGAAATGAGAGGATGAGCCAGCAGTCTGTAATGAATCTGATTGGAAGTGCTGCAGGTGAGATAATAGGGGAGAAGAAAGGTGCGGTGGCACAGAATCTGTTCAATATAGGTTTTGCAGTAGGCTCGCAGGCAGGTGTGTTGCTCCCTTATTCAAGGAAGCATGAGTATGAGGCGGACAAGATTGGAATGTACATTATGGATATTGCCGGTTATGATGTGAATGCCGCTCCTGCTTTCTGGGAGAAGATGATGGATGGTAAAACTGCCGGAAAGAGTGATTTCTTAAGCACTCATCCAAGCGATGAGAAAAGGATAGCGGCCCTTAAGGAGGCTATAAGGACAAAGCCTGAACTGTAGGCATCTGCACCTGTAGGATTTGCCCGCAATCTCAACCTGAGGCTGCGGGTTTCTTATTTACTTATATAAAAAGTTTTTGATTACCTTTGTAGTTTGTTTAATGCATTACATACAGGCAATAATATAATATAAACATATATGGAAAAGATTATTCTTACAGGAGACCGCCCTACAGGCAGACTGCATCTTGGGCACTATGTGGGCTCACTCAAGAGGAGGGTTGAGCTGCAGAACAGCGGTGGATTTGACAAGATATTCATTATGATAGCTGATGCTCAGGCTCTTACTGACAATGCAGATAATCCGGAGAAGGTGCGCCAGAACATTATTGAGGTGGCATTGGATTACCTTTCGGCAGGTCTTGACCCTGAAAAATGTACAATCTTCATACAGTCGCAGGTGCCTGAACTCTGTGAGTTGGCATTCTATTATATGAACCTTGTAACAGTGCAGCGTCTGCAGAGGAACCCTACCGTAAAACAGGAGATACAGTTGAGGGGATTTTCGGAGGATGATGAGAACTCAAACAAGAAGGGTACCCCTGTAGGATTCTTCACATATCCTATAAGCCAGGCATCTGACATTACAGCTTTCAAGGCAACGGTTGTCCCTGTTGGCGTTGACCAGGCCCCTATGATTGAGCAGACACGCGAGATTGTGCATAAGTTCAACACCACTTACGGTGAAACACTTGTGCTTCCGGAGATGATGCTTCCAGAAAATTCCATCTGCTGCCGTCTCCCTGGTACAGACGGAAAGGCCAAGATGAGCAAATCCCTTGGCAACTGCATTTATCTTTCAGATACTTCAAAAGAGATAAAGAAGAAGGTGAACAGTATGTTTACAGATCCTGAGCATCTTCAGATTACCGATCCGGGACACGTTGAGGGCAACGTGGTGTTCACATACCTTGATGCTTTCAGTACTCCCGAGCATTTTGCAAAATATCTTCCTGAGTATGCAAATCTGGATGAGATGAAGGACCATTACCGTCGTGGCGGCCTTGGAGACGGTACCTGCAAGAAATTCCTGTTCAACATTATGGAGGAGTTCCTTGCCCCTATCCGCGAGAGAAGGAAACAATATGAGCAGGACATCCCTAAAGTATATGAGATATTGCGCAAAGGTTCACAGGAGGCCAGGGCTAAAGCAGCCCAGACACTTGAGGAGGTTAAGGCTGCAATGAAGATCAACTACTTTGAGGACCAGGAGCTTATAAATGCACAGGCTCAGGCTTACAAACAGAAGTAGAGGGATATAACGCAATATATTACAAAACGTAAAGTTTTGGTTTATGATAGACCGCGCAACTGTAGACCGCATCCTTGACACCGCCCGAATAGAGGAGGTGGTAAGTGATTTTGTCTCCCTGAAGAGGAGGGGGGCAAACTACATTGCGTGTTGTCCGTTCCATCACGAGAAAACCCCGAGTTTCTCGGTATCCCCAAGCAAGGGAATCTACAAGTGCTTTGGCTGCGGCAAGGCCGGCAGCGTGGTGAGTTTTGTGATGGAGCACGAGCAGATGAGTTATGTTGAGGCCCTGAAGTATCTTGGCCACAAATACGGAATTGAGGTAAAGGAGAAAGAGGAGACGCAGGAGGATATACAGCAGAGGCTGCATCACGAATCGCTCCTTATAGTGAATGACTTTGCCCAGAAATTCTATACTGAACAGCTGCTCAAGAGTGATGAAGGGATTGCAATAGGGCTCAGTTATTTTAAAGAGCGCGGCTTTACAGATGCCACAATAGAGAAGTTCCTGCTTGGCTACGCCCCAAACAAAAGGAGGGAGTTCACCCACAATGCCCAGAGGAAAGGGTACAAGAAGGAGCACCTTGTTGAGGTTGGCCTTACAATAGAGAGGGATGGGACCGGGGAACTGCTGGACCGCTTCTACGAGAGGGTGATGTTCCCAATAAGGAGCATAAGCGGAAAGGTGATAGCCTTTGGAGGCCGTACTTTAAGGAAAGACAAGGAGGTTGCAAAATATATAAACTCGCCGGAGAGTGAGGTTTATGTAAAGAACAAGGTCCTCTACGGCATTTATGAGGCAAAGCAGGCCATTGCCAGAGAGCAGAAATGTTACCTTGTTGAGGGGTATACAGATGTGATTTCATTCCATCAGGCCGGAGTGGAGAATGTTGTTGCCAGCAGCGGGACATCTCTCACCACAGGCCAGATACAACTTATAAAGAGGTTTACCAACAAGGTTACAGTGCTGTATGACGGGGACTGGGCGGGAATAAAGGCATCCCTCAGGGGAATAGACATGCTTCTGGAAGAGGGGCTTGAGATAAAGGTGGCCCTTTTTCCCGACGGAGAAGACCCGGATTCATTTGCAAGGAAGCATACCAGGGAGCAGCTGCTGGATTTTCTTGCAAACAATGAGGAGGACTTCATCAGCTTCAAACAGAGGCTGTTGCAGCAGGAGTTGAGCAAAGATCCGTTGCAGAGGGCCAGGCTGATAGGTGAAGTTGTAAACAGCATTGCCGTAATACCGGACGCCATAGTAAGGGCTGTGTATATAGAGCAGACAGCCTCCAAACTGAATATAAAGGAGGAGTTGCTGCAGCAGGAGGTGGCCAAACTGCGCCACAAGAAGCAGAGTGAGAATTTTTACCAGCAGAAAAGGGAGCAGGAGAGGATTGAGAGGCTGCAGGGGATACAGGCTGCGGATAACCAGACATATGCTGTGAAAGAGCCGCAAGGCGGGAAGAATATCCCCGGATTTGTGGTAAATACATACTGCAGTGAGGCGGAGAAGGAGATACTCTATTATCTTTTGAAATTCGGGAATCTCCCAATCCACGTGGATGAGGAGTTTGCATACGGTATGCAGCAGGATGAAGAACAGACTGTAGCCCAATATATCCTTGCCCAATTGCAGAATGATGATCTGGAACTGCAGAACCTGCAGTACAAGGAGATTTTTGATGAATATTACAGGCTTAAGGAACACGAGAGCGACAAAGTGCTCAGGTACTTCATGAACCACCCCAATGGGGAGGTCTCAAAGATTGTGGCCGACCTGTTCATACAGCCTTATACACTTACAATACAGCAGTTCAGCAAGTCTCTGGTTCCGGAGAGGAATGTCCTTGGCAGGGTGGTGCCGAAATCCATCCTCATATACAAGGCCAAAGTTACGGCCCAGGCGGCAATGAACCTTACAGAGGAATTGGGCAGGGCGCAGAAGGAGAAGGATGTGGAACTGCAGAACGAACTTATGGGGCAATTGGCAACCCTTATGCAGGTGAGGAACTTTTTTGCCAAAGAACTTAACAGGATAATTTTTTAGTCCTGCGATATTTATCAGGAAGAAAAAACAAATTAAAAGAGATATAAAGATGGGAAAAGAATTTAAAAGACACCTTATTACATCGGCCCTTCCGTATGCGAACGGTCCTGTGCATATAGGGCATCTTGCAGGAGTATATGTTCCTGCAGACATTTATGCCAGATTCCTCAGGCTTAAAGGGGAGGATGTACTCTTTATCGGCGGATCCGATGAGCACGGAGTTCCAATTACCATAAAGGCAAAAAAGGAGGGTTGTACCCCACAGGATGTGGTTGACAAGTACCACAAGATAATTAAGGATTCTTTCCAGGAGCTGGGAATCAGTTTTGATGTATATTCACGTACAAGTTCCGCTACACACCACAAGACTGCTGCGGCTTTCTTCAAGAAACTTTATGATGAGGGCAAGTTTGTGGAGAAGGAGAGCGAGCAGTATTATGATACAGAGACAAATACTTTCCTTGCAGACCGCTACATTACCGGAACCTGTCCTAAGTGTGGTGCAGAGGGTGCTTATGGAGACCAGTGCGAGAAATGCGGAAGTACTTTGAGCCCGGACGAGCTTATAAACCCAAAATCTGTAATCAGTGGCGGAGAGCTTGTGAAGAAGCCTACCAAACACTGGTACTTGCCTTTGGACCAATACGAGGGGTGGCTTAAGGAGTGGATCCTTGAGGGACACAAAGAGTGGAAGACCAATGTCTACGGCCAGTGCAAGAGCTGGATTGACGGAGGCCTGCAGCCAAGGGCGGTGAGCCGCGACCTTGACTGGGGTGTGCCTGTACCGGTAGAGGGTGCAGAGGGCAAGGTGCTGTATGTATGGTTCGATGCCCCTATCGGCTACATTTCAAACACTATAGAGCTCCTTCCAGATGAGTGGGAGAAATGGTGGAAGAGCGAGGATACCAAGATGGTGCACTTTATTGGTAAAGACAATATTGTATTCCACTGTATAGTATTCCCTTCTATGCTCAAGGCATACGGAGACGGATTCATTCTTCCTGAGAATGTTCCTGCTAACGAGTTCCTGAACCTTGAGGGTGACAAGATTTCAACCTCACGCAACTGGGCTGTATGGCTCCACGAGTATCTTGTGGATTTCCCTGGCAAACAGGATGTACTCAGATATGTGCTTTGTGCAAATGCCCCTGAAACAAAGGATAATGACTTTACCTGGAAAGACTTCCAGACCCGCAACAACAGCGAACTTGTAGCCATTTACGGAAACTTTGTGAACCGAGCTGTAGTGCTTACCCACAAATACTTTGAGGGCAAGGTTCCGGCATTGGGAACACTTACAGATACAGACAAGGAGGTGCTTGCAGAGATTCCTCAGATCAAGGCTTCACTGGAGCACAATCTGAGCACATACAAATTCCGCGAGGCCCTTAAGGATGCAATGAATCTTGCACGCCTTGGCAACAAATACCTTACAGAGACTGAGCCTTGGAAACTTGCCAAGACCGATATGGAGAGGGTTGCAACAATCCTGAACATCTCATTGCAGTTGTGTGCAAACCTTGCAATTGCATTTGAGCCGTTCCTGCCATTCTCTTCTGCAAAACTTGTAAATATGCTCAATCTCCAGAAGATTGGCTGGGACGAGTTCGGCGGCAGTGAGATTCTTGCTGCAGGCCACCAGCTGAACCCTGCAGAACTTTTGTTTGCAAAGATTGAGGATGCCGAGATTCAGGCCCAGATAGACAAGCTCAACGCCACCAAAGAGGCAAATGAGGCTGCTGCCGCAGCTGCTGCAGGTGTGCCTGCACCGCTTCCGCAGAAAGAGGAGTGTACATTTGATGATTTTATGAAAATGGACATCCGTACTGCAACTGTCCTTGAGGCTGTAAAAGTACCTAAGACAGACAAACTCCTCAAACTTACAATTGATACCGGCATTGATACCCGTACAATTGTTTCTGGTATAGCGGAGCACTATACTCCAGAGGAGATGGTGGGCAAACAGATATGTATTCTGGCAAACCTTGCCCCAAGAAAGATAAAAGGGATAGAGAGCAAGGGTATGATACTTATGGCCAAAGATGAGAGCGGCAGGATGAAGTTCGTAACCCCTGCAGAGGCTGTAGACAACGGTGCGTGTGTAGGATAAACTGCAGAAATGCATATAAATGAAAAGAGACATCATATTGATGTCTCTTTCTTTTTCTGGAAAGTGGTTTCCCAAGGGGTTACTCCTGGTCTCCGCCTGCAGCAAGGGCTTCGCGTACTTTTGCCTCAACCTCTTCTGCAAATTCAGGATTATCCAGCAGCAGCTGCCTTACAGCCTCACGGCCCTGGCCTATCTTGCTGTCACCATAACTGAACCAGCTTCCGCTCTTCTTTATGATGTCGAACTCAACTCCAAGGTCCAGTATCTCACCAACTTTGGAGATACCCTCTCCATAAAGGATGTCAAACTCGGCTTTCTTGAAAGGAGGTGCCATCTTGTTCTTCACAACTTTCACTCGGGTGCGGTTTCCGGTAGCATCCTCGCCATCCTTCAATTGGGTGGTCCTTCTTACGTCAAGCCTTACTGATGCATAGAATTTGAGGGCATTTCCACCGGTAGTGGTTTCAGGGTTTCCGAACATCACACCAATCTTCTCACGCAACTGGTTTATGAATATGCAGCAGGTGTTTGTCTTGCTTATGTTTCCTGTAAGTTTCCTCAGGGCCTGGCTCATAAGTCGTGCCTGAAGACCCATCTTTGAGTCTCCCATCTCACCCTCAATCTCCGCTTTAGGGGTAAGGGCTGCAACTGAGTCTATAACAATTATGTCTATTGCACCTGAACGGATAAGGCTGTCGGCAATTTCAAGGGCCTGCTCTCCGTTGTCGGGCTGAGATATGAGCAATGTGTCCACATTAACGCCAAGTTTCTTTGCGTATGTGCGGTCGAATGCGTGCTCCGCATCAATAATGGCCGCTATGCCGCCTGTCTTCTGTGCCTCTGCTATTGCGTGTATTGCAAGAGTGGTTTTACCGCTGCTCTCAGGTCCGTAAATCTCAATTACCCTTCCTTTTGGATATCCTCCTATTCCAAGTGCGCAGTCCAATGCTATGGAACCGCTTGGAACAACGGAAACATCCCATTTTGGCTGATCCCCAGCTTCATTATTGTCCCCTTTCCAAAATCCTTCTCAATCTTGTCCAAAGTAGCCTGCAATGCCTTCAGTTTTGCTGCATTCACCTCGGCTGCATTTGGAGTCTCTACACTTTCTTTAGCCATATTTTTTTAGAATTAAATTGTTAATTGTTAACCTAACAAAGATACTTAAAAAATCTTAACTTTGCCTTGGTATGAAGAAAATTTTATTGGGCAAATCCCTGCACGAATTGAAGCAGATTGCCATAGATCATAAACTGCCTGCATTTACAGGAAAACAGATGGCCGACTGGCTCTACAAGAAGCGTGTCACATCCATAGAGCAGATGACGAACCTTTCCAAATCTGCAAGGGAAACCCTTTCCCGGGAGTGGGAGGTGGGGCGTATACAGTACACCCAGGTGCAGGCATCAACTGACGGCACAAAGAAGTATCTTTTCCCTTGCCATACCAATACAGCGGTAGAGGCTGTTATGATTCCCGATGAACCACGTGCCACAATATGTGTTTCATCACAGGCGGGGTGCAAGATGGGGTGCAAATTCTGTATGACAGGGAGGCAAGGTTTCAGCGGCAACCTGCAGGTGAACGAGATAATCTCCCAGTTTATGGGAATTGATGAGGCAGAGGAACTCACCAATGCTGTTTTTATGGGGATGGGCGAGCCTTTGGACAATCTGGCCAATGTGCTGAAGACAATTGAGATACTTACTGCGGAGTGGGGTTTTGCATGGAGTCCCAAGAGGATAACCTTGAGCAGCATTGGAGTTACAATGTCACCGCAGCTAATAGAGGTACCGGACTATCGGGAAGAGGAGAAGAACAGAGGGGTGTACAGGGCTGTGAATCCTCTTAAGGCTTTTCTTGATCTTACCAAATGCCATCTGGCAATAAGTTTGCATAACCCTTTCCCTGGGGAGAGGGTGGAACTGATGCCTATGGAGAAGGGGTTCCCACTTGAGGATACATTGGACCTTATAAGGGAATATGATTTTACAGGGCAGAGAAGGGTGAGTTTTGAGTATATTATGTTCGACAGGGTGAATGACACAAAGAAACACGCAGATGCTCTGGTGAGGATGCTCAAGGGGCTGGAGTGCAGGATGAACCTCATAAGGTTCCATGCCATACCGGATTCACCTCTTGCTCCTTCGCCTATGCCGGTGATTGAGTCATTCAAGGAGAGGCTCAACGGGGCCGGACTGATGACAACCCTGCGCGCAAGCCGTGGGGAGGATATTTACGCCGCTTGCGGTATGCTTGCAGGAAAGAAGTAAATAATGAGCGGTATAAAGCCTGACGGTTGGAGACTGAGTCGTCCCCAATATACATTATCCCGTCAGGCAGACAATTATGATGAAAAGGTATATACATATGGTTTTGAGGCAACTGCTTATGCTTGTGCTGTGCTGCAATATGGCATTTGCCGCAGATGTGCCCGGACGTCCGAAGGTTGCTCTGGTGCTGTGTGGCGGAGGTGCCAAAGGTGCTGCCCATATAGGGGTGCTGAAGGTGCTGGAAGAGGCAGGTGTTCAAGTGGATATGGTTGTAGGAACCAGTATAGGAGGACTTGTGGGCGGTATATATGCAATGGGATACAGTGCGGATGAGATAGATGCAATAGTGCAGGAATGTGACTGGAAATACCTCCTGAGCGACAACACCGCCAGAAGGGATGCTTCATTCACACAGAAGTCAATTGATGCAAAATATCTTCTTAAGGTGCCGTTCTACAATATAAATGCAGACAAGAACAGCGCAAAGGAGGATTCCCCAATATCGAGGCTCCCGGCCGGACTCATAAGCGGACAGAATGTGCTCAATTTCCTCAACGGGCTCTCAATGGGGTACCAGCAGGCCATGGACTTCTCCAATCTGCCCATTCCGTTTGCCTGTGTGGCTGCAGACCTTTCAAAGGGGGAGGCGGTTGTCCTCAAGAGCGGGGTGCTTCCTGTTGCAATGAGGGCCACTATGGCCATTCCAGGTGTTTTTGCTCCGGTAGAACTGGACGGGAAAGTGCTGGTAGATGGCGGCATCATAAACAATTTTCCTGTGGATGTGGCAAGGGAGATGGGGGCAGATATTGTAATAGGTGTGGACATCCAGAATGATTCCCCTTCGCCGGAGAATCTCAAGTCAATCCCGCAGGTGCTCTCACAGATGATAGGTCTTATGGGAAATGAGTCATATCTGAGGAATGTGAAGGATGTGGATATCCTTATAAAGCCGGATGTCTCAAAATATGGCACATACAGTTTCAACAAGGCTGCAATAGCACAACTGGTGGTTAACGGATATGCTGCGGCAAAGGAGAAGTTCCCGCAGCTCCAGGACCTTGCCAGGAAACTGAATACTCTGGCTTTAGGTGAGAAGGAGTTCAAGGGGCCAAAGGCTACAGAAGTAGTGAGGGACACTTTCTGTTTCAAGGCTGTTACAATCAACGGTATAAACAAGGAGAACGAGCATTGGCTCAGGAGGATGTCGGGTTTGAAACCGGGCTTGAAATTGTCGGGAAGCGACATAAACAGGGGTATCTCCATTCTTATGGGAACCAAGGCATTCATATCTGCAAATTATGTTGTATTGAACAAAGGTTCTGAAGATGAGGAACTTGTTGTAAATCTGAGAAAGGGCCCAACCAATATTCTGGCAGTTGGGGCAAGGTATGATTCAGAAGAGGCTGCGGCATTGCTTGTGCACCTTGGTATAAGGGAGTATGATCTGCTGGGGTCAAAGGTGGGTGTTACCGGACGTCTGAGCTACAACCCTTATGGGGAACTGGATTATTCTTATACGTCAAAGGATTTTCCCAAAATAGGGGCTTCTTACAGGGTAGGTGGAGTGGATATGAATATCTACAGGTCTACGGCAAACCAGAACAACCTTTCTTTCATGTACCAGAAGGGGCAGGTGAAACTTTCAAATGTGTACCTGAGGAACTTCAATTTTGAAGGGGGAGTAAGATGGGAGCATTATGACTTCAATGAATATCAGAAATATAATCTTCCCGACGAATACCAGGGGTATGCACTCCACGACAAAAGTTACCTGAGTTATTATTTGAGGGGAGTGATGGATTCCAGGGATGCATCTTATTTTGCAACAAGAGGAATGACTTTTGATGCTGAGGCTTCATTCTTCCAGACAGACTTCAAGAGTGGATTCAATAATTTTGGTGCGGTAGAACTCAATCTTGGAGGAGTTGTAGGGATTGCAGAGGGGCTAGTGCTCATTCCTTCCCTGCACGGAAGGATAATAATGGGGGACTGCCTTGAGGTTCCATATCTGAATTATGTGGGTGGAACGGAGCCGGGCAGGTATATGGAACAGCAACTCCCGTTCATAGGGGTGAATCATGCAAATGTGGTGTATAACTCAACTGTTATAGGGAGGGCAGATATAAGGCAGAGAATTGGTAAGAAGCACTATATATATGGTATGGCCAATTATCTCCGCACTTCACATCTGTTTGACGGATTGTTTACAAAAAGCGGTATGGGAAGATGGGGGGCTGGAGTGAAGTATTCCTATGACAGTCCTATAGGACCTCTCTCCCTGAATGTCCATTGGTCTGATTTTGACCATAAAGTTGGAGTGTATGTAAATTTGGGACATTATTTTTAGGGGCATATGACACCACAGCAGGCTTTGGAGAGATTGCAGGCGCAGTGCAGCAGGGCGGAGCATTGTACCGGGCAGATAAGGAGGAAACTTCTTTTGTGGAGCGGCAGGAACAGGCTTTCCGGCAAGGAGCCTTTTTCAAACGGGCAGATGGAGGAGATTGTGGAGCTGCTGGTTAAAGAGAGGTTTGTGGATGATGCCAGGTTTGCGGATGCATATGTGAGGGACAAGGCGCGTTTTGCAAAGTGGGGCAAGTTGAAGGTAATGTATAATCTCAGAAATCTTGGAGTTGGTGATACTATAATTAAAGAGGCTCTGGATGGGAATTCACATCTGTTTGATGACGGTATGCTTGAGGAACTGCTTGAGAAGAAGTGGAGGCAGATGAAGGTTGGGGAACCGTTGGAGAAGAGGAGGGAGAAACTGTTGCGTTTTGCTTTGGGCCGCGGTTTTGAGTATGACCGTATTATGCGTGCCATTAAGGAATTCAGTTAAAAAATAGTATATTTGCAGATTATCGGATAATTTTTTTGGTATGAGTGATTTTAAAGGGCGCCTGGATGCGCTGAGGAGGTCTCTTTGACTATGCTGCAAAGAGGGCTGATGTAGAGGAAAAGGAGAAGGTGAGTGCTGCAGAGGGGTTTTGGGATGATCCCAAGGCTGCAGAGGAGTTTTTGAAGAAACTGTCGGGAGTAAAATATTGGGTGAATGCCCTTGATGCTGTTGCCGTTGCCATTGAGGAGATGGAACTGCTGCAGGAGATGGGTGCCGATGAGGCTGAGATTTCTGCAGAGGAGGCAAAAGTGGAGCAGATGCTGGGTGAACTTGAGTTCAAGAGCATGCTCGGTGAGGAGGGTGACAATCTTGGAGCATTGCTGAAGATAAATTCAGGTGCGGGCGGTACAGAGAGCAATGACTGGAGCAGCATGCTGCTGAGGATGTATACAAGATGGGGGGAGAGGAACGGCTACAAGGTTACCGTGTATGATGTGCTGGAGGGGGATGAGGCAGGCATCAAGTCTGCAACAATTGAATTTGAGGGGGATTTTGCATACGGATATCTTAAATCGGAGAACGGTGTGCACAGGATGGTGAGGATTTCACCTTTCAATGCGCAGGGGAAGAGGCAGACAACTTTCTCATCTGTGTTTGTGTACCCGCTGGTTGACGATTCAATAGAGATTGTGATCAATCCTGCAGATCTTGAGTGGGACACTTTCCGTTCAAGCGGTGCCGGCGGACAGAATGTGAACAAGGTGGAGACAGGTGTGAGGGTAAGGCATATTCCAAGCGGCATTGTGGTTGAGAATACCGAGACACGCTCTCAGCTGGACAACCGCCAGAATGCGTTGAGGATACTGAAATCACATCTGTATGAGATAGAGCTTGCCAAGAAGAGGGCAAAGCAGGCTGAACTTGAGGGGCAGAAGAAGAGGATTGAGTGGGGCTCGCAGATAAGGAGTTATGTGCTGCACCCTTACAAAATGGTGAAGGATCTTCGGACAGGTTATGAGACATCGGATACGGCAGCGGTGCTTGACGGTGATCTGAATGAGTTCATGAAGAGTTACTTGATGGAGAATACAAAACAATAAGAATGCTTAAAATACTGTAATTATGGAATTTGTTTATAAAGAGATGTTCCCTATGGGGAAAGATACCACAGAGTATCACTTGCTTACAAAAGAGTACGTTTCTGTGGAGAAATTCGGTGACAAGGAGTTCCTTAAGGTAGATCCTGAAGGCTTGAGGCTTCTTGCCAGACAGGCTATGCATGATGTTTCATTCATGTTGCGTCCGGAGCACAATGAGATGGTTGCAAAGATATTGTCGGATCCTGAGAGCAGCGACAATGACAAGGCTGTTGCCATCCAGATGCTTATGAATGCAGATGTATCTGCAAAAGGCCAGCTTCCTTTCTGTCAGGATACAGGTACTGCAACAATCGTTGCAAAAAAAGGCCAGTTTGTATTTACAGGCGGCGGCGATGAGGAGGCACTTTCACACGGCGTGTTTGATACATATACAAATGACAACCTGCGTTATTCGCAGAATGTTCCGTTGGATATGTACAATGAGAAGAATACAGGATGCAACCTTCCTGCACAGATAGACATTTTTGCTACAGACGGCAATGAGTACAAATTCCTGTTTGTTGCAAAAGGCGGCGGATCTGCAAACAAGACATACCTGTTCCAGGAGACAAAAGCCCTCATCACTCCCGACAAGCTTGAGCCATATTTGATAGAGAAGATGAAGACTTTGGGTACAGCAGCCTGCCCTCCTTACCACATTGCATTTGTAATTGGAGGAACTTCTGCAGAACTTAACCTTAAGACTGTAAAACTTGCTTCAACAAAATATTATGATTCACTTCCAACCTCTGCAAGCGAGGAGGGATATGCATTCAGGGATGTTGAGATGGAGAAACGCCTTCTCAAGGCTGCCCACTGTCTTGGAATTGGTGCACAGTTCGGCGGAAAATATTTCGCACACGACATAAGGGTTATCCGTCTTCCTCGCCACGGTGCTTCCTGCCCTGTAGGTATGGGTGTAAGCTGCAGCGCCGACAGGAACGTGAAGGCAAAGATAAACAAAGACGGTATATGGCTTGAGACTCTGGATGCAAATCCTGCACGCCTTATCCCTGAGCAGTATCTTTCAGGTTCAGCATTGGCAAAAGGCATTAAAGTTGACTTGAACCGCCCTATGAAGGAGATACTTGAGCAGTTGAGCCAGTATCCTGTTTCCACATTCCTTCTTTTGAACGGTACTATTATAGTAGGAAGGGACATTGCACACGCAAAACTAAAAGAGAGGATTGACAAGGGCGAGGGACTTCCTGAGTACATAAAGAACCATCCTATTTATTATGCAGGTCCTGCAAAGACTCCTAAGGGAATGGCAAGCGGTTCGTTCGGACCTACAACTGCCGGCCGTATGGACAGCTATGTTGACCTTTTCCAGGAGAACGGCGGAAGTATGATAATGATTGCAAAAGGTAACAGAAGCCAGCAGGTAACAGATGCGTGTCATAAACACGGTGGTTTCTATCTTGGAAGTATAGGCGGACCTGCAGCAATCCTTGCAAAGGAGAACATCAAGAGCGTAGAGTGTGTTGAGTATCCTGAACTTGGAATGGAGGCCATCTGGAAGATTGAGGTAGAGAACTTCCCTGCATTCATCCTTGTGGATGACAAAGGCAACGATTTCTTTTCACAGATAAGACCAATCTGCTGCAAAGACTGATTGAAGATATCTGAGTGAATTTTAATGGGGAACGTTGCTTTGGTGATGTTCCCCATAGCCTTTATTGTGATATTGAGTGAAGTGTGTAAAACATTGAGAAAAACACTGATTTTTTTTTGAGGTTTTGGGAAAATACGTATCTTTGTCACTCGGATAATTTGATAAACTGTTGTTTAATGGAAGAAAAACACTCTCAGAAGGGTATGGGACGCATATTTTTGGCTATTTATGCGTTGTTTTTACCATTATTGGCAGTAGCCCAAAGTGGGGATGGTACGGTGGATGAACTGGTACGTATGGGGTTTGAAAATGTGTGTTGGGCTGAGAATGAAGAGGAGAGGGTATATGTGTTGGAGAATACGGCATACAGGATTGACGGTATAGGAATTGGAAAGGCAATAGACCTTATACAGGAATATGGTCTTCCAGAGGACAAGGCCTGCAGGCTCATAATCCTCAACAATAATGTCCCCATGATTTCCTTGTGCTGCAGTGCAGGAGGGGGAAAGGAGATTACCAGACATGATTGGAATGTGAGTTATGATTTGGGAGACAGTTGGGACCTTGTAAAAGGTGTGAAGAGGGAGAACAGTTCTTTGTATAAAGTTGATGTGTTGGTCTATCCGAGTGTGGGATTCAAGAATGTGAGGTTGTCGGTGATGTATGAATTCCTGATAAACCTTTCACCTGCGGTTGAGGTTTCATTGTGGAAGGGCAGCAAGTTGTCTGCGCAGCTTATTGTCCCTGTATTCAACCAGTACGGTTATCTTTATGATGATGTGAGGCCCGGAATGGTCACTTTATCACAGAAGGTGAGGCTGCCATATAACATTTTCCTGACAGGTACTGTGGGAATATTCAATAATGACAGATGGGGAGTTGACCTGAAGACTGAATACTTTTTCAAGAATGAGCGGTTCTCAGTTGATGGCAGATTCAGCTATACCGGTTGGGGCAGATGGGGTGAGTGGATGCTCGGAGAAAATGTCCGTCCGTTCAAGTTCGGATATGACAAGAACAGTATGGTATTTACAGGTTCTATAGGAGGTTCCTATTATATGCCAAAATACAATATGCAGTTTTCACTCCACGGTGAAAGGTATCTTTTGGGAGAGTATGGAGTGAGGTTTGATATGATAAGGCATTTCAGGTATTGCTCCATAGGATTGTATGGAATGAAGGTTGAGGATGCTGGAAATGATGGTATTAATGGAGGTTTCAGGTTTCAGGTGAACTTGCCGCCATATAAATACAAAAGAAGGGGTTATGTGCCGAGGGTTCAGATGAGCCGGAATATGGGAGTGTCCTATAACGCCGGTAACGAGTTTGTCTACGGAAAGGGTTTCAAGGCCCAGGCTTCAGACAACATGAGTGAGGCAAGCAGGTTTAACCCGTATTTTATAAAGTCGGAATTACTAAAATTTTAACTAATAATAATTTAATTTAAATTAAGATGCAAATGAAAAAATCATTGTTCGGCCTAAGCGCAAAAGTTGCGATGGCCGTATTGGCAGTTTGTTCTTTTGTTCTTACAAGCTGCTATGAGAAACAGGCACCAAGTCCAAAGGCTGATCCTGTTTATTATGTAGTCGGTACAGTTTATGATGCAACTACTTCAGAGGCAATCAGTGCAACTGTAACTGTAAACAGCAATGCTGTAACAGTATCAGGCGGATCATTCATCACTAAAGTTAACGGTGCAGGTGCTGTAACTGTTACTGCTGAGGCAGAGGGTTACATTTCAGTTTCAAGAACTGTACAGGTTGTTCCTGCTGATTACAACCAGATAAGTGTTACTACAGCTGATATTGCAATGGTTCCAGAGGGCGTTGAGCTTCCTGAGGCAGGTGTTGTTCCTGCAAATATGACAGCTGAGGAGTTGATCAATAATTTTGGTTTCCCTGAGGGAACTGAGGTTGATGAGGATGGCCTTATCCACGTTGCCCATGTTTTGGATATTGAGACACATGACGGTCATGTGATGTCACACACAAAACTTCCTTATGAGGTTAAGGATGTTTACTTTGAGGGTTATATTTCAGACTTCAAATCAAACGATCCAGTTGTAAATCAGATTATGGTTATCGCTGGTAATGGTTACCTCAACTCTGGTCTTGCAGGTGCAGAGTTTGCAGACTTCGGTACAAAAGAGCTTAAAGAGACTGTGAACAAAGAGGGTAACTGTCTTCTTAACGTTACAGTTTGCCACGACTTCAGCCAGTGGATCCTTACTTACGTATTTGACGGAGTTGTTTACACTGCTAACTGTGTAAAAGCTGAGTCTACAACAGTAGTTCCTAATTACGATACTCATGACAGCCACGACAGCCACGACAATCACGGTGGTAACGACAGTCACGACGGTCATGACGGTCACAATGGCCATGGCGGTACAAACGCTGGTGGTGGAGTTGTTGACCCTGAGTAATTGGTGAAAACACGTTCGTTTATAAATTGACTGGGAGACAAGTATAGTTATGTATAGGAAGATAATATTGATATTCTCTTTGTTGTGCGTAAGTTTTACGCTCTCAGCTCAATTTACCTACGGTGTAACAGGGCTTCTGCATATGCCTTCGGCAGAGATGCAGGATGACAAGACGTTCATCGTAGGGGGAAATTACCTGAATGAACATATTACTCCAAACCCATGGACTTATGGAACTTACAACTATTTCCTCAATGCTACAATATTGCCGTTTTTTGAGGTGGCCTATACCGCTACGATGTTCAAGGCAAAGACGATAGGAATTGATTGGAAGGTTGACGGTGAAAAGTTCACAAACCAGGACAGATATTTTTCTGCCAGGATAAGGTTGATAAAGGAGGGAAAGTTCTGGAAACATATGCCGGCCATTGTGGTTGGAACTTCTGATCCATATACCGAGAGCGGAGACGGACAGATAAGTTCAACAGATGGAAACGGATATTTCTGCAGGTTTTATGTTGCCGCAACAAAGCATTTTCTTGTTGGTTCAGAAAGATTGGGATTGCACATCTCATATCTGTACAACAACAGGAGGAGTTATAAACTTAACGGTATAGCTGCAGGTATCACATACAATCCCTCTTTTGTTCCTGACTTGAGGATAATTCTGGAGCACGATACAAAGGATTTTGCTATTGGCGCAACCTACGAATTGTTCAACCAGATACATGCACAGTTTGAGTTCCAGGGTTTCAAATACTTTACAGGAGGCTTGGCTTATAAAGTTCATTTGAAGTAGGCCTCTACGGTTAAATTGAAATAAAAAAGTTTAAATAATGAAAAGCAAATTAGTAATACTTTCTTTGGTGTTGGCTGGTCTTGCAACAGTTGCAACTGCTCAGACAAAGGACAGATACTATGCTGAGAGTGCAAAGGATAACTACTTCATCAGTATAGGTGTTGGTGCGCAGGTATGCGTAAACCCAGACAACTCGGATTATGGCATGGGTAAAGCCATGACTCCATTGTTCAACCTTTCAGTTGGTAAATTGATTAATCCTGTATGGGGTGTAAGAGCTCAGGTTGCAGGTTTCAACACAAAATTGAATTCAGATTTCATCAATGGTGACAACGGCGTTTATGACAAAGTTGACAACAGTTATTTCACTCTTCGTGCTGATGGTATGTTCAACATCTCTAACGCTATAGCAGGTTACAATCCTGACCGCGTATTTGAGGGTTATGCATTCCTTGGTCCACAGGTTCAGTTTGCAAAAGCTGAGATTGGCGGCAATGACAAGACCAAAGCTCTTGTTGGTGGTACACTTGGTTTGGGTGGTGCTTTCAACATCAACCAGTTCTGGGCAATCAACGTTGAGGTTAGAGGTGAGGTAGGACAGTCTCCATTTGGAGATTACAGTTCTGCTGTAGCTGATGGTGCAGTTGGTGCAACTGTAGGTGCAACTTATTTCTTCGGCGGCAAGAAGTTTGTTAAGGTTAACAATATGGACCTTTACAACGCTCTTAACGGCGACATCAAGAAATACAAAGAGTTGTTGGCTCAGGAGCAGGCTGACCATAATGTAACTAAGGATGAGTTGGCTAAGGCTAAAGCTAAACCTGCTGAGACTATTGTTAAAGAGGTTGAGGTTCCTTATGCTGCACCTAGAGCAATCTTCTTCACTATCGGTAGCGCCAAGATTGATTCAAAAGGTAAGGTTAACCTTGAAATGGCTGCAAAAGTAATGAAAGAGAATACTGCTGTTAAATATGTTGTTGTTGGTTATGCTGACAAAGCAACAGGTTCTGCTGCAGGTAACATGAAACTTTCTGAGAAACGTGCTAAAGCTGTTTACGATGCACTTATCGCAAACGGCGTGAGCGCTGACCAGATCTCTTACAAGGCTATGGGTGGCCAGGATAACTTGTGGGAGAACAGCGACGCTCTTACAAGAGTTGTTGTTATTGAGGTTGCAAAATAATTGTGCAATATCATAAATGAAAAAGGGCTGTCTGTTAAGGCAGTCCTTTTTTTGATTATTTTTGTGTTTTAAAGAACATTTTATGGCATCATTCCTACAAGTAGAGAACGTTTCTAAATCATACGGTCCCAAGGTCCTTTTCCAGAATATAAATATGAACATTAATGAGGGTGACAAGATGGCTCTCATTGCCCCTAACGGTACAGGCAAAACATCTTTGCTGAGAATTCTTGCCGGTGTGGAAAGTTCTGACGGTGACGGAAAAATCAAATTTCTGAAGGATATAAGGATTGCTTTCCTTGCCCAGGACAATGTGTATGATGGCAACCTTACAATATGGGATGTGGTTTCATCTGAGTCTTCTGATAGTGCAAAGCACGAAGTGGAGGAGATACTCTATTCCCTGAAACTTACAGATCCGCAGCAACATATAAGGGAATTGAGCGGAGGGGAGATAAAGAGGGTTGCTTTGGCGTGTATGTTTGTAAAGAAACCTGATTTTCTTGTGATGGATGAGCCTACAAACCATCTGGATCTTGAGACAATAGAGTATCTTGAGGAGTACTTTACGAGACAGAGGTGTACACTGCTTATGGTTACACACGACCGATATTTCCTTGACAGGGTATGCAACCATATAATTGAGATGGCAGACGGCACCCTTTATCATTATGACGGGAATTATTCATATTATCTGCAAAAGAGGGAGGAGAGGATGCAGAACCTCAGGAGGGATGCCGACAGGGCAAGAAACCTGTTCCGAACAGAACTGGACTGGATGAGGAGGATGCCTTGTGCAAGGGGGACAAAGGCCAAATACAGGATTGATGCGTTTTACGAACTAAAGGAAAAGGCCCAATGGAGGGAGGAAGAGAGGAATCTTAACATCAATGTGCAGTCTGCAAGGCTGGGAAAGAAGATTGTGAACTGTTCCCATATGGGGTACAGATATGATACCTGGACCGGTCTGGAGGATTTTACATATAATTTTGCTCCCGGTGAGAAAATAGGTATTGTGGGGAAAAACGGTGTGGGGAAGTCAACTTTCCTGAACCTGATTACAGGTGAACTCTCACCTACATCGGGAAGCATAGAGAGGGGAGAGACTGTAAGATTCGGCTATTACAGGCAAAAGGGGATAGAGTTCAATCCCAATGATACAGTAATAGATGCTGTAAGGGAGATTGCAGAGGTTGTAACTCTTGGTGACGGTAAGAATGTTCCTATATCCACTTTCCTGAACTATTTTCTTTTTCCCCCAAATATGCATTACAATAAGATTGAAAAATTGAGTGGAGGGGAGAAGAGGAGGCTGTATCTTCTTACAGTGCTCATGCAGAATCCGAATGTACTTATTCTGGATGAGCCTACCAATGATCTGGATATCCTTACACTCAATGTGCTGGAGGAGTATCTGAAGGGCTTTGCAGGTTCTGTAATTATAGTGTCGCACGACAGGTTTTTCCTTGATAAGATAGCGGACCATCTTTTTGTCTTTGAAGGTGAGGGACAGGTGAAGGATTTTGTGGGCAGTTATTCCGATTACAGGGAGTATATAAAGGAGAAAGAGAAACAGAAGAGGGCGGCGGAGAGGGAGCTGGCGCAGAAGGAGGCAAAAAAGAAGAGCCAGGAGAATCTGAATGCTGCACCCAAAAAGAAAAAGTTGAGTTATAAGGAGCAGAGGGAACTGGAGCAGTTGGAGAATGATATTGCTGCTTTGGAGGAGGAGAAGAAAATATTGGAGGGAAAACTGTCGGGAGGAGAGATTTCTTCCAAAGAGTTGGGCGAGGCGTCGGTAAGGATTGGAGAGGTGATGAATTTGTTGGATGAGAAAGAGTTGAGATGGTTGGAATTGAATGATAATTGATTTACCTTTGGCGTTTGAATTTTTTACTTAACCTGGCTTTTTTATGAGAATTCTATATGTTTTTGTAATTCTTTGTTCCTTTTTGTCAGTTGCACTCCCAGTGCAGGCCCAGAGCGGTGCTGAAGGGGGCGATCCTTCCATTGCCATAAGGATGGATGTGAGATTTGACGGTGAGTTTACAGGATACGGCAAGGATGACATTACAGGGGAGAGGCCTTCTTCGGACGCAGGATTCGTGGGGAGGTATCTGAAGATTCTGGCGGACGGAAAGATAAATGACAAGTTCAGTTACAGTTTCAGGCACCGTCTGTATATAGATAATGGCGATACCAAATCGTTCTTCAATTCCACTGATTGGGCAAATGTGACATACAGGCCGAACAGCCGTTTCTCGGTTACTGCAGGAAAGCAGATGATCTGCATTGGTACCATAGAGTATGATTATGCCCCTATTGATGTATATTTTGCTTCTGATTTCTGGAACCACGTGAGCCCGTTCCAGATAGGTGTAAATGTGGGGTATTCACCGGCAGAGGGGCATCAGTTTTATGCCCAGGTTACAAATTCACCGTTTTCACAAAAGGCTCTGGAGAATCTTTTTGCATATAATGTAATCTGGTACGGGCGTCTTGCACCGGCTGTATCTACAATCTGGTCTGTGAATATGATTGAATATGAGCAGGGTCATTACATCAATTACCTGGCATTGGGAAACAAGATAAATCTGGGCAAGGCTGTTGTGGATCTGGATTATATGAACAGATATGCCGGTAAAGGGACTGCATTTTTTGAGGATTTCTCTTTGCATGGAAAAGTGTCGTGCGCTGTATCTGATAATGTGAACATCTTTGCCAAAGGGGGATATGATGTGAACCGTGCACAGGAACAGGGTGCACCTTTTGTGTATGACAGATATGTGCTTCCTGGTGTTGAACTGGGATTTTATGGTGCAGGCGTTGAGTATTTCCCTGTAAAGGATGCCAAGAAGTCGTTGAGGGTGCATGCTTTCTGGTGCTCTTCAACAGCAGATCCGATGCCCCAGACGTTCAATGTGGGTGTAAGGTGGCAGATGAAAATTTTGGAAAGATAAATGAATTACTGATATGAAAAAGAATCTTGCTTTAAAGAAGTTTGAACCTCTGTTCTTCCTGATAGTCTTCTTTATTATTTTTGGTGCACTTGGTTCAAAAATGGGTGTCCCCAATATGTTGAATACCCTTATGAATACATCGTACCAGCTTCTTCTGGAGACTGTTTTCTATATTATGGGAATTACAGTGCTGTCGGGAGCATTGGGAAAAATCCTTGTGGAGTTTGGAGTAGTGGGGGTACTGGAAAAAATCCTGAGGCCATTGATGAAACCTCTGTGGAATCTTCCGGGAGTTGCGGCTTTGGGCGGTGTGCTTACTTTCCTCTCAGACAATCCTGCAATCATAACTCTGGCAAATGACAAGAACTTCAGCAAGTATTTCAAGAAATATCAGTTGATTTCAATCACCAACTTTGGAACAGCGTTTGGAATGGGCCTTGTTGTGATTGTCTTTATGGCCGGAAGAGGTTTTGCATCTGCGGCACTTGTAGGTCTTGTGGGGGCATTCATAGGAAGTGTCATTTCAACCAGAATTGTGCAGAGGCTTATCCTTAAGGCAAAGCCTGATTTTGATTCTCCTGTTGTTGATGGTGCTGTTGCAGAGGACAAGCCCCAGGAGGAAACCGAGGCTGTAAAGGATGAGGGACTGTTCCTAAGAATACTCAATTCACTTCTGGACGGCGGCAAATCAGGTGTAGATCTTGGACTTGCAATTATCCCTGGTGTACTTATCATTTCTACATTTGTAATGATGTTCACATTCGGACCGGGGGAGAATGGCTATACCGGTGCAGCATATGAAGGAATTGCATTGCTCCCTGCCCTTGCAGAGAAGATTGGTTTTGTCTTTGAGTGGCTGTTCGGGTTTACAAGTCCTGAACTTGTGGCATTCCCTATGACTGCCCTTGGTGCAGTTGGTGCCGCTTTGGGCCTTGTACCTACATTCCAGGAGAGCGGACTTATAGACGGCAATGCCATTGCAGTATTTACAGCAATGGGAATGTGCTGGAGCGGTTATCTGAGCACACATACTGCAATGCTGGATTCTCTTGGATACAGGGAACTTACATCAAAGGCGATAATTGCCCATACCATTGGAGGTCTGGCTGCAGGAATTATTGCACACTGGCTCTTTGTGCTGGTGAATCTTCTGTAGCAATCAGATAAAGAACTTGTTCACTTTGGCCAATACCTGCGGCAGGGCAAAAACAGCAACCCTGTCGTATGGTTTTATTATGGTGTCGTCTGTAGCCACAAATATCTCATTACCCCTTATGATTCCGCCAATGATGGCCTCTTTAGGGAAGTGAAGGTCCTTTACAGGCCCTTTTGTAATGGCACTGCTTGGGTTTACAATGAACTCCAGCACCTCTGCATCCGAACCGTTGAGACATTTGATTGAACGCACCTTGTTGCTGAGGGTAAAACGGAATATACGTCCGGCTGTGGAGAGTTTCTTGTTTATTACAGCATCAACGCCCATACCTTCGGCCAGTTTTATGTACTCTATGTTCTCAACTTCGGCAATTGTTTTGGCCACACCCATTTTCTTTGCGGCTACGCAAGAAAGGATATTGGTTTCGGAATTGCCTGTAACTGCAACAAAGGCATCATATTTTGTAACATCTTCTTCCATAAGGAGATCAGAGTTTCGGCCGTCTCCATTGATTACCAGAACCTTGCTGCTGAGTGTCTCTGCAAGATATTCGCATCTGTCAGGTTTGGACTCAATTATTTTTATATGATCGGAGACTTTGCTCATCTTCTTGGCCAGCATCTCTCCAATCCTGCCGCCGCCAACAATCATAAGGTTCTTTATCTCAATCTCCTTTTTGCCGGAGAAACTCATTGCATCCTGCACGCCATCCCTTGTGCATATCACAAAAACGTGGTCATTCTCAAGGAATCTGGTATCAGGCCCCGGTATGATGGTATCTTCATTACGGGCAATTGCAACAACCTTGTACTGGCTTTTTCCGGTGTATGAGAGCATATCCGAAACCTGTTTGTCTATCAGTGGGGCACCCTCCTCCAGTCTGAAGGCAACCATCTGAAGCATTCCCCTTGCAAACTCCATGAACTCTGTGGTTCCGGTCTGTTTCAGCAGATCCACAATTTCATATGATGCAATCTTTTCCGGGTAGAACAGCAGGTCTATTCCAAGTTCGGTAAACAGCAGCTTGTTCTCGTGATGCATATACTCATCATTATTTATGCGGGCAGTAACCTTCTGGCTCCCCATTTTCTTGGCAAGGAGGGCGCTTATGATATTCACATCCTGGTCCTGTGCCGGGCTCACGGCAATGAACAGGTCTGCCTTTTCTGCTCCGGCCTGTCTGAGGGTTTCAATGGATGTGGGGTCTCCAAGTATCGTAATCACATCTGCAACCTCACGCAGTTTGTTGAGTCTGCTTTCGTTGCTGTCTATAATGGTTAGGTTGTTTGACTCATTGCTGAGCATCTTGGCAAGATGGCTTCCAACCTCCCCTGCACCTGCTATAATGATTCTCATATCCGGAAAATTTCTGTACCAACGCAAATATACATAAAAAAGGGACAAGGTAATTCCCCTTGTCCCTGCTGTGATTCTTAAATTTCTGTAACTTCAACTTCAGGAGCAATTTTAATACTCGTCCTCGTTGAAGAAGAAGTCTTCTTTGCTTGGATAGTCTGGCCAGATTTCCTCAATGCTCTCGTAAACCTCACCATCGTCCTCAAGGTCATTAAGGTTCTCAATCACCTCCAGAGGAGCTCCTGAGCGTGTTGCATAATCAATAAGCTCATCTTTGGTGGCAGGCCATGGTGCATCCTCAAGTTTGGATGCAAGTTCTAGTGTCCAATACATAGTATAAAAATTTAATTTTTAACAAATTAATCCCCTGTCTTACAACGGGGCGCAAATATAGCAAAAAATTTGTTACGGCAACCAGAACACCTCTTTTTCTTCACTTTTTATACATAAAAATCTTGCAAGGGTGAAAAGCCAGTCTGAGAGCCTGTTCAGATACCTCATGCCAACCTCCACTTGTCCAGTCACTTGGGTGTTTGCTTCACCCCCTGTTCCTATGGCAATGGCGTGTCTTTCGGCACGTCTGCAGATTGTTCTGGCAACGTGGCACTCAGAAGATACCCTTGGAGTACCCGGCAGAATGAATGCTGTCTGTGGCGGGAGTTGGGCTGTCATTGCATCAATCCCGTTCTCCAGAAATGCAATTGCATCCTCACCAACCTCCTTGAGGCTCTTGCTTGAGCCGTCTGAAGCAAAATGTGCGGAGATGAGCATAAGGTCCTCCTGTATTTTCCTCAAATCTTTCTTTACATCTTCCAGACCTGTATCAGAGATGATGATGCCCAAAAATGAAATGAGTTCATCAAGATCTCCATATGCCTCCACTCTGGGATGATTCTTCGGAACCCTTTTTCCGCCTACGAGGGATGTGGTCCCCTTATCCCCCCCTTTAGTATAAATTTTCATATCCTTTAAAAATTATATTTCCATTGCAGGGGCAGGATTTGTGGTGTCACTCTCAATAACCCCGTCCCTTAATCTTATTATTCTTCTTGCGTGCTGTGCTATATCCTCTTCGTGGGTAACCAGAATTACTGTATTCCCCTTTTTGTAAATCTCCTCAAAAAGTCTCATTATCTCAATTGAGGTTTTTGTATCCAGGTTTCCGGTAGGTTCATCTGCCAGAATTATTGAAGGGTTGTTTATAAGGGCCCTGGCTACAGCAACCCTCTGCCTTTGTCCTCCCGACAACTCTGCAGGCTTGTGTTCCATCCTCTCCCCAAGCCCCACAGATTCCAGAGCCTCCCGGGCCTTTTTCTCCCTTATATTGCGGGGTACCCCCGAATAAATGAGGGGAAGTGCAACATTCTCCAAAGATGTATACCTTGGCAACAGGTTGAAAGACTGGAACACAAACCCAATCTCACTGTTCCTCACCTGGGCAAGTTCCCCATCCCCCATCTGGCTCACATCCGTGCCGTTGAGGATGTATTTTCCTCCCGACGGAGTGTCAAGGCATCCAAGGATGTTCATAAGGGTGGATTTTCCGGAACCCGACGGCCCCATTATTGCCACATATTCATTCCCACAGATGGAGAGATCAACTCCATTCAACGCCTTTACCTGTTGGGTGCCAAGATTGTAGAACTTCTTCAGCCCCTCAATTCTTATTATCTCCTTTCTCACTTTCTCCATAACTGCACTGTTTTAGTATTCCTTCCATAATTTCCCTGCAGCACACTTCCAGTGTGGCAAGGGCTGCGGGAATGTCCCAATTCTTCCTGTTCCTCTCACCAACGGCGTTGGAAACGGTTCTCAGTTCAAAAAACGGCACATTCTCCTGCAGAGCGGCATAATATACGGCAGCCCCCTCCATACTCTCTATTTGTGGAGAGTATCTGTTGCAAAGAGCCTCCACTTTAACAGGGTCGCCGGTAACTGTCTGGACTGTAACCCCAACTCCATTGTCATATTTGTCCAGGACTTTCTCTATCTCCCCGAAAGGGAGCAAAGGGCGTACAAGAGCCCCGCCTGTATACGGGAAACCGTCCTCCTCCAGTATGCCGCTCTGGAAAAGGTCTCTGAATCCATCTGCTGTTTCAAACCCCAGGTCGCCAAAATGCTCCCTGCAAATTACTGCAGCAGACCCCATAGGGAACCTCTCCATATCATAACTTCCAGCTATTCCTATATTTATGACAAGGTCATAAGGCTCTCCACGCATCAAACCCCTTAAGATTTCACTTGTCACCTTATGGCACGCCTGTGTGGACCCAATTCCGGTAAGATGGAATGAAACCTTTGGGACATTGCCACAATTTGTACCATCCGCCACAGATCCTTCAATCATCTCTCTGTAAGCCTTCAATGCGCAATCCAGTTCTTCCTGTTCCGCTGCTGTAAAAAGTATGTTCATTGCAGATCTTTTCATTTATGGTATTTCCAAGCAATAAATGTACCCCATTACAATGACATGAGGTCGAATTTGAATATTATTCCACCTTCAGGATCATTGTCTACTGTAATTTCACCTTTATGGAAGAGTACAGAGTTCTTTACAATTGCCAGTCCCAGGCCGCTTCCTCCAGATTTTCTGGCGCGCCCCTCCTCTATACGGTAGAACCGGTCAAACAATTTGTCAATGGCATCATCGGGAATACCTTTGCCATTATCCTTGTATGTGAAGTTTATCCTGTAGTTGGGGTCTCCGGAGCGTTGGGATATTCCTGCCATTATGGTTATTGTAGTATCCGGTCCCGCATGTTCCAGAGTGTTGTCCATAAGGTTCTTGAAGAGGGAGTATATGATGTCGTGGCTGCTCCTTATGGAGAGTTCGCTGCTAATCAGCGGATTGAACACCGTGTTGTTTGCCTTCAGCTTGTATGAAAGTTCCTCTTCAATCTCCTTGAGGCAGTTGGAGATGTTTACCTCCTCAATTTTGTAATATTCAGACTGCTCGTCAAGTTTGTTGAGCACAGAAACATCATTTACAAGGGATGAAAGCCTCAGTGTCTGTTTGTATGCCCTGTCAGCAAATTTCCTCATCATTTCAGACGGCATCTGTTCATCGGAGATTATAGTCTCCAGATATGCCCTTATTCCTGTAAGTGGGGTCTTCAACTCATGGGCAATATTGTGGGTAACCTCCTGCTTGAACTGTTTTACCTGTTCCAGCTGCTCGTAGGTATTTACAATTTTTCTCCCTATGTCTCCATACTCGTTGTTGGGGAACTCAATGGATGAAAAGTCTTTTTTGCTTGACCTCAGCATATTGAAAAATGAGTGGAATGCCTTCAGAGGACGGGTAAGGCGGTTGGATATGTAGAAGAGTGTCCCGAACAGCGCCAAAATGAGAATACCAATTGCATATTGGTATCCCGTACGGGGGGTATCAAGGATAACTTTCTCATATTCGTATGGGATGGCTGTCCTCAGGTAGAATTCCGGATACTTCTTGGCATAGAACAGATATTGCCCTTTCATTGCGGGAGAGAATCTTAGTGATGTGCCGTCACCTGTCGCTTCGGCCTCCAGAATCTCATCTCTCATATCACTGCTTTCCATAATGGGCAGGTCTATGCTATGGAAGATTATACGGTAGGTAGTGTCAATTACCGTCACTTTCATCCCTTCCGGAATTTCAACGTCCTCAAATGGAATGCCCATCTTGTATGACTGGTAGATTATACCGTTGTACTTTATGAGTTCATCCCTCTCCGTCTTGATGCTGAAATCCCTGTTCTGCTGCATTACATACACCAGAAACGCACAAATCAATATTGCAATTACCACAAAGTAATAGAATATCAACTGGTATTTGAATCTAAGCATCATAACCGGAAAATCTATATGTGCATACAATACCCGTAACCGGATCTGTTGATTATCCACTCACCGCAACTGCCCAATTTTTTCCTCAGTCTGGCAATGTGTACATCAATGGTCCTTTCAAGCACATAACTCTCCTCTTTCCATACAAGTTGGAGTATGTCATCCCTGGAGAATAACTTGTTCGGGTTTCTGGACATAAGGGTAAGAATCTCATTCTCCTTTTTGGTGAGGGTAACCTCCTGCCCGTCTACAAAAACCAGTTTCTTTTCGTAATCTATCATCAGGTTCTTGTGGATGAATTTGTCGTCGGGAGCGGAATCTTCCTTCTTCGGCTGTGAGGCATACGGGTTGCCGTCGGGAACAGTATTGTTGTAACTTCTTGCCAGTACGGCCTTTACCCTGGCCAAAACCTCCTTTATGGAGAAAGGTTTGGGTATGTAGTCATCCCCACCTTTACTGAATCCTGATACCACATCATTCTCACTGTCCAGTGCTGATATGAAAATTATGGGCACGTTGTTGCCGTACTCTTCCCTGAGCAGTTGGGCCATCTTGAGTCCGCTTATGCCGTCCATCATAATGTCCAGCAGCAGAAGATGATAAGTATTCTTCAATTTGAAAAGGGCCTCTTCGGAACTGGATGCGGTATCGGCAATATAGCCCGCATTCTGAAGATTGTATTGCAGGATGTCGCGGATGTCTTCTTCGTCATCAACCACAAGGATCCTGTATTTGTCCAATTTGTTCTCCATAAGGTCATAAAGTGAAGTTAAGTGTAACCTAAGTTACAAATATAGCAATTTTTTTACATACCTTTGTTTCCCGATAACCCTATGAATTGATTCTTGAAAACCTATGGCATACACAAAGATAGAACAGTTTGACACTGAGACCACACAGAAACTTGCAGAGCATTATGAGGCAATTTTGTCTCTGTTGGGCGAAGATCCGCAGAGGGAGGGTCTGCTCAAGACCCCGGAGCGTGTTGCAAAGGCAATGCAGTTCCTTACACAGGGATACAATATGGACCCTGTGGCAATCCTCAATTCTGCAAGATTCAAGGAGGATTACCAGCAGATAGTGCTTGTGAAGGATATTGAGATATATTCAATGTGCGAGCACCATATGCTTCCTTTCTATGGCAAGGCGCACATTGCATATATCCCCAATGGAGTTATTACCGGACTGAGCAAGATTCCGCGCGTTGTGGATGCTTTTGCCCGCCGTCTGCAGGTACAGGAGAGGCTTACGGTGCAGATAAGGGACTGCATACAGGAGACACTCAATCCTCTGGGTGTTGCGGTTGTTATTGAGGCTGCACATATGTGCATGCAGATAAGGGGTGTGCAGAAACAGAATTCCGTTACCACTACATCTGCATTTACAGGTGCGTTCCTCAGGGACATCAGAACCAGGGAGGAATTCATGAGGCTTATAGGTGTAAGTCTCCATTAGTATTGATGCATAAAGGAGGAGATATGGATGAGATGAAGAATTTGGCAGGGATGTTTTCATCAATGGCGCAGATGCTCCAGGATAGGGAGGATGCGCTGGTGAAAAGAATTGCGCTGCTGGAGGCCAGAGTGGCCGGACTTGAGGAGAAGATAAGGGAAGCGGAGATGAGGGGTATGATGCAGGAAGAGATGGTAGCGGAGCCGGCAGAGGTTGCAGAGGCATTTGAGGAGAGTGCAGAGGTATTTGCAGTGGAGGAAGAGGAGTCTGCAGAAGAGATGATGGAGGAGGTTGTTGATGAGGTGATGTATGAAGAGCCTGAGGTTGCAGTTGAAGAGCAGCCCGAAATAGAGATAGAATTTGAGTTTGAAGAGGAACCGGAGGTGCTGGAACCGGAGGATCAGGATTTTGAAGTGCTTGAGCCTGCACCGGAACCGGAAGATGAGCCTGTTCTGGTTGTGGACAAGGCCCGCCCCGACTGGTACGACTGGGAGGTTGATATCCCTGGTCCGTATATAGAGGATATACGTGACGGGATAGGCCTCAATGACAGGATACTGTTCCTTAATGAACTGTTTTATGGAGATGAAGAGAGGTTTGCCGCGGCACTCTCTGCACTCAACGGTATGGAGAAACTTGTGGATGCAGTGGAATATATGAGGGAGAGGTATCCGCAGTGGGATGAGGAGAGCGATGAGGTTTACAGGTTCTATATGACAGTGAGAAGAAGGTTCAACAAACAGATACAGGAGAGTTAGAGATGGCTAAGTTATATCTTGTCCCAACCCCTATCGGGAATATGGAGGACATAACATTAAGGGCGCTGAGGGTTCTGAAGGAGGTTGATCTTGTTCTGGCGGAGGATACCAGGACAAGTTCGGTGCTTTTGAAGAAGTATGAAATATCCACACATATGGAGAGCCACCACAAGTTCAATGAGCACAAGACCGCTGCCGGGGTGTGTGAAAAGATTCTTGCAGGTATGAATGTGGCCCTTATAAGTGATGCCGGTACTCCGGGCATTTCAGATCCGGGTTTCCTCCTGGTGAGGACTTGTGTTGAGGCTGGTGTTGAGGTGGAGACACTGCCGGGAGCAACAGCATTTGTGCCGGCGCTGGTAACATCAGGGTTCCCGTGTGACAGGTTCTGTTTTGAGGGTTTTCTCCCTGTGAAGAAAGGACGCCAGACAAAATTCAGGCAATTGGCACAGGAAGAGAGGACAATGATAATATATGAATCACCGTACCGTCTGGTAAAGACACTGGGACAGATGGTTGAGTTCTTTGGGCCTCAGAGGAAGGCGGCGGTGTGCCGGGAGATAAGCAAGATGCACGAAGAGTGCAGGCGCGGTACAGTGGAGGAACTGCAGCAGTGGTATTCTGCGCATGAGCCTAAAGGTGAGATTGTAATGATTGTAAGTGGAGCAGGATATGAGGGGGGAGAGCAGTCAGAGGAAGAGTAAGGGAAGGTCAATTGAGATTTCCAACAGCAGAGCAATGGGGGTGGTTGTCCTCATTGCCCTGCTGTTTGTGTTTCAGGTTGCAACATTTGTGTTTCAGAAGATAAGGGGTGCAGGGGCTCCAGATGTTGCGGAGGATGCCAAACCCGCGCCACAGAGATTCAGGTTCAACCCAAATACAATAACATTGGACAGCCTGCAGTTGCTGGGCTTTACTCAGAGGCAGGCCCAGACCATCCTCAATTACAGGAGCAAAGGGGGGAAATTCCGCCGAAGGGAGGATTTTGCCAGGATGTACACGGTAGACAGTGCAATGTATGCCTCCCTGGAGGGGTATATTTTTATTCCCGATAAAGATTCTGTTGCTGGGAAAAACTCTCCGGTGCGGAAAAAGGGTGCTCCGGGCACCGGAAATGCTTCTGCGGAGAAATTGGTATCAAAAGAGGGCGTTCCTGGCACCGGAAGCCTAATTGTCGGGAGAATGGTGCAGGAAAAAGGCAATAATGGTGCTGGAATGAATGGAGGGGGGAATACGGGGGCAATTTATGGAGGCAAGGTGGAAAGGAACAGGTATGTATGCAATTTGAATACTGCAGACAGTGCGGCGTTGGTGGAACTGTATGGGATAGGGGGACATTTTGCCCGGAAAATTCTGGAATACAGGGAGCGTCTTGGCGGTTCTTTTGTGGACAAGCGGCAACTGATGGAGATAGATGGGTTCGGCCGGGAGCGTTATGAGAGGATTGAAGGGTATGTGATTGTGGATGGCAGGGATGTAAAGGGATTCTCATTGCTTGGTGCAGACCGCCGTGCTATGGAGAGACATCCGTATATAGGCCCATATGCAGCCAGAGGCATTCTCACGTACATAAGGATAAGGGGGAAGGGGGCTTTTGCAGATGAACTGCAGCTGCTTGAGGAACTGGTAAAGGAGCACGTTGTTACAGAAAATAATGCGCTCAGGTTAAGGGAATATTTATTACATTTGTAATATTGGAGATAATTTGAAGAATAATTTAAAACAGCAGGTAATGGGAATCATAACTTGTTCAGGCATAACAAAGAAGTTCGGTAATTTTACAGCATTGAACTCTGTGAGCCTTGATATCCCGAAAGGGAAAATTTTTGGTCTTCTTGGCCCCAATGGAGCAGGAAAGACCACACTCATAAGAATAATAAACCAGATTACTCTTCCCGACAGCGGTGAACTCCTCTTCAACGGA
The DNA here is from genome assembly GCA_017625535.1 of Bacteroidales bacterium. GTDB lineage: Bacteria > Bacteroidota > Bacteroidia > Bacteroidales > UBA932 > Egerieousia. The sequence continues at coordinate 72,072 of JAGAKR010000021.1, read as the reverse complement.
GCACCAATAAGGCCATCTGATGTGGAGAATATAGGCTACCTTCCGGAGGAGAGGGGGCTTTACAAAAAGATGAAGGTTGGTGAGCAGGCAATATATCTTGCGAAACTGAAGGGTATGAGCGGAAAACAGGCTACAAAGGAGCTGAAGGAGTGGTTTGTGAAGTTCAGCATCCAGGGATGGTGGGACAAGAAAGTGGAGGAACTATCCAAGGGAATGGCCCAGAAGATACAGTTCATTACAACAGTGATGCACAAGCCGCAGCTGCTCATATTGGATGAGCCGTTTTCGGGTTTTGATCCTGTAAATGTGAATCTTATAAGGAAGGAGATACTGGCCCTGAAGGAGGCGGGTACAACAATAATCCTCTCTACCCACAATATGGAGAGTGTGGAGGAGTTGTGCGACAACATAGCGCTCATAAACAAGTCGAACCTCATTGTTGCCGGAGGGGTTGATGAGATAAGGCGCAAATACGGCAACAACCACGTGGAGGTAATATACAGGGGAACAGATCCTGTTGCATTGGCAGGGGCTCCTGTAACGGTTGTCTCGGATGACATTTACAAAGGGAACAGAAGGGCTGTATTGGATGTTTCCGGCGGTGCCACAAGTGCACAGATTCTTGGGGAACTGATCAAGGGGAACGATATAGTCTCTTATCAGGAACTTATGCCAAGGATGAATGACATCTTCATAAAACTGGTTACAAACAATTAAACTGTGCTGTTATGGGAAAAAGCAAGATATCAATAATTATTGCAAGGGAGTTTGCAATAAGGGTAAAGAAGAAATCGTTCATCTTTACAACAATACTCACTCCGCTCCTTTTTGCGGCACTTATGGTTGTGCCAAGCCTCATTGCAATGTATTCAGGCGGGGAAGAGGGGCAGAAGATTGCGGTAGTGGACGGCAGCGGCATTGTTATGCCGTATATGGAGAGTGATGATGAGTATATCTTTACAGAAGTTACGGACAAAAGTGTTGATGAACTGAAGGGGAATTTTGACAATCTGGATTATTTTGCGATTGTGGGGATTTCTCCAATGGATTCTTCCAAGAATGTATCGGTTGTCACATACTCAAGGAAACAGATGAACATAGATGTTCAGAACCGTATATCAAGGAATGTTGAGGCTGCGGTGGAAGAGCATAAGCTGAAGGGTTATGGCATACCGCAACTTGAGGAGATTATGGCTGATGTTGAGTCTGATGTGAAGATGAGCACATACACATTGGATGAAAAAGGGGAGGAAAAGGCCTCCAAGGTGGAGATATTCATGATTATAGGATATATTGGCAGTTTCCTCATCTATATGTTCATCTTTATGTTCGGCAGTATGGTAATGAGGAGCGTTATAGAGGAGAAGACCACCAGAATAATAGAGGTGATAGTCTCTTCTGTAAAGCCTTTCCAGATTATGATGGGTAAGATTCTGGGTGTGGCATCGGTAGCTCTGGTACAGTTCTTCATCTGGATAGTGTTCACGCTCATTATAGTTACAGTGGCAGGTTCTCTCCTTGGATTGGACCAGGCTGCCCAGACAATGGCAGCTGCATCTCCGGAGGTTCCTGTAGAGCAGATAACCGCTGCGGTACAGGATGAGGGGGATGGATTCATCCAGGCCCTGAAGGATGTGAATTATGCGGGTATTGTTGCCTGCTTCATCATCTACTTTGTATTGGGCTATCTCCTTTATTCCAGCATGTTTGCAGCAGTTGGTGCGGCAGTTGACAACGAGGCCGACACCCAGCAGCTTGTGCTGCCCATTACAATGCCGCTCATTATAGGACTCTTTATGATGCTGCATACATTCCAGTATCCCGACAGTGCCCTCTCATTCTGGGGTTCTGTGATACCTTTCACATCCCCAATGGTGATGATGGCCCGTATTGCGTATGGGGTACCTGCTTGGGAACTTGCCCTCTCAATAGGTGTGCTGGTGCTCACATTTGTGGCAATGGCATATCTGTCGGGAAAAATATACAGGGTTGGAATTCTCATGTATGGCAAGAAACCGGGTTGGAAAGAGATTTATAAATGGTTAAAGTATTGATTTATGGATAATTTCAGAGAAACTGTATGCGAGGGTATACCGGCGGTTATACCTCAGGCCAAAGCTTATGATCCGGCAATAAACCACGCTCCGCGGAGAAAGGACATACTTTCCCTGGAGGAGAAGAGACTGGCATTGAAGAATGCCCTCAGGTATTTCCCTGCAGAGCAGCATGCTGCCTTGGCTCCTGAGTTTGCGAAGGAACTGGAAGAGTACGGCAGGATATATATGTACAGGTACAGGCCTGATTACAAGATATATGCCCGCAGTATAAATGACTTCCCGCACAAGAGTGTACAGGCTGCAGCCATTATGCTTATGATAAGCAACAATCTTGATAATGCGGTGGCACAGCATCCCCACGAGCTTATAACATATGGAGGAAACGGTGCGGTATTCCAGAACTGGGCACAGTACAGGCTTGCCATGAAGTATCTCTCTGAAATGACGGATGAACAGACTCTTGTTCTGTATTCGGGACATCCGCTGGGGCTTTTCCCTTCCCATAAGGATGCACCAAGGGTTGTTGTCACCAACGGTATGGTTATCCCCAACTATTCAAGCAAGGACCATTGGGAGAAGTTCAATGCAATGGGAGTTTCGCAGTACGGACAGATGACTGCGGGTTCGTTTATGTATATAGGGCCTCAGGGAATTGTACACGGAACAACCATAACTGTATTGAATGCGGCCAGAATGCACGGAAATCCGGACCCTGCAGGCAAGGTGTTTGTAAGTTCAGGACTTGGAGGAATGAGCGGTGCACAGCCAAAGGCAGCAGTGATTGCAGGTGTTGTGGGTGTAGTGGCGGAGATTAATGAGAAGGCAATACAGACAAGATATTCGCAGGGATGGGTAGATGAGGTGTATGACAATCTTGACCTTCTGGTTGCCCGTATAGAGAAGGCCAGGGCTGCCAAGGAGGCGGTGTCGCTGGCTTACCACGGAAATGTTGTGGATTTGTGGGAGAAACTTGCTGCAGAGGATGTTCACGTGGATCTGGGCTCGGACCAGACATCACTGCACAATCCGTGGGCAGGAGGATATTATCCGGTAGGATATACTTTTGAGGAGAGCAAGGAGATGATGGCATCAGAGCCTGAGAGGTTCAGGGAGTGTGTGCAGGAGAGCTTGAGGAGGCAGGTTGCCGCAATCAACAAATTGTCGGGAAGAGGAATGTATTTCTTTGATTATGGCAATGCATTCCTGCTTGAGGCTTCAAGGGCCGGTGCGGACATTTTCAATCCTGGAATGGATGCCTCTTCAAATGATACTGAAAAGAGCAGGAAGTTCAGATATCCTTCATATGTGCAGGACATTATGGGACCGCTCTTCTTTGATTACGGTTTCGGGCCTTTCAGATGGGTTTGCACATCTTCAAAGGAAGAGGACCTTGCATATACCGATATGTTGGCGGCTCAGGTGCTTGAGGATATGATGAAGGATGCTCCAGATGACATAAAGCCACAGCTGGCAGACAATATCCATTGGATTAAGGAGGCTGGCAGGAACAGGCTGGTTGTGGGTTCGCAGGCACGTATCCTGTATGCAGATTCCCAGGGAAGGACAGAGATTGCACTTGCAATGAACAAGGCCATAAGGGAAGGTAAGGTGAGCGCCCCTATTGTGCTTGGAAGGGACCATCACGATGTTTCAGGTACCGATTCCCCTTACAGGGAGACCTCAAACATTTATGACGGTTCAAGTTTCACTGCAGATATGGCGGTGCAGAATGTGATAGGGGATGCCTTCAGGGGCGCAACCTGGGTATCTCTCCACAATGGCGGAGGCGTAGGCTGGGGTGAGGTTATGAACGGCGGGTTTGGAATGGTGATAGACGGCTCCGATGATGCAGACCGCAGGATAAGGAATATGCTGCTCTGGGATGTGAACAACGGAATAGCAAGACGCAGCTGGGCAAGGAACAAGGGGGCGGTTGACGCTATCCGCAGGGAGATGGAGCGTACTCCGGGACTTAAAGTTACAATCCCGGAAATTGCATCTGATGAGGTTGTTGAAAAGGCGTTCAAATAATAGGTTTTAAATTTTATTATTGTTAAATTTGTACGATTTTTTAGAAAAATCATTTATCCATTCATATATAAAAATAAAAATATGGCAGAAAAACTATTTGCTGAGTTTCCACCTGTTTCCACCGAGCAATGGGAAGAGGTGATAATCAAAGATTTGAAAGGTGCCGATTACGAGAAAAAACTCGTATGGAAGACCCAGGAGGGTTTTTCAGTTCGCCCTTACTACCGTGCCGAGAACCTTGAGGGTGTAAAACACCTTGGCGGTGAGGCCGGTGCTTTCCCTTTTGTAAGAGGTACAAAAGACAACAACAACTGGTTGGTACGTCAGGACTACTGCGCTTGCCAGTGCGGTTTTGAGGCAGCCAATGCACAGGCTGTTGACGGCCTTAAGAAAGGTGTTGAGTCTGTAGGCTTCTGCATCGACGGCAAAAAAGCCATCAGCGAGGCAGAGATGAATACCCTTCTCAAAGGTATAGATCTTGCAAAAGTTGAGGTTAACTTCACAGGATGCTGCTGTGCATCTGTAGAGATCATCAACTCATTCCTTGCAGTTGCAAAGGCTCAGGGTGTTGGTGCAGAGGATCTGAAAGCTTCATTTGATTTTGATCCGCTACGCGTACTTAACCAGACAGGTGCTTTCTGCTCAGACAAATCTATGGAGACCCTCAAGGCTGTAATTGAGGCTGTGAAGGATTATCCAAGAGTGAGGGTTATTGGTGTTGAGGCTTATTCATTCAACGATGCCGGTTCAAACATTTCACAGGAACTTGGTTTCGGTCTTGCAATGGGTAGCGAGTACATCAACAAACTTGTTGAGATGGGCTTGAGCGCAGATGACGCTGCAAGACGCATCAAATTCACATTTGCTGTAGGTTCTACATACTTCATGGAGATTGCAAAATTCCGTGCAGCAAGAATGTTGTGGGCTAACATTGTAAAAGCTTACGGTTCTGAGAAAGAGTGCTGCCAGAAGATGAAGGTACACGCTGTGACAAGCGAGTGGAACATGACAGTATATGATCCATATGTAAATATGTTGAGAGGTACAACTGAGGCAATGAGTGCATCAATTGCAGGCGTTGATTCTTTGGAGGTACTTCCATTCGATTATCCGTTCCGCGCTCCAGGTGAGTTCAGCAACCGTATTGCAAGAAACGTTCAGTCTATCCTTAAAGAGGAGGCTCATTTCGACAAAGTTGTTGACCCTGCTGCAGGTTCATACTTCATTGAGAACCTTACCCAGTCAATTGCAGAGACTTCTTGGAAACTTTTCACAGAGGTTGAGAATATGGGCGGTTATGTTGAGGCATTCAAGGCTGGTTTCATCCAGAATGCAATCAAGGCTACCGCTGATGCAAGAGACAAGAAGATTGAGACCAGAAGGGAGATTATCCTTGGTTCAAACCAGTATCCTAACTTCACTGAGAAGGCAGACAAAGACGTTACTTTGGAGGTTGTTACCAGAAAACCTGCACCTGCAGCTTGCGGTACAGTTCTTGGCCAGCCACTTGAGAAATACAGGGGTGCACAGCCATTTGAGGCATTGCGTTTCGCTACAGAGCAGAGCGGCAAGGAGCCTGTTGCATATATGGTAACTTACGGTAACCTTGCAATGTGCCGCGCAAGAGCGCAGTTTGCATGCAACTTCTTTGCTGTTGCAGGATTCAAGGTTGTTGACAACAACAGATTCTCATCTGTAGAGGAAGGCGTTAAAGCTGCTTTGGAGGCTAAAGCTGATATTATTGTTGCTTGTTCATCTGATGACGAGTATGCAGAGGGCGTTCCACAGATTGCTTCACTTGTTGGTGACAAGGCAATTGTGGTTGTTGCCGGAGAGCCTGCTTGCAAAGACGAGCTTACAGCTAAAGGCATTGAGAACTTTATTAGTGTGAAGAGCAACGTTCTTGAGACTCTTAAAGGTTATCAGGCTAAATTGGGTATTAAATAAGCAATAATGAAATTAAAATCAGATAAGATTATGCGTCCGAATTTTTCAGAACTAAAATATAACGGTGGCGCCGCTTGCACCCAGCAGCAGAACAGCGAGTGGATGACACCAGAGAGGATTGCTGTAAAAACTAACTACAGTGCCTCTGATCTAGAGGGAATGGAGCACTTGAACTATGCTGCAGGTGTTGCTCCTTTCCTACGTGGACCTTACAGCACAATGTACGTACAGAAACCTTGGACTGTAAGACAGTATGCAGGTTTCTCTACTGCTGAGGAGTCAAATGCATTCTACAGAAGAAACCTTGCTGCAGGTCAGAAAGGTCTTTCAGTTGCATTCGACTTGGCAACACACCGCGGATACGATGCTGACCACCCACGTGTAGTTGGTGATGTTGGTAAAGCAGGTGTGTCAATCTGTTCAGTTGAGGATATGAAGATCCTTTTCGACCAGATTCCTTTGAACAAGATGTCTGTATCAATGACTATGAACGGTGCCGTTCTTCCAGTTATGGCATTCTACATTGTTGCAGGTCTTGAGCAGGGTGCAAAACTTGAGGAGATGGCAGGTACTATCCAGAACGATATCCTTAAGGAGTTCATGGTACGTAACACCTACATCTACCCACCAGAGTTCTCAATGAGAATCATTGGCGATATCTTCGCTTACACTTCTAAATATATGCCTAAGTTCAACTCAATTTCAATTTCAGGTTACCATATGCAGGAGGCAGGTGCAACCAATGACATTGAGATGGCTTACACATTGGCAGACGGTCTTGAGTACTTGAGGACAGGTATCAAGGCAGGTATCTCAGTTGATGCATTTGCACCACGTCTTTCATTCTTCTGGGCAATTGGTATGAACCACTTCATGGAGATTGCAAAGATGCGTGCTGCACGTATGATCTGGGCTAAGTTGGTTAACCAGTTCAACCCTCAGAACCCTAAATCATTGTCATTGAGGACCCACTGTCAGACTTCAGGTTGGTCACTTACTGAGCAGGATCCATTCAACAACGTAGCAAGAACTTGTATCGAGGCTATGGGTGCAGCTCTCGGTCACACCCAGTCATTGCATACAAATGCATTGGATGAGGCTATCGCACTTCCTACAGACTTCTCTGCACGTATTGCACGTAACACTCAGATCTACATCCAGGAGGAGACCAGCGTATGTAAATCAATCGACCCATGGGCAGGTTCATACTACATTGAGAGCCTTACCAAAGAGTTGGCTGACAAAGCTTGGGAGCACATCCAGGAGGTTGAGAAACTTGGCGGTATGGCAAAAGCCATTGAGACAGGTATTCCTAAACTCAGGATTGAGGAGGCTGCAGCCCGCAAACAGGCAAGAATTGACTCAGGCATTGACACTATCGTAGGTATCAACAAATATCGTCTTGAGAAAGAGGATCCAATTGAGATTCTTGATGTTGACAACGCTAAAGTACGTGAGCAGCAGATTGCAAGACTTAAAGAGCTTAGGGCTAACCGCGATAACGCAAAAGTACAGCAGTGTCTTGACGCCATTACTGAGGCTGTTGCAAACAAGACCGGCAACCTTCTTGAGTTGGCAGTTGAGGCTGCTAAAGCACGCGCTTCATTGGGAGAGATCTCTGATGCTTGCGAGAAAGTTGTAGGACGTTATAAAGCAGTTATCCGTATGAATACAGGTGTTTACTCTTCTGAGGTTAAGAATGACTCAGACTTTGAGAAAGCAAAAGAGTTGGTTGCTGAGTTCGCTAAGAAAGAGGGCCGCCAGCCAAGAATCATGATTGCAAAACTTGGTCAGGACGGTCACGACCGTGGTGCTAAAGTTGTTGCAACAGGTTATGCAGACTGTGGTTTCGACGTAGATATGGGACCTTTGTTCCAGACTCCGGAGGAGGCTGCAAAACAGGCTGTGGAGAACGACGTACACATTGTAGGTGTTTCTTCACTTGCTGCAGGTCACAAGACTCTTGTTCCTCAGATTGTAAACGAGCTTAAGAAACTTGGCAGAGAGGATATCATCGTAGTAGCCGGTGGTGTTATCCCTGCTCAGGATTACGATGCACTTTACAAAGCTGGTGCTGCTGCAATCTTCGGCCCTGGTACTCCAGTTGCCTATGCAGCAATCAAGATTGTTGAGATGCTTATGCAGAAATTCTAATCTGAACCCTCAGATTACCATACAAAAGAGGATCCTCACCAGGGTCCTCTTTTTTTTTACTGCTCACGCAGGGTGCGGCTCCCGGCCTTCCGTATTACCAGATCTCCGCCGGGCCAGATTATTCCAACATTTATCCTGCATCCTTGACTCAGGGTATAACATAGACCCTCGCTCAGGGAGTGATGAGGCTGCTCAGGGATAAAATTCATCTTGACGGCGAACTCCTCCTTTTAGTCCTCTTGCAGAGGCCTAACGTCGTCAGACAAACGCCGTCACAAGACAATGAATTTTATCCCCTCACTTACCGCCTCATCATCCATTCCCTCGGGCCAATGTATACCCCACATCAAGGATGCAGTCAAGATGTCAGATTCAAGTATTTAAAGTATTATGGATTCAGATTCACAGCATGAATCCGGTATATGCAATGGCAGAAAATTGGTGCTATGTGAATCCTGGAACGGCGTAAGCAATCATTGCAGATGAGCCTTCAGGCTCAGGCCTGTTTGAGCCAACTTCAGTTGGCGAGTTCCTGAGCCAGGCTCAGATGCAATAGATTGCCAGCCTGGTGGAAGGCTGAACATAGCACCAATATTTCTGCAAATGGAGTATGAGAGACATCTGTCATATAAGAAGTATGATTATGTTGATAATAATTATTATATTTAGGGATGTATAACTTAGAAACAAAACAATTATGAGACAAAATCTATCCACTTTCTATTTTGCCATCATAATTTCACTACAAAAGGTTATAAAGTGCAGGAGAAAAAGAGCAACTTATTCTACACAGGCGATTTTACACCTCAGTGGAATGAGGCTGAGTATTCAAAGAATCCTGTATTTGAGGGGTATGACGTTGATTTGAAAATGCAAAGAAAGCATTTGGTATTCTTGGCCCAATGAAGATAAAGAGTAAGGAGAGAATTATTACCAGAGGCCCAGGTGGTGGAGATTGAGGTAATAATGGCGATGGTATCTTAGTATATATAGCATAACATATAGAATTATGAATACTTATAGAAGATCATTCTTTAAAAGTTCAACATGTAAAGTGGAAATCTTACCACTTATTTTTCTATTATATATACTATCAATGTATTATGAGAATCTTGCATTTTGGGAATGGGGGGGGCGTGAGTGTTTAATTTTTTTTATATTGGTGATATTGGCACTACCATCTATATATAGTGTTGTTTCCTTGTTATTTTATATAGAACTATACGAAGATAGAGTGGTCCTTGTTAATGGTATTTTTAAATCATGGTGTAAAACGTACACATTTCATCAATACCCTTATTGCAGAATAGAGTATAATAATGGATATTTGGTTAACATCATTAAGATGAGAAAGAATAATATAGATAAATTTTTTCCTTGTTACGGCATTGACCTTGTTGATCCAAAAGATTTGAAAGAGATAGTTTCCTTTATGGAATCTAAAGGGGTAACGGTAATAACAAAAGACTTGAAAGATTTATGATTAAAGTATACAAAAAGGAGAGTAATGTTTTCCATAATGTTATTTATGGGATACTGATATTCCTTACAATTGCAATTTTGGCTGCCTGGATATATAAGGGAGTTTTTCCTGTTCAGGCAGTTGCAGGATATGGTTTAGTCTTGAGCTATGCTGTAATGCTCAGGAGCAATCAGACATATATAGAATTGGATGATGAAGAACTTAGAGTCATTAATGTAAAGGATTCTGGCTCCAACAAGAATTTTTTACTTGGTTCAATAGAGAGTATATCTATAAGACGAGCAGGTGTAGAAGGATATTCATTGGAAATAAAAGCAGGAAACAGAATTACAAGTTGTACAGCAACTCTTGTTGGTAAAGCTGAAAAGAATGCTATTGTAGCAGATTTATCAAACAAGGGTATTCCTATAAATCATTAGAAATATGTGTGATTATTCCAACTTATATCTTTAGGATTACAAGGCGTTGGTCTTGCAACATCTTTATTAGTTCCAGTAATAGGTCCACCTTTGGGTGCATCAATAGGTTCTGTGGGGACAATTGTTGGTATTGTATCTCTTGGGTTAAATTATAATATGAAATTCCCCATTGCGTATTGATGTAGGTAATAATTTAAGTTTTACAATTTATATTGTGTAACCAATGAAAGTATATAGAAGAAAATTTAGGCATAGTATCGGTTTTGAAGTCCTCGTATATACTCTTTTGGGATTCATTATAGGCGGTTTTTTTGCATTTGATAAATTTTGCAGAATAATCTCTCATTTAGGCATTCTGATTATTATCATTATACCAATGCTTATTGTAGTAATGGGTACCAGTTTTTATTTGATTATTGATAAGAATATTGTGGTAATTAAGAATATCGCACCTTTTATACAGTTCACTATACACATAGAGGATGTGGATTTGTGTAAAATTACATGTAATTATATGACTGGTATATATCATATAGCCTTTTTTAAGAAAAATAAATATGCAATGTACTATCCTTTGGGTATGGTTAGTCCTGATGATATAGATAATATAACAGAACAGCTGATGGAGAGAGGTATTGTAGTACAAAGAAAAGGATGAAAACTCAAAGAGTTTGAATACTTATGATTAAAGTATATAAAAAGGAGAGTAATGTTTTCCATAATGTTATTTATGGAATACTGATATTCCCTACAGTTGCAATTTTTCTGCATATGGAATATACCGGATAAAATGTTGGGATAAACTGCAGGGAAGAAAAAACGCACCGGAGGTGGTCCGATGCGTTTTTTGTTATAAGGTGTGTGATGTTATGCGTAGAGGTAGCGTTTGATTTTCTGGGTTGCAGTTTTTTCAAATGCCTCGGTGCGGAGTTCAACCTGTGAGATTTTTGAGAATTTGTTCACCTTGTTGTTAACATACTGCTGTATGTCTTTTTCCCACTCTTTCATTTTGTGCTCAAGCGCTTTCTTGGCCTCCTCTTTCTTGGCAAGATATGCGTTTGCAGCCTCTTCCCTCTTGGCAGTGTAAGCCTTGTACATCTCCCTCCTCATCTGGTCGTATTCTGCTTTCCACTCCTCAACTTTTGCCTCGTACTCAGCTTTCTTGTCTGCATATTCTCTGCTCCATTCAGCCTTTTTCTCTTCATATTCCTTCAGCCACTCGGCCTTTTTGGCCTCGTATGCTTCAATCAACTGAAGTTTCTTCTCGTTATATGCGGCAAGGGCTTCATCCTTCATTTTCTGTATTGCCTCAATCTTGTCGGGATGAACGCAAACCTTTGCAATAAGGGCACCTTTCTTCATTGTAACTACAGATTCCGCCACTGCAGTATGGGTGTTGATTACTGTCTCAATCTCCTCAGGGTAGATGTTCTCACCGCTTGGGCCTACAATCATGCTGTTCAGACGTCCTCGGATGGAGAGCCACCCTTTTTCATCTATAAAGCCAAGGTCTTTGGTCCTGAACCAGCCGTCCTCTGTAAAGGCTTCTGCTGTTGCCTGCGGGTTCTTGTAGTAGCCTGGCATAATGTTAGGGCCTTTGGCAATGATCTCTCCCTCTCCGGTTACAGGGTCAGGATTGTTTATCTTAAGTTCCACTCCTGGAACTGCAGGACCTGTTGTCTGCCATTTTACAAGGTCTGGTGTGGCGCCTGCAAGAAGAGGTGAGCACTCTGTAAGTCCGTATCCTATAGCGTACGGGAAGTTGGCCTCAAGGAGGAATCTCTCAACTGTACCGTCGAGTTTTGCACCTCCAATGCCGTAGAACCTCATTCTGCCGCCGAACATCTCCCTCAATGTCTTGCCTACAATCTTGTTTATAAGTTTCCTTCCAATGGCAGATTTGTACATCTTGGCCATAATTGGATTTGCATTGATTTTAGGAAGTACAGCATTCTTGTATACTTTCTCTATAATCATAGGCACTGTAAGCATTGTAGTTGGCCTAACCTCTTTAAGGGCCTGCATAAGGAGTTTCGGTACTGGCGGTTTCTCCAGATAATAAACGGATGATCCTGCAAGCATAGGGAGGAGGAATGAAAGGCTGAACTCCAATGTGTGTGACAATGGAAGTACGGAGAGCCATACATCCCACTCAAATGAAGGCCTCATCTTGTTGGCAATCTTTACGTGTGAACAAAGGTTGCCGTGTGTAAGCATTACACCTTTTGAGTTTCCTGTTGTTCCCGATGTATATATGATTGTTGCAAGATCTTCCTCTGCAGAGGTCATTTTCTCAACTTCGGCATTTTCCAGCTCATTGCAAGCCTCACCTTTAAGGATCTTGAAATCATCTACCTCAATAATGAAAGAGAGTTTCTCCTTCATCTCATCTGTAATCTTGTGGTAGAGTCTTTTTGATACAAAAAGACCTTTGCATTCAGAGTGTTCTATGATGTTCTTTATCTCGTCAACTGAGAAATCAGGCAGCATAGGTACCGCAATTTTTCCGTATGCAGAGCAGCCCATAAAGGCTACGCCCCAATTTGGCATACTCTGGCAGAGGATACCTATCCTGTCACCCTGCTGTGCACCATTCTTGTGTATAAGTGCGGCAATCTCCTTCACTTTTTCACCGAATTGCTTAAAAGTGTAAAAATGCCCGCCAATTATGCACAGGAACTTGTTATTTGCATAACTTTTTGTGCTACAGTGCAGTAATTCCTTTAATGTCTTGAATTCCATTTTGTGGTATTTGTTGTTTTTGGTTTAGGCAGTATAATTATTCAAAAAGTGTGCCCAAAGGGAACGGATCCCAATGGGCATAATAATTCCGGCAATCAGTCAAGATCGCTTCCGGTAGTAAACATTTCAGGATGCCTGCCCACAACTCCTTTCTCCTTGTAGTAGGCCCTTATCCTCTTTATATCTGCTTTGGCATCATCGGTAAGTTCAAATTTTACCCCTCTGCCAACTGTTTTTGTCTTCCAGTCAAAATATCCCAGATAAACCGGTATGTCGCAGGCTCTGGCAATTGTATGGAATCCTGCCTTCCAGTTCTCTGTCTTTTTTCTTGTACCTTCGGGGGCAATGGCCATATGCATATATTCGGCATTGTTCATTGCGTCAATCACCTGCTTTGCAACTGTGGCACCTTTTGAACGGTCTACAGGCACTCCCCCCATCCATCTCATTATTGGACCAAGCGGGCCCCAGAAGAACTCTTTCTTTACCATTACATATGCTCTGCCACCCACTGAATAGTAGTACATGTATGAAACCAGAAAATCAAGGGCCGATGTATGTGGCACACCAAGGATAATGGCCTTCTTTTCCGGACAAGGCGGTTCAACGGCCTTCCAGCCGAAAACCCACATTAAAAATTTGCAGATGTATTTTCTCATAACAGTTTTTTTCTTCCCGATGATTTTAAATGTTATTGGATTTTTCGGCAAGTTCCTCAAGGATGAGGTCGGACCTCAAGTTGCTCTTTATGAAACTCTGCCTTTCCATTGTGTTCTTGCCCATATAGAACTCCAGCAGTTCGTGTATGGTGTCATCCTTGCTCAGCCTTACCCTGTCCAATCTTATGTCTTCCCCAATGAATCCGCGGAATTCGTCGGGAGAAATCTCTCCCAATCCTTTGAATCGGGTTATTTCTGGGTTTTTGCCAAGTTTCTTTATTGCCTTTTCCCTCTCTTCTGAGGTGTAGCAGTAATATGTCTCGTTCTTTTTCCTTACGCGGAAAAGTGGTGTCTGAAGGATATACAGGTGCCCCTGGCGGATGAGGTCAGGGAAGAACTGGAGGAAGAAGGTGAGCAGAAGCAGGCGGATGTGCATTCCGTCTACATCGGCATCCGTTGCAATCACAACCTTGTTGTAGCGTAGGTTCTCCAGGTCCTCTTCTATGTTCAGTGCAGCCTGCAGCAGGTTGAACTCCTCGTTTTCGTATACAATCTTCTTGGTGAGGCCGTAGCTGTTCAGAGGTTTTCCACGCAATGAGAATACAGCCTGGGTGTTTACATCACGGCTCTTTGTAATTGAACCGCTGGCAGAATCACCCTCGGTTATGAAGAGCATTGTATCCTGGTTCCGCTGGTCCTTGTCTCCGTAGTGGATGCGGCAGTCCCTGAGTTTCTTGTTGTGGAGGCTGGCCTTTTTTGCCCTCTCCCTTGCAAGTTTCTGTATGCCTGAGATGGCTTTCCTCTCCTTTTCGTTTGCCAGCACTTTCTTGAGAATGGCATCTGCCTGTGCCGGATTCTTGTGCAGGTAGTTGTCCAGTTCAGATGACACGAACTCCACAATGAAATTCCTTATGCTCTGCCCCCCTGGCTCAACATCCTTGGAACTTAGGAATGTCTTTGTCTGGTTTGAGAAATTTGGCTCAACAACCTTTATGCTTATTGCACCAACAATTGACTGGCGCACGTCTTTAGGGTCAAAGTCTTTCTTGAAGAATTCCTTTACGGTTTTGGCAACACCTTCCCTGAATGCGGCAAGGTGGGTTCCTCCGTGTATGGTATTCTGGCCGTTTACAAACGAACTTATGTTCTCTCCGTTTTCTGTGCCGTGTGTGATTGTAATCTCTATATCCTTTCCCTGCAGATGTATAGGCTCATACAGCGGAGTCTCAGAGAGGGAATCGTTTATGAGGTCCAGCAGACCGTTCTTTGATTTGAACTCCGTACCGTTCAAATTGAGTGAAAGTCCGGTATTCAGATAGGAGTAGTTCTTGAGCATTGTCTCAATGTACTCCATATTGTACTTGTAATTTTCATACAGCATAGGGTCTGCAATATATTTTACAAGTGTGCCGTTCTTCTCAGTAGTGAGGGTATTGCCGTTGTCCTTCAGGTCTCCTTTGGCAAATTCTGCCCAGGCACTTTCACCGTCCCTGAAAGACTGTATGTAGAAATATGTAGATGTGGCGTTCACCGCTTTGGTACCCACACCATTGAGACCTACGGATTTTGAGAATGCACTGCTGCCGTATTTGGCACCGGTGTTCATCTTGCTTACTGCATCAATAAGTTTTCCAAGCGGAATACCGCGCCCGTAGTCCCTTACTGTAACCATATTGTCTTCCCCTATGGTAATCTTTATGCTCTTGCCGTAGCCCATTATGAACTCGTCAATTGCATTGTCCACAATCTCCTTGAAGAGGACATAGATTCCGTCATCGGGAGATGAGCCGTCACCCAGTTTGCCTATGTACATTCCCGATCTTCTGCGGATATGCTCATTCCAACTGAGGGTCTCAAAATCAGCCTCCGTGTATCCGGAGGTTTTTATATGGTTGTCTGTCTGCATATTCTGCAAAAGTACAAAAAAAAGGGGTTATACCAACCCCTTCTCAAGCAATAATTCCGCTATTTGCACCGTGTTGGTGGCGGCCCCTTTGCGCAGATTGTCTGCAACGCACCAGAGGTTTATCCCGTTTTCTACAGACGGGTCCCTCCTTATCCTTCCCACAAACACCTCATCCCTGTCTTTAGTGAACAGCGGCATAGGGTATGGCAGGTTTTCTATAGAGCCTATTGCTGATGGCTGTCCGCCGTTTTCCAGCTCCACTGCATCCTGCACCACAACTCCTGCAGTACCTCTCAGGGTGCTGAATATCTCCTCCATTTCAAAAGGCTTCTCAAACTCCAGATTTATGGATTCGCTGTGGCCTCCCAATACAGGAACCCTTACAGTGGTAGGGGAGACCCTTATGCTCTCATCCCTCATTATCTTGTGGGTCTCGTTAACCATCTTCATCTCCTCTTTGGTATATCCGTTCTCCAGGAATACATCAATGTGGGGAAGCAGGTTGAGGTCTATCCTGTAAGGATATGCCTTTGTCTGCGGCTCCTTGCCGTCCCTCTCTGCCTCCATCTGGTCTACCGCCTTCTTGCCCGTTCCTGTAATGCACTGGTAGGTAGATACCACTATCCTCTTTATCTTAAACCTCTTGTGCAGATCTGCAATGGCAATGAGCATCTGTATTGTGGAACAGTTAGGATTGGCAATTATATAATCACCTTTTTCAATTACATCTCCGTTTATTTCCGGAATCACAAGTTTTTTTGTGGGGTCCATCCTCCAGCAGGCAGAGTTGTCTATCACATAACACCCCGCCTGGGCAAATTTGGGTGCCCATTCTTTTGATACACCGCTTCCTGCAGAGAAGAGTGCAATCTGCGCCCCTTTCTCTATAGCCTGGGCAGGAGTACATACAACATACTCTTTGCCCCTGAATGAAATCCTGCTTCCCGAAGATTTTTCAGATGCAACAGGAATAAGTTCAGTTACAGGGAAATTCCTCTCATCAAGTATCTTCAACATGTTTCGGCCAACCAGTCCGGTGGCCCCTACTACCGCTACTTTCATACTAAAACTATGGTTATAAACTTAATATATCATTCAAAACTCCACCGGCAGTCTGTCTGGCCCCGGCGCCGGCCCCCTTTATTACAATTGCATTGGGATAGTATTCAGATTCTATGATTACGGCATTGTCGGTCCCTTCCAATGTGTAGAACGGATGCTCAGGGCCAATGCTCCTGAGACTTATTGAGCAGGCCGGCTTGCCGTTTTCCTGTAGGGCGGTGGCATCCAGGGCTGCAATGAACCTCAATTTTTCACCTTTTGCCGCTGCCGCATCATATTGTGCTTTCAGTTGTGGCTCGTAATCTGCAAGTTTTGCATAGAACTCTTCTGCATATTCCTTGAAGTTTGTCTGGGTGCTGCACATAATCTCTTCAGGAATGAATCCATTGAAATCCACATCCGGGGTCTCAACAGGGAAGCCTGCCTGTCGGGAAGAGATGAGGAATTTGCGGAGTACATCTGTGCCGGCAAGGTCGAGCCTTGGGTCAGGTTCTGCATACCCTTTCTCAGCAGCCTCCTTTACCAGGGTTGCAAATGGCTTTTCCCCGTTATAGCTGCTGAACAGGAAGTTGAGGGTCCCCGAGAGGATACCTTCCATCCTTTTTATTGTGTCACCGCAGTTCACCAGCTGCAGTATGGTTTCAAGTACAGGGAGGGCGGCACATACTGTGGTTTCATATCTGTATTGCACCTTCTCCTGCCTTGCGGTGGCAAAGAGTTCCTTGTATGACTCATATGAGAGGGAGTTTGCAATTTTGTTGCAGGCCACAACTGAGAACTTGTTCCTGAACAGGTCTACATACAGCGATGCAATGTTCCTGTTGGCAGTGCAGTCTACAAAAATTGAGTTGCTCAATTTGTATTTGCATATCTCCTCCACATATCTGTTGGCAACATTCTTTTCACCTTTTTCAAGGTCAAAGCCCTGCTCTATGCCATTGCGGTTGAGCAGGTAGTTTCTGCTGTTGCAGATTCCGCATATTACCAGTTCTTTGCCCAATCTCTGCAGGATTGATTCCTTTTGGGCAAAAATAATCTCCACAAGGGCTTTGGCAACAGTGCCGTATCCTGCTATGAAGAGGTTCACCCTGTTGGCTGAACTTGAGAAGAACTCAGAATGGATGGCCCTTATGGCATCATTCACATCCTCTGTGTGGAGCACAGCAGAGACATTCTTCTCCGATGAACCCTGGGCAATGGCCCTTATGTTTATCCCCTCGCGTCCAAGTGCATCAAACATCTTTCCGCTTGCACCGCTCTGGTTCTTCATGTCATCACCTACAAGGGATATGATTGAGAACCCTTTCTCTACCCTCAGAGGATCCACTTTGCCAAGTGATATCTCGTATGCAAACAGTTCATCTGCAGCCTTCTTGGCTTTGTCTGCATCACCTTCCGCTATGGCAATGCACATTGTGTGTACAGATGAGGCCTGGGTAATGAGTATTATGTTCACATTATTTTTGCTGAGCACATCAAACAGTTTGCTTGAGTATCCCGGTATACCAACCATTCCGCTTCCTTCCATTGAAAGGAGGGCTATTTTGTTTGAAGAAGAGATTCCCCTTATCTTCTCCTGCCCCTCAGGAGGATTGCGCTCAATGAGTGTCCCAAAGTCGTCGGGAGCAAAGGTGTTCTTGACATATATTGGAATTCCCTGTTTTACAACTGGCTGTATTGTTGGGGGATATACAACTTTTGCCCCAAAGTGCGAGAGTTCCAGTGCCTCCTTGTAGGAGATGTTCCTTATAGGACGGGCATCCGGCACAATGCGGGGGTCTGCTGTCATCATTCCACATACATCTGTCCAGATTTCAAGCCTGCGGGCCTGGGTGCCAACGGCAATTATGGATGCAGTGTAATCAGAGCCGCCGCGGCCGAGGGTAGTTGTACGTCCTGCCATATCCGATGCAATGAATCCCGGCATTATATAGAGTTTGTGGGGGTCATTGGCAAAATAACCGGAGATGTTTGCAGTTGTAACAGCATCAATTACCGCATTTTTACCTGCCTGGAGCTCAGTCTTTATAAGTTCCCTTGAGTCTTTCCACTGATGGCTTATGTTCAGGGATTTCAGTTTTGCACTTATGATGTTTGTGGAGAGGAGTTCTCCAAAACTTACAATATGGTCCTGACTGAGGTCTGTGAGTTCCTTGAGCAGGAACACGCCCTTGCATATCTCCCTCAGTTTGTTGAAAAGGTCCTGACAAGTCTGCCTTATGGATTCAGATTCTTCTGCCGGAATCAGTTCATCAATTATTTCAATATGCCTCTGTTCAAGCGAATCAATGAGACCAAGATATTTCTCGTCCCCGCTTTTGGCAGTATTGCCTATCAGAAGCAGTGAGTCTGTAGCACCGCTTATGGCAGAGGATACAACTACTGTCCTGTCGTTGGACAGAGCCCTCTTTACAATTGCTATAACCTTATTTATATTTCCGGCATTGGCAACCGAACTGCCGCCGAATTTAAGTACCTGCATAATTTTCCTCCTCTCTTAAATCAGTTCTTCATTCTCAATTATTTCCTTTATCTGTTCCCACTCCAGCAGGAATCCGTCGTGCCCGAAGGCAGAGGTTATCTGGAGATATTTTGCACCTGGAATATGCTGTGCCATATATTTCTGCTCCACAACAGGGAAGAGCCCGTCAGAATCTATGCCAATGCATACGGTCCTGGCTTTAACCATTCCCAGAGCCTTCTCCACTCCGCCCCTGTGGCGCCCCACATTATGGCTGTCTGTAAGGTTCAGCATACTCAGGTAAGAGTAGGCGTCAAACCTGTCTACAAGTTTCTTCCCCTGGTACCTCTGGTATGATGCGGCCCTTTGTGGAAATGTGCAGTCTTCATCCTGCTCATACTGGGTTGTATTGTACCCCTCAAAGCTTCTGTATGAAATGAGTGCGATGGAACGGGCTGTGGCAAGACCTGCCTTTCCCCCTTCACCGCTTGCGAATGTAGGATCTGCATATAGGGCCATCCTCATTGATTCGTTGAAAGCGCTTCCCCACGGGGTAAATCTGCTGTTGCACGCAAGCAGAACCATATTCTTTATTTTGTGGGGATACATTATGCTCCATTCCAGTGCCTGGAATCCACCAACGGAGCCTCCTGTGAGGAGATCAATCTTTTCAATTCCAAGATGCTCCATAAGGATGTTGTGGCAGGTGGCCACATCCCTTACGGTAGTTTTTGGAAAATCAAGAAGGTATGGTTTTCCGGTTGCAGGGTTTATGGATGAGGGGGAAGTGCTTCCATAGCATGAGCCCAGGATGTTTGCACATACAATGGTGTATTTTCTTGGGTCAAGGAATTTCCCTTCTCCAACCAAAACATCCCACCAGTCGGAAGGATCTGAATTGGCCGTGAGGGCGTGGGTAATCCATATCACTTTTTTCCCCTTTTCAGCGCCGGATCCGAACTCCTTGGAAATGTGGTAGCATATCTCAAGGTTTTCAATTGAACCTCCGCACTCAAGCGGGAATACCTCGTTGTGTCTGTATATCCTTTTTTCCATCTCCTGGGTGCATTTATTTTATGGAATCCAGAGCCTGCTCAAAATCATCAATAAGGTCTTCAATATCTTCAATTCCAACACTTATCCTAAGTGTGCCTGGTGTAATGCCTATGCTCAGCAGTTCCTCATCACTCAACTGGCCGTGGGTTGTGGTGGCAGGGTGGGAGATGAGTGAGCGGTTGTCTCCAAGATTGGTAAGGAGTGTATATAGTTTCAGGTTGTTCACAAACTTGCCTGTATCTTCCCTGCTTGCCTTAAGATCAACTGTGAACACACCTCCGAATCCGTTGCGCAGATATTTGAGGGCATTCTGGTGTGAAGGATGGCTTTCAAGGCCCGGATAGTTTACCCTTTCCACCATAGGGTGGCTCTCAAGCCATCTGGCAAGTGCAAGGGTGTTGTCACAGGTACGCTGGCATCTGAGCGAAAGGGTTTCGCATCCTGTAAGTACAAGGAATGCGTTGAAAGGGGAGAGACAGCATCCGAAATCCCTCAGTCCCACACATCTGAGATATGCTGCAAATGCACAGTTCCCAAAGTGCTCTGCAAATTTTATGTTGTGGTATGAGGCGCATGGCTCTGTGAGCTGCGGATATTTGCCGCTTTCAAACCAGTTGAAGTTTCCGCAATCAACAACAATGCCGGCAAGGGAGTTGCCATGGCCGCCAATATATTTGGTGGCGGAGTGGCATATGATGTTTGCACCAAAATCAATAGGGGCACATACATAGCCTGCACATCCGAATGTATTGTCAACAATGAAGAGTATCTTGTGTTTGCGGCATATTTCAGCCAGCATATCAAAATCAGGAACAGAGAAATCTGAGTTTGCAATGGTTTCTACATATATTGCTTTTGTGTTTTCATCAATCAGACTCTCTATTTCCTCCCTGTTGTTGCATTTGTTGAGCTTTACATTTATACCCAACTTTGGAAGTGTCACCTTGAACTGGTTGAAGGTGCCGCCATAAAGTGCCATTGAACTGATTATGTTGTCTCCCGCTTTGCATATTGCAGTTATTGCAATGAACTGAGCACTCATTCCGCAGGTTGCGGATACTGCTGCAGTACCCTTCTCCAAAGCTGCTATCCTCTGTTCAAGGACATCAGCAGTAGGGTTTCCAAGTCTGGAATATATATTCCCGGCCTCCTCCAGTTCAAACAGTTTCTTTCCGTGTTCCACATCCCTGAATGCATATGCGGATGTCTGGTATATTGGGGTAATGCAGGCACCGGTAGTTGGGTCGGGCTGCTGGCCGGCGCGCACTTGAAGCGTATCAAATTTATATTGTGACATAACAAAATCTTTATAGGCATCCTGCGTTACTGCAGGAGCAGTTGGTTGAAAAATGTAAAAAATTAAAAACTTGCCGGATGAAAAACCTTGTGCTTCCTGCCCAAGATTGATCTAAAGGGAAAAACAGAGCATCTTAGCGATGCATTCGCATGACCATCATGTCCATTGCCAGAGAAGGCATGGATGAAATCATATAGATATGACGGTTTGCATTCATCTGTGCAAATATAGCACTTTTTGTAAAAAAATATCCCGGGAGTGCCTCTTATTTGTATTTCCCGGGATTCTTTTCTATCGTTTGTTCAACTCTGCAGACATCCTCTTCTGCGATGTGTTCTTGTCTGTCCTTATACAAGGGCCGCTTGCGCAACCGCCCTCGCAGGCCATAACCTCAATGAAAGGTGCCGGGCATTTGCCTGTCTTGGCATAAACCTTAAGCATTGCAATGTTCTTCTTGTTGAGGTTTGCAACCTTAAGTGCCTGGAGATTGGCTTTGTCAAGGAACACTTTCACAGCCTGGGTAACACCACCGTCCTGAGCAAATCCGTGTGCCTCCTTAACTGAAGTGAACGGCATTGTGAAAGGCTCAACCTTGTTCACATCCAAATCAAATCCGTCAAAGATGGAGCCGAGTTCCTCAAATGTCATTACATAGTCAACATTGTCGTGGTATCTTGCCTCTTTTCTCTTTGCTATACAAGGCCCTATGAACACTGTTTTTGCATCAGGATATTTCTCCTTCACAATCTCCGCAGTGTAGTACATAGGTGATTTTGTGGTAGAAACATATTTCTCAAGTTCTGGAATATGTTTCTTTGTGAGTTGTATATATGAAGGACAGCAGCTGGTTGTCATAAACGGCTGGCCCTCCTCAAGTTTCTCTTCAAGTTCGTGAGCCTCTTTCTCTGTGGTTACCATTGCACCCTGTGCAACCTCAATCACATCTGAGAATCCTATTGCCTTGATCGCACCATAAATCTGCTCAATAGGCTCGCTGAACTGGCCAAGGATAGCAGGTGCAACCATTGCAACAACCTTCTCACCCCTCTTTATGCTCTGGAGGATATCAAACACCTGTGAAATCTCAAAGATTGCACCAAACGGACAAGCGTTTATACATTTTCCGCAGTAGATGCATTTTGACTCATCAATGTGCTCAATGCCATATTCGTCCTTGCTGATTGCCTTTACAGGACATACATCTTCGCAAGGTACAGGAATATATACTATGGCGTGGTAAGGACAACTCTGGTGGCAGATGCCGCAGCTGATACATTTGTCGTGGTCAATCTCGGCCTGGCCGTTGTTCTTGAAGTGTATTGCATCCTTAGGGCAGTTCATGTAGCAGCTTCTTGCCACACAACCACGGCAAAGGTTTGTAATCTCATAGTTTACCTGTACACAAG
Source organism: Bacteroidales bacterium (assembly GCA_017625535.1). Taxonomy (GTDB): domain Bacteria; phylum Bacteroidota; class Bacteroidia; order Bacteroidales; family UBA932; genus Egerieousia. The sequence goes on along the minus strand of JAGAKR010000021.1, from coordinate 49,392 downwards.
AAGAGCAAGCCTCATCAATTACGGTAAGGATCTCCTCTTTAAGGTTCTTTTCCCTTGTAATTGCAGCCTGTGCATAATAAGAAAGCGGAGTAAGTTCATCTTTCTCATCTGTCATATCAAATCCAAGCAGCGGAAGGGATTTGTATTTCCATACTGCACGCTCTTTGTGTACGCAGCAGCGCCCTTTCACTTTGGATTTTCTTGGACTCAACTCAATGGGAAGTCTGTCAATATTTTCAACCAATTTGTCCTCTCTCCACATCCTTACAAGCTTTGCAAGCAGTCCGTGGCGGACAATCATAACATTATTTGTAAATGCCATATCAGTTAATGTAGGTAAATTGTAGGTATTGTTTCAAAAATATACTGAAATCGGCTGCAAATATAGCAATAATTGCCGAATCTCCACCATATTCTCCCTTTTATAATTTGGTGTTCTGCGGTTTAAGGCATCAGATGAATTTGCTTATGGCATCTATGAAAGCCTCTACAGATGCTGTAACTATATCTGTATTTGCAGAAAAGCCATAATATATGTTGCCCCTGTTCTCAATCTGTATGTGTACTTTTCCCACATCATCGCAACCTCTTGTAATGGCCTGCACAAGGAACTCCTCCACAACAATTTTTCTGTTTATAAGTTTTTTCACTGCAGAGAATGCAGCATCAACAGGGCCGTTTCCGCTTGATGTGGCCTGGCAGATTTCCCCATCTATGTTCAACTTTACTGTAGCCATAGGCACAGAGTTCTTTCCGCACATCACCTGAAGGAACTTGAGCCTTATCCTGCGGGCAGCTTCGTTGCGGTTCACACCAACAATCACCATAAGGTCTGAATCGTTTATATCCTTTTTCCTGTCTGCCAGAAGGAGGAATTTCTTGTAGGCCTCATTGAGTTCGTCGGGAGTAAGGGCAATGCCCATCCTGTCATAATGGTGCTTCAGGGCTGCACGTCCGCTGCGGGCAGAGAGTGTTATTATGGAGTCATTCACCCCCACATCCATAGGGTCCATTATTTCGTAACTGTCCCTGTTCTTTAGTACACCATCCTGGTGTATTCCCGATGAGTGGGCGAATGCATTTCTTCCTACAATGGCCTTGTTGGGTTGTACAGGCATCCTCATAAGGGTGGAAACAAGTCTTGAGATCTTGTATATGTTCTTGTGCCTGATATCTGTATGGAACGGGAGGTCCTTGCGGCATTTGAGTGTCATTGCAACTTCCTCAAGAGAGGTGTTTCCAGCCCTCTCTCCAATTCCGTTTACTGTAACCTCCACTTGTCTTGCACCGTTCATTATGCCTGATATGGTGTTTGCCGTTGCCATCCCAAGGTCGTTGTGGCAGTGGGTGGAGATTATGGCTTTGTCTATATTGGGAACATTGTCTGTGATGAATTTTATCTTTTCACCATATTCCCAGGGAGTGCAGTATCCGGTTGTATCGGGAATATTTACAGTTGTTGCACCTGCTGCAATTACGGCTTCTATAACTTTGGCAAGGTACACGTTGTCGGTACGTCCTGCATCTTCTGCGTAGAATTCAACGTCGTCTGTAAACCTGCGGGCATATTTCACCGCCTTTACTGCCCTTTCAATTATATCTTCCCTGGTGGAGTTGAATTTATGTTTTATATGGAGGTCGCTTGTCCCTATACCGGTATGGATTCTTTTCCTCCTGGCATAGTGGAGAGCCTCTTTGGCTGCATCTATGTCGCTTTCAAGAGCTCTTGTAAGGGCGCAGACTACCGGTTCGGTTACATTTTTTGAGATTTCCACCACAGAATTGAAATCTCCCGGACTGGAAGCAGGAAAACCACACTCAATGATGTCAACTCCCAACATCTCCAGAGAACGGGCCAATTCAATTTTCTCTATGGTGTTCAACTGGCAGCCCGGCACCTGTTCGCCGTCTCTGAGTGTTGTGTCAAATACGTATATCTTGTTTTCCATAACAGTAAATCTAAATGAGTGCAATCAAAAAACCGTTACCTGCCAAAGAGCAGATAACGGCTGTAATATCTGATGGGGAAATTATTCCTCGTCAAGTCTCAGATGCTGTACGTAGATAGCTTTTTTAAGCTCCTCTCTTCTTGCTACAGATTTCTTAACGAAAGTTTTTCTGTTTCTAAGCTCGCGAACGATACCTGTCTTCTCAAATTTCCTTTTGAATTTTTTCAAAGCTCTCTCAATGTTCTCACCCTCTTTAATTGGAACTATAATCATCTTAAACCACCTCCTTTTTATTTGGACCGCAAAAGTATGTATTTTTTCTTAACTTTACAAATCAAATTTGAATAATGCATATGATCCCTAATTTGTTGGCAGACTCCTATATAGAATACATAAAGGTGCAGAAGAGATACTCTTCCCGTACTCAGGTGCTGTATAGGGATGTGCTTCTGCGTTTCTGGATGTATATATATGGTGTGGGGGACGAGGAGGAACTTGACAGGAGAGTGGAGGATGAAATCCGGAAAGGGGAGTTTTCTGTCGGGAATATACTTTCATCTCAGAATATCAGGGGATATGTTGCCGGCTGTATGGACGGCGACATGGGGGCAAGGAGTGTGAACCTGCATTTGAGCGCTTTGTCGGGATACTGCAAATGGCTTGTGGCAAAAGGGGTGCTTAAGGAGAATCCTGCACGGAATGTACCCCGTCCCAAAGAGGAGAGGAGGCTTCCGCAATTTTACAGGAAGGATGCCCTGGCGGAGTATTGCAATGCAGATTTTCCCGATGATTACCGTGAGATGAGGAACAGGCTGGTTGTGCTGCTCATTTATGCAACGGGGATGAGGCGGCAGGAGGTGGCAGATTTGAGGCTTGGAATGGTTGATATGCATAGAAAAGTGTTCAAAATACGTGGAAAAGGGGATAAAGAGCGTGAAATTCCCATTATTCCTGTATTGTATGAAAAAATTTTAGTATATTTACAGAAACGAACTGAAGAGTTTGCCTTTGATACCAAGGATGCATTTTTTTTAACGGACAAAGGTGCACCGTTGTACCTTAAGTTTGTTAATGATGTAGTGAAGAAAGAATTGGCAGGCTTGGAGGGGTTTGAGGGAAAAGTATCGCCGCACGTGCTCAGACATTCATTTGCAACACATCTTCTGAATGGAGGGGCGGAACTTGACAGCATAAAGGAGGTTCTCGGACACTCTTCGCTGGCGGCAACACAGGTATATACCCACAATTCCTTTGAGCAGCTGAAAAAAATATATGTAACCGCTCATCCACGAGCAAAAAAAGGAGGTTAGTATGGATATCAGAGTTCAATCGGTAAAATTTGACGCAGATGTTAAATTGTTGGATTTTATTGACAAGAAGGTAGGGAAGTTGGAGAAATTCTACGAGGAGATCATCAATGCTGAGGTTACGCTCACCCTTCTGCCAGACACTGCAAACAAGTGTGTTAAAGTGAGGGTAAATATGCCGGGCAAAGATCTGTTTGTAGAGAAAAATGCCTCAACTTTTGAAGATGCAGTAGTTGACTGCGTAGATGTTCTTAAGGAACAGATTGTAAGGATAAAGGAAAAGAAGATGGGCAAATAGTCCCTTGTACTTGAAAAATAAATTAGGGTGGCCATAACGGCCACCCTTTTTGTTATATATATTTAAGTGTCTGTTGTTTGCTAGATGGTAAGCTTTTCACCCTCAGATTTGGCAATGACCAAAGCACCGCACATATCGCCATATGAGTTGGTTGCTGTACGCGGCATATCGCACAACTGTTCAACGGCAAGTACCAGTCCTATACCTTCCATTGGAAGTCCGGCTACACTTATTGCTACAGAGAGCATTACCAGTCCTGCCATTGGGATGCTGGCCGCACCAATGGCAGAGAACAGTACGGTTACAAGGATAATTATCTGCTCCATAATGGAGAGGTCTATGCCGTAAACCTGTGAAATGAATATTACGGCAACGCCCTCATATAGTGCTGTACCATTCATATTTATTGTAGCTCCCAGAGGTAGTGTAAAGCTGGCAATCCTGTTGGAAATTCCGCATTTCTCCTGCGAATCCTTAAGTGAAATGGGAAGAGCTGCCCCGGATGAGCAGGTTGAGAAAGCGGTGAGGATTGCAGTTGACATTTTCTTCATGTGCCTCCAAGGGCTCTCCTTTCCAATGAAATATACGGTGCCTGGAAGTACTATGAAGAACTGTATCATACATCCACCCCATACAATGGCCACAAACATTCCAAGACTTTGGGCTATCTCCAGAAGTTTGTCCATATCACCAGCCTGCTGTGAAATCATTTTGGCCACAATGGAAAATACACCGTATGGGGCCAGCTTTATCACAGCAAGTGTAATTTTCATTATCACATCAAAAACAGCCTGGAATACATCTACAATTGTAGTACGCGCTTTCTCTCCTACTTGTGTTACAAAGTAACCGAACAGGATTGCAAAGAAGATAACAGAAAGGAGGTCCCCCTTTGTAAGTGCCTCAAATATGTTGCTTGGGATGATGTTTATTATCTGCTGTCCAAGTGACACCTTCTCTGCAGTTGCAACCTGAACTGCAGAATCTGCCTGTGAAATGAGCGATGAACCCACTCCCGGTTGCAGGATGTTCACCAAAACGAGTCCTATGATTGTTGCAACTACTGTTGTTGAGACATAGAATGCAAAGGTCTTTCCTGCAATCCTCCCCAATCCGCCCTGGTTGCCAAGACTTGCAACTCCCACCACCATAGATGAGAATACAATGGGGATTACAATCATTTTAAGGAAACGGAGGAACATTTCTCCCGCCCAACTCACATATTTTACATATTCGTGTGCAAAGATCCCGAACAATACTCCAAGTACAAGTGCTATGAGAATCTGCACCGGCAATGATATTTTTATCTTCATGGTGTGTCAGTTATTTTTTGTGATACAATTCCCTTATGCAGCCGTCTGCCAGCGCTTCAAGACAGGAGATGCCCATCTCTTTGTCCAGACCTGTATTTGCATATGCAATAGGAATCTCTGTGCAGGCTCCTACAATAGGAAGCTTCTCTATTGCCCACAAGCGCTCAACAATGCCACGGAATTTTTCTCCGGCTTCTTTGTGTAATCCTGCCTTCACCATATCGGTTACATCGTGGATCTCCACCTGCATGTCGTAATCAGGAATGTTGAATGTATAGCCGCTGTCTTTTGCATGTTTCTGGTATAATCCTGTCTTCATTGTACCGAGTGTGGCAGTAAGCCAGGCCCCTTTAGGGGATAGCTTGGAGGATTTGAGGATTGTTTCATCAATGATGTGGACAATCGGTTTTGATATCTCATCCCTGAATCCGTCAATGAAGTAATGGGCTGTGTTGCAGGTTACACAGAGCATATCTGCACCCCATCCTATAAGGGTGTTCAACCCATCTTTTATGTATTCTGTAGGATCCGGTCCTTTTCCCAGCAGGAATGTGGTTCTGTCGGGAGTAATTGTATGTGAATATACAATCATTCTTGGGTGCTCCTGGTCTGTCCCTGCAGGGGTCCTTTCTGCAAGAACCCTCAGGAAATCTGCTGTTGCGGCAGGTCCCATGCCACCCAGTACGCCTAATGTTTTTTCAGGTCTCATTTTTTCAAAGGTTTATATTTATGCAAAACTACTAAAAAAACCTCATTTTTAGTCCTATTTTTATCTTGGACCCTCCGTCTGCCTTCAAATGCAGGGCGCAGTTCCTCCATATCCTGTACCGCAGAAGGGCATACCACCAGAAACCTTTGCCAAACATCAGCTTTGAAACATAGCTGGAAGGGAGATCATATTCATACATATATATCCTGCTTTCCCAATCCCTGCAGTTCATATATGCACTGCTCAGAACCAATTCCACATTCTCTTTCCATAACTTCAATCCGGTATCAATTGCGGCGGCATATCCTATGTGCCCGGGACCGGAAACGTAGGCTTCCCCCTTAAATCTCAGCCATATCCATTCGCAGAAGACTCTCTTCAGCGAACCTTTTGCTCCAAATTTGGAAGTGGCCTCTCCAGATGCAGCCTCCCTGCCCCCTTTCACATACAGTTTCAGGTCCCACCCGCCATAAGCTGTGGAGGATTCCCCTTTGCACCATATCCTGTAGGCTGAAGAGGGGCCCTGGATGCCGTATCTGGAATGGGGAAAGTATGTATATGAGCCTCCGCCGGAGTATCTTACTTTTCCCAGCGCTTTCTGGAATGAAAGCATCGCCCCCTCTTGGTTGGAACAGGAGTTCCCTACAGAATGGGCACCCGCATATGGGGCAATGTATCCTCTGGGATAATTGCGGTAAATGAGGGAAGTTTCCCATCCGGCAATCCTGGCAAGAATTCCGCACAGGAGGGCAATGTTGCCCCCGTAATCAACTGCAGCCTCTGCAAACAGCCTTATTTTTCCCATAACGGCAGACGCATCAATTGAAAAGTTGCCGTATTGTCCGTCATACATCTGATACCGGTTGTACTCCTGAACCTTTCTGCCGTTGAGGGCATTATATCCGTATCCTATATAATTGAGCCCAACTTTCATCTTCTCAGATTTCAGCGCCACGCTCCCCCCATAGACAATCTCTCCCAGTCTCTTTCTGGTTTCCAGGAGACTCCCTGTATTGTGCAGCCCGTCAGCAGGGAGCGATGTATATTTGTCTCCGCTTATTCTGGCATCAACTTTCTTAAGGGAGAAGAACAATACTGTCTCAAGATCTGTAAACCTCCCCAGATTGTTTCCAAAGGTTACAGTACCTCCCCTGAGGTACTTGTTTTCATCAGAAGAGGTATATGGGGCTGCTGCGTTTCCCCTCCTGTATGTACTCTGTACCGGAAGGTCTCCTCCAAGGGTAAAGGAGTTCCATACGGCAAGCCCTTGCCCCAACCTTATTGTATAATCCCCAAGAAGGGCATTTTTTAAAACGGCCTTTCTCCCCAATGGTACATTTTCCACACCAATATGGAATGAGAAGAAATCCCCAAGAGGGAGTCTCCCTTTTCCCGATAACTTTTCCCCTGCATCCTTTTCCAGAGTGAACCCTCCCCTGATCTTTCCGGAGGCCTCTGCAGAATACTTTATCTGCGAATAAAAGGGTGGCCCTATATAATTTTCCTCCCCCTCTTTCCACCACCATTTGAGCAGTGCCGTAGAGTTGAAGCCCCCTTTTGTCCCATTGTATGTTTCACCATTCCTGTTCCCGAAAGTTATGAATGGACGCAATATCTCCACAACCCCTTTGTGGAACCCGTTTACAAGTTGCAGTTCCGTGGCAGAGAGGATATTTCCGCTCCTTTTCCGGTATTCCAGAAGACTCTCAATCTGGAAATCGGAAAGTATGCCCAGCATCTCCAGATCCTCTCTTGTAGCGCTGTTCAAATCAAGAGGCTTGTACAGCAGCCTCTCAAAATGCAATGCAATCTCATCTGCGGCGGACTCATTACCCTCCTCCGCCAATTCTTCTGCCATACGCTCCATAATCATCCGCACAGCCTCCATCCCTTTTTCCTGCCCCCATACCTGCACCACAAGTATCAGGGCAACCGCAAAACACAATATCCGTCTCATAATCCGCAAAACTATAAAAACGGAATAAAAGTGAAGTCGTGTCTCGACTTCCGTTTAGAATTCTGATTATTAGAGGATTATGATTTTTGGAGACGAAAAAAAAGTCCGTTGCAAAAAATGTAACGGACTGAAATAGAATATTTTAATTGGAAGTCGATACTCGAGTTATACTTTAAACTTATATTCTTTGATTTGTGAGAGTTCTTCGTTGGCTTTGGCAATTTTCTTGGCCAGGTCTGCCTTGAATCCTTCAAATTTTGCAAAGAGGTCTGCATCGCCGCAGGCAAGGATCTGGACGGCAAGGATGGCGGCATTCTTGGCACCGTCAAGGGCCATTGTGGCAACCGGGATGCCGGACGGCATCTGCAGGATTGAGAGGATTGAATCCCATCCGTCAATTGAGTTTGAGGATTTGATTGGAACTCCAATCACAGGGAGCGGTGTGGATGCTGCAATTACACCAGGCAGGTGTGCTGCTCCTCCTGCACCTGCAATTATTACTTTTACACCCCTCTTGTGGGCGTTGTGTGCAAAATCAGCTACCATATCAGGTACCCTATGGGCAGACAAGGCGTTGATTTCAAAAGGAATTTCCATCTCTTCCAGGAATTTGGCAGCCTGTTCCATAACCTTCATATCTGAAGTGCTGCCCATAATTATGCTAACTTTAGGTTCCATATTATAGTTTTTAGTAAAATCAAAATTAATGATTATTTTTGTAGTTTGAAGTCTTTTTTGGAAAAAACACAACACTATGGATAAAATAATGCTCCACAACAAACGCTTTAGAGTTTGCACTACAGCAGCCCAGATAGATGAGGCTGTAACAGTTGTTGCGGAGAAGATAAATGCAGACCTCAAGGATGTTGACACCCCAATATTCCTGAGCGTGCTTAACGGTTCGTTTATGTTTACTGCAGACCTTATGCGAAAGATAAATATCAATAGTGATTTGGCATTCATCAAACTGGCTTCATACAGCGGAACTTCTTCTACAGGTGAGGTAAAGCAGATTATGGGACTTTCCGCAGATGTGAAGGGGAGGACTGTAGTTATAGTGGAGGATATAGTGGAGACAGGAAATACAATTGAAGAGATGTACAGGATACTCAAGGAGGCAGGTGCTGCAGAGATAAAGATCTGTACGCTGCTGCTGAAACCTGAGGCCTATAAGAAGGATCTGAAGATAGATTATGCAGCCCTCTGTATACCCAATGACTTCATAGTGGGTTACGGCTTGGACTACAATCAATTGGGCAGACAATACAAGGATATATATGTCCTTGATGAAGAATAAAAGACCAAACAATAACAAAAAACTTATAAATCATTATGAAATATTATCTTCTGTTCGGCCCTCCAGGTGCGGGAAAGGGCACACAGGCAAAACTTATGGTTGAGAAATACAATTTCCACCATGTTTCAACAGGTGATCTCCTGAGGAAGGAGATTGCAAAAGGTTCGGAACTGGGATTGAAGGCAAAGGCCCTAATTGATGCAGGAAACTTTGTGGATGATGCAATTGTTGTAGGTATGATTGAAAATGAGATTGCTTCAAACCCTCAGGTTGGTGGATTCCTCTTTGACGGTTTCCCAAGGACTGTGGCACAGGCCCAGATACTTGATGCAATGCTTGAAAAGAAAGGTGAAGCCGTTGAGAAAGTGATATCAATCATCATAAGTGATGAAATGGTGTTTGAAAGGATACAGCACAGGGCAAACATAGAGGGGAGGAAAGATGATGCCGATCCAAAGACAATCCAGAACAGGATTGATACATACCATGCAAAGACAGAACCTCTCATAGAGTACTACAAGCCGCAGGGCAAATACAACGAAATATGCGGTGAGGGTACAGTTGAGGAGATTTTTGCAAAGATCAGTGATATGCTTTAATTTAATATGGCCAATTCAAATTTTGTAGATTACGTAAAGATGTTCCTTGCTTCAGGAAACGGAGGCAATGGATCGATGCATCTCCACAGGGAGAAATATGTGCCCAAGGGTGGTCCCGACGGAGGTGACGGAGGACGCGGAGGACACATTATCCTTAGAGGAAACCCCCAGTTCTGGACATTGATCCATCTCAAATACAAGAAGCACATAAGGGCAGAGGAAGGTGAATCAGGCAGCGGAAGCCTCAGGCACGGCCGCAACGGAAAGGACATTTACCTTGATGTGCCGCTTGGTACAGTAGCAAAGGATGCTGAAACAGGTGAGGTCCTTTTTGAGATAACCGAGCCCGGCGAGGAGCAGATAATTGTAAAAGGTGGAAGGGGAGGACTTGGAAATGCAAACTTCAAGAGTGCAACAAACCAGACTCCAAGATACGCCCAACCTGGAGAGTTGGGTGTGGAAGGGTGGTTTATACTGGAACTCAAGATCCTTGCAGATGTGGGGCTGGTAGGTTTCCCTAATGCGGGAAAATCAACATTGCTCTCAACAGTATCTGCAGCCCGTCCTAAAATTGCAGATTACGCATTTACAACATTGGAGCCGAGTGTGGGAATTGTCAACTACTATGATGACAAGTCGTTTGTAATGGCAGACATACCCGGTATAATAGAGGGGGCAAGTGAAGGCAAAGGGTTGGGCCACAGGTTTCTCAGACATATAGAGAGGAACTCTGTACTCCTCTTCCTGGTACCTGCAGACAGCAAGGACATTCTGGCTGAATACAAGATTCTCCTCAAGGAACTTAAAAAGTTCAATCCCGAATTGCTGGACAAACAGAGGATTCTGGCTATATCCAAATCGGATATGCTGGATGATGAACTGAAGAAGGAGATAAAACCACATCTTCCACGAAAAATTCCTGCAGTGTTCATCTCATCGGTGGCAAATGAGGGAATAAAGGAGTTGAAAGACCTTATATGGAAGACACTTAATTCAGAGATGTAAAACAAACCTTTCCAAATATGCTCGATTGGCTGGTAGAACTTGACAAAGAACTGCTTCTGGCAATAAATGGCTGGAACAGTTCTTTTTTTGACCCCATAATGGTCTTCATAACAAACAAATGGAGCGGAATACCCATTTATGCCGTGCTTCTTTTCATGATTTTCTACAAGAGGAACCTTAAAGTGGCTGTGCTTATGTTTTTCTCCATAATCATAACCTTTGCCCTTACAGACTGGATGGGTGTGCATCTGTTCAAAAGGACTATTGAGAGGCTCAGACCGTGCTGGGACCCTTCTGTGCAGGACCTCATCAGACTGCTCGAATACAGGGGGGGCAAATTCGGCTTCATCTCCAACCATGCGGCAAACTTTTTCGGGCTGGCTGTAATTTCGTCGGGAGTGTTGAAGAAAAAATGGTATACCATATTCATTTTCTGCTGGTCGGCTGCTGTGGCATACAGCAGGGTATATGTGGGGAAACATTTCCCTGGTGATGTAATTTGCGGGGCAATGTTCGGTGCCCTTGTGGGGTATCTGGTGCTGCAGGCTTTCCGTTGGACCATAAAAAAATACAATCTGCCTCAAGATGCTGTATATAAATGATTCCTGCACAGATCCCCATTGGAATCTGGCAGCTGAAGAGTATCTTCTTAAAAATTTCACCCAGCCGGTCTTCAGGTTGTGGAGGAATGAAAGTTCCATAATCATAGGGCATTACCAGAATGCATATGCAGAGATGGATATGGATTATGTAAGGCGCAACAACATAAAGGTGGTGCGCAGGCTTACTGGAGGAGGTGCGGTGTTCCACGATCTGGGAAACCTCAACTTTACATTTGTGGAGGCCAGGAAGCCCGGTGAAGATGCATCTGCAATGTTCAGACGCTTTACGGCACCAATACTTGAGGCCCTGAACAATATTGGGGTAAAGGCATATCTTGAGGGACGCAATGATCTCCTTATAGACGGCAGGAAATTCTCGGGCAATGCGGTGTGCATACACAAGAACCGTACTCTCCAGCACGGTACAATACTTTACAGTGCTTCAATGAATACCCTTGGAGAAGCATTGAAATCCCGTCCGGAAAAATTCATTGGGAAAGCGGTACAGTCAAACCGCAGCAGAGTGACAAACATAAGTGAACATCTTCTTCCCGACAGATTTCCCACAGGGGTAGAGATAAGGGATATGGAGGAATTCAGGGCTTATCTGGGAAAATTTATCTGCAGCAGATACCCCGATATAAAACCATATGAATACACAGAAGAGGATCTGGCTGCAATAGGGAAACTCGTGGAAGAGAGGTATTCAAGAGAGGAGTGGAACATAGGTTCATCCCCATCCTATTCATTTGAAAAAGTCGCAAAACTCCCAGGTGGAATTGTGGAACTCTATATGGGCGTATCCAAAGGGGTGATAGAGAAGGTTGAAATAAGGGGGGACTACTTCTTTACCCTCCCTACGGAGGAGTTCTGCAGCAGGATTTCCGGATGCACGCACACTCCGGATGCTGTGGCGGAGAGACTTGCCGGGATTGGAGATATTGGGGTATATTTCAACAATATATCCGCTCAGGAACTGCTGGGGCTGTTTTTTTGATATAACCCCGTGAAATGCCCTGCACAATAATTATTTAGGCTATTTGATTTAAAATGTCTAAATTGCGCCTTATTTCAAATTAAAACACACTATGAAAAACAGACTTATAGGAACATTTGTGATTATGTCGGCCCTGATGGTATCAGCTTTTACTGTAAGCTGCGCAACTGAACAGGACCTGTATAAAGATGAGATAAAGAGGATAATTGTTGGGGCTCAGGTTCCGCTTATCCAGTTGGAGAGCAGTTTCAACGGTGAAAGGCTCTCGTATCAGATAGAGAATCCCAATTTCTATGATTCTGTAAAAATTGCCTCGGGTGAGGCAACTCCAAAACCTGCAGTGTTCCAGGCAGCATCATTGAGTAAAGTGGTGTTCTCATATATTGTAATGAAAATGTATGACAGGGGGGAGATTGATCTGGATGCCCCTATCTGCACATATACAGACATTGACCGTTTTGAAGACAAGGAGTCAGCTTCAAAACTTACCGCCCGTATGGTACTCAACCACAGGACCGGATTGCCAAACTGGAGCACAAGCCCTTCCAGCCAGGAGTGGCCCACTTCAACAATCACCTTCAAATATCCTGTAGATTCCTGCTACGGATACTCAGGTGAAGGTTTTGCATTCCTCCAGAGGGCTGTGGAGAAGATCAGGGGCAAGAAGATTGATGATATTGCAAAAGAGGAGGTTTTCCAGCCTCTTGGAATGGAGTATACTTCATATGAGTGGCAGCCTATGTATGACACCCTTACCGTAGACGGCTACAACAAGGATGGTGAGAACCGCGGAAAAGGAAGACATCCAAGGGCAAATGTAGGCTACACCCTAAGGACCTGTGCAGCAGATTATGCAAAATTCCTTCAGGCACTTCTTGATGGTACAGGATTGAGCCCTCAGACAAAAGAGGTGTTCTTTACCCCTTGCAGTGAGAAGGCGATAAGATATGCCGGAAACCACAGGGATTGTGACAACTCAATTGCCTGGGCAATGGGAATAGGTACAGAGGAGAATGCAGAGTTCGGAAAAGTGTTGTGGCATTGGGGTGATAACGGCTCATTCAAGGCGCTGTTCATTGTAATACCGTCTGCAAACGGTTACCTTACATACTTTACAAACAGCAACCACGGACACGACATAATAAACGACATTACCTCGCTTGTAATAAAGAACAAGGCTCCGTTTGCAATAAACGACTGGATAAACCAGGACTGAAACCTGAACAATAACTTAAAAAAACTTTAATATGAAAAAATTCTGGCAGCAATTCCTTGTTGAGGATTGGGTGGTTACCATAATCTCAATTCCTCTCCTCATCATTGCAGGATTTGCGTACTACCTTCCGGAGATTTCCATCCCTTCAGACTTAAGGTCTTTGGAGGCGTGGGCAGATATGGGAACTCTTTTTGTAATTGCACTTGTTGCCCTTTTTGCAGGCAATATGATGCTCAACCGCCCTGTAAAGAGGCTTCTTGGAGGCTTCATCTTTATTTTTGTAGTTGCAGCGCTTGCGTTATGGATTGCAAAGATTCCAATTGTAAAGTATTACGGATTTGAGGCTGTATTCTTCTCTGTAATCTTCGGCCTTATAATCAGGAACTGTTTCCATATTCCTGAATGGCTCAAACCTGCAATCCAGGGTGAGTATTTCATAAAGATTGGTGTTGTTTGCCTTGGTGCAACAATCCTTTTCAGGGATGTGATGAAATCGGGATCAATGGGACTTATCCAGGCTATACTTGTTGTTACAATAGTATGGTTCTTCGCATATTTTGTTGCCCGCAAACTTAAAGTGGACCGTTCTGCGGCTATGACAATGTCAAGCGGACTTTCAATCTGCGGTGTTTCTGCCTGTATCACAGCCGCAAGGGTTGCAGGTACAGACGACAAGAAACTCTCATACATTGTTTCCGTAGTGCTTATTGTTGTGGTTCCTATGATTTATCTGATGCCTTGGCTTGCAGAGCAGATTGTTCCGCTCCTTACATCAGACCCTATAATACAGCAGGAGATAGCAGGTGCATGGATTGGCGGTACAGTTGATACAACCAGCGGTGTTGCCGCTTCATCTGAAATGGCATTTGCACATATGGGAGACCTTGCCAACAAGACAGCTGTAATTGTAAAGGCTACCCAGAATGTACTTATAGGTTTTGTGGCATTCTTTATTGCCCTTTATCTCTCTACCAAAGGAGAGGACGGCAAATCACAGAAACCTTCCCTTGGCATTGTATGGGAGAAATTCCCTAAGTTCATCCTTGGTTTTGTAGTGGCTTCATTGGTATTCAGCCTTTGCCAGAGCGGTGAGATATTCCCGGATTTTGAGAAATCAAAACTTGTTGAGACATCACTTGCAAAGACATTCTCACAGTTGTTCTTCTCATTGGCATTCGTTTGTATAGGTTTGGATACACGCCTTAAGGACATTGTTTCAAAGGAGAACAGAAACACTTTGTATGCATTCCTTATTGCACAGAGTTTCAATATAATTGTAACAGGAGTGCTTGCATATATATTGTTCGGTATAGTGAAACCTTCATTCGGATTGTAATATACATAAGTTCAGACAATAATAAAGGCGGAGATGATTTTTTTCATTCTCCGCCTTGTTTTTATATTTTTTAGTGCTACCTTTGCTGTTGAGTTGAGGTGTGACTGCCTTCATCAGAGGCAGTTGATAATAGGGAATCCTGTGAGAATCAGGAACTGTACCCGTAGCTGTAATTTCCGCAACAATCCATTGGTTATCTTGGCCACTGTCACAGATGATGGGAAGGCACCTTTGGAGGAATAAGTCAGAAGACCTGCCGCAATTCTTTTAACTTGAGAATCTCGGGTAAAGATTTTCGTAGAACCATATTTTAATGCCTTTTGAATTATTTTTAAATGTGTGCCGTGGCATTTTGCGTGCCCAATGGCAACCGGTTATGCAATTGTTATCTGTAATTGTCAGATGTGTCTGCTGCTGTATGTTGCTGTGTACTACAGCAAAGCCTTTGGGCGCACAGAATGTGGTGGAGCAGCAGGGGGATACCCTCAAGACGGCAGTTGTAACTGCCAGCGCCAAGCCGTCCCCCACACTCCAGAGTGCCCCTCTGCAGGTTATGTCAAAAAGTGATTTTGAGAAATTGGGGATAAAGGAACTGCACGAGGCTGTAAAGACATTCTCCGGAGTGCAGATAAAGGATTATGGCGGGATTGGTGGCGTAAAGACAGTTTCTGTAAGGAGTATGGGGAGCCAGCACACTGCAATAAGTTATGACGGGGTTACAATCTCAAATGCGCAGAGCGGACAGGTGGATATAGGGCGTTTCAATCTTGGCAATGTGGAGTATGTCACCCTTACCATAGGTCAGTCGGATGAGATTTTCCAGACCGCAAGGATGTTTGCCTCGGCAGGTGTGCTCAATATAAAGAGTGCAAGGCCCGTTTTTGATGAGTCATCCGTAAATGCAGGAGTATCGGTGAATGTGGCCTCTTTCGGCACCTGGAATCCTTCTTTGTATTACCAGCATAAATTGTCGGGAAGATGGGCATTGGCTGTGAATGCGGACTGGCTGGTTTCTGACGGTGAGTATCCTTTCACTCTTGTGAACGGCACTGTTGTTACCAGGGAGAAGAGGCTTAATTCTGATGTGAATACCATAAGGGCAGAGGCAAATGTATATGGAGATCTGGGCAAAGGGGGGAATGTATCCTTCAAGGGGAACTGGATGAGTTCACAGAGGGGGCTGCCGGGGTCTGTAGTGTTGTACAACAAGGATGCAAGGGAGAGGCTTTGGGATGAGACAGGATTTGCACAGGTGCATTACAGGAACTCTCTGGGGGAGAAATGCGAGTTGCAGGGACAGTTGAAATACAATTATGCCTGGAACAAGTATACGGATGAAAAGGAGTATTACCCAAACGGCATACAGACAGATTACTATACCCAGGAGGAGTTCTATGGGTCGGTTTCGGCAAAATATGCTCCTGCTGCAGGGGTTTCAGTGGTGCTCTCGCAGGATGTGTTCAGGAACACTTTAAGTGCTTCGTATGAGAATTTTGTGTACCCTCACAGGTTCACATCCCTTACAGCTTTGGCAGCACAGTACAGTGCGGGGCGTTTTACAGCAACTGCAAGTCTGCTCTCCACTTTCATTACGGAGAACCTTAAGGTGGGAAAGGCTGCGGCAGACCGTTTCAGGCTCTCTCCGGCGGTAAGCGTCTCATATAAATTGTTTGAAGAGAGGAATATAAGGGTAAGGGCCTCTTACCAGGACATGTTCAGGACCCCAACTTTCAATGACCTGTATTATAACAGGATAGGCAACAAAATGCTGGATCCTGAGATTGCCCGCCAGTTTAATGTGGGTGTAACCTGGAGGGAAGGTTTCCAGGGGGTACTGGATGAGGTTTCATTGCAGGCAGACGGATATTTCAATAAGGTTGAGGACAAGATTGTGGCATTGCCAACCCTCTTTGTGTGGAAGATGATGAATCTTGGCAAAGTTGAGATTCTGGGTACAGACATTAACGTGGGCACTTCCCTCTCGTTCGGCAGGGGGATGAGGCTGAAATTGCAGGGAAACTGGTCATACCAGCATGCGGTTGATGTAACTTCTTCAAAAGACAAGAACTATAAAGACCAGATACCGTATACTCCAAGGAATTCAGGAAGCCTTTCGGTCTCGTTCCTGAATGGCTGGGTGAATGCCGGGTATCTTATGAGTGCGGTTGGGGAGAGGTATTCGCTGCCGCAGAATACGGAGCAGAACAGGATTGACGGATATGTGGAGCATTCGGTGTCGCTCAACAGGAGTTTTGATATAAAGGAGTGCACCCTGCAGCTGCAGCTGGAGTGCCAGAACTTTACAGATGTACAATATGATGTAATACAATATTATCCTATGCCCGGCCGGTCATACAGATTTACATTTAAACTTGATTTTTGAAACTTAAATTTTATTCGCAGATGAAAAGATTCACTTTTTGCCTATTGGCAGCGGCCCTTATGGCCTTTACAGCAGTTTCATGTTCGGATGATGATCCATATATTGATGAACCCGGTAATGAGGAGGGCCCTGTATATCAGGAGTCTACTGTAGGGCTTTTTGTCCTTAACAGCGGAAAGATGGGGAACAACAATGCGGCCCTAACCTACTATGATATGACTACAAAGCAGGTTTCAACAGGGGTGTTTGAGATTGCAAACGGCAAGAAACTGGGTGATACCGGCAACAGTATGGTTGTGTATGGCAACAAGATGTATATTGCAGTAACAAATTCGGCAATGATATTTGTAACCGACCTCAAAGGCAACCTCCTTAAGGAGATTACAGTTGCAGGTGAGAGTGCAAATATGTCCCCAAGGCAGCTGGCCAAGGTAAACGGCAAAGTTTATGTCTCATTTATGGAGGGTTATGTAGGGGCAATTGATACCGCAAACTTCAGCGTGAAGACTGTAAAGGTAGGCCCTATGCCAGAGGGTATGGCCTATTCAAACAAGAAGGTTTATGTGGCAAACTCTGACGGCTACAACTGGCCTTACGGAACAACAGTTTCTGTAATAGATCCAACCTCATTTACCGTAACCAAGACCCTGGAGGTTTCAAACAACCCGCAGACACTCCACGTTGCTGCAAACAACACTTTGTACCTCATCTGTTGGGGTGATTACGGGGAGGTTCCTGCAAAATTGCAGAAGATAAACACCAGCAATGATCTGGTTACAACAGTTGAGGATGTTGTCCCTACAAATATGACAGTTGGCAAAGACGGCATTGCATACATCCTAAGTTCCGTGTATGATGCAGACTGGAACCAGACAATTACATATTATACCTTTGATACAGCAAAAGGGAAGATTATAGGAGAGTTTGTATCCTCTGCTGATGTCCCTGACGGTTACTGCATCTCGGCAGATGACCTTACAGGAAATGTGTACATAGGTGCGTCTGATTATGTAAGCAACGGTGATGTGTATATCATTACACCGGACGGCCAGATAATAAACAAGTTTGATACAGGGGCAATGAACCCCATTGCAATTTGTCCAATCAGAAAATAGAACATTTTGAAAACAATCCAATCCATATTTTTATTTGCATGCATCATTATCCTCTGCTCTTGCTCGGGGAGCAGAGGCGGTGATGCCACAACAGACGGGGTAAAGGTGGAAAACCTTTATGCCAAGGGGTTTGAGATAACCCGCCATAAAGATTATACAATTGTATCGGTTGCAGATCCGTGGGATACAACAAAAGTGCTGCAGAACTATATACTTGTTCCGGCAGGAAATCCTCTTCCCGACAATCTTCCGAAAGGTTCAGTAATCCGCACTCCAATAAAGAATGCCATAATGTACACCGTTGTGCATACGGCAGTGCTGGAGCAGCTGGGTGCCCTGGATGCGATAAAAGGGATCTGCGAGAGCCATTACCTCACCTCTGAAAAGGCCAAGGAGGCGATAGTGGAGGGGAAAATTACAGATTGCGGCATGGCAACCTCCCCAAATGTGGAGAAGATAATGGAGATAGGGGGTGAGATAATAATAGCCTCCCCATTTGAGCACGGAGGCTATGGCCAGGTGGAGAAACTGGGTATCCCAATCTTTGAGTCGGCAGACTATATGGAGACCCATCCTCTTGGGAGGGTTGAATGGATAAGGGTGTACGGATTGCTGTCGGGAAGAGAGGCACAGGCAGATTCACTCATAAATGCTACGGTGCAGAACTATAACTCACTAAAGGAACTTGCTGCAGGTGCTGTGGAGCG
This sequence comes from Bacteroidales bacterium, assembly GCA_017625535.1. Classification (GTDB taxonomy): domain Bacteria; phylum Bacteroidota; class Bacteroidia; order Bacteroidales; family UBA932; genus Egerieousia. The sequence continues at coordinate 30,602 of JAGAKR010000021.1, read as the reverse complement.
CCCAAGGCTTATGGTTGAGAGGAAATACGGCTCTTCGTGGTTTATCCCAGGTGGAGCAAGTTATATGGCCTGTATGTACAATGATGCCGGTGCAGACTATATCTTCAAGGACAATCGGGAGACAGGCAGTGTCCCATATTCATTTGAAACCGTATATGAGAGGGGGTATGATGCAGACATATGGGTACTCAAATACACTTTGGACCGCCCTATGACATATTCAGACCTTAAGGGGGAGTATCTTCCGTATTCAGATTTTGCACCGTTCAGGAACAGGAAAATCTACACCTGCAACACATCTGAAACGGCATATTATGAGAATATATCCATTCATCCCGACAGAATACTTGCGGACCTGGTGCACATTTTCCATCCGGAACTTATGCCAGACCATAAGCCTATGTGCTATTCGGCTATGCAGTAACAGGGAATTCTGAGATTATTTTGCACAAATGGGCCACACTGGTGGCCTTTTTTGTTTCCCCTCCGGGCAGATTCACCTGTATGTCTGAAGGGGAGATGCAGGTTATGTTCATTATACCTTCGCGGGGTTGGGATGGGGTATATCCGTTCCTTACAAGTGCATTGCCAACCCAGTAGGCTGTATTGAAATCCCCGCGTACACCTACAGGACGTATCTGTGAAACCGCAGCACTCAGTTTGCCGGTTGCATTGTCGAACACCACATTCTCCTTGCTGAAAAATTCCCCTATTGTACCATCCATAATGAGGTCTTCAGGGGCACCGCACCTCACCGCTTTCCCTTTTGAGAGGAGCCACAGATTGTCTGCCATCTGTATTGCGGAGTCTATGTCGTGGGTGGAGAGCACTATGGCCTTTCCCTGCTCCTTGGCCAGTTTTCTCAGCAGCACCATTGTCTCAATCCTTGCAGTAACATCAAGGAATGCGGTGGGTTCATCAAGAACAATTATCGGACACTGCTGGGCAAGCACTTTGGCAATCATAACTTTCTGCCTCTCGCCGTCTGAGAGTTCTGAAACATAATTCTCTTTCTTGTGCCATATGCCTGCAGCATCAAGAGCCTCTTCAATTATTCTATGGTCATTCTCCTTAAGGGAACCGAAGAATCCTGTATATGGGTGTCTGCCAAGAGATACAAGGTCATAGACAGTTATCCCCCCTGCATTGGTCTTTTCTGTAAGTACAACTCCAACCTCCCTGGCAAATGCACTTTGCGAATAGGATGAGAGTGGCTTGCCCCTCAGCAGCACCTTTCCCTCCAAGGGTGGCTGGAATCCGCACAGGGTCCTTATGAGTGTGGATTTTCCAGCACCGTTCAGACCAAGCAGACAAGTAACCTCACCCCCCATCAGTGAGAGGTTAACATTGCTCTGCACAACCTTGCGCCTTTTGGTGTCGTTGTACCCAATGGCAAGACCAATGGCTTCAACTGCAATCCCTTTACCTTCCATATATCCTCCGTCAATTGAAATACTGCAGATTTCTTCTGTTTATTATCACATATATTATTATTGGGGCACCAATTATTGGTGTAACCGCATTCAGAGGAAGCAGGCTGTTGCTTCCCGGAACAACTGTAAGCATATTGCACAGCAAAGCAATGCAGGCACCGCTGAGGATTGTAACCGGTACCAGATGCTTGTGGTTTGATGTCCCCAACAGCATCCTTGCAACGTGCGGCACAGCCAGTCCTATAAATGAAACCGGACCGCAGAATGCTGTTATTGCTGCGGTAAGTATTCCGGTACACAGCAGAATGGATATCCTGGCACTCTTAATCTTAACACCAAGGTTTGCAGCATACATCTCTCCAAGCAGAAGTGCATTCAACGGCTTTATGAGCAGCAGGGAGTAGACAAGTCCCGCAATTGTGAATGATGCAAAGTAGGGGAGCTTCTCAACGGAGACACCGGTAAAGTCACCCATACCCCACATTACAAACTGGTGCACTTTGTCTGCAGCAGCGTGGTAATTCAGGATTGAGATTACGGAAGATGCAAGATAACCTATCATAATTCCTATGATAAGGAGCATTACATTGCTCCGTACTTTCCGTGAGAAATATATTATGAGCGATAGTACCGCAAGAGAACCTGCCAACGCCGCCAATATCATTGAGAAATATGCCCCTCCGCTTATACCGCCAAGCAACCCTCCGGAATAGAGCATTATAATTGCAACGCCAAGGTTCGCACCGTCACTGATTCCAAGTATCGATGGGCCGGCAAGGGGATTCTTGAACAGGGTCTGCAGCAACAGTCCGCTTATGGCAAGCCCGGCTCCGGCAAGGAGGGCTGTAATGCACTGGGGAAGCCTGGAATTGAGTACAATCATATTCCACGACTCCTTCTCTGCCCCTTTGCCTGCCAAAATGGAGAGCACCTCATTTACAGGGATGCTCACAGCCCCATATACAAGGTTGCCCAAGAATAGGATTACAAATGCTGCAAGCAGAATCCAATATGCTTTCCTGTAGTTGCCCATATAGGGCAAAGATAGTGAAAATAACCGGGGTAGAAGCAACAGAGACTATCTTTTTGACTCCCTGCGGTGCAAGATTTCCTCCAGTATCCCATTACTGAATTTGAGCAGCTCATCTTCCTTTCCCATAATGGATGACCAGTCACCCGCAGGCCCCTGGTGCAGTTGCCTTTTGCTGTCCATCCCTGTTATGCAGGTTGGAGTGTCATTGCCATTGGATGTAATGCTGCAGATTACGCATACCTGTGAATTGCGGTACATTAGAAAATTGCCTGCCTTTATGCCTCTCATGTCTCTCTGTATATGAATGTTGCCGTATCACAAAGGTAATTCCCCGGGCATATGCGCAGTAGCAACCATCAGTTGCTATTTCTTTTTGTTCTGTGATATGACAACCAGATATACTGCAATGAAGACAAGCACCATTCCAATCCCCTGGCTGGCATTGAGCCTCTCCCCAAAGATGGTAATTCCAACCAGAACTGCTGTAAGCGGCTCCATACATCCCAATATGGCAGTTGTTGTGGAACCTATTATCTGTATTGCATATACAAGAGTGAGGTCTGAAATGAGGGTTGGTATGAATGCAAGTGCAAGAATGTTCCACCATTGGTGGAATGTTGTGAGCGGTGCAAATTCACCACCCTTCACCAATATGTTGCACATAAAGAGGAAGCAAGAGAAAGCCAGCACATAGAAGGTCAGTTTCATCCCGTTCATTGATGCAATTGCCTTTATGTTGTTTACCCCTATAATATATGAACCATATGTGAAGATTGTAACAAGCACAAACAGGAGCCCAAGGGGGTTAAGTGCAAACCCGGCATCAAATGAGGCTCCGCTCAGGAAGAACACTCCGGCAAAGGCAAGTCCCACTGCAAGTGCCTTGGAAACTGTAGGTTTCTCTCCAAAAAACAATATCATTACGGCAGTTACAAATACAGGATAGAGGAAATGCATAGTTGTTGCAATACCGCTCGGTATCTCCCCAATTGTGTATGATGCTGTAAGGAAAATGCTTGTGGAGGCATAGAACACCGATATGAGAAACAGCAGGCCAAACTGCTTTGGGGAAACTCCAAAGGAGTGGGACAAGATCTCTTTGGCCCCCTTGTGTTTCCTGGATGCAGAAACAAGCACAATCACTCCCATAAGGAGTGCAGAAAAGAGGAACCTGTAAAAGCACACGCTGTCCAGGTCTATCTCCAGTGCGCTGTTTTCATTCTCCATTAGCGGGATGGAGAACAACGGTATAAGGCCGAATGTGGCCGATGACAAAATGGCCATTATAAGGCCTCTGATATTTCTCATAGGGGAAGTCTCTGTTAACAAGTGTGCAAAGATAATAAAAAAACCGTCCGGGTTTCCGGACGGTCTCACACACTTGGATAATCTGTTAGTAGTTCCATTTTTTTGGCTCAAAGTATGCCTGTGGATGCAAGCATGCAGGACAAGTCTTAGGAGCCGCTTTGCCTGTATATACATAACCGCAGTTTCTGCACTGCCACTCAATTGACTCCTCTCTCTCAAACACTTTACCAGCCTCTACTCTTGCAAGAAGAGTACGGTATCTCTGCTCGTGCATAGCCTCAACTTTTGCAATCTCCTTGTATGCAACAGCTATCTGAGGGAAACCCTCTGCAAGTGCAACCTCTGCCATATGAGGATAAGCCTCAGACCACTCCTCGTTCTCACCCATTGCTGCAGCAAGAAGATTCTCTGCTGTTGTACCAATCTTGCCTGCAGGATAAGTTGCTGTAATCTCAAGATCACCGCCCTCAAGGAATTTGAAGAATCTCTTTGCATGCTCTTTCTCCTGTTCTGCAGTCTCTGCAAATACTGCGCTTATCTGCTCAAAACCCTCTTTCTTTGCTACACTTGCAAAGAAAGTGTATCTTGTTCTTGCCTGTGACTCACCTGCAAATGCAGTCAATAGGTTTTTCTCTGTCTGTGTGCCTTTAATGCTAGCCATAATTTTGTTCTCCTTTAGATTTATTATTGTTTATCAGTTGTTTTATAAGTTGTTGCAGACTTTTCTGCCTACAAGTTGTATGTCTACGCTTTTAATGTCAAAGTTATCAATTTTTTTTGATGAAACATATTCCATAACCATTTTTACAAGCTCAGGATCATTGAAATCTTCGTAGGAATTCTCACAACAATCATAGAAGTGAGCATGTTCATATACATTTACATCAAAATACATCTTGTTGTTTGAACTGAACCTCCTTACAAGCAGACCTGCATTTACGAAAGATTCAAGCACATTGTAGATTGTTGCTATTGTCATAGATGGAAAAGATACAGATATCTCTTCTGCAACCTTGTCTACACACGCATGTCCAAGTTTTCTCATTGCACAGTAGACCGCTATTCTCTGAGGTGTTGCCTTAAGCCCCGCTTCCTTAATTTTCTCTTTCAATAAAAGCATATAACAAATGTTTCTCTGTTTGTGGATACAAAGTAAATTAAAATAATTATTATATGCAAATATGTTTTAAGAAAAATTCATTTTTTCTTCCCGATAAATAAAATTTCAACCAAAACAATTGAGTGTTGTTATTAAGGATACTGTCGGGAAAATGACAGTTCATTTTAATACACAGAGAGTTATGAAGAAAGAAAAAAATCCGCAGACCCCTATTTTTGCATCGGAGAGAGTTTTGGAACCAGCTCCGTCAGATTTTATCCCCCAGTGCCCTACAGACCCTGAGGTAGCATACCAGATGGTTAAAGAAGAGACTTTTGCACAGACAAATCCTATGTTGAATCTGGCAACTTTTGTAACAACTTATATGGATGACTATGCAACAAGGCTTATGAATGAGGCCATCAACATCAATTATATAGATGAGACAGAGTATCCGAGGGTTGCAGTAATCAACGGAAAGTGCATAAATATCCTTGCCAACTTGTGGAATACCCCGGAACAGCGAAAATGGAAGACTGGAGCAGTAGGCATCGGTTCAAGTGAGGCCTGTATGCTTGGCGGCATAGCAGCGTGGCTCAGGTGGAAGAAGCGCAGGATGGAACAGGGAAAACCTTACGACAAACCAAATTTTGTAATAAGTTCCGGTATGCAGGTGGTTTGGGAGAAGTTCTCCCAGTTGTGGCAGGTGGAGATGAGGCAGGTGCCAATTTCAAAGGAGCACATTACGTTGGATCCGGCACTGGCCCTGCAGTATTGCGATGAGAATACAATTTGTGTGGTGCCTATACAAGGTGTAACCTGGACAGGGCTCAATGATGATGTGGAAGCCCTTGATGCTGCCCTGGATGAATACAATGCACGTACAGGATATGACATACCTATCCACGTTGATGCCGCATCGGGAGGATTCATACTTCCGTTCATCAATCCCGAAAAGAAATGGGACTTCAGGCTCAAGTGGGTCCTTTCAATAAGTACATCGGGACACAAATATGGACTTGTGTATCCCGGATTGGGGTGGGTGATATGGAAGGACAAGAAATATCTCCCGGATGAGATGAACTTCTCGGTAAATTACCTTGGAGCTGAAATATCACAGGTTGGCCTGAACTTTTCACGTCCGGGAGCACAGATCCTGGGCCAGTACTACAATTATATAAGGCTTGGATTTGAAGGATACAAAGCCATACAGCAGAATTGCATGGAGGTTGCAAAATATATCTGGGGAGAGATTGCAAAATTCCCGCAGTTCCACAATTATGCAGACGAGGTGGTGAACCCACTGTTCATATGGCATCTTGATGAAGAATATGACAAGAGTGCCAGATGGACATTATATGATCTGCAGGACAAGCTGAAACAGGGGGGATGGATGGTACCTGCCTATACACTACCTGCAAATCTGGAGGATATTGTGGTGATGAGGGTTGTAATCAAGCAGGGATTTACCAGGGATATGGCAGATATGATGCTCAATGATATGCGCTCTGCCGTAGCGGAACTGGAAAAATTGGAATACCCTACCGCTTCAAGGATTGCATACGAAAAACAGGAGAAGCAGAAAGGAAAAGTATTTACCCATTAAAAAGATGTGAATTATGGCAGGCAATGCAAAACAGGTTGCCAAGTTGGGTGTGTTCACCCTGGCAATAATGAATGTTACGGCGGTGGTGAGCCTCAGGGGGCTCCCCGCCGAAGCGGAATATGGGTTGAGTTCGGCCTTTTATTATCTTTTTGCAGCAATAGTGTTCCTTATCCCTACATCTCTTGTGGCAGCGGAACTGGCTGCAATGTTCAAGGACAAACAGGGAGGTGTGTTCAGATGGGTTGGTGAGGCGTTCGGCAAAAAGTGGGGCTTTCTGGCAATATGGCTCCAGTGGATTGAGAGTACAATATGGTACCCTACAGTGCTTACTTTTGGTGCTGTTGCCATTGCGTTCATTGGTATGGGGCAGGCGCACGACATGGCCCTTGCCTCAAACAAGATATACTCGCTTGTAGTGGTTCTGGCAATCTACTGGCTGGCAACCTTCATCTCACTCAAAGGTATGGGATGGGTTTCCAAGGTTGCAAAAATAGGGGGACTTGTAGGTACAATCATCCCTGCGGCACTGCTGGTGGTGCTGGGGATAGTATACCTTGCAACAGGCGGTGTTCCGCAGATGGATTTTCACGGAAGTTTCTTCCCCGATCTCACAAACTTCAACAATCTGGTGCTTGCATCCGGAATCTTCCTCTTCTATGCAGGTATGGAGATGAGCGGTATACACGTAACCGATATGGAGAATCCTGCAAAGAACTATCCAAAGGCAATTTTTATGGGGGCCTTCATTACAGTGCTCATTTTTGTCCTTGGAACTTTTGCATTGGGGGTAATAATTCCGCAGAAGGAGATCAACCTTACCCAGAGCCTCCTTATAGGTTTCGACAAATACTTTGCCTATCTGCATGCAAGCTGGCTCTCTCCGGTAATTGCGGTAGCATTGGCTTTTGGTGTGCTGGCAAGTGTACTTACCTGGGTGTCGGGACCTTCAAAAGGTATATTTGCAGTTGGCAAGGCGGGATATCTCCCTCCTTTCTTCCAGAAATCAAATGAAAATGGAGTGCAGAGGAATATCCTGCTGGTGCAGGGGGCAATTGTAACCGTATTGGGACTGCTGTTTGTGGTGATGCCTTCGGTACAGAGCTTTTATCAGATCCTCAGCCAGCTTACGGTGGTGCTTTATCTTATAATGTACCTGATAATGTTTGCGGCGGCAATAAAATTAAGGTACAATATGAAGGATTATGAACGTCCGTACAGGATTGGAAAGAGGGGCAATGCAATGATGTGGATTGTAAGCGGACTGGGATTCTGCGGCTCGCTGCTGGCATTTGTGCTGAGTTTCATACCGCCCGCCCAGATTGCAACAGGCAGCAATACAGTTTGGTATTCAGTCCTTGCCGTAGGATGTATAGTTATGGTTGGGGCTCCGCTGCTCATTTATGCCAACAGAAAAAAGAGTTGGGTATCTGCAGATGTTGCCTTTGAGCCTTTCCACTGGGAGGAGAAGAGATGAAAAAAGGCAGCTGTAAAGGCTGCCTTTTTCATTTTTATAATTGTAACCCCAACTGTTATTGCTTTGTCTCCGGAGTTACGATTTTTGTCTCGTTAGGCTCATCACTGAATGAATCCAGCCCTTTGTAACTGATCTTGTATCCGGCACATCCAAGATTATCCAGGCTGTACTCCCCTCCAAGATAGAAACATGCCACTGTAGTGATGGTTGTTCCAACACCGTTCTCAAGTGCAGGGTAGCATTTGAATCCAAGTTCAAGCGGATAGTAATCACCATCCGGTGTAGCAGGGCCATCAAGCATCATATCCTGAAGAGCAACTGTAAGGCTTTTGGTAAGATAAGGCTCAACGTTAACCTGGAACTCCACATTAAGGAATCCTCCGCCAATCCATGCGTTGGTTATTTTGAGACCGTTTGTAAGTGTATCAGCCTCAGGAGTCATAACTTGTGTTATGCGTTTTGTTGTAACCTCTGCAACGTTGAATACATCTGCATTGTATTTATATCCCTCCAATGGCTCACCCTCAATGTCTGAGAAGTAGATGATTGCCCTCTGCAAATCATTTGTAGGGGTATATGCAACACGCATTGCACCTGGGTAAAGCCTGTCTCCGTTGTCAAGCACACCATAGAATCCTGCCGGGTTGAGTGATTTCTGCACTGTTACAAGTACAGCCTTGTCTGCCTGCTCATAATCTGTGGTGCACGACTGCATGAAAGATACGGCCAAAGCGGCCAGAAATAGAATTTTTGCAAATTTTTTCATTCTTGTATAATTTGTTTTTTGTTATCGTTTATGCAATAAACGTGCAAATTTAAAAAATACTGCATAATCGGGTGCAGTATTTTCTAATTTTGTTCGTTTTAAAGACAGAAAATGATATAAATGGAGGAGAGAGAACTCACATTTGAGTGTGCAAAAGGTAGTATGGATGCCAGGAAAATCCTGTACGAAAGGTATTCTGAGCATCTGTATGGGGTATGTCTGCGCTATAGTGCAGGCAGGGATGAGGCATTGGATCTCCTTCACGATGCCTTCATAAAGATTTTCTCCAACATAGACAAGTTCAATTACAGGGGGCAGGGCTCGCTCAAGGGGTGGCTCACAAGGCTTGTAATAAATATGGCCCTTGAAAAGATAAGGGCCGCACAGCGGTTCCAGGTGGTTGAAATGCCACGGGAAATGCAACAGGAGGAGCCCCCGGAGGGGCTTATGGAGCAGATACCCTCTGGAGTGCTTCTGGGCTTCATTGAAGAACTTCCTCCAGGGTACAGGGCAGTGTTCAACTTGTATGTGTTTGAGGAGTTGCCGCACAAGGAGATAGCCCGGATGCTCAACATAAATGAAAAATCCTCATCCTCACAATTGTTGAGGGCAAAAGCGGCAATAGCAAAGAAAATCAACAACTATCTAAAGGAAACAGAAAATGGGAAGTGAAAATAAGGAAAAATGGCTTTTGAGGCTGAAGGATTCTGTAGAGAATCATTCAGAGCCGCTTCCCGACAGTTTCTGGGAAGATATGGCAAAGGAAATTCCAGCACCGGCACCTGTAAAGAGGGGCAGGAGGCGCTTTGTATGGGCAGCGTGTGCAGCTGCAGTTGCAGTATTGGCATTTATGCTCTTTGCACCAGAAGTGGAAACCCCTTCCACTGGGGATTATGTTGCACAGGAGAATCTTCAGAACTTGGATATGCTGGACAAGCATTTTCAGCAGGAGGATATTGAACGGACAGATGTGAAACCTGTGGATATTGGGCATATGGCTCAATCCCACAAAGTGAGTGAAGGGGAAGTGGTGATTGCGGATGAAAACATGCAGGTTGATGAACGTGCAGATTCTGAATATGCCGGTGAGGAAGATGTAGCGGTGAAAGATAGAAAGAATCCGGAGGGGGAGTCCGTAAAGGCTGAAAAATCCAGAAAGCCGGCAGAGGAGAAGAGCAAAGAGAAGGAGCAGAGAATGAAGGAGAGGGAGGAGTACCTCAAGGAACTGGAGTATCTGCAGAATGACGGCAAGAAGGAATTCAGGAGAGAAAAGCGCAGGACATATCTGGCTTTGGCGGCCGGGAATTCCGGAATCAGTTTTGGCAGTTCAATGGAGCAGGCTCCAGCTGCGGGTCCTGAAGTGGCTCCAGGTCCAGGGCCGGGAGGATCTGCAGGCGGAAGCAATATAGCAGGGGGAAGCAATATAGCAGGGGAATCCAACAATATGACCTTCCTGAACGGATTCGTGAATATGGACTACAAGCCGGAAGGGGATATAGAGTGGCTGGGGAGCATGAGCCCCAATATATTCAATACAGCAAAAGAGTACAAAAATTATGAGTATGACCACAGCGCTCCTGTGAGGCTGGGACTGTCGGTTGCAAAGGAGGTATGGGAGGGGCTTTATGTTGAGAGCGGAATCTCTTACCAGTATATGAAATCCAGGATGCTCCGTTCAGGCCGTGGTACCGTGCAGAAACTCCATTATCTGGGAATACCACTCAAATTGCAGGCAAGGCTGGTGCAGGGGGGGAGTTTCTCATTGTATCTGTCGGGAGGATATCTGTTGGAAAAATGTATCTATGGTGTGCTGGAGCACGATGACGGTTCCGATGAAAAACTAAGTGTGTCCAAACTGCAGAATTCCCTCAATGCTTCCATTGGAATGCAGTTGGGGTTGGGAGGTGGTGCATCGCTGTATATAGAGCCCGGTGTGTATTATTATCTGGGTATGCAAGATGGCTGGATTGCAAAGGACAAGGGGTATGTGATAAAGAACAGATACTCTGATGATCCAAAAGGTTTCTCCTTCCAGGGAGGACTCCGTTTTGCTTTTTAATGAGTATTTTGGGCAAATGTTGTACACAATTGGAATTAAGGTGTAAATTTGCGCCAAATTAGTTTCCCTATGCAAAACAACAGAATGGCTCCGGCTGAAGCGGAGTCCCACAAAGAAAGGATTTTAAGGTGTATAAAGAGTGTGCTTCCGGGCACCACAAAAACTTGTATATGGCTCCTTAAAATCACCGTTGGGGTATCATTTGCAATAATGTTCCTCAAGTATCTTAATGTGCTGCCGTGGTTCTCAGGTCTGCTGGCACCGGTTTTCAACAGCCTTGGTCTTCCTGGAGAGGCGGCGCTTCCGTTCGTTACCGGATATTTTGTAAATGTGTATGCTGCAATTTCGGTGGCGGCTTCATTTGATTTTGATGTGAGGGCGCTTACAATCCTCTGTACTATGGTACTCTGTGCGCACAATATGATTACAGAAACAGCCGTGCAGAAAAAGACAGGTACATCGGCGGTGAGGATTGTTATTGTAAGGACCCTTTCTGCCTTTACTTTGGCATTCTTCTTGAATAAACTCCTGCCGGGAGATGTTGTAAGCACATTGGGAAGCGCGCAGACACAGGATGTGGAGTTTATGGTGCTCTTCAAGGACTGGCTCCGTTCAACTGTAGAGGTTGTAATAAAGATGACAACCCTTATCTATTCACTTGCAATTGTGCAGAAACTTCTGGCTGAGTATGGGGTGATAAGGTGGGTGTCAAAATTCTTGAGGTACTTCCTTGCGTTTTTCGGACTTCCTGCAAGGACTTCGTTCCTGTGGATTGTTGCCAACACCCTTGGGCTTGCATACGGAGCTGCTGTAATGATGGAAGAGGTGGAGAACGGCAATGTGGACGGACGTGACATTGATCTTTTGAATACGCATATCTCAATTTCCCACAGTAATCTTGAGGACCTTCTGCTTGTAACGGCAATGGGTGCTGTATGGTATGTCCTCCTGTTCTCAAGATGGCTGGCATCTTTTGTGCTGGTTTGGGAACTCAGGGGGGAATATTATATAAAAGATAAGCTATTCAAAAAAAATTATTAACTTTGCAAGATATTATGTACTATGGAAATGGAGAGAATTAAATGTCTTATTATAGGTAGCGGCCCGGCAGGGTATACGGCTGCCATTTATGCGTCAAGGGCAAACCTCAATCCTGTAGTTTATGAGGGTATCCAGCCTGGAGGACAGCTTACCACAACAACAGAGATTGACAACTTCCCGGGTTATCCCCAGGGTGTCACAGGGTCGGAGATGATGGAGGACCTCAAGAAACAGGCCCAGAGGTTCGGTACAGAGGTGAGGTTCGGTATAGTTACCAAAGTGGATTTCTCCAAAAGACCGTTTGTACTTGAAATAGATTCACAGAAACAGATAGAGGCTGATACCGTAATCATAGCAACCGGTGCAACTGCAAAATATCTTGGACTGCCGTCTGAGGAGAAGTTCAGGGGCCAGGGTGTTTCTGCCTGTGCAACCTGTGACGGTTTCTTCTACCGCAAGAAAGATGTTGCTGTAGTAGGTGGCGGTGATACTGCCTGTGAGGAGGCAACGTATCTTGCAGGTCTTTGCAACAAGGTGTATATGATTGTAAGGAGGGATGTCCTCAGAGCATCAAAGGCAATGCAGGAGAGGGTTCTCAACACCCCTAACATTGAGGTGCTCTGGAACACTAATACCAAAGAGATTCTTGGTGATGATTTTGGTGTTACAGGTGCTGCACTTGTAAACAACAAGACAGGAGAGGAGAGGGAGATAAAGATACACGGATTCTTCCTTGCAATAGGCCACCATCCTAATTCTGAGGTGTTCAGGGATTATGTAGAGACAAACCAGGAGGGATATATCATTACAGAGGGCAAGTCACAGAAGACAAATGTTCCCGGCGTATTTGCCGCAGGTGATGTACAGGATCCTGTCTACAGGCAGGCAATTGCCGCTGCAGGCAGCGGATGCAGGGCAGCAATGGATGCCGAGAAGTTCCTACAGGAAAACTAAAGTGCCGGAAGATGCGAATAAATAGCATAATTATATTGCTGGCAGTTGCATTTCTGCAATTTTCTTGTGCCGGCTATTACGATACCGTAATGAAGAGCAACGATGTTGACCTCAAATATAAGGCAGCACACGAGTACTTCCAGAAGGGCAAGTACAAGAAGGCGGCAGATATATTTGACAACCTCAACCTCCTTGTACAGGGATTGCCTCAGGAAGATACCGTAACCTATTATCATGGACTGAGCAATTACAGATACGGTGACTACGAGACAGCGGAGACTTCTCTGGCAAAATTCATTGAGGTTTATCCAAGAAGCCCGTTCATAGAGGAGGCCAAGTATCTGAGGATTGACTGTCTCTACAGGGGAACTTACAGGTATGAACTTGACCAGACCCCTACCAGAAAGGCCATGATGGTAATAAGTGAATTCATGTACGACAATCCTGGAAGCAAGTATTATCCTGTGTGCCAGGAGATGATGAAGGACCTTATGGAGAGATTGGAGAGGAAGAGTTTTGAGTCTGCAAAGATTTATTACACTATGGAGGACTACAAGGCATCCAGATATGCCCTGAAGAATGTCCTTAAAGAGAACTCTGAGAACCAGTACAGGGAAGATGTGCTCTATTATGTGGCAATGTCTTCCTACAAATATGCTTTCAACAGTATAGAGGAGAAGAAGAAGGAGAGGTATCTTGATTTTGTGGATGACTACTACAACTTTATAAGTGAGTATCCGGAATCAAAATACAGGAAGGAACTGGATGGCCTCTTTGCCAAGATAGAGCATTATACAATAAAGACAGAACAGGAAAAAACAGAAGAAACAGAATAACATGGAGAACAAAGAGTACAAAGTTTACGGTAATACCATTACCAGGAATTTGAGTGAACTTGCCGAGCCTACTGGCAACATTTATGAGTCTACAATGATCATTGCCAAAAGGGCAAACCAGATTGCAGCTGAGGTAAAACAGGAGTTGAGCGCAAAACTGGAGGAGTTCTCAAATTTTGCAGACACTTTGGAGGAGACTTTCGAGAACAGGGAGCAGATAGAGATTTCCCGCCATTATGAGAAACTCCCAAAACCTACGCTTGTAGCAATTAAGGAGTTCCAGGCAGGAGAGATTTATTCACGCAAGATTGAGGCTTAAAGCCCTTTGTTATGTTGAAGGGCAAACATATATTGCTGGGGGTTACAGGGAGCATTGCAGCCTACAAATCTGCAGTGCTGGTAAGAAACCTGGTAAAACAGGGTGCGGAGGTGAGAGTTGTTATGACAGAGATGGCAAAACAATTCATCACCCCTTTAACTATGGCCACACTCTCAAAGAACCCCATTCTTGTCGATTTCTACAACCCCGAGAACGGAGATTGGAACAGCCACGTGTCTTTGGGCTTGTGGGCAGACCTTTATCTTATTGCCCCCTGCTCAGCAAATACAATGGGCAAGATGGTGTCGGGGGTAGCAGACAATCTGCTGCTCACCAGTTACCTCTCTGCCAAATGCAAGGTTGCGGTTGCTCCGGCAATGGATCTTGATATGTACAGACATCCTTCAACCCAGAGGAATATGGAGATTCTCAAGGGGTGGGGAGTGGAGATAATTGAACCAGGCAGCGGAGAACTGGCCAGTGGCCTGGAGGGTAAAGGGAGGATGGCTGAGCCTGATGATATCGTATGTCAGGTTGAGGCCATTTTTGCAAAGGAAGGACCGCTCAAGGGGAAAAAGGTGCTCATCACTGCCGGGCCTACCAGGGAGCCGATTGATCCTGTAAGGTACATTACCAACCATTCGTCGGGAAAAATGGCATATGCCCTGGCAAGGGAGGCTGCTCTCAGGGGGGCTGATGTAACTGTTGTAAGCGGACCGGTAAACATCAAGGCTGCCGGGTATCCAAATCTGAAGGTTGTGGATGTTACAACTGCAGGCGAGATGTTTGAGGCAACCAAAAGGAATGTTCCCGGTGCGGATGCGGTAATTCTGTGTGCTGCGGTTGCAGATTTTACTGTGGCTCATTTTGAAGACAAGAAGATAAAGAGGGAGAAGAGCAACTATAACCTGGAACTTACCCCAACCAATGACATAGCTGCGTGGGTAGGGGAGAACAGGGACAAGAAAACTGTTGCAGTGGGTTTTGCACTTGAGACAAATGATGAGGTGCAGAATGCGCAGGGCAAACTCCAGAAAAAGAAACTGGATATGATTGTACTCAACTCAATGAGGGATACAGGAGCCGGTTTCGGATACGACACCAATAAGGTTACACTCTTCTTCAGGGAGGGTGAGCCGGTTGCACTTCCTTTGAAAAGCAAAGAGGATGTTGCGGCCGACATTATTGACAATATGGAAAAACTGATGTAATGCTCAGAAGACTGGCCATACAGAATTATGCCCTTATAGATTCCCTGGATATAGAGTTTCCCGGAGGACTCATAATAATAACCGGAGAGACAGGTGCAGGAAAATCAATAATGATGGGGGCTTTGTCTTTGTTGTTGGGGGCCAAGGCAGATGTTTCGGCACTCAAGGACAATGCAAGGAACTGTGTGGTTGAGGGGGAATTTGATGTGGACGGTGAGGAACTTATCCTCAGGAGGGTGATTTCACCTGCCGGGAGGACAAGGAACTTCATAAATGATGAGCCTGCCACATTGGCTTCGCTTACAGAGATTGCATCAAGGATTGTTGACATACACGCACAGCACCAGCACCTGCTTCTTGCAGATGCGGATTACCAGATGAGGGTGCTGGATTATTTTGCGGGTTCATCCCAGGTTCTGGAGGGCTACAGGGAGGTATACAAAGAACTCCAGCAGACCCGTAAGGAACTTGAGGAACTGGATATACAGATTGCAAGGAGTGAAGGGGAGAGGGAGTACAGGCAGTTCCAGTTTGACAAACTGCACGAGGCTAAACTGAAAGATGGTGAATTGGAGGAGTTGGAGTTGGAGCAGAACCAGTTGGCCAATTCTGAGCAGATAAGGGAGAACATCTGCAGTGCATATGCACTGCTGCAGCCTATGGGTATCTCTTTAGTACAAAACATAAAGGATGCGGCCCATATATTGCAAAAGAGTTCTAACTTTGTGCCCGAGTTGGAGCAGTTGTGCAACAGACTGGAGAGTTGCAGGATAGAGTGCAAGGATATAGAGGATGAACTTGAAACGCTGCAGGATAGGATTGTGGTTTCGCCACAGAGGCTTGAGCAGGTTGAAGAGAGGCTCTCGCTGCTCTATTCGCTTATGAGGAAACACCAGGCTGGGAGCGTGGAGGAACTCATAAAGATAAGGGAAGAGCTTCAGGTGCAGTTGCAGGGTGCAGACAGGAGTCTTGTAGAGAGGGAAGAACTCGTTGCAAGGGTTTCTGAACTTGAAGAGAGGAGGGGGGAGCTTGCTGCCGAACTTACAGAGTTGAGGAGAGGGAAGGTTGCGGAACTTGGTGCAGTGCTTCAGGAGAGCATAAGGGAACTGCAGATGCCGCATGCGGTATTTGAGGTTTCAATGAAGGATGCCGGCAAGTACACCTTGCAGGGGAAGGATTCTGTAGAATTCCTTTTCAGCGCAAACGGAAGTGCAAGGACGGCACTTTTGCAGAAGGCGGCATCCGGTGGAGAACTTTCAAGGATAATGTTGTGCATAAAATCATTGATGGCCCGTTTTACAGGTATGCCTACAATGATTTTTGATGAGATAGACACCGGAGTTTCCGGCAGTATAGCAGACAAGATGGGAGAACTCATAGGGAGAATGGGGGAGAGGATGCAGATTTTTGCAATCACCCACCTGCCTCAGATTGCCTCAAAGAGGGGTACCCATCTGCTGGTATACAAGGAATTTGACAAAGATAACAATGCGGCAACAAAAATAAGGGTGCTTGAGGGCGAGGAGAGGGTGAAGGAGGTTGCAAGGATGCTCAGCGGTGCGCAACTTACAGATGCGGCATTGGAGAATGCAAAAGAATTGTTGAAAGAGAACAAATAAATGATATAAATAAATTATAACTATGAGATTAATTATTCAAGAGTCTTACTCACAGATTTCGCACTGGGCTGCGGCTTACATTGTAAGGAAAATCAATGATTTCGGTCCTACACCAGAGCGTCCTTTCGTATTGGGCCTCCCTACAGGTTCAACACCTCTTGGCACTTACAGGGAACTCATCAAATTCTACAAGGACGGTAAAGTTTCATTCAAGAATGTTGTTACATTCAATATGGATGAGTACGTAGGACTCCCTGAGGACCACCCTGAGAGCTACCATTCATTTATGTGGAACAACTTCTTCCAGCATATTGACATCAACCCTGAGAATGTGAATCTTCTTAACGGTAACGCAGAGGATCCTGAGGCTGAGTGTGTAAGATATGAGGAGAAGATCAAATCTTATGGCGGTATTGACCTTTTCATGGGCGGTATCGGTCCTGACGGCCACATTGCATTCAACGAGCCAGGTTCTTCACTTACTTCAAGGACAAGGATGAAGACCCTTACAACTGACACAATCATTGCAAACTCAAGGTTCTTTGACAACGATATCAACCTTGTACCTAAGACTGCCCTTACAGTAGGCGTAGGTACAATTATGGATGCCAAAGAGGTTCTTATCCTGGCCAACGGCCACGCAAAGGCAAGGGCTCTTTACCATGCAGTTGAGGGTTGTGTAAACCATATGTGGACAATCAGCGTACTTCAGATGCATCCAAAAGGAATCATCGTTTGTGATGATGCTGCAACTGAGGAGTTGAAAGTTGGTACAGTAAACTACTTCAAGGATATTGAGAAGAACAACCTTAACGCAGAGTCACTTTTGTAATTGACCCCGCATAAAATAAAAAATACCCCGGCAGAGAATTCTGCTGAGGTATTTTTTTTATATTTACACAATAAACAAAACATTACAGCAATGTACAGGACAGACGCCATAAATGCACTCAGAAAAAGAATGGAGCAGATGGGAGTATCTGCAATCATTATCCCGACAAATGATCCCCATTTTGGAGAATATACCCAGAACAGATATAAAGTGAGGGAATGGCTGAGCGGATTTACCGGATCTGCAGGAACATTGGTTATAACCCTTAAGAGTGCCGCATTGTGGACAGACTCAAGGTACTTTGTACAGGCGGCATCCCAGCTGCAGGGTACACATATAAAACTTATGAGGCTGAAGATGGAGGGGACCCCAACCATTGCGGAATGGATTCTGGGGCAATATCCTGAGGGTGAGATGGTGGCAATTGACAGTTCCCTGTTCCCATACAGTGAATATGAGGGGCTCCGGAAGGAACTGGCCCCTTGTACAGTTGCACTTATAGAGGATATTTTTGATTCACTTTGGGAAGGAAGACCACAACTTGTGTTCAACCCTGTACAATATATGGATGTGCAATATGCGGGAGAATCTCCAAAATCAAAGCACCAGAGAGTGGTGGATGCACTTGGTGTAAAGGATGAACGCTTTGCATATATAATTTCAATGTGTGATGATGTGGCCTGGCTGTGCAACATAAGG
The DNA here is from genome assembly GCA_017625535.1 of Bacteroidales bacterium. Classification (GTDB taxonomy): domain Bacteria; phylum Bacteroidota; class Bacteroidia; order Bacteroidales; family UBA932; genus Egerieousia. Next base: position 12,313 of record JAGAKR010000021.1, on the reverse strand, counting down.
GGTACGGATATAGAGTACAACCCACTTGTGCAGTCGTATGCCATAGTTACAAATACCGCAACACACCTGTTTGCAAACCTCAGTTCAATATCGGATGAGGTAAGGGACAAACTCCTTTCAGAAGGGGTGGAACTGCACCCGTACGATTCATTTACCCGTATACTTGGGGAAATTCCTGCAGGTACTCTAAGGATATGTCAGAAGAGCAAGATTACCGTAAGGGACTGGAAGGCACTGGACATCCCGGGTGCAAGGTTTATGGATGACCCAGTATTGGGTGGTACAGTAAATCATTTCAAGGCCATAAAGAACAATTGGGAGAAGGCAGGGTTTGAGAAGGCGTTCCTTGCAGACGGCGTTGCGTGGTGCAAGGTGCTCAAATATATAGATGATGCCATTGTTACAGGTGGACAGTTGGATGAATATACCATTGGGGAGAAGTTTGCCCAGTTCAGGGGTGAGGATGAGAACTACAGGGGTGAGAGTTTTGAGCCTATTGTTGCATTCGGCCCTGCAGGTGCCCTTCCGCACTACAGTGCTACAGCGGAGAATTCACAAATTGTCGGGAAGAACAATTTCCTCCTTATGGATACAGGTGCCCATTATGTGTTTGGGACAACAGATACCACCAGGACAATTCCAATTGGGGAACTTACACCTCAGCAGAGGAGGCATTATACATTGGTGCTGAAGGGAATGGTACGCCTTTCAATGGCAAAATTCCCCAAAAATACCCGTGGCAGTCAGCTGGATATCCTTGCCAGGGGGCCGCTGTTCAATGACGGGGTTATGTATTTCCACGGAACAGGCCACGGAATAGGGCATTATCTGTGTGTGCACGAAGGGCCGCAGAGTGTGAGGATGGAGGAGAATCCTGTTACACTTGAGCCGGGAATGGTACTTTCAAATGAGCCTGCCGTATACATAGAGGGTGAGTATGGAATAAGGACAGAGAATGTATTGCTGGTGGAGCAATGGAAGTTCAATAAAATGAATGAGTTCTACGGGTTCAGGACATATACCCTTGTCCCGATAGCAACTTCCTGTGTTGAGTGGGATCTTCTGGATTCCCAGGAGGCAGAATGGGTGAAAGAATACAACAGGAGGGTGTATGAAACAATTGCGCCGCTCCTTGATAAAGAAACGGCGCAGTGGCTTTCTGAAAAATATCTGTAGAGGGGATTACTCAATTACAGATATTGTGTAGTCATTGTTGTATACAATATTGCGGGTGCCGGTATTGATAAAACCATTGCCGGTGCCCTTTCTTGTATATTGGTGTTTCAACTGTATTCCTGGGGCGATATTGGAATTGTTCAAGTTTATTGCGGCTGTTGCCACATCAAATCCCTGGAAAGCAAAAGGGGTGGGCTCGCTGTTGGTGAGGGCCCTGTATTTCATAAGGAATTCCTTTACATCTTCCCTGTTGTAATCCACAAAGTAAGGGACACACAGATGAAGGTTCATCCTGTGGAAATAGTCAACTTCAATTCTGGTAAAGTTCCTCCATCTTGGAAGTCCGAACAGGGTTATGTTCCTCCTGTTCTCTTCAAGAGGATTGGTATGTATGAGGTTGAGGTTCCTTACAACGTCACTTACAAAAGCCTCGCTGTTTGAAAGTACCAGAACAAGATTGTCTGTCTCGGGCTTCATGTATCCGTTCATTTTCCCCAATATTTCCCTCCCCTCAAGGATGCCGTATGAGAGGGTGGCATAATGTACACCTGCCGAATCCAGTACCCTCTTTGCAATGGCAAGATGGGTTGTGTCAACTCCCCCTTTTTCGTAAATGACTAAGGCATTTTTATCTGATGAGCATTTCTCTGCAAACAGTCTGATTATGTTCTCCTGCTGGGAAACGGATGCCGGTGGAACCTGTACAAGAAACGGGTTTCCATCAACCAGTTGCTCTCCTCCCTGATCCATAGGGGAGAATACAATGCTCTTCCCTTCAGTTGCACCCAGCACTTTCTTTATATCCGCAGGATTTACAGGGCCAACAATCACATTTTTCTCTTCAAGAACTCCTGTAGAAATTACTCCGTCAATAGAACTGTACATCTGCTGGTCTACCAGAGTTATGTTTGCATTGGCATTCTGGAGTGCTGCAAGTGCCCCAACGTAGAAGTCCATGAAATTGCTGTTTGGCGCTATGGTATCCCTCAGGTTCAATGGCAGGATAAACAGAAAATCAATCTTTTTATCTTTTGGAACATCAAGAGGGTTGTATTCAACCTCTGCCACTTCAGTTTCTGCAGGCTCCTGTATTTCTTCCTGTTTTGCAGGAGACTCCTCCTTTTCCTGTGTCATCATTGCCAGGAATTCATTGTTGGGGATATACAGCACCTGTTTCTTCTTTACCTGGGTGGTTTCAAGTGCATTGAATGCAACTATATCCTCTACAGAAACCTTGTATTTGGCAGCAATGTCCTCAAGTTTCTCATACCATTTTACGGTATGTTTCTTCTTTGAGTACTTCTTTATGTTGGCAGGAGTGAGTTCCCATCCCTGCGGCGCGGATGATTCCACCTGCTGTGCTGCCTCCTGCGGCACACTCTCCTGTACTGCAGCAGGGGTTTCAGCGGCTGTATGCACCTGTACATCTGCTGTGGCCGTACCCTTGGAAGGGATGTAGATCACGCTCCCTTCCTTGAGTCCTGCCTTAAGATGCTCATTTTTGCGCACTATATCATCTATTGTTACGTTATATGCCTTGGCAATGGAGTAGAGTGTCTCCTTCCCCTTTACCTTGTGAACATACATAACCTCACCGCTTACATTCACCTTCTCAGAAGATACAGCAATCTGTGGCGGATTCTGGCCGTAGGCAAAAGATGTGGCCAGCATAAGTGCCAATACAAATAAAGTGCGCATAAAATCCTATTATTTTACAAACGTGCCAACAGGTTCTTCACGTTGGCCTCAATTCTCTCGTAAGTGTCGTCACCATAAGGTGCCTTCTCAAATTTTGAGCCTGTAATGTTCTCATACAGTTCAATGTACCTGTCTGAGATGCTGGTTACAATCTCTGGGGTCATTTCAGGAACTTTCTGTCCCTCCTGGCCGCTGAAATTGTTCTCCATAAGCCACTCCCTTACAAACTCCTTTGAAAGCTGCTTCTGCTGCTCCCCTTTGTCAAACCTCTCCTGATACCCCTCAAGGTAGAAGTAGCGGCTGCTGTCGGGAGTATGAATCTCATCAATGAGGTAAATCTCACCGTCTTTCAGACCAAATTCATATTTGGTGTCTACAAGAATCAAGCCCCTCTCTTTTGCAATCTCACAACCCCTCTCATACAATGCAAGGGTAATCTTCTCCAGCTGGGTGTATATCTCCTCGCTTACAAGACCCTGTGCAATGATCTCTTCCCTTGAGATGTCCTGGTCGTGGCCGCCAATCTCAGCCTTTGTGGTAGGGGTGATTATAGGTTTCTCAAATTTCTGGTGCTCCCTCATTCCATCAGGGATCTTAACTCCGCAGATCTCCCTTGCGCCAGCCTTGTAAGCTCTCCATGAACTTCCGGTAAGGTAACCCCTTACAATCATCTCTACAGGAAGAGACTCACATTTGTATCCTACTGTTACCATAGGATCAGGTGAGGCAATCTTCCAGTTCTTCACTATGTCTGAAGTGCTGTCCAGGAATTTTGATGCAATCTGGTTCAGAACCTGCCCCTTGAAAGGGATTCCTTTTGGAAGTACAACATCAAATGCAGAAATTCTGTCTGTAGCAACCATCACCATATACTTGTCCTCTATGGTGTAAACATCCCTTACCTTGCCGTTGTATACAGCGGTCTGTTTAGGGAAATCAAATTGGGTTCTTGTAATTGAGTCCATAGTTCTTTATCTGTTGTTTATTTTACAATGTCTTATAAAAATCCTCAAGTTTGCTGCAGAAGGTGCCCCAACTCAGGCGCTCCTTCTCTTTCCTTATATTAAGGATCATCTCCCCCCTCATTCCGGCATTCTCCGGTGCAAAGTAATCCTCAATGGCACGGGCAATTGTTGCAGGTTCCCCGTTCTCCATTATCACTCCGGTACCCCTTTCGCCTATTGTTTCCCTGAGGCCTCCCACATCTGTGGTTATCATAGGGACCTCAAAATGGTAGGAGATGGAACTTATACCGCTCTGGGTGGCGCTCCTGTATGGAAGCACGCACACATCGGCACTTGAAAAATACTTGCTCACCTGACTGTCCTCAATATAATTAGTATTCAGGATTATATTCTCCTTATTTGGAGACGCGTCAATAAGTTTCTGATATTTCTCAAAACTGCCGTAAGGTTCCCCGGCCACAATTAGCCTGTAACTCTTGTCAAGCTTCCCGAATGCCTCAATGAGCAGGTCCAGTCCCTTATACTCCCTTATCAGTCCAAAGAAAAGGATATTCTTGGTATTCCCGTTCTTTATCCCGACAGCTTTTTCTGCCTCCTCCCTCTGCATCTTCTCCCCAAAATGGGAATAGAGGGGGTGTGGGGTGCAGATATGCCTTGCATCAGGCATAATGTTGAGCAGGTCCTGCCTTACCGCATTGCACAGCACAACAAAACCGTCCTGAGGCTTGAGGAAATACTTTGTAAAAGGCCTGTCAAAGAAGTGGGGTTCGTGGGGAACAACGTTGTCCAGAATGGATATTACCTTGCAGCCCTTTTTCATATGCCTTGCAATGTAGCCAAGTGATGGGGCAAACCAGCTCATCCAGTATCTCATTATAAGAAGATCGGGGTTCCACTCCCTTATTGCCCTGGCTGTGGCAATGTATGAAAAAGGATTTGCCGTATCCAGCAGAGCCTGGGACTCTACCGGTACGGCATTATCATCTTTTGTAACATATTGTGTCTTTCCCGGAAAAAGGATGTCGGGATACTGCCTCCTGAAGTTGAATGCCTTTACGGTGTGGCTCTTTTCCAACTCCTGCAGCACGCAGGCATTGAACTGCGAAATCCCCCCTCTGTAAGGGTAGAAACACGATAATATTGCAATTTTCAATTTATTTGTTTTTAGATTTGATGTACTCGTCGTTCAAACCTGCAAGCACATCGTTGGTAATATCCAATGCAGGGTTGCCTACAATTACAGTGTTGCTTGCTGCAGAAGTGGTAAGGATAAGTGCATAACCTTTCTCCTCATTGTATTTCTTAAGGAAAGTGTTCACTGCATCCATAACTTTTCTGCTCATTACAGCCTCTTCCTCTGCCATCTCATACTGTTTCTGCTGGCTGAGGCTCTGGAGGTTCTGCTCCCTCTCAGCAAGTTTCTGCTGCTGCTCCTCTGCCTGTGATCTTGTAAGGAGACCTTTCTCTATTTTGGTCTGGAAATCCTTTACGGCGCTCTCAAAAGACCTTCCTTTCTTTGTAAGGTCGTCCTGGATAGCCTGAGCCTTGCTCTCAAGTTCAGACCTCAGGTCATTGAACATATCATACTGGTTGATGAGGGAATCCAACTGGATGTAAACGATGCTGCCCTGTGGAGCAACTGCGCCTGTCTGTGCAGGATTTGAAGTCTGGGTTGCGGCAGTGTTGCCGGTAGCATTGCAAGAGCATACAACAGCAGCAACTGCAACAGCCAAAATCAATTTCAATTGTTTCATTTTATATAAGTTTATCATTAATTTTCCAAACCGCAAATATAGTCAAATTTTATATTACAGCAATTGCCTTCTGTACGCTTGGATGGTATTTTCAAGTCCCATATACAAAGCGTCACTTATAAGGGCGTGTCCTATGGATACCTCAAGAAGCCCGGGGATATTGTCATTGAAGTATTTGAGGTTGTCCAGATTGAGGTCGTGCCCGGCATTCAGGCCAAGTCCGCATTTCACCGCTGTCTCTGCTGCCCTTACATATGGTTCAATTGCCATCTCTCTGTTTTTCATATAATTGGCGGCATAGGCCTCTGTGTATAACTCCACACGGTCGCAGCCGGTGTCAACGGCATTCTTTATCATCTCCTCCACAGGATCTATGAATATGGATACCCTTATCCCGTTTGAGTGGAAAACTTTTGTAATCTCTGTAAGGAACTCCCTGTTCTTTGGATTTACCGTATCCCATCCTGCATTTGATGTAATTGCATCCGGGGCATCCGGAACCAGTGTAACCTGGGCAGGCTTCACCTCCAGTACAAGGTTTACAAAAGATTCAATTGGATTGCCCTCTATATTGAATTCTGTTGTAAGGAGCGGCTTTATATCCCTTGCGTCCTGGTACCTGATATGTCTCTCATCCGGTCTTGGATGCACGGTTATTCCTTGTGCGCCAAACTTTTCGCAATTTACTGCAGCCTCAAGCACATTTGGCATATTGCCTCCTCTGGAATTCCTTATGGTGGCAATTTTGTTTATATTCACACTCAGTACGGTCATAATGTAAAATTTTAGAAATTCATAGGTTAGTCATTACAAAAATATGCAATTTGTAACTGATAGAACAATCATTAGACCAAAAATTTTTATCTTGCATAAAATTTTAGTGCATGAAGGCGGTACTTTTTGGAAAAAGGATAGACAAGACCAATATAGGCAAGCTGGTTCTCTTTGTAAACAAACTCAAAGAATACAGGGATGTGGAGTTCTGTTATCACAGTTCGTTCTACAATCTCATAAAGGAGTTCTGGCAGGAACTGCCACAGGGGGGTGTGTTTGATTCATTTGCAGAACTCCCTGCAGATACAGACATTTTCCTCTCACTTGGAGGAGACGGAACATTCCTGGAATCGCTTACCGTGGTAAGGGAGAGGGAAATTCCCATTGCAGGGATAAATTTCGGCCGTCTGGGCTTCCTTACAACCGCCTGCGTGGAGGAGAGCAACCCCTGGATTGAAAAACTCATAAGGGGGGATTACACCATAGAGGAGAGGGCCCTGCTGCATCTGCAGAAAGACTCCCTTCCCGTGGATTTCTACCCATATGCAATGAATGAGATAACCATACAGAGGACAACCCCTTCAATGCTGGAGATAGACATTGCCATAGACGGGCAGAAACTGCCAAAATACTGGTCTGACGGTATCCTTGTAGCCACAGCAACGGGCTCAACAGCCTATTCTCTGAGTATAGGCGGCCCCATTGTAACCCCAGATTCCAGAGTGCTCATAATTGCCCCAATTTCGCCACATAACCTTAATGTGAGGCCCCTCATTGTTCCCGACAGTTCTTCAGTTGAAATCTCCTTCCAGGGGAGGAACCCGCAGGCTCTCCTTACAGTGGACAACCGTTCGGTAAACCTCAATGCAGGGGAAAAACTTACAATAACAAAAGGGGAATTCCCAATCAAGAGCATCTCCATAAACAATAATTTCATTGCAGCCCTGAATCAGAAACTATTATGGGGAGAGGATAAGAGAAATATGCAATAAATTTCTTATATTTGCGCCCAATTTGTTAAAATGTTTTTATGGCATCTGAAAAATTAAATGTCCCTGAGCACGTTACAATTATAATGGATGGTAACGGCAGATGGGCCAAGCAGCGCGGACAGGAGAGGCTTTACGGCCACAAGGAGGGAGTGGAGAGCGTGCGTGCCTGTACCGAACTGGCCGTTGAGAAGGGGATAAAGTATCTTAGTGTCTTTGCATTCTCAGAGGAGAACTGGGACCGCCCGGTAGAGGAGATAGAAGGTCTCATGCAGCTTATGCTCAAGGCCATCTCAATGGAGACACCAACATTCCAGAAAAACGGCGTACGCTTCCGCGTAATAGGGGATTTCAGCAGACTTTCACAGAAACTCAGGGATGAAATTGCAGACTGTATGAAACTTACAGAGCACAACACCAACCTGCAGCTGATAATCTTCCTGAGTTACAGCGGCAAATGGGACATTATGCAGGCTGCCAACAAATTCATTGCAGACAACGCATCAAAGATGAAGGATGGGGAGGTTCCACAGATGTCGGCACAGGATCTTGCAGCAAACCTGTCAACTTCCGGAATCCCTGATCCAGATCTGCTCATACGTACAAGCGGGGAGCAGAGGATAAGCAACTATATGTTGTGGCAGACCGCATATACTGAATATTATTTTACTGAAGTGCTTTGGCCCGATTTTCGCAAAACGGAGTTCCAGCAGGCATTGGATGCCTACAGCAGGAGGGAGAGGAGGTTCGGTAAAGTTTAATTGTAACATAGATGAAACTGTTTGGAAAAATATTGATTGTACTGGCATTTCTGATGCCATATGCACTTTTGGCCCAGAATAACCAGCAGACTGTGGTTGACTATTCTGCTCCAAAGAAATATGTCCTCAAGGGGATAAAGGTTGAGGGTACAAGTTACCTCAATGCAGACCGTATAGTTGCACTTACAGGCCTGCAGAAGGGTGATGAGGTTGAAATCCCAAGCGATATGCTGTCGGGAGTAATGAAGAGGATATGGATGCAGAGAAAATTCTCAGATGTGGGCTTCTACATAGATTCCCTCTCCCCAAAGGGTGACAGTTGTCTCCTTGTGCTCAAACTCCAGGAGCGTCCGAGGGTTTCAAGGTGGCTGTTTGATGGTGCCAAGAACTCTGAGAAATCGGACCTTACCGAGAGGCTCAAACTCAGGAGGGGAGGCGAACTTTCGGATTACGTGGAGAAATCTTCTATAGACATCATCAAGAACTATTACAAGGAGAAGGGTTTCTACAAAGTTGATGTGCATATGACACAGCAGGAGGATACTGTAATCAAGAATGCTGTGATTGCAACTTTCCATATAAAGAAAGGAGACAAGATAAAGATAGACCAGATCAACTTCCACGGTGTGAATGATGAGATAAAGGAATCCAAACTGGCCAAGGCAATGAAGAAGACCAAGGACAGGAGGATAACCAACTTCTTCAGATCAAAGAAATTCAACGAGAAAGAGTATAAAAATGACAAGAACGCCCTTATAGAGGTGTTCAATGAGGCAGGTTTCAGGGATGCACTTGTAGTGTCCGATTCCATAAGTTATACTCCCGACAACAGGATGGTGCTTGACATCTTCTTTGACCAGGGAAAGAAGTACTACTTCAGGAACATTACCTGGACGGGTAACTCGGTTTACTCTACTGAGCAGCTGAACAGTGTGCTGATGATAAAGAAGGGAGACATCTATGATGTTGTAACAATGGACAAGAGGCTTCAGGGAGACCCTAAGCAGCAGTATATGGATGTAAGGAAAATGTATACCGACAACGGTTACCTTTTCTTTAACGTGATGCCTGTAGAGCTTGCCATTGACGGTGATTCTGTGGATGTTGAGATGCGCATTATGGAGGGCAAGCCTGCAACATTCAACAACGTGGTGATAAACGGAAACACCATTACAAGCGAGAAGGTTGCAAGAAGGGCTGTATATACACGTCCCGGATACCTTTACAGCCAGTCTGAGTTTGAGAGGTCAATAAGGGAGCTCGGTTCAATAGGACACTTTGATCCTGAGAAGTTCCAGTCTTCTGCAGGATACAGCATAATACCTAATCCTAACAACAACACAGTGGATATAGCGTATAATGTTGAGGAGAAGCCGAACAGCCAGCTGGAACTCTCTGGCGGATGGGGTGGAAACACATTTGTGGGTACACTTGGTGTAAGTTTCAACAACTTCTCTGTAAGAAGGGTGTTTGAGAAGAAGGCCTGGAGGCCGGTTCCTCTTGGAGACGGACAGACATTGGCCATAAGGTTCCAGACAAACGGTACATATTATACAGCGTTGTCTGCAAGCTTCATGGAGCCTTGGCTTACCGGAAAGAAACCTATGTCACTCAGCGCATCTGTATACTTTACAAGACAGACAAACTCTTACTACTATTATCTTAATGATGATGAGTATATGGAGGTGTTCGGAGTTGCGGCCTCTTTGGGCTCGCGCCTGAAATGGCCTGATGACTACTTTGTACTGTACCATGAACTCAGTTACCAACAGTACAAACTGAAGGACTGGAACTACAACTTCCTGTTCGCAAACGGAAAATCAAACAACTTCAGCTACAAGCTTACACTCAACAGGAACTCTACAGACCAGCCTATCTATCCGAGGGGCGGATCTGACTTTACATTGGCAGTACAGCTCACTCCACCATATTCGTTGTTCAAGTCAAAGGATACAGACTTCAAGAGCATGTCAGATCAGGAGAGGTACAAATGGATTGAGTACCACAAATGGACATTCAAGAGTGCCCTGTATACAAAACTCATTGGAGACTTTGTACTCAAGACCGCTGCTGACTTCGGTTACCTTGGAACTTACAACAGGGATTGGGGATTCTCTCCATTTGAAGGATTCCAGGTTGGTGGTGACGGTATGAGCGGTTACAACACTTACGGTTCCGATATCATAGGCTTGAGAGGTTATCCTAACTACTCGCTTACCCCTATAGAAGGAAATGCATATGCAGGTAGGGTGTATGACAAGTTCACCGTTGAGTTGAGATACCCTGTAGTGCTCCAGCCTCAGTCCACCATCTATGCGCTTGCGTTCCTTGAAGGTGGTAACTGCTGGGCAGACATTAAAGACTTTAACCCATTTGAAATAAAGAGATCCGCAGGTGTGGGTCTCAGAGTAATGCTCCCTATCGTGGGTATGTTGGGAATTGACTGGGGATACGGATTTGATCCGGTACCTAATGAAGGCCTCAAAAAGGGCGGCAGCCAGTTCCACTTCATGATAGGACAACAGTTCTAACCATTAAAGCAGATTGTTATGAAGAAAGGGTTGATTTTTGCAGTTGCAATGCTCTTTGCTGCATTCCAGTTGGGCGCACAGAAAGTGGGCTACATAAATACAGAAAAGATTCTTGCAGCTATTCCGGAGTACAAGAGTGCGCAGACCGAACTTGAGAAACTTGGAAACCAGTACCAGCAGAAGATAGAGTCTGAATACTCAAAGATTGAGTCTCTCTACCAGAGTTACCAGCAACAGAAGGCAACTCTCTCTGCACAGGCAAGACAGCAGCGTGAGAATGACATCATAAGCAGGGAACAGACTGTAAAGGAGCTGCAGAAGAGTTACTTTGGACAGGACGGCATTATGCAGAAAAAGTCACAGGAACTTATGGATCCCATAAGGGAGCGTGTAGATGCTGCTGTGAAGAAAATTGCAGAGAACGGCAATTTTATGATTATCTTTGACCTCTCCCTTATGCAGGGGGTTGCATATGCGAGGCCGGGTGATGATTTGAGCAGCCTTGTAATAAAGGCCCTTGGGTATTGATGAAAATAATAAACCAATAATTAATATGAAGAACGTAACAAAATTTTTGGCACTTGTAATGGTGCTTTTTGCAACACAGTCCTTTGCACAGACCAAAATCGGTCATATCAATATGCAGGAACTCATCAACTTGATGCCTGAGAGGGATTCGGCGGTAATCAAACTTGAGAACTACGCAAAGGATCTTGACGAGACAATGCAGGGAATGCAGCAGGAGTTCAATACCAAATACCAGACATACCAGCAGAAGAGCGGTACTTGGACTGCAGCCATCCTTGAGGCAAAGACCAAAGAGCTCCAGGAGATGCAGGACAGATTGCAGATGTTCCAGCAGAATGCACAGCAGGAGATGGGACAGTTGCAGCAGACTTTGTATGCACCTGTTTTTGAGAAGGCCAACAAGGCTCTTGAGAAAGTTGCAACAGACGGAGGCTTCACATATGTGTTGGATCTCTCTGCAGGCGCAATCATTTTCAAAGGTTCAAGCAGCATAGACCTGCTTCCTCAGGTAAAGAGCGAGTTGGGCATTCCGGCCAGCAAAACTACTCCTACACAACTTCCTTCACAGCAGGCAGCAGCCTCTGCGGAGTAATCAGGAGCACACTTTTAAAAATTGACACAACAGGGACGGCCAAGGCCGTCCTTTTTTTTTAGAAAAAAATCGCAGAATTTGCAATTATCTTAGAATTAAACGGTTATTCGAGTTGCATGGAATTTGGGTAACGAGATGGCAACCGTTCCTATTTCAGAGTTCTTTATTGTTTTGCACCAATGAGATAACTACTGATACACAAAGGTACAACTTTTTTATGAGCGAGCAAAAGGATGGTGCATTTTTCATTATTGCAGGGTAATATTTGATATGGTCTATCATCAATCTGCGATATTATGAGTTTACCGATTCCGTCATTCGCCCCTTTCCTTTGCTCGTCTGCGAAGGTAGTACAATAGCCCTTGAAAGTTGAAAGGTCAGGGCGGCAAGCCATTTCGGACTGAACCTTCCTCCTACGGAGAGTATTCACCCCGAAAACCTTTCCCCTTTCAATGTCTGTACTCAAAAATGCAGACGGCAACGGAAATGAACGACTGACGAAAATGTAGAAGAAGATAAACAGACAGCATACAAATGGATTCTTA